>JBJOKS010000030.1:0-53315 GCA_046045965.1 Cyanobacteriota bacterium | reverse complement strand
GAGGGCTGAATATCTGTTTTCACACCCTTTTGACTATCAAATGACTATCAAGCTAAGTCTAGAATAGTCAGGAAATTACCATGAAAGTTGGTATTGAGGTCTTTAGAGGTAAACTTAGATTAAGATTTCCTAGAGCTTTATTTGGTGGTAATCAGAAATACTTATCTCTGAATCTAGCTGACACTGCTGAGAATAAAGTGCTTGCTGAGATGAAAGCAAGGCAGATAGAGTTAGATATCCTAGCTGGTTATTTTGACCCTACTTTAAGTAAATATAAGCCTCACTATGAATCTGCCAAGAAGGAAAAAACATACACTTTACTGGACTTATGGTGTGAGTATGTTCAGTTTAAGAGCAGTCAAGTGGAACAATCTACTGTTATCAGAGATTACTCACTAATAGAGAAAAGAATTAAAGCACTACCTACTAGCGACATTAAGGATGCAGTGCTAATCAGGAATCATTTACTTAGTAATTATTCTGCTGAAACAGCCAAGCGTACTATTAAACAAATTAATGCTTGCTGTAATTGGGCTATCACATCTGGGTTGCTAGAAACTAATCCCTTCAAAGACTTAGCTAAAAGCATTAAAACCAAAAGGAAAGATAATACTATTCTTACTTTCAATAAACAGGAGATAGCCATTATCATTGATGCTTTTGCTGGTAACAAGTATTGTCCTAAATATTCCCCCTTACCTCACTCTTACTACACCAACTATGTCAGACTTTTATTCCTCACTGGATGCAGACCTGAAGAAGCTGTAGCCTTGAAATGGAAACATATTAGCTCAACACATATCACTTTTGCTGAAGCTGTACCTTCTGATGTCAGGATAAGGAAAGACACAAAAACTCATCAAACTAGATTGTTTCCTATCAATAACCAATTGAGAGAACTTTTGAATGATATTGAGTATAAAGAAGCTGAGAAATTACTTTTCTATAACCGCAATGGTAGAGAGCTAAATACTCATAATTTTCTCAATAGAGTATGGAAACCAGTATTAACTAATTTAGTCAATGATACGTTGATTAGATATTATCTGCCTCAATACAGTTGCCGTCACACCTTTATCACTTTATGTCTAGAATCTGGTATTTCAGTGAAACAAGTTGCTGATATGGTGGGTAATTCTCCTGAAGTAATATACAAGCATTATTCAGGAGTAATCAAACAACTTGAAGTTCCAGAAATATTCTAAAAGTCAAGAGGAATAGTCAAATGGAAAACCCAATTTATATAGAAATGGCTGAAGACCTAGAGACTTGCATAGAGGAGTTACAGCAGATTGTGGGAGTTATAAAGATATGTGACACTCACCTCAAAGATGATCCAGACACCGCATTAAGCACTGCCTCTAGTATGCTTCATGATACTTTCACTAGCGTCTACAACAGGTTAGATGCCCTGCAAAGAAGGCTTTATACGTATAGGGTAAATAAGAATACTTAATTGAAGTAACCTGATGAGCAGCTATTTTTATAAGTTGACTCATCAGGTTTTTTGATATTAAAAAGTTAGAGATATTAGTTAGTTTATTTCTCCATTGTTTATATAATCTATAAGTTCTCCAGTCTTGTCTAATAAGTGATCCACCATAGCAGTATACTCTGGAGGATTCCTCACTATATTAGCTATTGCCTTATTAGCACTATAAGGTAGATCCCCATCTATACGAGTAGCCTGTACTTCTATTAGCAACTGGAGAACTTGTTGTAATTTAGTACCCACTTCTTCTTTCACTGGGTCTAATTTAAGTGTTTCTTGATTTTGTTTATCAGTCATAATATACACCTGGCTAATTAACAAACCAACACTAAAGCATGGTTTTAAAGGTTTGTGTGATGTTGGTCACTAATTTTGTGTGTAATTTATAGTAGCCACTTGGCTAAACTACAGCCCGTAAAACATTCTTGCAGTATAAAGGTAAGAAGATTTACCCTAAACTTAGATTACCTATAACTTGAGATTAGCTAAACTTGGTTTACTGTTACCATTAGTAATTAATTAACTAAATATTAACTAATGCTGCACAACCCTTTCTCTTTATATAAATAAATAATTTAGGTTGTGCAGTCTGCTAGAAGGGGGACTGTGTAACTAATAAGTTTCAGTCTATAACTGAAAGAGGTAGCTTAAAGTTAGTATTTTTTCTATCTCAAAAGGAAATCTGTTTTTATAAAAAACCTTCTTGCAGTATAGAGATAAGAAGATTTACTCTAAACTTAGATTACCTCTATATTTACTTTACATTTAACTAAGTAATACTTACTAATAAATTATACTCTAAATTAACTCTATACTTAGTAATGCTGCACAACCTAAATTATTATTTTATATAAAGAGAAAGGGTTGTGCAGGCTGCTAGAAAGGGGGTTGGGTTAGCTGCCCTTACCCCAACTAAAATGGTAACTCTACTAACTCCTCTTGTTTACTGTATTTAGCTTCTCTAGCTGCCAAAATAGAGTTCATTATATCAACTGAAGAAGAGTCAATATAATACTTTCTGATTCTGATTTTCTTATCTGCATCTTTAGTTGGATAAACCCCTAGAGAACCCATAGCAACCATCACATCCCCTGTACGCACAGTCACTTGCTTATCTGTAGTAGACAGTCCTAGTACACTTAATACTGATTGAATAAACTGAAATGGTTTATCTTCTACATTCTTGGGTACAGATAAGTTCAGAAGTTCTTTAAACTCAATAGCATGAGTGGTAAACCAACTATGGTTAGCGCGGGGAGCATTAACCTCAGACTCAGAATAGAAAGCTGATAACTCTTCACCTCTTAGTAATGAACCTTCATAGTTAACTCTCTTTAAGAACTCTCTAATCAAGTTTACTGTCTTAACTCTGTACTTACGGTCACTAGGAGCTTTAGTTCTAACATCTAGTTCATCTTGTTGAGCCAAATCTTCTAAGTCTCTATTCAGTAACCCTTGATAGTAAATAGCTTTAAACCACTTAGATTCATTCTTCACTACTTCAGGTAAATACTCAGTTAAGCCTCCAATTAACTTCAGCAACTTATGTTTCTTAAGAGAGTTAGCTTCTTGTACAGACAGTACATCAGGATCAGTATCTAATAAGAACCAATTCTCTGGAGTAAGGTCAGGAGCATTTATGATTGCTTGATGTTTAGCTTGCTTATTTTGTCTTCTAACAATCTTTGTAGCTTCTTTAACTATCTCTAATTGCTTAATCTCTGATTCAGTAGGTTTATGTGTTACAACTTTACCTTCTCTAGCAGCAGCCTCAACAAAGGAACTATGTAAATCATTAAGAGATTTATTCTGTAGAGCTTGTAGCTGGCAGAACATAGTCATATACACACTGTCTCTAACCTTTGAAGTTCCAGTAGCTATATCAAAGTCCCAAGCCCAAACATCTCCTCCTCTTGCTGCTCTTAACTCAGAGTCAACACTATTCATCCAACCTGTACCAAAGGCAACTCTCTCCTTGTTACTTAAGATTTCTTCCCAAGAGGTAAGCTCATTATTTTTCTTTGAAGTGATCCAGAAGTTAACTTCTGATACAGTTCTTACTCTTGCTGAAGCTTGTAATAGGTCAGTGGCAGTAGCAGAAGCCCCATCAGCAAACAGGTATACTTTATCAAAGTGAGGTTGGTTAATATCAACGCCTGTAAACAGACTTGGAGAAGCTATAACAACTTGGTAGTTTTTCTGTAACTCATTGACGTTAGCAATAAAGTCTACTTGCTTCTCTTGGGCTGAGTTAGAACCATGTACAGTTAGCTTTCCTTTAAGTTCTATCTTTGCAGAATCAATCAGGGAGTTAATTGTTTCCACTCTAGCTTGAGTATCAGCAGCAATATATAAGTTTAAGCCAGCTTTTAAGTCATTAATAAGATGAAACTGCAAGCTTTCTGAAGTGGGAAACTCTTTAAATACTCTCTTTTTAGGCTGATAACTATTAGTCACCCAAGTAATGTCTTCTGGAGTTACTTGCACATCCTTGTAATTGAACAATTTAACAAAGTAGTCTAGTGTCTCCTGATTCATGTCAGCATCGAGCAATATTAACTGTGAGCAGTTATATACTTTGTTACCTAAAGTATTCAGTATTTCTTGTCTGTTAGCTGAACAAGTTTCCCCTATTAGATGTCTTAATACTTGGGTAGCTTCATCAATTACTATAGTTGCGCCTTTGTGAGTATCAGAATGAAGTAAACTCATTAAAGAGTTAACACATATTACTAACCTTTTTGACTGATGAGCAGAGTTATCTAAGTAATGAGCAGACCCAGTGCGGTTAGCTAAATCTTTTGTTAATGCTATTCTATGACTTAAAAATAAAGCGGGAATTTCAGCTAGGTTATCTTCCATCCATCTAGTTTTGCCCGTTCCTTTACCTGATTCAATTACTAAAATTCTAGTATTAGGATTCTTAAAGTTGAGGTATTGTTGATTTAGTTTAATTCTTTGCATATTTATTCAATTGTATTATAAGTATTTTTGTAGTATAATATTACTATTCAGGTGAGTATTATATGTTATTTTTGTAGTAAATGGAAGAGGGTTTTAGGAGACAGACCTTCTTCCATTATTAGTTTAGGCTGCTACTTGATAAGGTATAGGTAACACGCCTGCATTTGGAACAGGAGTATCAGAAATATATCCAAGTCTTTTTAACAATCTGACTATAAACTCATAACCTTTATAAGTAACTGCACATACTGAATATTTTTTATCTCTTTTAAAGTCATATTTCTCTACACTTTTCATATATTTTTTCTCTACAAGAGTAGATTTAGGAACATTACAGCCTTGATAATCATAATATATGTATCCTTTATCTCTTAGCAATTGAAATAACTTATTTGGACCCAAACCAGGGATAGCCAAATTCTTAGCAACCTCACCAATAGTCATTAGTCCATTAGTGCCACAAAGTCGTTCCCAACTTTCAGCTTTAGGAGCTAACTCAATTACTTTCTCTTCAGCTTGGGCAGCCTTCAATAATAATGCCTGCTTCTCTTCTTGTGCTGCCACTAAAGCTTTCAATGTAGCTAAATAATCACCAGAGTAAATAGCTTTTAATTGTCTCTCACATTCAATAAAGTATAATCTAACTTCCTTTCCTTTAGGTGTACCTGAAAGCATAGCAAGTTGTTTGAAACAGTCTGCTGTTAAATAGATTTCTTCAACTCTGGTAGCCCCAATTTCTCGCTTCTCAATAGTGATAAGTGAGGAATAATCTATCCCTTCTACAAAGTTAGCTGTCAAAGTTCTTTTAGCATTACCCTTAGAAGAATATTCTAACCATTGCCAAGCTAATTCAAAGTCTACTGGAAATTGTCCACCTGCCTCAACTGTAGCTTTAATCTGAGATTGAATAGAAATATTTAAGTTAGTCATATTAGAATATATATATATTGGTTAATTTATAAAAGGTAATTTAATTAAGTCTCCCTCAATAAGGAGACTATTTATTTATAGGGATTGACTATTGTAATTGTCTAAATATGTTTTGACTGCTGTTCTGATGATGTCTGCTTTATCTAGCCCCTTCAAATCAGCAATCTTTTGTAGTTGTTCACCATGACCTGCATATAGTCTGATTGAAGTAATTCTATCTAGTCGCATAATCTTTATTTTAGTTAGTTATATTATTAAGTGAGTTCTAATGAACTCTATATATAATATAACATTTAATAGAATACAAGTCAATTAGCTCACTACAATAAAACCCGCATAATCTAGGCATTTAACAAACAGCCCGCTACATAAAACCCTATATATATCTAACCCTAATAAAAGAAAATAACAGATGACTAAAACTTGCAGAGAAGTAAAACTTGGTAAAGTGTAAAATATGAAATTTTGACAATAAGACAACTAAATTTAAGTTGTTTAATGAAGAGATAACTTATTCAGTTGCCTTTGATTTAGTGGAGTGATTCTAATCTACAGAATTAGTTGCCTGAATTGAGTTTGCTTGAGATTAGTTGACTGACATTTAGGTGACTGGAGCTTAGTTAACTTACAGATAGTCTGCTGAATTTAGTGTGCCATATTTAGTATACTTCACTTTAGTAATCACGCATAGTACACTTATACTACAGCCTACTATATTGGTTTCCTGTACGCAGAGCAATCAATCAATAAGATTTCTTAAAGTTAGCAAACTCTTTGTTTAGTTTACTGAATAAACTTCTAGCCTCAAGGTTACTTGATACAGTAAAGAGAACAGCAACCTCACATTGAGGATAGCTCAAGTAATATTCACCTGCTGATTCATAAAGGAAACCATAGTCTTCAAAGTGTTTATGATACTGTTCTATAGTTTTCTTAAGTTGAGAGGGCTTAACATTAAACAATTTACTTAGTTCTTTATGAGAAACCCTTAAACCACCTATAAATTGAATTTCCATTATTTAGTTAACTGATTTATAAATAACTACATTATTAACTACATATACTATTATTATAGAGATGTCATGTAGTTATTTAATTAAGTAGTAATAAAATTGGATTAGTTATGACAGAAGATAATAAAGATAAGAAACCAAATAAGTATTGTAATACTGTTGAAGACCCTAGCTGGAAGAAACTAAAGAAGAACTTAGATAAGTCTGCTAAGTTGAGCAACCCCAATTATAATCCTCATGAAGATGAGTAGCTAGATAAACTTAGGGAGTATAACTATTTATTCCCTAAATAAAAAGAGTTAACTTAGAATGGAATTTCTACATCACAGTATTCATGTGAAAGTATTGATTCAATAGCAGTAAGTTTATTTTTATAGTCAATTGAGTATGCCCCACATAGCTGTCTAAGTTGAGCAGCCTTCATTAACTTTAACTCTTTATGCCTCCCTGATTTATCAACCTCAGTCTGATTCTCTAAACTAGAATCACTAATATCCTGCTCCTCTAAAGTCTCTACATCATTGCTGTCCTCATTAGTAGACTCATTACTGTTTTCTGTTACTTCTGTTAATTGTTTATGCTTAGGCTGTCTACAGAAAAATCCCCTAACTAAAATAAATAAACCAGCTATTACTAAAAACAATAAGTTAACTAATCTTAGAATAAACTTAACTGTTGACTTGAACTCATTACTAAACTGTTCTGATTGAACTACCATTAAGGCTTCTTGAAAGTATGTATTCATATTTGTGATTTCCTTATTTACTGATTATTGATGTGCCTGTCTATTGTTAAAAAAACTCTATTAACAGCTATTGAAGAGATGTGTTAATAAAGATTGTTTGCAAACTAAAGATTGTTAATTCCTGTATGTGCTGTTTACTGTTCCCACTGTCTCTTAGTGAGTGAAGATTAAGTAGACTGTATATCTAGACACTACAGGCTGACTACTGAAGCATCTATTTAGTAGGCTCAGTAGTGAGTTACCTAGAGCTGTACTCTAAGTTTACCTAGCTGTTCCCTAGATATCTCTTCTAGTGAGGGGCTAACTGAGGTCTTACCACTGAAGCGTTCAGCACTAGGTGAGTGACCTTAGATAACTACAGGTGAGAAGCTAAACAGTCTCTTAAAGAAGAACAGAATAAAGAGTGACTAACTATAAACTTAGGGAGTATACACCCAACTGCTGCTTACTAGCCCAATTAGTTTAGCTCATGCTGCTTCTGGCAATTAGGTACTAACCATTGTTTTCCCAACTTACCGCAGTCATGTACCTCACAGTTACTAACCATTGTTTTCACTGTAAGATATTAGCTAAACTAAAGCTTTCAGCAACAGACCATTCAGCTCTCTACCTTAAACTACAACCTCTAACCACTAGGGTCTTCTGAGGGAGTTACAGTTGCAGAGAGTATAGAAGGCTTAAACATTTCCCTAACCATAGAGGTCTTTTGGGACTGTTACAATTCCTTCTATAGGCTACAGACTAATCCGCATTGTAGAACACAGGGCGAGAACTTAATCCCATCAACCTATGTTGCAGACAGTTAACAAAGCTAATCAGCTTCCTAAGAAGTTTTCACTAAGTCAACTATCTACACCTCCACACTAGTCAGCCTCCTAAGAGTCTTTCATGTAGAAGTCTCAATGGTTTCATCTAAACACCTTTGGTCTCAGGCAGAATAGGAACTGGCACACATCCTACTAAGTAGGCAGAATAAGTTCCGCACACAATCCTAAGACCACTGAATGTTAAGGGCATGATTCAATTAAAAAGGGTAGCTGTCTGCCACCTTGAATATTATAGACAACTTTATTACACCCCCCGCCATAAGTCACCTGCCCCAGCCTACTGGTACAGAACATACATATTAAACCAACTATCTATACTTCTTATCATTCAGCCTACTTTTCATCAGCCAAATTAATGTATATAATAAATATAAGTAAATTCTTATTTTTAAATGGCAAGCAAACAAGAATTAAAGGATGCTTATCAAGGTATAAATCCTGCTGGCAATAGAGAGTTACCAATTAAATTAATTCAGCTAGTAGTTGAGCAACTTAAATCATTTTTACTGGGTGATGGGTTTGCAAAGAAAATTAAATTCTTAGCTATCAATCCTGAGCAGCAATCAGAGTTAAATTCTCAATTAGAGCAGATTAAACTTTATAGTTTACTGAATGATGTTTACACTGATGTTCCCATCTTTGGAGAGGCTTATATTGAGGTTTCTGATGGCAACTTACGTCATATTAGAACAATTGATATTGATGATGTAAAGGTTGACCCTCTTGATCCATTGAAGGTTGTATACCTAAAGGAAAATAGAGAAATTTATGACCCAGTTACTAACACTTACAAAAAGGTAAAGGTAGAACATTATCTGACTCTCCCCACAGAGAATCAGTCAAGTTTAGATTTATTCAACTTACCATCTTATAGATATTTTGTTAAACAAGATGGAGGTGAACCAGTAGACTTAGGTGATCACATTCCTATAGTTAGGTTAGTGAATTCCTTGGATGGACGCACTGCTCAGTCTGCTATTGAAAGATTAATTCATTTGCAGCTTGAGTATTGTGAAGTCAGGTCTAGAATTAATCTTAATGGCAAACATCATAAACCTCAAGTCTACACAATTGGAACATCTGCACCTGCTATTATTGGTAGAACTAATTCAAGTCAACTTGAGAGTGTAGATTCACCTACAGGTAGTGCAGCTTTCCAAACAGCATTTACTAATGATGGTGCTTCAATTCTCCATCTTCCTATCTCTAATGCTGCTGCTGAATTGGGGATAGTTCCTAAAATTGGATACCTACAACCAATTGATAGCCCATACTTAGAAAGGCAAAGATTAATCATTCTCCAAGATATTTATAATCTAACTGGAGTAATGGTTTTAGAGCTACAGAATGCTAGGTCAGCTTCTAGTTCATCTTCTCTTTCTGTTTTGTATGAACCATTGCAAAAAAGTACATTAACCAGAGCTAACCATTTAATTTCAGCTATTAAAACTATATTCCTAGAGTTAGGTATTGACATTCCATTTAGGGTTGAATTACCTGACATGATGCCTAGAGATTTACAAGATAAGAAACTGCAAATTGAAGCTGTTAGACATAAGTTAATTTCTAGGAAGCGATACCTAATTGAAACTGAAGGTTTAACTGAAGAGGAAGCATTAAAAGAGCTAGAACAGTTAGATAATGAAAAAGGTCTAAACATTCAATATTCTGCTGCTTTGACTGACTCTAAAGATAAACCTAATGTTGATGACAGTACATTATTTCAAGATAGCGCAATTGACTAACTATGGATGAGCAAACACAAGTAATAGAAAACCAAGAATTAGATTTAGGTTTAGAGGCTATTACACCTCCCAGTCCTGAGATTGATTATGAGGCTGCATTAGCTCAAACTAAACCTGATTTTCAAAGGATGGCTAAACTGTTAGGTATTAAACCAACTGGTTCTACCCAAGAAGAAGTGGTTTCAGATTTGTTAGCCAAACAGCAAGCTTTAGAAGCAGAGTTAAAAGAGAATTTAGTTCCTAAAATACAGACTGCATTGCAAGCTGCTTTAACTAAAAACTCTACTAATAATAGTAAATCTATGGTTACAAAGCCTGGAGTATCTGTTAGTAAAACTTCTGCTGAAGAAGAACGCAAAGTTAAACCTTGGCGTGGTTATTAAATTTAATTTATCTATTTATACATTTTAAAATTATGCAAAACGTAGCTTACAATACAGTCCTTTATAGATTTATTAACTCATCTCATTTGGATGGTTCTATTGTTAATTTAGTGTGTGCAGTAGACATTCCAGAAGGTGCAGTAGTAGCTGTTAATTCTTCAGGTCAAGCAATCCTATGTACTGCTTCTCTTGAGCCTATAGGAGTGGCTAGATACAGTAGAAAAGCAGGTACAACTTTAGCAATTGATAGTGATTGCATTATTGAAAATAAAGGTACTACTTTAGGGTTGACTCCTGGCACAGTTGTCTATGCTGGTGCTGCTGGGATTGTAGCAGGTACAGGAACTAAGAAAGTTGGGATTGCTCTCACTGCTAACAAAGTTAAAATTTCTGTTTAATTCAAATAATTAATTATCTAAAAATATATGGTTTATTCAACTACTTTTTTTGGTGAACTTAGCTCTAATGATACTGAGTTAGTAACTATTGATAATCAATCTGTAGTATCTATCCTGCGAGAATTAGACCAGGATATGATGTTCTACAATGACATGAACTCTAGGTTCTTTTCTCCATTAGTAGAAACAATTAGTACCCCTCAGAAAGTTGTCAAATATTATGATGGTGAAGAACTTGAAAGTTTAACTGAATCAGCTAGACCTAGTTCTCGCTCTACTGTTTGGGACTACACTCAAGAAGTTCCTTTTGAAGAGTTTTTTACTGCATTAACTCTTTCTACTAGAGCAGTTAAAATGATGACTTCTGATGAGTTGGCTGGGTATGTACAAGCTAAATTAACCTCTTTCCAAAAAGCTAGATTTAGTGCATTACGTCAAGCTATTTTCAACAACACTAACAGAGTAGTAATTGACTCAATTAACAAATATCAAACTACTACTATTCCTTTCTATAATTCTGATAGTTCTGTTGCTGCACCTGCTGTAAATGGCTATAGTTTCCAACCTGGAGATTTACAACATTACAATGCTGTTGCTGTTGCTGGTAGTCCTACTGTATCTGAGATACGCACAAAGCTAATTGATAAAATTAGACATCATGGTTACAAGCAATTAGAAATATGGATTTCTGATTATGAATATTCTCTGGAAGCTTTAAGTGGTTTTGTACCAGCAGAAAACCAAATTGGACGTAACCTTGAAATTGCTACTGGTGGAGTTACAAATGAAAGAATGAGACAGCTATCTCCTTGGGAGGGTTTAGTTGGTTTCATTAGTAATGTTCCTATTGTTAAAACACCCATTGTTCCTGTAGGTTATGCAATTTGTTGTGGTGTTGATGGAGGAGCTAACAAAGCACCTTTCCTCAGTAGAATTCCTGCTATTGCAAGTTTAGCTGGGTTACAAACTGAAGTTAAATCTAGCTTTGCTTTAGAGAATACTGTGATGAGTGACGGCTGGGGTTATGCTCCTAACCATAGAGGTGCTTGTGCAGTTCTACAATTGAATGCTACCAGCTATTCTGTACCTACTAATCTTTAATTAATTCCTAAAAATTAGGGGGTGAAATTCCCCCTTAAATGATTATGTTTGCAGATTTAGAAAGGTACAAATCACTAGAAAAAGATTTGTTATTAGCATCAATTATCAATCAGTTTTCTGGATTAGTTTATGTTCCAGAGTTATCATTTTTAACTAACAGAGATGAATTACAAACTGCTGGGGGAGTAACTATAAATGTAGATAATGCCACTTGTGTTTTAGATGGTAGTCCTACTGTTTATGCTGCTTATTTCATTCCAGGATATATCAACAGCACTGCTAATATAATTAACAGATTTGGTTCAGGTATTAATATAAGTTCACCTGCAACTAGCTTGTTAGAGTTATCTGATAATGAAACATTAATAACCCACATAGACCCTGAATATTGGTATCCTAATACTTATCCTATTGGTTCATGGGGTAGACCTAGACAGCAACCTTTTAAAGAAAGTTTCTTCTTTCATATAGGTACTTCTAAAACTTATGGAGGGCTTGCTGATTTTTATCAATATGATGAGTCAGGATTATTTTTACAAAACTTGTCAGAAGCTTTTACAGTTAATCCAGCTTTTAATAATAATGCAAATGTTAAAGTCACTGCTTCTAGTTTGACTTATCAACAATACACCTCTAGTAGTAGCATTCAAAGTCTACCCAAGAATACTATTATCAATTATGTAAAAAGATTTCCTGACAGATTAGTTTAAAAATATGAATTTAAAATTATGCCAGTATCAATTAGTTGGAATGACTTTTTTAATAACTATTTACGCCCTGCTTTAAATGACACTACCACTAGCATTGTTGATAGTAATAGAGCTAATTTACTTACACTATCTGTAATATCTGATCTTCAAGCTAAAGGTTTAACTGATATAACTTCTACTGTGTCTAGTGGAGCTATTACTTCATTAGAGGCAGACTTTATTGATGCTTGGAACTTAATAGGATTTGGGGTTAAATATTACTTTGTTAGTGACCCTGTAGTTAAATATGATTCTGCTTCTGGTACTTCCATTACTAGAGACAGGGAATTAATAGAAAAAGCACAAACAGATTATTTTCTACATCTGAAAGCTTATATTACTATTCACAAGTTAGGTACATTAACTGCTGCTCAATTCTGGACTCAATCAGATGTTTTAGATTTGATTGCTAATGGAGCTTCTAAAACTTGTTGTAAGGACAGTTTGGAAGATAAGTTAGCTTTAATTGCTAGGGAAGAACAAAAAGATTTAACTATTGGTGATCAGAAAAGATTAACTGCTATTGAGTTAAAGCAACTTGAAAGACAATATCAATTAGAAGATAAAGCTGCATTAATTGAAAAGTCAGCTACTAATGGTGCATGGACTTCAGCAGGACAATTTACTATTTCTTATCTAGTTGATCATCAAACTGAATTGGAAGACACTGTACCTTTATTCCAGTTAGATTTAGATAATGATTCCTTTGGTATTCCAACTATTGTAAATGTACAAACTTACATAGGTGGATTCATTGATGTTAAAAATTATAAGAGATTAGATATTGAGGTTGTTGCTACAGCTAATGTCAGTTTTATTCTCAAAGAATTAGTAGGTATTGCTTGGCAAGATGTTGGTACTTTGACTACTGATAATACTATTGTGAAAAGTTATTCATTGGTGAATACAAATATTATCAAAATAGAAGTTACAGGTACTCAAGCTGACACACAAATCTTTATCAGAGGAACTTTAAAGGGGTATTAATATGGCTATAGAAATTAATCCAAGCACTCCTTCTAGTCCTATTCCTACTGTTAATGGTATCTCTGTTATTTGGTTAGGTGATTGGGATAATGCTAGTGTTTATAGGCGCAATGAAGGTGTATTTCATGAAGGGTCTAGTTACAGAGCTAACAAAACTACAAGTGAAGAACCTAGTGCAACTGCATTAGATTGGGATTTAATAGCTCAAGGCACAACTATAGATGATTCTACTATTAGTAATCACATTGCAAATACATCTAATCCTCACAATGTTACTGCTAGTCAGGTAGGTAATAATATTGCTCAATGGAATGCAGATAAAATTAGAGGAATAAATGTAGATGATTCTGCTATAGGTGATGGTAAGGTTTTAAAATATAATGCTGCTACCACTAATTTAGAATTTGATACTGTTTCTGCTGGTGCTTCTAATTTAGATAGTTTAACTGATGTAACTATTACTTCACCTGCTAATGGTCAAGCATTAATTTATAATAATTCTACTGGAGAATGGACTAATCAAACATTACCTTCTACTGGTGAAGTTAACACAGCAAGTAATGTTGGACTTACTGGTATAGGAATAGGTGTATTTAAACAAAAAGTAGGAACTGATTTAGAGTTTAAAAAGTTAGTTCCCAGCATCAGAATGAGTATTGTAGATGACGCTGCTAATTCTGAAATTGATTTAGATGTAATTGAATCAAGTCTAAATTTAAACAATATAGGAAATACTCTTTCTATTGGAAAAGGGGGTACAGGAGCTTCTACTGCTGCTGCTGCTAGAACAAATCTTAGTGTACCCTCTACTACTGATTTAACTTCACATACTGGTAATACAAGTAATCCACATAGTGTTACTGCTGCCCAGGTAGGAAACACTACTGCTCAATGGAATGCTAACCAACTTCAAAGTAGAACTGTACATAATGTAACCCCTACAAATGGTCAAGTATTAACTTATAACACTGCTAATACCAGATGGGAACCACAAACTCCTTCTGCTGGTGGAGGAGGTAAAGTAATACAAGTAGTAACTGCATCTGTTCCTGGTTGGATTGTAAATACTAATGGAAGTTGGTCTTCTGTTATTCAAGCTAACATAACTCCTTTAAGTGCTACTTCAACTATTTACATAACAGCATTTATAGGAGGTGTAACTAAATCTACCAGTAATAATACTCATTACTATAGTTTAGCTGTATATCAAGATAGTACAATTAAAACGCAATATCAAAATAATATTGGTAGAAGAAGTGATGCTTATCCTGAGCCTGTAACTGTTGTTTATTACACAACTGCTGATTCAACAACTTCTAGACTTTACAGCATTAGAGTAAATCAAACTGGTGGTGGTAGTTTAACTGTTAGTTCAGTTACTCCTAACTATATGGTAATAATGGAAATAGCTCCATAAATTTATTGATTCTCCTCTATTGAAATAACCAATCTGTTAAATAGCTTATTTAATTGAGCTACCATTGCAGGATTTTCTAATATGTTCTCTGTGGTATTTTCAACCCAGTGTAGTTGGATGATGCCATAGATACCTTTATTGGGGGCTACTAATAATCTAGATAATAATTCTTTTACTCCAATACTGTCTAAGTGCATTACACATCTACTTTTTAAACTTTTATCTTCTGCTGAAACTTTAATAAAACTTTGTCCACTGCTGCTTTCTATATCATCATATATTTTAGAAAGTGATATATTTTGAAGTTCATCTTTTAGTGGAGTTATACCAGGAGCTACTACTTCATAAAATACACTCATTTTATTAAAGTGATGTTTACCTACAGATTTACCATTATGGAATAAGCCTACTGCTATTCTATGACATTGAGCTACTGCTAACATTTCTGATAAGGTATTTTCTATTTCCCTAACCTCATGCAGATGATTATTTGTTAGATAAGTAATAGCGTTGCTAATTGGAGTTTTTATTAGCCTGATATGATTAATCCAAGTTAAAGCTAAACTGCCAAATGCTATAAGTAAAATAATAATTTCAAATAAACTTATATTACCTGTTTTTAAATACCTGTTGTAAATACCATAAATTTGCTCTTCTGAACTTTTAGTCTCAATGATTGGAGTGACTTTGGTTTGTTGATTGTCTAACATACTATTTTAAATAAAGTACACATATAACTATATTTTATCAATTACACTATTAGTATGTAAGTTTTTTATTAGTGTCAATGCCTCACATTGCTAGTGAAAGTTATAAAAAAAGTCCAGTTTATAAACACAGATATAAATCAGGTAGAAGACCTGAACCTCAAAGGTGTCCTGTTATTAAAAAAGATGGTACACAGTGTAAAAATAATGTGATGCTTGGCTACAAATGTTGTGCTACTCATGGAGGTAAAGCAGCTAAAGCAAGAATCACACATGGTCTACATTCTAAATTAGTTAAACAAGAAAATATGAGAGCAATTAAATCATTAACTGCTAAAGAAAGAAAGGAGTTATTAGCTACTGATTACAGTAAAGAACGTCTACTAGAAGACAGTATTATGTTGTCTGATGCTATGATTGGTAGGCTTATTGACCATCAGACAGAGTTAATAGAAAGGTACAATGCAGCAGTAGAAATGAGTAATTCTCTAAATGGAGAATCAGTTAGAGAAGTAGAAGTTATTACTAATAATATCAATGGTTTGAGTAAAGCTATCTCTGATGTTTCCAAAATAATCCAGATTCATCAAGCTCAGATTAATGCTACTTTGAAAACTAAAAAAGAACTCAGAGATAAAAATGAAAATGAACTTACACTTCAAGGTTTATATGAACAGTTAAGTGTAGAACCCAAAGAGTTGATCCAAGATTTAGTTAAAGCATACCTAACAGCTAATCCTGAAGCTAGAGTTGATGAGTTATTACAACTTAAACCAGCAGATGTAGAGATTCAGTATGAGTTGGGAGATGATGACTAATGGATTTGCATTCTATTCCTTCTGATTTAGAAGGTATTTTGAAGTCAGAGAAATTAAGGATTCAATATATAGCTGGTGCTAATGACCCTGTTCTATTTGTCAAGTATTTCCTTGGTGAGAAGGTAAACTATTACCTCAATGAAGTTGAAAGAATCCACCCAGAAACAGGTGATATAGTGTATGGACATCCTAAGCAAAGACAATGGTTGAGGCAAGCTGTAAAGTCTCAGGAAGGTGTGCTAAAAGCTGGCTCTAGAAGTGGCAAAACATTTGTTACTGCTCTCATGCACTTATGGTTTCTATTCTATAGAAAAAGACCTGTTAGTTCTGTTTTCTATGGTGACTATAGTAAAAGGTTTCAATCTTTAAATTGCGCTCCTAGTTTAAAGCAAGCCAAGTTAGTTAAGGATGAAATTATCAACCTGGTTAATGATAGTCCATTCCTGAACAGTATAGGATTTATTAAACACATTGCTGATGGACAGCAACCTTATATTGAAACTTGTCTGAATAGTATTATCTGGTTTCAAGCTACTGTTCAGAAGGGTAGGTTTATTTTAGGTTTCTATTTAGATATTGCCACATTAGATGAAGCTGCTTCTGAATATGCCCTAGAACATTTAAGGATGAAGATTTTAAATGTTAGGGGTACTGAAGTTAGTGGACGTAAATACTTTATTTCTACTCCTCAAGGTGAAGGTGACACTGCTGGACAGGGTGCTATTTACTTTAGGAAAATGTGGAATGAGTTTAAGGATAGAAGGCTTAAACAGGATAAATCTGTAGTGATTGCTGAGTTCAGTCAATTTGATAATCCATGTAACCCTGAAGAAACAATTAGGGCAAATATGGTGAATATGACTCAAGCTCAAGTCAGGGAAGAAATCTATGGTAAATTTGCTAATTATGGTTCTACTTTCTTTGCAGGCAATTATTTAGATTTAGCTATTGAAAAAGGTGAAAAACATAGCTGCTTCTTTCCACTTGATGACCCACTTACAGGAGATTGTTTACCTGAAGCTGGTGCTAGTTTAGACATCCCCTACTTACCTAAAGGTGGTCCAGGTTCACAGTTCTATACTGGTTGTGATGTGGCTGGTAGTACCAATGGTGATAGTACAGTTCTGATCACACTTCAGTTTATTGATAGGGAGTTGAGAATTGTTGCTTTTGAAAGGATTAGTAAAACTCCTCTGTTTGACCAGAATGGTGTGCTAGAGAGGGTTAGACGTAGGTTAAATCAATTCCCAGGTAGCCTGTTTTATGACTCTACTGCATTAGCAGGTCAGTATTTGAAGGAGAGTTTGGAGAAGGAATTACCTGCTGATTTAGCTGAGTTATGTACACCTATTAACTCTAACAAGAAGGTTGGCAGAAATCAAAAGCATAATCACAAAACTTTGATGCTATCTAACCTTGCTGGGGTGGTTGAAAAGGGTAAGCTGATAATTCCTTATGATGAGCAGGATAGGTTAAAACAGCTTAAAACAGAGCTAAGGTTTTATAAACTGGATGATAAAGGGTTAGCTACTGATTGTGTGATGGCTTTAGCTTTGGCTGCTTATGCTTGGAAGAGGAGAGATAGCAGTAATATTTATGGTGATGATTTGTGGGGTGAGCAGGTAGAGGAAGTTCCTGAGTTGTCAATGTTGAGGGCTGGTTAGGTATGTTTATTTATTAGATTAAGTAATTTATAAGTTTTTTTTGATTTAGTAAAATTACACATAAGTTTTTATTAGAGTTAATATTGTTTAATCTACCAATACTGAGAGTATCATTTATTTAGATAAACTTAAATAAAGACTTATGTTCTTACAAATACATGACTAAAGCAAAAAAGCTATTAATTTCTGTGGGGTTGCTTATCCCTTTATTTTTCGCAATAGACCAAGCAGCACAACATTCAAAAAAAGTAGTCATAGGCAACCTTAATACTTGTGAGGAACTATCCCCAAACACTAGAGGTTATGTAAAGGGAATAGTCACTGATGTTAGAAGAGACACCTGGAATGCTAAAAATTACTATTCCACTATCTCTAATAACCAATGTGAGTTTACCATTTTGCATAGAGACCACTTCATGTTAAGAAAACCTGGTACTAGAGTTAAAGCTCTAGTAGAAGTAGAGTCTGGAGGTAGTGGTAATTTACTGTTTGACAAAGTTACAGAAGACTTAACTGTAGTTGACACAACTGGCAATGTTCCAGAAGTCAAAACAGTTAAACATACTGTACCCAAAGATATTACTGACAAAATGAGAGGCAAAAAATACTTTACTATTCATACCAGTGAAGCTAGTTATGAGTTTCCTGAACATGTAATTAGTAAAGTTAAACCTGACATTGAGCAAACTTGGTATTACCAAGAAGGGGAATTCAGTAATCCAGTTGTAGTTGACGTTGAGTAAATAAACAAAGGATTTCTATTATGGAGTTAATAGTTGGTTTAATTGTTGGCTTAGTATTAGGAATCCTTTGTTCACTAATACCAGGATTCAATATGGGATTAGGTTATCTTCTAGCACCTTTCATACCTGCACCCAGGTTTGCAATAGGATTAGTAATAGGAGTTGACATTACAAGCTCCTCTTTAAAACACTTATCTTTATTGCATTCTAAACATAGAGAAGATTTAGATGACAACATTACTCAAAATACCAATAAGAATGAGTTAATGTATTCATCTATGTTCTCTTATCAACTAGTAAAAGCTGGCTGGTTAGCTGCCTTAGGTTTTGCTATCTTAACTCAGGGTACTAAGATCCTAGATATTGAGTTAGTCAGACAACTCTCTGTCTGTATTGGTGTAGGATTGTGGGTGCTACTAATCTCTGCCTCTAAACATTGGAAAGCAGCAACTCTTGGATTTGTATTCTATGTAGTATTCACCTTACTCATTGTAGAACTGCCAATCAAACAGCCTATATTTGTATTAGCTAGTTCTCTATTCTCAGTTAACTTAATCAATGAGTTCAGATACAAACCTGAGAAGATTGAGAATGCTGAGTATCATGACCCAAAAGAGTTTAGATTAGAAGGAATATGGGCTGGCTTAGTAAGTGGTTTCCTATGGGGGCTACCTACCAATGCAGTATGCAGATTACTTCAAGAAGAGAATGAATCAGCTTCTTGTACTGTTAGCAGACATGCTGTAGCTGATGCAGTTGCTAGTGCTACTGGGTTAGCTATCTTACTAACTATTGGACGCAGTAGTAATGCAGCAGCTTTTAGTATACCTTCTATAAAGGAAGTGTTTGGTAATGCTGAATGCTTCTGGTTACTAACTACCTTATCTGCTTTTAACTTTATCTTGCTAATATGGTGGGAAGATATTGTAAAAATGTATGTTAGTATCCACAACAACACACCTCACTTTGCAATTAGACTTACTATTCTCTTAACAGTAGGGGGTCTAACAATGTTATTTAATGGTTGGTTCTTTGTAACTGCTGTGATAGGTTTAATCTTAAATAAAATACTTAAAATAGCTGAAGCACCTAGAGAGCTTGCGTGGAGCCCAATTGGAATACTTGCTCTAGTTAAATTATTTATTTAGTATTTAGCTTCTTTAGAGGAATAACAAACACACAGCTAGGTTGTCAAGAAAGACACCTAGCCTCTTGTGAGAAGATTTATTTGAATATAATTAAGAAAATTATAAGCCCTTAAAACACCCAAATTGCAGCACAAAGCTATAGGAGAGTTGACCTGTATACTTCTCTCCAGGTAAGTTGGGTATTCAGTTCACCTGGATGTACTAACGCGAAGCTTTCCACCACAGATGCGGGTTAAGTCAGAGTTTACTAACCATTGTTTTCAACTTGACTTGGGTACTATAGCCTGAGTCAATCCTAAGCTTGGGATTCTAGGATGTCAAGTTTATCTCAAAAAGGAGTGTATAAGTCTTTTGGAGTAAGGGAGTTGACTATTAGTTGACTATAAAATAAGATGTCAGAAGTTGAAGCTCTTGATATAGTTGGCTTTGTTAGGGGACTCATAAGCCTGGGGTCGTCAGTTCAATTCTGACCTGAGCCATTTAAAAAATAATAAGCATCTTATACCAGCACTGGTTAAATGCTAAACTGTCCCTGATTTACAGGCTAGTGTTTAGTATTGATATTTCAATCAGTGCTGGTTAATAGTATTTTGATTTAATTTAATAGCCGCAATAGAAATGTTTAAATGAAATTATGTCTACAAATGCAGAGTATGAAGCCAAAATTTCACAATATGGCTGGGATGATTTAATTAAACTATGGACAGCAATTGAGTTAGGTAATACTAAGACTCTGGGTTGGGATGCAGGTAAAGCATTAGAGTATTTAGTTCTACGTGCATTTCAACTTGATGGTGCTGATGTAACTTGGCCTTATAGTGTGAGAATTGATGGAGAAGAAATAGAGCAAATTGATGGAGTAGTTTATGTAGCTAGTTTAGCTTGTTTGATAGAATGTAAAGATATGGATAAGCCAGCTAAAATTGAACCTATAGCCAAGCTACGAAATCAATTACTCCGAAGACCTGTAACAACTATTGGTAGCGTATTTAGTCGGAAAGGATTTACAGAAGCTGCTGAAACTTTAGCTGGGTTTGTTGCTCCTCAAACCATCCTATTATGGGTGGGATCAGAAATTAAATACTCACTGGAAAATAAATGTATAAGTAAGGCATTACTAAAAAAATATTGGTTCTGCATTGAGCAAGGTCTTCCTAATTACAACATTACAATGGAGGCTATAGAATGACTCTAGCTTATATTATTACAGAAGGTAAAACAGATATAGAAATTTTAAAGCGATTATTACCACAATATCTTATTCAAGATATTAAATTTGTAGCGGGTGAAGGACAGTATGGAGTACGTTCCTTAGCAAGTTCTCTGCTGGCTACTAGGTCAACTCCTGTTGCTATTGTTTTAGATGCAGATACAGAAAATGAAAATCAAATTTATGAAAAATCTGATGTAGTTAATTATTTATTACATAGGGCTTCACCTGGTATTCCTTACAAAGTTATCCTCGCAGTTCCAGAAATAGAAGTTATTTTCTTAGAAGATAAATTCTTAATTGAGAAAATAGCTGAACGTAGCTTTAATGCTTTAGAATGGCAATTTGCTAAAAGTCAGCCAAAAAAGTTTTTGGTAGAAGTTTTAGGCAAAGATACGCCAATTTTTGAGAAAATATTTAGCAATATCAGCGATGATGAAATTAAGATATTGCAACAACATACGTTGATACAGGATTTGATTAAGTTTTTATCGTCTGTGGGTGTTACTTCTACAGTTTAGATGTTACCTATTTCCTGAATCATTATCCTCACACTAGTCCTTATTTGCTTCATTTCCATGATTTTCATCAAATGCCAATTTAATTATGTTACACTTTATACAAATTAAGTTTGTATAAATTTACTATATGACATAAGCAAAGAATTATTGATAAAATAGAAGAAAGTAAATTGCAAGGCATCCTAGAGGATGTCAAGTTAATAATTTCTTATTAGTAAATCCTAAATATGCAAACAATAAACTCAAAAAGTAAATTTTGAAATCATTTATGTTTGTATATTTTGAACAGGGTAGATGTAATTACCCGATGCTTCCCACAACTCCCCACCAACTTAGATACAATCTATAAACTGACGTAAACCCTGACCGCAATGACAAGCACCACCACAAAAAAAATCAAACTCCCCGAACTCCTAGCACCTGCGGGTAACTGGGAATGTGCAGAAGCAGCAGTAGAAAATGGTGCAGATGCGATTTACTTTGGTTTAGACAAGTTTAACGCGAGAATGAGGGCTGAGAATTTCACAGAAGCAGACTTACCCGAATTAATGGAATTTCTGCACCTACGGGGAGTCAAAGGTTATATCACTCTCAATACCCTGATTTTTCCCCAGGAACTCACCGAAGCACAGCAATACCTCAAAACTATCATTTCTGCGGGTGTCGATGCTCTCATCGTCCAAGATGTGGGTATTTGTCGTTTAATTCGTCATCTTTCCCCCGACTTTCCTATTCACGCATCAACGCAGATGACTATTACCAGTGCTGCGGGGGTAGAATTTGCTAAATCTTTGGGATGTCAATTAGTAGTTTTAGCGCGGGAATGTTCGATTTCTGAAATCAATAAAATTCAACAACAAATATCTCAAAAACAAGCAGTTTTACCTTTAGAAGTTTTCGTTCATGGTGCTTTGTGTGTTGCTTATTCTGGACAATGTTTAACCAGCGAAGCATTAGGAGGACGTTCTGCAAATAGAGGTGAATGCGCTCAAGCTTGTAGAATGCCTTATGATTTAATTGCAGATGGTGAAATTGTCGATTTAGGTAATCGTAAATATTTACTTAGTCCTCAAGATTTAGCAGGTTTAGAAGTTTTACCGGAGTTGGTAAAATCTGGAGTTACTTCTTTAAAAATTGAAGGAAGATTAAAAGCACCAGAATACGTTGCTAATGTTACGCAAGTTTATAGAAAAGCATTAGATAAAATTAAAGAACAGAATATAGAGCAATTTTTTAGTAGGGAAAAAGACCAATATAATTTAGAAATGGCATTTTCTCGCGGACTGTATACTGGTTGGTTTGAGGGAATAAATAATCAAGAATTAGTTCACGCAAACTTCGGAAAAAAACGCGGTGTTTATTTAGGAGAAGTTACCCGCGTTAGAAATGAACAAATAACCGTGAAAATAGCAGCACCTGTAAAACCCGGTGATGGTGTGGTGTTTGACTGCGGACATCCAGAAGCGAGGGAAGAAGGGGGAAGAATATATGAAGTTATTCCCAAAGGAAAAGAGGTAATTTTAACTTTTGGTAGAGATGATTTGAATTGGTTGAAAATTCATAGAGGTGATAAAGTTTGGAAAACCAGTGACCCAGAATTAGATAAACAAATTCGTCAAAGTTATGAGGGAGAACATCCGCAATTTACCAGACCTATTAATATAGATGTGTATGGTGAAGTGGGAGAGAAATTAATAGCTATAGCTGATGATGAACTGGGTAACATCGTTAAAATCGAATCGGAAATATTGTTAGTAGAAGCACACACTAAACCTTTAACAGATGAAAAATTAAAGGAACAATTGGGACGTTTAGGTAATACACCATTTTATTTACAAACTTTGAAAAATCATCTTATTGGTAAGGTGATGTTACCCGTGAGTGAATTAAATAAGATGCGTCGGGAAATTGTCAAGCAGTTGGAAGAATTAAGAAGTAAACCCAAACTTTGGCAATTAAATCATCATGCAAAATGGACAGATTTAATTAAACCTAAATCCTCACATATTACCGCGTCTCCTTCTCTCATTGTTTTAGTGAGAAATATCAAACAATTAAAAGCAGCAGTAACCGCAGACATTAAAACCATATACTGTGAATTTGAAGACCCGCGCAATTATCGAGAAGCAGTACAAATATTCAGAGAATCGCAAAAATCCGCAAATATCTTTGTTGCACCACCGCGTATTACTAAATCTGGAGAAAATTGGATTTTAAAACAAGTTAAAGATACTGGTGCTGATGGTTATTTAATTAGAAATTATGACCAATTAGAATATTTTGCTGATGCAAGATGTATTGGAGATTTCTCTTTAAATGTTGCTAACCCCTTAACCGCAGATTACTTTCAACAACGTTTTAATTTAGAAAGGTTAACAGCATCCTACGACTTAAATATTAACCAACTTGAAGATTTAATTACCAGTTACTCACCTCAATTTTTGGAAGTGACAATACATCAACATATCCCTATGTTTCACATGGAACATTGTGTATTTTGTGCTTTTCTTTCTGAAGGAACAGACTACACCAACTGCGGTAGACCTTGCGAAAAACAGGAAGTAAAAATAAGAGACAGAGTAGGTAGTGAACACATTCTTAAAGCTGACGCAGGATGCAGAAATACAGTATACAATGCAACTGCACAAACTGGTGCGGAATATGTGCAGAGATTGATAAGTTTGGGTTTACAACATTTGAGAATTGAATTTCTCAACGAAACACCAGAACAAGTAACCACAACAATACATTATTATCAACAACTTCTGCAAGGAGAAATCACTGGTTCTCAACTTTGGCAAAAATTGAAGTTGCAAAACCAATTAGGTGTAACTCGTGGTGCTTTGGGTGTAATATAAGGGATTTTACTGAAGTCTTACCCAACTAGAATTTGCTAAAATATACTCAATGCTGAAAAAAATGTAACTTTAGGCGTTTGCAGAATATATGTTAAATTCTGTAACTCGTATCAATATTAAGGCAGTATACTGAGCAACAATACAAAGAGGAACACAATAAACTTCATTCTCTAAATTTAAGGAAGAATTAACAATGGATAAACTAAATTTAATGGTTTGCCCTCATGATACAGCAAAAAAACCAGATCGCTGGTTTAGATTTGCACAATATCTAAGCCAAAATCTTGATCAAGTAGTCCATTTTGAATTAGCAATGGATTTTCAGGAATTTCATCAAAAGATGAATGATGCTGATATCGTTTATGCTAATCCAGGTGATACAGTAAATTTGTTGAACAACAATTTTATTTCTGTAGCACGTTCAACTAATTTATATGATGAAGTGGTTTTTATTGCCCATCCTGATCTAGATAACCCGTCTCTACAATCATTTCAAGGTTCTAAAGTGGTGAGTGTGTCGAAGATGGTAGCCACTAAAGTGGGATTAAATGCCTTGGAAATTCAGGGAATTACACCTTCTGAAGTGATTGATAAACCTAGTTGGTTAGCTGTGATTAAAGCGATCGCTAATAAGGAAACTGACGCATCCTTGGGTTTTGTTTATAAGGATACTTATGATGAATTAGGAGAAACAACAAAAAATCTAGTGAAATATATAGCAACATCGGAAAGAAAAACCATTTTTCATGAGATTGTTTTAGCATCAAAAGCAACTCAAATTCAGAATACTTTAACTTCAATTCTTTTAGAAATGAATCAAAATCCCAAAGGAAAAGATATTTTAAATGAATTGAATATTGAACAATGGATCGTTCCTACTGAATCTGAAATAGACACTATTAAACAACTTGTAGCTAAATAGTGCTTACAGAATATAGTAGACAAGGGCATAAAATGAACCTGTGAAGATGAAGAAAAGGGTATTGAAAATACTCAGGCATGATATGACTCGTAGTAATTTGGTTACAATGTAGCTAAATTGTGATAAGTAGTATTACAATACTGCTATACCTAGTTTATTACTTATCATGTCAAATTTAGCCCCCCAGTGTCAGCAACTGCAAGCACAAGTTGAGACAATTCTACAACTATTACATCAAGAAGTAGCTTTGCGATCGCAAGATATTACATCTGTGCAGATATCTTTAGATAAAGCCATTTCTCCCAAGTTTGAAATTGTGTTTGCAGGTGCTTTTAGTGCAGGGAAATCAATGTTAATTAATGCACTATTAGAGAGAGAATTATTATATAGTGCAGAAGGACACGCGACTGGTACAGAATGCAAAATTGAATATGCACCAGCAAATGAAGAAAGGGTAGTTTTAACCTTTTTGAGTGAAGCAGAAATACAAGAACAAGCTGTTTTTTTGTGTCAACAATTGGGATTCAATACTGTTGAAAATATCAATAAACAAGATGTAATTGATTTATTGCATCAAGGTTGTCAAGCAATTATTCAAAAAGAAGGTGGAGAAAGCAAATCAGAACTTGCAAAACAAGCAAAAGCGTTAACTTTATTATTGGATGGATATGTAGCGAACCGTGAGAGAATTAATACCTTCAATAATGCTACTTATTCAATGGAACAATTTAATTTTACCAACCTTAAAGAAGCTGCGGGATATGCACGAAGAGGTAGTAATAGTGCGGTTTTGAAACGAATTGAATATTATTGTTATCATCCGCTTTTAGAAGATGGTAATATCATTATTGATACACCTGGAATTGATGCACCTGTAGAGAAAGATGCACAATTAACTTATGCGAAAATTCAACATCCAGATACATCAGCAGTAGTCTGTGTTCTCAAACCTGCATCCGCAGGAGATATGACAAAAGAAGAAACAGAATTGTTAGAAACCATGCGGGAAAATGCAGGTATTAGAGACAGGGTTTTTTATATCTTCAACCGCATTGATGAAACTTGGTACAATAACCAATTACGACAAAGATTAGAAAATTTGATTAACAGTCAATTTCGAGATAGTAGCAGGGTTTATAAAACCAGTGGTTTATTAGGTTTTTATGGTAGTCAACTCAAGCAAACCAGTCAATTAGATAGATTTGGTTTGGATTCGATTTTTGCGGAAAGTGTTAAAAGTTTAGAAGGAGAAGAAGACACACCGCAATTTGTTTACGCTTTCAATAATTATTGCGTTAATGCTGGTAAACTTTCTCCTAGTCAATTCCAAATTTCTCTCCACGGTTTTGAAACTCCTAATCAAAACTATGTGAGAATTTTAAAAGAACAGGGAACACCATTAATTAACCAACTCATTCAAGATAGTGGAATTGAAGAATTCCGCACTTCAATTACTCGTTATCTCACGGAAGAAAAACGTCCCCAGTTATTTAAAAATCTCGCGGATGACTTAGGAGATATTTGCATCAAAATCAAAAAACACTATCAAAGTGTACAACGAGACTTAGATAGTCAACCGCGAGAAATCGAAAGCATGAAAGAATATGAGTTGCAAAAATTAAATCAGCAACTCCAGCAAGTTGGTAGAGATTTTCATCAGCACATTAATGATGAAGTCAACAAAATCATTAATAATCATTGTGAGGATTTTGAAGCTGATTTTCGACAATTACAATCAAAAATGATTCGTCGTTTGGATGAATTACTGGATAGTTTTTCTGTAGCTGATGCTTATCGTCGTGCAACTTTAAGTCATCCAAGAAATGCAACTGCACCTTTACTAGCTATTTTGGTGGAAGCATTTTATTATTTATCAAATCAGTTGGAAGACATTTTAATTGAGTCTTGTGAACAAGTAATTGCTAATCTATTCCGACAGATAATGGAAAAGATTAGAAAATCAGAATATTACCGTCAATTGTATCGCTTATTAGGTAATGATGGGGGAATTGAATTACAGGTAAAAGCGATTGAAAAATTGATTTCTCAAGCTTTGGTAACTGCTGCTAGTGTTGAATGCGATAGATTTGTCAGAGAAAGTCCGAGATTTTATGATGAAGGGACTTTTTCAATTTATCAATTTCGACAAACATTACAACAAACATCCCAAGCTTACGATGCAGAAAGTATCAGAGAAGCTGAACCTGCAATTAGACAATTATTGAAGTTAGATTTTGAACCAAAAGTTGAAGTTACCATTCGTAAATCTTTCCGTCAAACTATCAACCAAACTATCAAAACTCTGTTATTACCAATGGGGGAAACCCAAGCAGATGAGATTTTACAACTTTATCCCCATGCGCGTGCTTATTTAGAGAAGACTTTGCAACAGGAAGCTGAGGAAAAGATTGCTAATAATCAACGTTTGTTAAATCAAGTTGAGGAGAAAATTCAGGAGTATAATTCTGCTGTTTTGGGAATTAATAGTTGTTTACAAGCTATGCAGTTATATGAACATCTTTTACCTGTAATTGGGGGAGAAGAGGTGTAGTATAATTTTTTGGGTGAATGCGGTTTTTCTGTGTTCACCTGATGTTTTTTTTGAACGAACCGCAGAGACGCAGAGGAGGAAAGAGATGGAAGAGAAATTGAAGTTGATAGAGTGTAACGATGATGATGTGATTGAGTTTGGAAACAAAACATATAAAGTCAGTAAAATGAGACAAGCTGTAAATGAATCATCTAATCAACCATTAGCATACGCATTACAGCGTGAATTAAGTAATAAAGGTGTCAAAATCAACCAGAAACCGTCTGATAATTGGTTTGAGAAAGGTATAGATTGCGAATTTTTAAACTTAGGTTCTAAATCTTGGAAGAAAGGAAAGGTGAAATTAAAACTCAGCGTTGAATTCTATGTTGAAGAAGAAGACACAGAAATCAAAGAACCAGAATCACCGCTTGATGATTTACGACGTAAGATAAATGAAGCTACATCATAAATAAATTAGTCCACTTCGGTGGACTTTGTTTGTGTAGACGCGATTTTAATTAATTGTCAGAATCAGGATGTCCAGGATTTAAGGATTTACAGGATTTTATAAAAAGCTGAAAATTATATACTGACCTTATATGCGGAAAATTAATTTATGTTAAAAACAATAATTTTACAAATATTATTTAGTCTAATTTCTAGATACAATATATAAAAAATATGCTAAAATTAAATAATCACCAAATACCCAAATTTAAACATCCAATCAAATCCTGTACATCCTTAAATCCTGTAAATCCTGATTCTGACAAATATTAAATAAATGCCTAAAAAAATTAGAGAATTAAAACAAATTCTCAAACAAGCTGGTTTTATAGAAATTCCCGGTAAAGGAAGTCACACAAACTGGATACATCCATTATATAATAGAAAAATCACTATTTCTGGTAAAGATAGTGCTGATGCTAAAAAGTATCAAGAAAAAGAAGTCAAACAAGCTATTCAAGAAATAGAACATAAAACAGAAAATGATGAACCTTAAATATCAAATGATAATTCAATGGTCAGAAGAAGATAACTGTTTTTTGGTAGGATTTCCCGATTTTCCTGGACAAACTTGGCGGACACATGGAGACACTTATCAAGAAGCAGTTAATAATGGAATTGAGGCTTTAGAATCATTAGTAATAGCTTATCAAACGACAGGTGAAAATCTTCCACAACCAACATTTAATCAAGCTGCATAAATACAATATTCATAAATTGGATATATCTGGTTTTTCACTATCTTTTGTGGTTAAGATTGAAATATTAAACAACATCCTGTAAATCCTTAAATCCTGGACATCCTGATTCAGACAACTAACTATGATTCAAATTAAAAATAAACTTACCCTTGAAGAATTTCTCTCACTTCCTGAAAGTGATACTGTATATGAATTGGTGAATGGTGAAGCGTTACCTAAATATAAAAATGAGCAAATGTCTCCTAAATTTTTTCACGGTTCAACCACAGGATCACTATTTATATTATTATCTAAATGGTCGCAAGAAAAAGGTCGCGTTGTGATTGAATGGAGTGTAAAATTAACAAAAAATCAACAAGATTGGATACCCGTACCAGATTTAACTTATGTGTCTTATAATCGTCTTCCTATTGACTGGTTAAAAGATGAACCTTGTCCAGTTACACCAGAATTAGTAATTGAAATTATTTCTCCTGGTCAAACTTTTGGAGATATGATTGAAAAAGCTACCTATTATTTACAAGCTGGAATTTCTTTAGTTTGGATAGTAGATACAATATCTCAAACTATCACTGTTTTTACCTCATCTTCTCTTCCTACTACTTATAGAAATCAGCAAATTATCAGTCACGAAGTATTACCAAATTTGCAAATTACACCTGATGAAATATTTAAAAATGCTGGTTTAAAGAAATAGAAGGAAAGACAGAAAATTATGAATAAAACACCCCGCATTACCATCCCTCCAGAAGTGAGAAACTATGTTTATCAAAGGGATAAATATCAATGTCAAAGCTGCGGTAAAACTTCCCAAGAAACCAACCTCAGCATTGATCATATTATCCCTTTGTCTCGTGGTGGAAAAAACGATATTAGCAATTTACAAACTCTCTGTTTAACTTGTAATAAAAGCAAAACAAATAAAATTGATCATCGGTTTCACCGACATTTCGATCTTTAAAATTTCCTCCTTTCTCTGCGTCCTCTGCGTCTCTGCGGTTCGTTAAACAAAATCCTTAACCCAAAATACAACCACTACGCGCAGGAATGTTGAAATAAACATTGTTCGCAGTCCATTTTATTTCCCCTTTTCCATACAGTAATGTTTGCGGTTGATTTTGTAAATTACTACAATCAAAACTAGCTGTAACTGACTCATTACCCACATTCACTGCAATAATTAATTCTTCATTTCCCAAAGTTCGCACAAATACATACAGCGTTGTTTCTGCATGAATAACTTGATAATTTCCAATCCGCAAAGCTGGGTATTTATGACGTAGAGAAATTAATTGTTTATGAGTTTCCAGTATTTCTTGATTCCAATTAGATGCTAACGGAAAACCACGACGACAATCAGGATCTAATGCACCTGGTAAACCAACTTCATCACCATAATACACACTTGGCGCACCGGGGAAAGTTAATAAAAGTAAAGTTGCTAATTCTACAGTTGCAATATCACCACCTGCAATGGTAATTAATCTCGCTGTATCGTGACTTGCTAATAAATTAAGTTGTGTGAGTTGAATTTCCCAAGGATAAAGTTTTAATAAATCCTCAATTTTTTCCGCGTATTCAGCAGCAAATAATGGTGGATAGGTTTCATAATCCCGTCCTTTTACCTGTTCTAAGTCTACGCGATCGCCCGCAGTAAAAGCAATAGTTGGACCAGTAAATAAATAATTCATCACCCCATCAAATTGCGTTCCATCCAACCATTCGCGGGAATCTGTCCACACTTCCCCGACAATATAAGCATCAGGATTTATTGCTTTGACTCTTTCTCTAAATTCTTGCCAAAAACCAGGAGTTTTAATTTCAAAAGGTACATCTAAACGCCAACCATCAATACCAAATTTAAGCCAATATTCGGCAATTTCCATAATATATTCCCGCACTTCTGGGTTATCATGGTTAAATACTGGTAAAGAGCGAATACCCGCCCAACTTTCATAATTTGCAGGTGCATCACCTGTGTATGGTGCAAGTGGCCAACCTTGAATTTTAAACCAATCTACCCAAGGTGAATGGGGTCCATTTTCTAAGATGTCGTGAAAGAAGAAAATACCCCGACTTGCATGATTAAAAACGCCATCAAGAACTACTTTAATATTACGTTGATGTGCTGCATCTAGCAGTTCTTTAAATGCTGCATTTCCTCCTAATAAAGGATCAACTTGATAATAATCATGGGTGTGATAACGATGATTACAAGCAGATTGAAAAATTGGAGTAAAGTAAATAGCGTTAATTCCTAAACTTTGGATATAGTCTAATTGTTCTAAAATTCCCCACAAATCTCCACCTTTATAACCTTGAAGTGTGGGAAAAGCATCCCAGTCTTCCCATTTTGGATTATTTAATAAGCGTTTATGGGGTTGTGTGCTTTTAGCGAATCTATCGGGGAATATTTGGTAGAAAACCGCGTGTTTTACCCAGTCTGGTGTGTGAATCTGCATATTTACTAATAAGTTATGAATTTGTCAATATACCTAATAAATTCTCCCAGACTAGGAACACGATTGACAAGTTTAATATATATAAATTCATAATCTAAATTAGCTGCTAATCTATTGATTTGTCTTTCACTTTTATTATAACCTTTTCCTACATGATTATAAATTTGTTTGATGTCATCCGCAGGTTTAAGACGTGCTTCCATATCATCAGTTTGAGGATTAAAACCAAAAAGTTGCTTAATTTTATCAGGTGTTAAACTGGAATCTATTTTAATAAAATGATTATATTCTGCTAAAAACCATGCTTCTACTTCCATGACAGCAAGAACTACATTTATAGGAATTGATCCTTTGGGTAAGAGAAAATCTAAATCATGTTGCAGTTTAGATTTTTGATGTATGGGTGTTGGATCAACATCTCTTAATCCAATAACTCTCTCATAGCCAGATGTAATTAGCTTACTATACTGTTTTCTCATATCTGAACCTACATTTTTGTGTCCAGACGAGTTATAAATTAAAACATAAAATTTTGTTTCGGAAGTAACAACAGCCGACTTGATTGTAGAAATATCTTTGCCTTTTTGATTAGCATTTACTGCAATTATTTCTATCGCAATGCTATTTTTATCAGCAATTTCTTGAAGTAATTTTTCTACAAAAATTTGTTCTGTTTTACCTTCTACAAAGATAGCTAATTTTTTCACTCTTCTATATTCTCCTCATCGCCAAATCCTTTTAAATAAAATTGAGTTTCAAAAAAATCAAAATTATTTAAGCCAATAAATTTAAAATCTTCAAATATTTGCTGTGAATTATGTATATTATGCAATTTTGCCAATCCTGGTTTCCTCTCAATAACTGACCAATAATCTAAAGAAACACCATTCATAATAAAGCTGTCATTGGTAGTCATAATTAACTGAACTAATCCATTTTCGGCTTCAGCTTTACTAATAAGTAACTTAATCATCGCTGATGATCTTTCAAAGTCTAGTCCTTCACCAATATCATCTATTAAAATGCAACTGGGTTTTTTAGCTAAAAGTGAATAGTTTACTTGAATGATTAGAGATAATACTCTAAACATACCTTGAGACATTATTGCTTGCTCAGTTTTATCTTTTAGATCACTTTCTTGAACATAAAGATATTGATAATCTGGAATTAATTCCTTTTCAGTTAACACTAATAGATCATATGGTATTTTTATTCCTATTTCAGATATGTTATAACCTACAGATGCCATATCTGATTTTATAGCTTCAATGAAATTTTCTCCGAAGTCTTCTTGACCTGAATTGAATATTTCAATGACTTGCTCTGTATCTTTTGATTCTATCTTTGTCGAGTTAGCAAATGCAACGCGACCTTTTCCTAAATCTGTAGCGAATTGATAATAATTTAATGAGTTTGCCCAATTGTAAATTTCATCAAAAAAAGGATGTTGGATAGAATCTCTCCGTTTTAAAGCAGCAATTTCATGAATAGGAGTCTGAAAGTCGATTTCTGTTTTTAGTTTTTCAGCCCAAACTTTACCCTCGCCTGAATTATTCCTTTCAAGATAAGTCTTAGAGTCAATAGTAAAATTCTCTTTAACTACAAGACCATTATCAACTATTAATATGTAATCTATATAATGTATTTTTTCCGTATTAGAAAAGATTAATTTCCATTTTCTTGACCTATGTTCAGGTCTCAGCATTTCGTCACCACATAGCAAATTTGCTAAAAAATTAATCGCTTTAAGTATTCTCGATTTACCAGAGGCATTTTTACCAACTATTAAATTTACATTACCTAATTGACAACCATCTATACGCCACTCACTTGGCCTACCTTCATCTTCACAATATTCTACAAAATCTAATCTCATATAGTTACACTTTCTACGCTGAATTAAGGAGACAAGAGCCTATCAATAGTTCTTTCGCAATCATACTAAATTTGAATGCTACAGGAAAACATGAGACCATGATTTGTTTTTTCCTCTTGCTTAACTCAATATTATCAGCTTGACTGTTTGTAGAGCGATCGCACCCCATCCACCCCCCTTTCCCAGTTTCTACAATCATTAATACATTAGTTCTACTTTCCGTACCAAACCCCCATCTCAAAAATTCTTCCCCAAGATTCTTTGATCCCCCCTTATCAGCTGCCACATAGAGTCCTAAACTGTAGGTGAGAGTTGAAAGGCAGTCTGGAGAAATTTTGTGAAAAAAGTTTTAGCAATCATACTTGGTGGGGGTGCGGGTACACGGCTATATCCGCTAACCAAACTCCGCGCTAAACCCGCAGTACCAGTGGCTGGGAAATATCGCTTAATAGATATCCCTGTCAGCAACTGCATCAATTCAGAGATATTTAAAATCTACGTCCTGACACAGTTTAACTCAGCTTCCCTGAATCGTCACATTGCCCGCGCCTACAACTTCAGCGGCTTTAGTGATGGGTTTGTGGAAGTGTTAGCAGCACAGCAAACACCAGAAAACCCCAACTGGTTCCAAGGTACAGCCGATGCTGTGCGTCAGTATATCTGGATGTTGCAGGATTGGGATGTAGACGAATTTCTGATTCTATCAGGTGATCACCTCTATCGCATGGATTACCGTCAGTTTATCCAGCGTCACAGAGACACAAATGCGGATATTACCCTTTCTGTCATCCCTATTGATGATCGTCGTGCTTCCGATTTTGGTTTGATGAAAATCGACAACTCCGGTAGGGTAATTGACTTTAGCGAAAAACCCAAAGGTGAAGCTTTAGCACAAATGCGCGTAGATACTACCGTACTGGGTTTAACTAAAGAACAAGCTGAATTACAGCCCTACATCGCTTCGATGGGGATTTATGTCTTTAAAAAAGATGTTTTGATCAAACTGTTGAAAGAATCTTTAGAACGGACTGATTTTGGTAAAGAAATTATTCCTGATGCGGCTAAAGATCACAACGTTCAAGCTTATCTGTTTGATGGTTACTGGGAAGATATTGGCACAATTGAGGCTTTTTATCATGCGAATTTGGCCCTGACGCAACAACCAATGCCGCCTTTTAGCTTCTATGATGAAGCAGCACCAATTTATACCCGCGCTCGTTATTTACCTCCCTCTAAATTGTTGAATTGTGATATTACAGAATCAATGATTGGCGAAGGTTGTATTTTGAAAAACTGCCGCATTCAGCATTCAGTTTTGGGAGTGCGATCGCGGATTGAATCAGGCTGTATAATTGAAGAATCCCTACTCATGGGTGCTGACTATTATCAACCCTCTGTAGAACGCCAATGTAGCCTCGAACAAGGTGACATACCTGTAGGTATTGGTACAGACACCATCATTCGCCGAGCTATCATTGATAAAAATGCCCGCATCGGTCATGATGTGAAAATTGTCAATAAAGATAATGTCCAAGAAGCCGAACGAGAAAAACAAGGCTTCTACATTCGTAGTGGAATTGTGGTTGTTCTCAAAAATGCTGTCATTCCTGATGGCACAGTTATTTAGTCTGGTAATTGGTAAAAGGCAAGAGGCAAGAGGCAAGAGGCAAAAGGCAAGAGTTTTTTAATTTTTAATTTTTAATTTTTAATTGATTTCTGTCACCTGTCACCTGTCACCTGTCACCTGTCCCCAATGACTAAACTACTTTTGCTAATTGGTCTTCCTGGTAGTGGCAAGTCAACATTGGCAAAACAATTACTGACAGAATGTCCCCAGATGCAGCTAATTTCCACAGATGTCATCCGGGGGCAGCTTTTTGGTTCCCAAGCAACTCAAGGACCTTGGCCATTGATTTGGCGGGCAATAGAAACACAATTTCAGCAAGCCACTACCGCAGAGATACCCACTATTTTTGATGCTACCAATGCCCAAAGACGACATCGCCGGGATATCATAGAATTAGCCCGTGAACTCGGTTTTACTCACATTACCGGGCTATGGGTAAAAACTCCAGTTTGGCTGTGTTTGACACGCAATAAAAGGCGCGATCGCCAAGTTCCAGAAGACGTTATTTTGCGAATGCACCGCCAACTCCGGGATGCTCCCCCCAGTTTAGACGAAGGACTAGATGAAATTCTTTATAAGTAAATCAGGTGAGGTTATGGGGTGATGAGGAGAAAAATCAAGTCAAAAGTCAAAAAACAGGGAATAGGGTGTAGGGTGATGGTAAGAAATATTTACCTCCTGCCTTCTACCTCCTGCCTTCTGCCTCCTGCCTCCTACCTCCTCAAAAGTACGGTAATTTCCCTGCCACTATGAGCGACAACCACACTTGATTTTTGCTATTCTTTGCTAATTTAATATCAGAATTATTTTGCCTGGCATTAGACTAGGCAAACAGTAAATCTCAAATCTTAGAAAAAAACATAACTTAAATTTCTACAGGAGGCTGGTAGATGGCTGCAACGGACTTTAAAGACTATTACTCAATTTTAGGAATTACTAAAACTGCCAGTCCAGAAGAAATTAAACAAGCTTTTCGTAAACTAGCCCGCAAGTTCCACCCGGACGTTAACCCCGGTAACAAGCAAGCAGAGGCAAAATTCAAAGAAGTTAACGAAGCTTACGAAGTTCTCTCTGACCCAGATAAACGCAAAAAATATGACCAATATGGTCAATATTGGAAGCAAGTAGGGGAAGGTGGTTTCCCCGGTGGTGCGGCTGGTGCTGATATGGGCGGCTTTGACTTCAGTCAATACGGTAGTTTTAATGATTTCATCAATGAATTATTTGGTGGCGCAGGACCCCGTACTGGCAGACAAAGTTACTCTTATCGCACTTCCACAGGTAGACCAGGTGCCGGTTATGGCGGTTTTAATGATTTTGGTTTTCCAGATGCTGGTGCTGGTGCAGCCCAAGATAGCGAAGCTGTAATTAGCTTAACTTTTGCTGAAGCTTTCGCAGGGGTTCAAAAACGTTTTAATTTGGGTAACGAAACTATTGATGTTCGCATCCCCGCAGGTGCAAAAACTGGTACTCGTTTGCGGGTAAGGGGTAAGGGTCAAGTTAACCCCATGACTCAACAACGGGGAGATTTATATTTAAAGATAGAACTACAACCCCATTCTTTTTTCCAAATAGAAGGTGATAATCTCGTTTGTGAAGTGCTAATTACTCCTGATGAGGCTACTTTGGGTGCTGCTATTGATGTACCTACACCCGATGGTAATGTCAATGTTAAGCTACCTGCGGGAGTCCGTTCTGGTCAGTCTCTGCGCTTACGTGGTAAGGGTTGGCCTCTAGCTAAGGGTGGACGTGGTGATCAGATGGTGAAGGTAGCGATCGCACCTCCAAAAGACCTCACCCCCCAGGAGCGAGAATATTATGAAAAACTCCGGGCTATCCGCACTTACAACCCCCGCAGTCATTTGGCACAGGTTAAATTATAAAACAAGGGTGTAGGGGAAGAAAAACCGTTTTTTTCCCCTATTGCTAATACAGCAGAATATGGCTGACGCCAAGCTACGCTGTCAGGAGTAAAACTGGCTTGCTGTCTGGCTTTTCTGCAATCTGCTTGCTGTATGTTGTTAATAATAAACTGTTAAAATTTTTAATATTAATTTGGATTTCACAACCAGGAAATTATTTTTTTGATTATCAGTTGGATGAAAGCAAGATCATGACTTCGACACACACTTTTGTAATACCACAGAAGCCAAATAGCCTACGCTACAAAGAGTACGATAAATAATTGTTTAATCGTTTTTTAACCTATTATTAATTTCAAAAATATCTTCCTCCTACATAATTGAGGTTGGTTATTTACAACAAAATAAACCCCCTCCACAATATTAGGGAGTATAATACTTTGAATCTATCGAGACGTAAGTTTTTTACGATGGCAGGGGCATCAGCTACAGGTGCGCTTCTTCTATCTCCTTTGCAAGCCTTCTATGCCAAACGTGCGATCGCTGCTGGTCCCTACGGAAATTTAGTTCCTGACCCATTAGGAGTATTAGATTTACCACCTGGATTCACCTATCGCAGACTGTCGGAAACAGGTCAAACGATGAATGATGGTTACAAGGTACCAGGTGGTCATGATGGTATGGGTGCCTTTTCAGATTCTAATGGCAATACAATTCTCATTCGCAACCACGAACTCGCTCCCTCTTCTAGTAACGGTTTGGGCGCTCCCAATAACAAGAAGTACAACACAAAGGCGAGGGGCGGTTGCACTAAATTAGTTGTTAATCCTTCCGGCATCTTGCTAGATCATCGGGGAGTCCTAGCAGGAACCATTCGTAATTGTGCTGGTGGTCTTACGCCTTGGGGATCTTGGTTAAGCTGTGAGGAAACTTTTGAAACCAATAACACCAAGAAGCATGGCTATGTTTTTGAAGTACCCAGTAGCGCCACCACTTTTGTCACCCCTGTCCCACTAACAGCGATGGGGCGTTTTAATCACGAGGCTGCTGCTGTAGACCCCAACACAGGGTATATCTACATGACAGAAGACCGGGGAGACGGGCTTTTTTACCGCTTCATTCCTAACCAAAGCAATAACCTAAGTGCTGGCGGCTCCCTATATGCTTTAAAGATTACAGTGTCGCCTGGAATCAACACGGCTACAGGTTTTCCCCAAAATCAGCCCAGGGCGGTGGAATGGGTACAAATTAACAATCCTGATCCCACCTCTGATACTGTCAGAATAGAAGGGTATAACAATGGTGCCGCTAGGTTTTCAGGTGGGGAAGGCATCTTTTATGGCAGTGGTTATGTCTACTTCACTTGCAAGAGTGGAGGTAGTTCTGGAGATGGTCAAATATGGCGTTATTCCCCTGCTAATAATACTGTTGAACTCTATATTGAACCTAACAATCCTGGTACACTGGACAATCCTGATAATCTTGTGGTTTTCCCCAACCGGGACATCTTCCTCTGTGAAGATGGGGATGGAACAGATTACATTCTGGGTATTACTCCCACTGGCGCTCTTTACAAGTTTGCCAAAAATGCCCTCAACACATCAGAATTCGCTGGGGTCTGCTTCTCCCCTGATGGTCAGACGATGTTTGTTAATATGCAGACTCCAGGCATAACCTTTGCTATCTGGGGACCTTGGTAAACCTACGTCCTGTATTAAGCTGTTGTGCATTTAATTTGTATAAGTCTAACGGGCTGTCCGGCCCGCACCACAAGACTTAACTATATAACGATAATAAAATTTAGCTGGGTAACAGCTTACCCTAGTTAGGGTGTAGGGGTGTAGGGGAAAAAATAAACTCTTGTCTCTGGCTTTTGAATTTTTATCTATTTTCTGTCCCCTATCACCTGCTAAATTATCCCATTCTCGCCATTAACAGTTTCCGAAAACCTTTTATCATTTCTGGTGTCGCTTGGGTAGTTTCCCATGCTGGACGTGCAACTAAGCGATCGCACCAAGTTTTTAATTTTGAATATTCATCTAAGGAAATACCCGTTTGTGGAATCCACGGTACTATACTTCCTGCTACCACATCAGCTAAAGTTAAGCTATCACTACCGAAATATTCACGCTCATCCAACAGGTTCTCAAAAAATTGTAATGCTGTACTAACTTTAGTTTTAGCTTGTTCTATTGCTTCTGGATTTTTTCCTGGTAAATCAAATATCACAGACATCATTGGTGTCAATGAAGGTAATAATTCATTAACGCTGACCATTTCTACCATTTTCACTTTTGCTAAATCTTTTGCATCTTTTGGCAACATTGAGGGTGTGGGATATTTAGCTTCTAAATAATCTAAAATTGCTAAGGATTCAACTACATTAAAGCCGTCATCAACCAAAGCGGGAATATGATGAAAAGGGTTAATTGCTAAAAATTCTGGTTTAAATTGATCTCCACCTAAGTTAACTTCTACCAGTTCAAATTCCAATCCTTTTTCTATGAGTGTGATCCAGACTCGGCGAGAATTGGGAGAAATTGGTGTATGATAAAGTGTAATCATGCTCAAACATCTTAAATTAAATTATCAATTTTTATTTTACATTATTATCAGTGATCAGTGATAACAATTCCCATTCTGATGAGGGATAAGAATTAATAATTGAACACAGATGAACGCAGATGAACGCAAATATTTTTTTACCTCATTAGTCATTTATTATTATTCTTCTAAACTCCTGACTCCTGACTCCTGACTCCTGACTCCTGACTCCTAAATTTTACAATTAAATTGTTCTAGCAATGTTTCTACACTAGCATTGTGATCCAAGAATGAAAATAAATGTCTATAGAGTAATTTTCCATCTTTATCTAATACAAATTGCGCTGGTAAAGGCGCTCCTAATGCTTGTCCTACTTGATAAGTCCTAAAAACATGACAACTAGGATTTATCAACAAGGGCATTTTTAAACCTAAGTCTTTAACTACTATTTCACTTTGGTGTTTATCAGTGCTAGTAATCATTAAAATTTCTATGCCCCGATTGACAAACTCTTCATAATTTTCATTTAAAGCTTTAATATGAGGATAGCAAAATGGGCAATATTGCTTTTCTGTGAAAATCCTGGTAAATTCCAGTAAAACAGGTTGTTTACCACGATAATCTGATAATTTTACTGTGCGATTATTGGTAACATCTGTTAATTTAAAATCTGGCGTTCCTACTCCCAATCTCAACTCATCAAGGGCTGGTTTTGGTAACAGATTACGAAAAAATCTCTCATTAAATAAGCCAGTAAAATCAGTTGATGTCAACATAAAATAATTAGAAATTAAAATTTAATAAATAATGTGAAAAGAGAAAGCCAGGAGGATGGGTAGATGGGGGAGATGCGGAGAATTATAGACCTCCTGTCTTCCTTCTTCCTTCTGCCTTCTGCCTCCTGCCTCCTGCCTTCTACACTGCTGCGAAGTAAACTTTGGACTTCACAGGATCGGGAACCATTGTTTTTTCTCCAGGTTGCCAGCCAGCAGGACAAACTTCGTCGGGGTGAGATTGAACGTGCTGAATAGCTTGTAATGTACGCAATGTTTCTTCAACGCTGCGACCAAAGGCTAGGTTGTTGATGGTAGCGTGTTGAATTACGCCATCTTTGTCAATAATAAACAAACCACGCAAAGCAATACCAGCAGCGGGGTCGAGAACGTTGTAAGCGGCGCTAATTTCTTTTTTGATGTCGGAAACTAGGGGATAATTTAAATCACCAACACCACCAGATTTACGGTCTGTTTGAATCCAAGCCAGGTGGGAAAATTCGCTATCTACGGAGACACCGAGAACTTCTGTGTTAAGATTTTTGAATTCTTCGTAGCGATCGCTAAATGCTGTGATCTCTGTGGGGCAAACAAAGGTAAAGTCTAATGGGTAGAAAAACAGAACGACATATTTACCACGATAGTCGGAAAGTTTAATATCCTTAAATTCTTGATCTGCCACAGCTGTAGCTGTAAAATCAGGAGCCTGTTGACCAACACGAAGGCATCCTTCTGTTCCGTAAGTGAGCGTCATTAACCTAGTTCTCCTTCAATTTATATCCATTTTTTTGTGTGGTAGTTTGGGGCAACTGAAACTCACCCTTCTACGCTTCTCACAGTTTAGTTACGATCTGTTACGACTATATCATAGTCATTACGATTTTGAGAACAGGTGATTGGTGACTGGGAAAGAATTTTCTCCTCTGCTCCTCTGCTCCCCTGCTCCCATGTCTCCTGACTCCTGCTATAAAATCCAAAATCCAAAATCGAATGACTGATTTAGATCCTAGAGAATGGTTACTAACCAATGGCTTGGGTGGTTTTGCCAGTGGTACAGTTGCGGATGTGCATACAAGGACTTATCATGGTTGGTTATTTGCCGCTACGAATCCACCTTCAGGACGAAAATTATTACTTTCTCACTTGGAAGCAAGTTTAGAAATATCGGGGAAAGTCATAGCACTGGGGACAAATTTATGGGGTAGTGGTCAAATTGCACCAACAGGCTATAAGTTTCTGCACCATTTTGATATTCACCCAGTTCCCAAATGGGTGTGGAGTGGGGATAATTGGCAGTTATCTAGACAATTGATGATGCCAAATGGTTTGCTAGGAAAAGATGGAGAGATGGAGAGATGGGGAAATAGGGAGAATAGCCAAAGAATTTTGATTCAATATCGGTATGAGGGTAAGGATTTAGGGATTTTAAGGTTAAGGTTGTTAATAGGCGATCGCAATTTTCACCATCAACAAATAGGTAATGAAAAAATCCAGTTTTCCCAATTACTCCATCAAAATATACTGTGTTTACAAATAAACCATTGTGGTAACTTTGGTACACCTTGGCATTTACGCTGGACCCAGGGAAAATATCAAGCAGATGGGTTATGGTACTGGAATTATAGTTTACCAGAAGAAACAAAAAGGGGATTAGGCGATCGCCAAGATTTATATAGTCCTGGATATTTAACAGTAAATTTGCAACCAGGAGATACAGTCACCCTAGAAGCTAAAGTAGGTTTACCCGACTCCCAAGAAATTTTTTCCCCTGATAGTTTTACAGAAGCAGTAGACGCAGAACAAGAAAGACTTGCTCAAATTTTTCAGTGGGGAGATGAGGAAATAGGAAGGAGGGGAGAAAATTCTCACCTGACACTTTCTTCTTTACTTTCACCTATTACCTGTCAGCTATCACCTATTCAACAACAACTATTCAAAGCTAGTGATCAATTTATAGTTTATCGTGATTCCATAGCAGGTCCTACAGTGATTGCAGGATATCATTGGTTTAATGATTGGGGAAGAGATACATTAATTGCTTTACCAGGATTAACATTAACAACAGGACGTTTTGAAATTGCCAAAGGACTGTTAAAAACCTTTGGACGTTACTGTCGTCATGGACTCATACCTAATACTTTTCCTGATGTAGATAACGAACCATTTTATAATAGTATTGATGCTGCTTTATGGTGGATTGAAATTTTAGGACTTTATTTAGAAACTACTCAAGATTGGGAATTTTTGTTAGAACAATTTCCCATTGTGCAGCAAATTCATAAAGCTTTTATTAGCGGTACTCGTTATAATATTCAAGTTGACGCTATTGATGGTTTGGTTTCTTGGGATGCTCAAGGTGTAGCATTAACATGGATGGATGCACTGATAGAAGGAATACCTGTCACACCACGTTGCGGTAAGGCAGTAGAAATCAATGCCTTGTGGTATTCTGCTTTATGTTGGTTAACTAAATGGTCAGAACATTTAAGTCATGAATATATAGATCATTCTAGTCGTTTAATCAGTCAAAAACAACGTTATCAACAACAAGCAGAACTGGTAAAAATATCCTTACAAAAATTTTGGCATCCCCAGTTAGGTTATTTATATGATCTCATTGATTTAGATGATAGTCGTAATTCCCAAATTCGCCCCAATGCTATTTTAGCTTTATCTCTGCGTCATTGTGCTTTTTCTCAACAGCAGGGACAAAAAGTTGTGGACTTAGCAACTTCGCGGTTATTAACTCCCTATGGTTTACGCAGTCTTGATCCTAGTGATCCAGAATATCAGGGAAAATGTGAAGGAAGTCCGCAACAACGCGATCGCGCTTATCATCAAGGTACGGTTTGGACATGGTTGATCGGTGCTTATATTCGCGCTTGGGAACGATTTTATCCGGAAACACCCTTACCTTTTGACTGGAAACCGTTGTTAGATCATTTTTCATCTAATGGTTGTTTAGGTTCAATTTCGGAAATTTTTGATGGTGATGAACCCCATTTTCCCAGAGGTGCGATCGCTCAAGCTTGGTCTGTTGCAGAGGTGATCAGACATTATCAATAATTTTCTCACGCAATCTCCGTTTAATTGCCTACCGACTATTGCATAGGTTATGATGTAATTATCACAAGCATTAAAAAAATATTCGTAATTTAATCAATATGAATTTTGTTGTTTTAGATACGGAAGGTAATCCATATCTCACAGAGTTAGCTATTGTTGATAGTCAAGGTGTGGTAATTTATGAGGGTTTTTGTGATGGTAGTTATCATGGTTTTCAAAATGTTCTCAATACCAAAAGTTTGAAAACCTTATTAACAGAATTTTTGACTATTGTTGAAGATAAAAAAATCATCTTTCACTATGCAGAACATGATATAGAAATCCTCAAACGCAGTTTCCAGCAAGTTGGTTTATCCTGGCAAAATTTACAACCTAAATTACAATTTGATTGTACTTGGATTTTAGCTAAAGACTGTTTTCCAAATTTAGCCAGTTATTCCTTAGAATATTTGTGTAAATATTTGAATCTGAAAGATTATAATCATCAATATTTTAATCCTGATATGGCGCATAGTGCGCGTTATGATGCCATATTTACCTATCATCTTTATCAAAGAATCAGATTAGAAAATCTCAAAAAACAACCTAACCCCTTTAGTAGTAGTCGCGTTGATACACCGTTCCAAAATCATCCCGACTATCCTGATACATATCATCAACAATTTCAGATTTTACAAACTGCATTAAATAACATTAAACTAGATCCCAATTATCAAAGTAAAGGAGTTGTTGTCATTGGAGAACCAGGAACAGGAAAAACTCATTTAATGATGCGACTTGCCCATGAAAGATTATCCAGTAATAGATTACTGTTTATTCGTCAACCTAATAATGCTCAATCTATACTTTATCATATTTATAGTAGAATTTTAGAATCTTTAGTGGAAAAGGTAGGTAATTTAAATCAATTAGATTCTTTAATGATTAACACCTTTAGAAAAATAGTTAGTTTACCTGATAGAGAAGTCAAACAGAAAGACATAGATATTTTAAAAGCTTTATATGATTTAGAAGATAATGATATCAATGCTTTAGGTAAAGAAAATACTCAACGTAAACGGGAATATTGGGAATATATAGAAAAGACAATTAATGAATGGTGGATGAATAATTACGCAGCAGGAAGTTTTGCATTATCTATCATTAAAGGAATGGTGAAATATTGCAGTTATACAAAATATGACTATAGAAATATTACTACTCGTTGGTTAGCAGGAAATATGTTAACTGAGGAAGAAGCAGAAAAAGTAGGTTTACCAAATTGGGGAGAGGAAATTAGTAAAGAAGCATTTTCTTTAGAAGCAATTTCCGTGTTAGGTAAATTATCCACTTTGGATGAACCGCTAATTATTATTTTTGATCAATTAGAAGGTTTAGGACTTCCTCACAACCAAGATATTCTATGGAATTTTGGAGAAGCAATAAAAGAGATTTTTACTCATGTTCCTAATAGTTTAATTATTTTGAATTTATTTCCTGATAGATGGGAAAAGTTGCAAACAACATTTGATCAATCTATTATTGGAAGAATATCGCAATATCAAGTTGCATTACGTCAACCCACAGAAGCAGAAATTAAAGCTATTCTCCAAGTGAAAATGCAAACTTTAGATATTTCCTTAGAACAGTTGTTTGCATCTGAAGACTTAGAGGATATTTTAAGTAAAACACCCATTCGTGCTGCTTTAAACCGTGCTGCTAAATATTATGATTTACGAGTGAACAATATTCCTTTACCAGATGAGAGAAAAGCAATTAGAGAATTAGATCAGAATGAAAAAATAGAACAACAATTAAAATTTTTACAACAACAGCAAAACACCATCATAGAAGTTTTAAACCAATTAATTCAAGGTAGTCAACTTTCTCAAACTACTGATTTTAGCAACTTACAGGATAAATTATCAAATTTAGCCAATTATTCACCGAGTGAAGATGTCAATTTTAGAAGTTTGGAAAATCCAATAATTGAATATCTCAAACAACGTCGTGCAGAATTAGAAAATAAATATCACAATGCAACGATTATTAGTGATGGTGATGATATTGGTAAATTGAGGAATATTGCTGAAGCTTTAACTCACATTCAGTCATTCAAATTAACACAATACCGTTTTGGGAAAAAGGTATTACCAGAACATATTGTTATAGAAAGAGGAACAAAATATCATGTAATGGCATTTTTAGAAGTTAGCGGTACTCCCTTTACAACTCGCATTGGTAATTTTAATCAATTAGTTATTAATAACCCTAATTCCCAGTTTATTTTAATCAGAGATGAACGTCAACCAGAAATTACAGGTAAAGTGGGGAGAGACAGAATTAAACAACTAGAAAATAGCAGCAATGGGAAGTTTATTTTATTCAATAAACAAGATAGAATTTTATTTGATTTAATTTATGATTTAATTGTTAGTATTTATAACAAAGATTTAGATATTGATTTAGAAACAGCATTAACCTTTGTTACCACTCATCAAGAATGGTATCATTGGATGTTTACAAAATTTGGGTTTACAGCACCGCAAAAATAAAAAAACAAATCCTCGTTTAAAGTTTAAATATGATTACCGAAAAACTCACCCTACTGCTACCAATACCCATCCTTATACTGCTATTCTGGTTAATCAGGGAATTTAACAAAGAAAAAGCACCTCCAGAAACCAGCACCTTAACACCTACATTTGCTCGCGTCATCTTCTTTGGTGATTCTATCACCAGAGCAGGTAATCAGCAAAAAGGTTATGTAACAATTGTCAGAGACACCTTACAGAAAGAATATCCTAACCCCACCGTTGAGGTGATAGGATCTGGTATTGATGGAAACAAAGTACCTAACCTGCAAGCACGATTAAAAAAAGATGTGATCACCAAGGGTCCTACTCATGTTGTCATCTACATCGGTGTTAATGATGTATGGCATTTTTACGGTTTTAAACAAGAAACAGGAACTCAGCGACAGGTATTTGAACAAGGATTACGGGATCTGATTAAACAGATACGGGAAAATGGATCTGAAGTATCCTTATGTACCCCCAGTGTGATCGGGGAAGATCCTGACAGCAGCAAACCAGTAAATCAGCTATTGATAGAATATGCAGAGATATCCCGTAAAGTAGCACGCACATCTGGCGCTCATTTGTGTGATTTGCGATCTGCGTTTGAGCAGTATCTTAAAAACAATAATCCTGATAAAGTTGACAAAGGTATTTTAACCAGTGATGGAGTTCATCTCAATGATCAAGGTAATCTTTTTGTCGCCAATTTTATGTTAAATCATCTACGTCCTTTACTCAATAAACAAGCACAGATAAACGTCAACTCTCAACAAAAATAAAGGAAGCATCCCAAATGTACAAGTTGATTTTTACCTAACTAATAAAATGCTCTAAGGATTGATATAATTGAACCGCAAAGGACGCAAAGGACACAAAGGTAAGAGAGTTTTAGAGAGTTTTTGGAGTGGCTAAGTTGATTTTTTCAAAATTGAGATGCTCCTCTGGAAATAGATTGATTTGCAGCTAATTTTCTGCCATATAAAATAGCCAGAAAACCTGTAACATTCATATATAAAGCGTAAACTGCTGCGGGTATGGCCATATCAGGATTATTTAAAATTCCCGCAGTAATAGCTATTGCCAGTGTACCATTTTGTAGCCCGACTTCAATCGCAATACAGATTTGTTGAGCAGGTTTCAGGTTTAAAAGTTTGCTCAAATAAAATCCTAGCGACATAGAAATAGTATTCAACAAAACAACACCAATACCAACTTGAACAATAAAACCAGGAAGTTTTTCCCACTCACGAATAACTAATAAAAGAATAATTAAAGCTAATAATCCTCCTGCGAGACGGGTGGTGACTTTTTCCAAAGAAATAGCAAATTGAGGAAACAACTTTCTAACTATCATCCCTATGGAAATAGGAACAATAGTCATGATGAAAATTTGTAATATTGTCGGTAAAATAGGTAAAGCAATAGTAGCAGATTCACCTATAAAATGTTGATATGCAAGGTTGCCAAAAATGGGAATTGTCAACACTGTAATTACACTACTAAAAGCAGTGAGAGTGACTGAAAGTGCAACATCACCCTTTGCAAGAAATGTAATAATATTTGATGATACTCCCCCTGGACACAATGCAACTATCATTAACCCCATTGCAATTACAGGTTGCATCGGTACAACTTTAGCAATGATCAAACCAATAATCGGTAACAAAATTAATTGACTGAACAAACCAATAGCGACTGCTTTCGGGTATTTTGTTACTCGTTGGAAATCTTCTGGTACAAGAGATAATCCCATCCCTAACATAATAATCGCTAAGGATAGAGGTAGAACAACTGCACTTAAAAAACTTGCTTGCATATCTGTATTTAATTAAACAATTAATGAAAACAATAATTAGTATTTCATGATTTATAAACATTTGTCAATCAATAATGAATCAAATAAGACAGATTTTAAAATTGATGACTCATAAAGTTAATATAACTGCTACAAAATTCATTTTGCATAATGGTATTTTCATAACAATTTCGCTAAATGGAAGTAAAATTTATTATTAAAACAAATGGAATATCAACATAAAGCTCGACCAAAAAATGTACTTGTTACAGGTTCAGCACAGGGAATTGGCTATCAATTAGCTTATATTTTTGCTAGACATCATTACAATTTAGTGTTGATAGATATAGATGCAGAAAATTTAGCAATAATTTCTGAAGAATTTAGGCAAAAATTTGGTGTTGATGTGAAGATTTTAGTTAAAGATTTATCTGTATCCACATCTCCCGATGAAATATTTACAGAATTACAACAAGAAGGAATTAAGATTGATGTATTAGTGAATAATGCGGGAATTGGTACTTATGGAGTATTTAGCGAAACTGACCTAACACAAGAACTAAAATTGTTACAAATTAACATTGTAAGTCTTACCCATTTAACTAAATTATTCGTTAAGGATATGATTAGTCAAGGATCTGGGAAGATATTAAATGTTGCTTCTGTTGCAGCTTTTCAACCTGGTCCTTTGATGGCGGTTTATTTTGCGAGTAAAGCTTATGTGTTATCATTTTCAGAGGCGATCGCCAATGAATTAGAAGGTACGGGTGTCACTGTAACCGCACTTTGTCCAGGTCCTACTGCATCCAAATTTCAAAAATCCGCAGCAATGGAAGAATCAAAAATTTCTCATGTTAATAGAATGATGACAACTGAAACTGTGGCTAAAATTGGTTATGATAGTTTAATGGCAAATAAAACCATTGCTATTCCCGGAATTAGAAATCAGATATTAGCCAGATCCGTAAGATTTGCACCTAGAAATATAGTTACCAAAATTGTCAGAAGTATGCACGAATTGAGGAAATAATTTCAGATTTTAGGAGTCAGGAGTCAGGAGTCAGAATATTTGGGAGCATCAACAATAATTTTAAATTTTTTTAAATAACTTTAATTTTCCTCCTGTAACAACCAAAAACCAGTAAAGGTCACTCCTGAATGATCAGGTTGCACTAATAAAAAATGCAATCCTTTACTTAATTGTTTACGTTGTTCATAAACTTTCGCTGCTGCTTTTACTTCTGCATCTTCAAAAGTTGCCAAAACCCATCTATCTGCTAAACCTGCTTCTAAAATTAAACCATCAGGTGAACCAGGAATATAATTTAAACTCACAGGGTTGGTTTCTTGTAACCATCTTGCTAAACGCAAACATTGTCTACCACCATAAATGATTACACCGGGAATAGGAACAGTTGAAGCTAAACCTAAATTAATTGGTTGGAGAAATTCTGGGATTTGTAAAACCGGAATCGGACGATCTGCAAACTCATCAATAATATCACCAGCTTGAATATTTGCAAACTGCCATTCTTCACCCCAGAGATTTTCTGGTAATGGTGCTGGTGGTGGTTTATCAATAACTAAGGAATATTGCTTTTCTTGTAACCATTGTTTTAATGCTTGAGTGCGACGGGTAGCTTCAATTTGTATACCTAAATTATTTGCTGCTGCTGTAATTAAACTTAAAGATTGGGGTCGAAAAACCTGAATTAAATCTGGTAATTTTTCCCCTGCTGCTAACTTAAAATGTTCTGTTAACCAATTTGAATTTGCTTGAGACTGGGGACAGGTAGCGATATATTCAAAACTGCGATTTGGATCACAAATCAACAGATCCCATAATACCTGTTCTGCTGCATCTTTTTGGGGACTGCGATAAAAATCAACTTGCCAAATTAAACTCATGATTAATAGTGATGTTTTTTTGGATCAATTTAATTTTTACCATAAAACGAGGTGAATTAGTTCGGTTTCAGTGTGGGTGACAAATTTTTTCTTGATTAACCGCAAAGTACACAAAGGAATAAAGCAGAAAATCCCCCATTGGTAAGAAGATAATTCATCATAAGTCATTTGTTTTTAATATAGCCGTAGACAGAGTAGTTAGGACTTCAATTAATCATGAAACTCTTACGAAAAGAGGGTTTTACTTCTGACTCCTGACTCCTGACTCCTGACTCCTGCTATACTTTAGATATAAGTTAGTTAATTTTTCCTATTCCTATGAGTATTAAGTGATAGATGTTAAAACAATACTGAAGATAGATAAATTTGTGATTCTTAAATTATTAAGATAAAACGCAGATTAATCGGAGTTTATTTACTTCATGAGTTCCAAATCAAAAAAACAATCAAAATCTGAACAGAAAGAAAGTACACCAGCTGCTTCTGGTGGTTATCAAACTCCTCTACAAGAGGATATTCGCAAAACTGGTACTGCTGAAGAAAGTCAAGCTAGAGAAACCGCTAAACCAGAAGCAGCTGGTGAGGATAATGTAGCGGGTAGTCCTAATCAGGGTAATCCATCGCGTTAAGGAAATCATTTAATTAATAATGATTATGTCCCCGTCTCTGAAAATCAGGAGGTGGGGATAAGTCATAAGAAAGTAAATTAAACTACAGTTATCCGTGCATTATCTCTCGATTTAGGTTTGACGGTAATTTCTACATCAATTCCCAAAGTATTCAGAAATTTAAACATTCTTTCTAGCGAAAAACCTGTAAGTCTTCCTCTCATTAAAGCAGAAACCTTTGGTTGATCAATTCCTAATAATTCAGCCGCTTCTGCTTGGGTGATATGACGAGTAGTGATAGCGTTACTAATTTTACGAACTAATTCTGCTTTGACTAGCATTTCGTCTGGGTTGGGTAAATTTAAATCAACAAATACGTTACCGCTACTGGTTTTTATTTCAATATTTTCTGTCATGATTATTTATTTTTTTCTTCTCATTTTAACTAAATTTATTATACTTAATTTAAGTATAGCTCAATAATTAGATTAACTCTCCTGCTTGCTTTAAAACTTGTTCATACAACTTTGCATTTACCCAATATTGAGCCACATCAATCATCGCATCAAGTAGCGGTTTTATTTCATCAATAATCTGTTTTTCTTTAGCTAATAAAAGAATCCCAAGAGTCCCAATTAATCGCAATCCTACACTTTGAGCTACTTTGCGAGCGTCCTGTTCATCTAACAAAATTTTATGTATACCAGTTTCAAGAGCTAAAGCAATAGCTTCTCGTTCTCCATCGTCTAGTTCTGGGGAAATAATAGGGTCTATATTTGAAACATTGCGAACTTGTAGCCATCCAGAAGCAACAGCCTGTAAAATAAATTGTGACCATAGATAACCTGAAACTGTTGTTTCATCATAAACTGCTTGGGGAATTAGAACTTCTCCAAATACATCTTTTAAAATATCCAGACGATTAATAGCAGCAAAATTAATTAAAGGTGTAGCATTGCAAATAACAGTCACAATTATTAAAAACCTTCTTGAATGGTCTTAACATCTTCCAGTAAATCAACTTCAGTATAATGTCGTTGAATTTTCCTGTTTCCTAAAAGCTGCTGAAATTCCCAAACAGATAAATTAGCTAAACGTCGCGCTTGTCCAAAAGTAAAGATATTTTGCTCATACAATTGTAAAGCTAATTCTTTACGAATAGCTTGCTCACCTTCGTGAATTAAATCAGATGATAATTGTAAATTAATGGAAGTCATAACATTAAGATTTGAATATTTGTTTATTGTTGTTCTAATTCTACAAAAAGTTCTTTAGCATTCCACACTAAATCGTCATCTGATAAAGGTTAACTGATTGACAAAATGCACTTTTTTTAACCTGTTACGGGTGGTGTAAGACCCTCTTACAGCCTACCTTCCACACCCTAAATTGTCACACAACTAAAATTGGTCATTTGGAGATTTGTAATAGGCTATCGTCACCTAAAATATAGACTATTTTGTATAAAAATAATCATTAAATAGGTTCAAAAATCCGAGATTACCGATTTTGACACTGGAGGGTGCGGAATGTGGGTTACAGTGTAAAACTGGGTGAGTAATTGTTGGAACTGTCTGGTAACGAACTGCTTGTGTGAATCAATTAAACAATCTCACAATGAGGCTTACTACGCTAGACGTTTGAGCCAATGTTGGTAATGCGGATAACGTACCTTCCCATAAACTTTTAAGCAAAGACTTCTTCGGTTGCGGCTTTGACAGTTCTTCGCTGAATGCTTCAAAGTTTTCAGCAGCTTCTTTATTGCCAGACTTATTGATCTCTTCTGCCACACGCTTAATGGCGTTAGCCGTTTCGTCATCATAATCAGCTTTGACTTTGTTGAAAGCATGCTGAAAAATTGAACGGTTGATAATATGATTTTCGGATCCATTTACTTGTATTTGATCGCCCATGTATGAAATCTCCTCGATGTATGTTTCAATTCTATCAATATAGATACTCCCTCTATCTATCTCTTCAGGCTTTTTGCGTGGGGTTTGGGCATCAATTTCGTTCATCTTTTTAATTCTTAAATTAGTTTCCCCTACTATCTTCTTCACTTTGTCGGAGACCATTTCTAGAAGCTCTGATGGTTGTTCTTTGAGTTGACGTTCTTTATACTCACTTAATTCTCTATCCTTGTATGTGGGGGTATGTCCCATATTATGGTATAATACATGGGAGCTGCTGATACAGTAACCAGAGTAAATGGCAAATTCCCACTCCTCTAGGACAATGTTCTTGATAGCTTTGAGCAATTTTGTGTCCTCTGTTTGAAATGGGAGTCGATTTTCTATTCTAATTTCGGAAATTCTCTCGATGATCAAATCAATAAGAGGCAGTAAGTAATGTTCGATATAGTCGTTTGTAGCTTGTACAAAAGCACTAAATGGGGCATATGGGCCTTCAATTATTATTTTATTAGCGTCTAATTTTTTTTGAGGTACAGGCGAATATTTGTATTCACGGTACAAAATGGCTATTTCTGCGTCGATAAGCACATTCAAACTTTTATGATATTCCTCTGACTTGTCCATAACAATTCTTAACTCATTCATCACTGTTAAGAATATCATTTAGCTTTTCTTCAGTCATTCCCTTAGCTTCAGCCTCTTTTCCAACTTGATCACAAAACTCCTGAAACTCCCTTTTCAATAACCCTTTAATTCTTTGATACTCAGACACAGAAAGCACCACCACCAAATCTTCATCTTGACCCTGAATAGTAACAGGTTCTTTCTGAGCTTGATCTAAAAACTCTGCAAAATTCCGTTTTACCTCACTAGCAGAAAGATAAATCATAAAAACCCCCTTTCCTCCTATCCTAGCTCAAATCTCTTCTTCCTCCTCTTCCTTCGTGTCCTTCGCTTCTTCGTGGTTCAATCCTCCTAAAACAAAAGACGCAGAAAACGACTCTCTGCGCCTCTGCGTGACGGACACTTTGCACAAGTCGGGAAACCCGCCCATGCAAGTGTCCTCCTCTGCGTGAAAAAACCCTTAAACCATCTCTGAAGTCTGCACCGTTGGCTGAGGTTGAGGCTGGAACATAAACAGCGAATAAACCACATCACGGCGGATATTCACCATCATATCCAAGAACAACTCATAACCCTCACTCTTATACTCAATCAGAGGATCTTTCTGACCATAAC
>JBJOKS010000029.1:0-57377 GCA_046045965.1 Cyanobacteriota bacterium | reverse complement strand
CTTGATAATAATGTTCAACTGTTGGCCAGTCAACACCTTCAATCTCGATAGGATGGGGAGAAAAGTTAGAAAAACAGCCATAGGGCTGCCAAACTTTGTAAAAGTAAATAGTCATTTGAAAATTGCTATTTTATATTTAAATTTTATCTTCCTGTTCGACTTCCGCGCAGCCGTACTCACCTCCAGAGAGAAGATATGACTAGCAGAATAGTTTTATTTTGGTAGCCAACATGAATTTCTGAGGTTGATATGAAGGCTAAAAATAAGGTAAGTAACGGCAGTACACTGCTCATTGCTGCGGGAATTTTCCTTGGTCTTGGACTGGGAGGCTTTGTTGATGGCATCTTGCTGCATCAAATTCTCCAATGGCATCACATGATCAGTAACGTTCAACCACTAACAACTATCTCAAATATAGATTTAAACATGGTGTGTGATGGTTTATTTCATGCTTTTGATTGGGTACTGACTGTGATAGGTGTAATTTTACTGTGGCAAGCTGGCAAGCGTGAAGATGTTGCTTGGTCATCACAGACTTTTGTTGGTTCAATACTTATCGGTACGGGGTTGTTTGATGTGGTTGAAGGACTGATAGACCATCAAATTCTCGGTATCCATCATGTCAAACCAGGATCAAATCAGTTGGCTTGGGATTTGGGATTTTTAGCTTTGGGGGCAATACTGATAATTATAGGCTGGATATTGATAAAAAGAAACAAAATAGTCATTAATCATTAGTTATTAGTTATTAGTTATTAGTTATTAGTCATTGGTGATTGGAAGTAATTTATCAAGTTCCAGTTGCCTAGTAATCAGCAATTTGCTGTTTTTATGTTTAAAAAGTTGACAAAAATATTGCTAGAGTTTAGTTTATTATCATCCTCCTATAGATATAGCTGAGATTAGTCAGAAGTTTAGACTTTAAAAAAGCTTGTAATACTCATATCCTCCAATTATTTAATTATTTGATGAGTCGGGGGTATAAGTTGCAATTAGTAATTTTTGGGTTTACTTTTACCTTGTCTATACTTAGCTTGGTTTAATTTTCAGATTTATACCTATACTCAAAATATTTTAAACTTTGAATTTTGAAGGGTGAGTTTTTTGATCATAAATGTCTAAACCAGAGTATGTTTTATCTATTTAAATATTTACATTCTATTGGGCTGAAACTGAAATTTTTATTATTACTCTGTATTCTAAGTTTGGGGATAATTTGTATTTTTCTTAATCCTATTATCAGGCAAACTCAAGTTAATGTAATCAGTAATCATCATGTCATAATCCCGAATAGTAGTGTAGATAATAAAGGTAAATTTCAAGTATTTTATACTCCATTACAGCGCAAAAATTCTATCAAAAGACAAGCAAGATTTCAAAAATATCAGTCATTTGAAAAATTAGCCCAAAAGCTGAATACAGTTTTAAGTATGCCCAATGATGTGAAAATTATTTTGGGTGACTGTGGTGCGGTCAATGCTTATTATAAACCTTCTGAACATAGTATTACTATTTGCTATGAATTAATAGACAGATTCACCGATGTATTTAGGGATTACTATCAATCCAGGGAATTGAATATCAATCAACCTGAAGTAGTGAATAAAGTTAATCGTCGGGTAGCTGGTACAACTGTTTTTACTTTTTTTCATGAATTAGGACATACACTTATAGAAGAATTAGATTTACCTGTAACTGGCAAAGAAGAAGATACGGTTGATGAATTTTCGACAATTTTATTAACAGAATTAGGACAGGAATATGCAGCTTTAGCATCAGCTATTCAATTTGGATTATCTGGAAACCAAGAAATGGAAAGTGTAAGTCAAGATTTATCTTTTTGGGATGAACACTCTTTGAATTATCAGAGATTTTATAATATTATTTGTTTGGTTTATGGTAAAAACCCCCAACAATATGATGTTTTAGTAGAAAAGATAGGTATCCCTCCGCAAAGACAAACTACTTGCCGAATAGATTACAATAAAAAGCTGAAGGCTTGGCGAACTTTACTAAGTCCTCACCTCAGAGAAGGTGTGAATTTATTTTAGTTGGTAATGGGTAATTGGGAACAGGGAACAGAGTTTTTGACTTGATTCTCCCCAGTCCCCAGTCACCTCTAAAGTATAGGATTAGGAGTAATGACTGCTAAAACTCCAGCAATTGCTGACGCTACTAGGGAGACAACAGCAGCATTAAATAACCACCAAGCAGCATCAGCAACGGCTTTTTTACTATCAATTGCTTGCTGTTTTGCTTGTTCTCTAATTGTTCTTATTCTTCTTTGGGTTTCTTGCTGAATGCGTTCAGCTTGATGTAATACGCTATCTCGCGCAGATTCAATGCGATTGATAATTTGATTTGCTTGTTCTGGGGAGATATCAGAACGAGAACTGAGGATAGCAACTAAAGTATCACGGTCAAATTGAGAAAGACGATCGCGCAAAGCTTCAAATCCTGCTTGTGGATCATCGAATATTTTAGCAAAATCCTGTTGAATGCTTTCATAATTAAGTTCAGGACGATCTAGGGAATTGAGATAGTCACGAATTCTCCCGGAAATTCTATCAACAAGCGATCGCAATCTTTGTTGAATTTGCTCAAATTGTTCCACAATGGAATCACGCACAGATTCAATTTGGTCTACAATTTTGTTTGCTTCTGCTTCTGAAATATCCTCACGTTGGGAAAGCAAAGCTACTAATGTAGAACGGTCAAATTTAGAAACGCGATCGCCTAAACTACCAATACCTGCGCGGGGTGAAGATAACAACAATTGTAAATCGCGTTTGATACCTTCGGGATTCAGTTCTTCTTTTTTGGTATTGCGGAGATAATTTTCTAAATTTGCTTCAAAATCTAACACTTGTTTAGTCGTACGTTGCGCTAAACGTTGCGGTGCTTTAACAATATTATTGATTGCTTGTTGTACAGAATTAATGATTTGATTAACTTGTTCCTCACTTAAATCTTCACGACCAGAAAGCAATTTAACTAAAGTTTCCCTATCAACTTGGGACAAGCGATCGCGTAATGCTAAAGCACCCTGTCTGGGTTCACTAAACAACTGTTGTAAATCTCGCTGAATACCTTCAGGATTCAATTCTTCTAAGTTGGTATTTCGCAAATATTCAGCAATAGCTGTTGTAGTTTGTTCATATTGTTCTTTCGCTTTGTCTGCAACTTTTTGTGGTGCTTGTAAAATATTATCGCGTACTCTTTCCAAAGTATCTATAGCTTGGTTAATTTGTTCCTCACTTAAATCTTGACGCTGACTCAATAATTGTACAAAGGTATCTCGATCAAATTGCGATAACCGCTCACGTAAAAGAGTAATTCCCGTTTCTGGTTCTTCTAACAGAACTCGAAAATCACGCTTGATCGCATCAGGATTGAGTTCATCTTTATTAGTATTCCGCAAATAATCTTCAACCCTTTGACGCAATTCTTCAGCTTTATTTCTGGCTTGTTCTTGCAATTCTCTAGCACTATTTACAACATGATCACGAGTGCTTTCCAGTTGACCAATAATATTGTTAGCTTCTTCATCATTCAGATCGTGACGTTGCTGAAGTAATTGTAAAAAGGTATAACGATCAATTTCATGCAACCTTTCATGTAAATCTTCAAATTCAGTTTCTGGGTCTGCCAGCAAGGTGCTAAAATCGCGCTCAATACTTTCTAGATTTAGTTCTTCTTTGTGAGTATTCCGCAGATAATTCTCTATTTTACTGCGTAGTTCTTGAGCTTTCTGCTGTTTTTCTGCTTGTTGAACAATTTGGAAAACTTCTTGACGAATACTTGTTAATTGTTCGGCTATTTCTTGTCTTCTGTCTTCGCTAATATCACCACGTTGTTTTAGCAATTTGACAAAGTAATCTTGATTAATTTCTTCTAACTGACGGCGTACAGTGCTGGGATTAGCATTTTGATCATAAATAACTTCTCTGAATTCATCTTGAATTGTCAGCCTGTTAAAATGCCAAAGGAAAGAATTGAGAATATAATCTTCAACATCGGACTTGATAGTATTCTCAGGTTGTGTGGAAAATCTTTCACCTAATTGAGTACCTATTTTACTCGCTTGTTCGCTGGTTCTGTTAGCAACCTGTTTCACTTGTTCAATAATTTTATTAACATCAACATCTTGAACTTGGCTGCCGATTTTTTTAAGTTCATTTGTAATTTCTTGAACATTCACATCAGCAAGGTTAACTCTTTCTAAAACAGCTGTTCCCGCAGCACCTAAACCATATTGGATAGCTTGTTTGAAGAGTCCATTGGTTTGTTTACCATTACCACCAACAGTTATCAATTGTTGAATTCGTTCACCTAAATTTTCTGCTCTTAGTTCCTCTGGACTGGCAGATTTAATTAAATCAAGCACTTTTTCTGTCGTATTTTGACGATTTAATACTTGTTTCCAAGCAGCTTCAAGTTGGTCAGCAATTTGATTCACATCTGCTTTTGATAAATCTGTACGACTGCTGATTAAATCTACAAAAGTCTGACCATTGATATTTTCTAGAAATTGCCTATCACCAATATCTCGTAAGTCTAAATCTTTTAACAACTGGTCAAATTGATTTCTAATTTCTTTGACATCTAATTTTGGTAATTGCAGAGAATTCAAAGAAGTTTGCAGAGTATTTCTAATACTGTCAGCATCAAAACCAGCAGTTAATTCTCGACGAACTGCGGCGGTAATTTCTTCAGCTGTTGCTACCATTTGTCTTTGAGCAACATTAGCACCAATAGCAGAAGTAGCTGTACCCATTAAACCTTGAATACCGGAAGTTACAGTGCTAACAAAAGAACCAATTAATGATCCTAATGCACTGGAACCCAGCCACATAATTACTGTAAAGTAACTCGACCAAATAATTACACCAATAATTGCTCCTAAAAATGCACTTTCAATTAAGCTCAATTTAACTGCTATAAAGCAAGCGATGAATAAAGCAATACTGGAAGAAAAAATTGCCCATGTCCCTACTTTAGCTTCAATTTTTCTAATGCTTCCTCCTAATGTTTGTGCATCATCAACATCAGCATATGCACCAGTTCCTATGGCGGAAATTCCCGCAGCTACAGAGAGATTTGTAAATAATAATTGAAATGCTAAGGCCATAACTATACCACTTAGCAAGGCGATGAAAAATTTAGGACTGGAAAAAACAAGTGCTGTTTGTACTGGAGTTAAAACTTCACCAGTTACTTTTATTGGAGTCATTCCTATTCCTAAGTGTAAATAGCACCAGTTGAAACTATTTACTGCAATTTCCGAAGTTTGAAAAATCATAATTTCATCCTTAAAGATAAAATCAACAGCGCGTTAATTTGATTAATGAAAACAATCCCAAGTATGCTCAGTATTTATTATTAGTAGTAATAGTTGTTGTCTGGTTCTACGGTAAAGTAAGAAAAATCAATTTTTAATTGTATAAACACATTAGCTTAGTCCTGGCTCTAAATACTTCTGCCATTCGACACATAAGCTTGTCTGCTACAAGAGCAATAAATATAGGATTTATCTATAGGATAATGGCGATTGGAAATTGCTACTAAACAAACAAAGTCCACCTGCGTGGACTAAGTTAAAATCTAGTTAATATCCAGATTTAACAACCAAATCAGGTGGATTTTGCTTGTATAGCTAACAACTGACAAGTTAAAAATCTAAACTAGTCCAGTCTGGTTGACGATAATAATGTGTCATATTGTCAAACTTCCGTAATTCAGCCCTATGAACTAAAATTTCTGGAAAATTCAACAGCCATTCTTGATTTAACTCGGACAACATATTACTGAGTTTTATCCGGTCTAGATTAGCAGGAATTTCTCCAAAATAGCCTAATGTAATATGAGCAGTAAAGTGATAATGTTGCTCAATTCCCAAGCCCATTAACTTACGATTTTGATAAATTAGCCTACGGAGTTGAATAATCTCCTCATAACTGTTTTCATCTTTGGGAATTAAACACACCGCTACAGCTCTTGGCATCACTATTAGTCCTAGCATTTGCCAGGAAATTGGCTTAGTGGCTTCACCCCGCAACTGTTGATACTGCTTAAACAAATCGCCTAAACAAGAATTTAACTCCTGCTCAAATTGGGGATTTTTTTCAGTAGCATGAAGAAAAGCATGATCCCAAATTAAGTCTGCCAGGGTGAAATGAAAACTATCAGGAGGTAGAGGTACAATCAAATCAGAATTGATTGGTAAATTTAACAGCGATCGCTGATAACTCTCGATTTGTCTGTAAAAATCAGCGTTTTGTGTATCTTCTGCTGCTGGTGGGGTAATCAGCGTATAGCCAGGAAAGGGGGCTGGTTTTCTGGTTCCATCATGGGACTTAAATTTATACGATTCCTGGATATGCTGAACTTGGGTTCTGTAAGATTCTGGTAGCGTCATGCGTGCTACCCGATTTAAATAGGTTTGGTAGTTGTCGTCCAATCTTCTTAGCCTCGCGCTCTCTTGATAGATTGTAGGGAAATTTACTCAGTTTGACCAAGCGATGTCAATTAAAAATTAAAAATTAAAAATTAAAAATTAAAAACTTTGCCTTTTCACCTTCACCTGTTCCCTGTTCCCTATTCCCTATTCTTATGCCAATCTACATTTATTGGGGTGAAGATGATTTTGCGATGGAAAAGGCTGTCACAGCTTTACGCGATCGCGTTCTTGATCCTCTGTGGACCAGTTTTAACTATACTGCTTTCCCCCCAGATCAACCTGATGCGGTAATTCAGGCTTTAAATCAAGTTATGACACCCATTTTTGGCGCTGGTGGACGTTTAGTATGGTTAATCAATACTACTCTGTGTCAACAGTGTCCAGAAAATGTGTTATCAGAATTACAACGTACTTTACCCGTAATTCCTGAAGATTCGTTTTTATTACTGACTAGCCGCAATAAACCTGATGAACGTCTCAAAGCTACAAAATTTATCAAACAATTTGCAGAATTCCGCGAATTTTCACTTATTCCCCCCTGGAAAACTGAATTGTTGCTACAAGCGGTCAATGAAGTTGCTCAAACTGTGGGTGTAAAATTAATGCCGCAAACTGCGGAATTATTAGCAGAATCTATAGGTAACGATACAAGGCTTCTCTACACGGAAATGGAGAAGTTACGGCTTTATATGGCTGGTAGCAATAAACCTTTAGATGTAAAAACTGTAACTCAGCTTGTCAGAAATACTACTCAAAACACCTTGCAATTAGCAGCAGCTATCAGAACAGGAGATACAGCTAAAGCGTTAGGTATTATCGGTGATCTAATTAATGCAGCTGAACCGGGTTTAAGAATTGTTGCCACTTTAATTGGGCAGTTTCGCACATGGCTATGGGTAAAGATTATGATGGAAACAGGAGAGCGCAACCCGCAAGCGATCGCCCAAGCGGCCCAAATCAATAACCCCAAACGTATCTACTTTTTACAGCAAGAAGTCAAATCTCTTTCTGTACAGCAACTAATTTCTTCTTTACCCCTGTTACTGGAATTAGAAGTGGGTCTCAAACAAGGAGCGTCAGAAACATCAATACTGCAAACTAAAGTCATTGAACTTTGTCAATTATATCAGAGAAGGTAATTGGGAAAGAAGGCAACAGGGAACAGGTAAAGAATTTTTTTCCCATCACCCCAGTCTCCAGTCTGTATAAAGATTTAGTAAATTCAGATTTTACTGGAACTTCTGATTCCTAAAATAATTCAAATCCACTATCATATCTCTACTATTATTCTGTGTCATCTATCTTATGCAGGAAAATTATTTTATGATTTTGCAAACTTCAATTAAGCATAAGCTGTCTGAGTCTTTGGTGTTTGCAACTCTCACCGCTGCGAGTTTAATTTTCGGTACTTTGGGGTTAAGTCCCAAAGCTAATGCTCAACCCGTAACAGTTAACAATACAGAAGTTATTAACTATGCCCAATCTGTATTAAAAATGGAACCAAAGCGTCAACAAGCTTTTGAGGAAATTAAAAAACTGATTGGTGGGAAAGAAATTCCCAAAATTGTTTGTAATGATCCCAGCAGTATGAATTCTCTGCCAAACAAGGCCAGGGAGATAGCTGTCAATTATTGTAACGATTCTCAAACAATAGTAGCAGCAAATAATTTGACCATTGAACGTTTTAATCAAATCACTGTCGAGGTTCAAAATAACGATGCGTTAAAACGACAAATATATAATACGTTACTACGCTTACAAAATGAATCTGTCTCTAAATCAGGTGCGCGTAATAAACCTTAGATAAGTACCTGAGCAAAATTAATTTAACATTTTTGGAACAAACAAAAATCTCTGTATTCCTTACCTGTTACCTGTTCCCTGTTCCCTGTTCCCTGTTCCCTGTTCCCTGTTCCCTGTTCCCTGTTCCCTCTCCAAAATATAAAATTTATTTTGCACGACTACTTATGTGGGAATGTTTGAAGGGATGGGAATTTCGGGCTATTGTATTTTGTTGTGAGATTCCCAGCCCTGCAAATAGGTGCTACTTTTAAGCCAATTTATTTGCAATCATGCTGACATCAACGGCTAATTTTTGCCCTAGCTTCAGCAACTGACTACACTGAGTAGCTTCTGCTGGGTTGTTCAAGTTGGTCAGACACAGGGGAACTATCTGACCATGCAAACAGCTAAAGTAGAGTTCTTGGGATTTTTCCAAGGAAATACCCAGATTTAGCTGATACCCCACATCAACCAACTTTTCTAACCTTTGGATATCTGTACTAAAAGAACCGTTAGCATCGTGTAATAATTGCCACAACAATCGCACAATTAACTGTTCTAATATCTGTTTGCCTTCAGGTATATTTAACCGACAGCGCAGATGTTTGGCTTCAGTAGCGATCGCTTCTAATTCTAAGATGTGATTCCAACTTAATTGGGTGTCTGTAATATCTTGTTCTAGGCTACGCAATGTCATCATACAGCGATAACCTAACGCAATCTCAGCCGCTACCTGCAATTCCTGGGGAACCTCTAACTCATCCCGATGAAACGCCATAATCACACCGTAATTTTCCCGATATGTCTGGGTATAGAGTTGGTCTAATCGTGTCAGTGTTTCCTGACTTAACAAGCGCATAATTCGGTGGCGTTCTTCTGCAAATAAATTTTGCAAATTAAAGGCTTCATCCCCAAAAATCTGCGTCATCACCAAAATAGCGTGAGCCGCACTTGCTTGTTGTAGCGATGCAAATAGCTTTTCTTTCAAGTGACTATAATCACGCCTTCCCGTAAACTGTTGAATGCAGCAATGAAAATCCCAACCTCCCAGATGCAAAACCGCAAACACCAAGTCTTCACTTTCCCAAGTAATTTCTGACACTAATTTCAAGTGTCCTACCGCCATAGTTAAAGCACCCATGCGTTGCAGTTGGTAATCTAACTCATTGGCTGTGTAGCAATAAACGCGCTTTTGGGAATTATGGAGATTTTGAGACTTATTCTGTGAGGAGAGGGTATTGTTGTGATTGTTAAATAAGGAAGTAATCGCGTAATGGGAGGCAACTTGTTTAAATCCGATTTGGGCAGTTAGTACCAATTGACGATATATTTCAGCACCATGTTTAAAATGTTCAACATTGCTAGGAGCTAAACCCAAACGTTTAAGGAAGCCTTTTTCCAACTGCACACCCGCCACATCCCCTGCTAATTCTAAAGCACGAGCCGCATAACGGAGAATTTGCGTACCCTCTGGTCTGGATATTTCTTCAAAAAACCAACCGCAACTAGTGAACATAAACAAAGCGTGACGCTGCATTTCCAACAAACGCAAAGCATCTACTTGTTCTACAGCGGTAAGTTTGTGGTTTTGATGACGGGAGAGAAAACGACTGACATTAGCAGCAGAGCGATCGCGTAAAATCTGAATATATTCATCCCTTGCTAACCAGGGATCACGAAATAATTTTCCCCCATATTCCTCATACACCTCAATTAACTCATCCCGCAACCAATTCAAAGCATTCCGCAACGGCCGCCGCCATTTTTGATGCCATACACCCCCTTCACCACCACAACCACAATCATCTTGCCATCTATCTACACCATGAGCGCAACTCCAAGCAGTGACAGATTTTAATTCCACTTCCCACGTAGGAGAATTTAAACTCAGGTAGTGAGCAAAATTAGTGACTGTCCAACCGTGACGCGGAAACTCACCAATAAAGGCATAGGCTAAAGTTTTCTCAGTTCCCTTTTTGTGATGTCCAAAGGTTTCCCCATCAGTAGCTACAGATATCAACTGTGCGGGACGATGATCCCCGCGCACTGCTGCACCCACACGGCCAGCAAAGTGGTGAGAATTATAAACTACATCACTAAAACCCATGTCACGTGAAATCGGTCCATCGTAGAAAAAGATATCAATATAGGGTAAACCTTCCGTACTTTCTAGGGGAGTTGTTTTCGTGACACTCAAAGGTGAAGATGTAGTGCTAACAGTTGGTTTTAAATAACAACGATAAGGACGGGTAGGATCAATCTGACTACCACCTACTTCATGCCATGTAGGGAGGGGATCATGTTCAGTTGGGAAAGGACGACAGCGTTGTGCTTGGGATGGAGCCAGAACAATAAAACGAATGCCCTCTGATATTAAAGCTTCTAAAGTAGGATAATCAACCGCCGTTTCTGCTAACCAAATACCTTCGGGATCACGACCAAATCTAGATTTGAAGTCTTCTTTACCCCAACGAATTTGAGTATGTTTATCCCGTTCATTGGCCAGAGGCATGATGATGTGATTATATACTTGAGCGATCGCATTTCCATGACCATGCAGCCTGTGACTACTCTTAGCATCAGCTTCTAAAATTCGCTGATAAACTTCCATGTCGTAGCGTTCTAACCACGACATCAAAGTCGGACCAATATTAAAGCTCATGTACTCATAATTATTGACGATCCCCACCAATTCACTTTTGTCATTTAGCACTCTAGCAAAGGCGTTGGGGCGATAGCATTCCCAATGAATGCGTTCATTCCAATCATGGAAAGGTGCAGCACTCGGTTGGCGTTCAATCGCATCTAAATAAGGATTTTCTCTGGGTGGTTGGTAAAAATGACCATGCACCGTCACGTATACACCCTGGGATTTTTTCAGGGGATCATGATCAGTAAGGTGTTGGGAATCTTGTTCTAATTTCAATGTTGAGCCAGAGCTTACTGGCAATTCAGCAGCAGAAGTCATGATATTTTTATCCAAAGTAAAATTTCTGTTGTGGCGAAAGTATTTTGCTATGTATCTTTTTACAGTCGTTTTATTGCCAAATCCGCTCTAAACAATAGCTGGGAAATAAAGCCGAATAGGAATTTTGGCAAAAATGGTCATTCTCTGGGAATAAATCTGCATTATCGCGCAACCTTTTCCCCCAAGGCACAAAAAATAATCTCCTATTGGGGATTGTATCACTGGCAACGCTCATCAGCCAATAAAATTAATGCTCTTTTAATCCATTAAAACCCATTTTTGTGATTAAACCCAGGCTAATAGTCATAGTTTTGCAACAAAATATTGCAATATTGAATTAAATCGCAATCTTATTTTATATATCTGCGGCCATTATGGAAACAGTGGAATTTGTGCAAGCCTGACAGCATCCACTCAGAAGTTGGGTATCTTGTTGTTCAGTGGAAAGTATCGTGTATCTTGGTGACAGTCGTTTACTTGTGCATAGGCATCTGTAACTTATTCCCAAATTCGAGATCACAAATGTCAACTAAAAACATCATTTTTCTCGGCTTGTTAGTTTTTATCCCCATCTCCCTAGCAGCACACTTTTTGGAGTGGGGAGAATTGGTAGTTTTCATCACCGCTGGGTTAGCAATTCTTCCCCTCGCTGCTTGGATGGGTACAGCTACAGAAGAAATTGCTGTAGTAGTCGGTCCCTCATTAGGAGGGTTGTTAAATGCCACCTTTGGTAACGCAACAGAGCTAATTATTGCTTTAGTCGCCCTCAATGCTGGGTTAATAGATGTTGTCAAAGCCAGTATTACTGGATCAATTATTGGCAACTTATTATTAGTAATGGGTCTTTCCATGTTGTTGGGTGGATTACGTTACAAGGAGCAAACTTTCCAATCAGTTGTGGCGCGGGTAAATGCTTCATCAATGAACTTGGCAGTAATTGCGATTTTGTTACCAACTGCCATGAACTATACCTCTATTGGTATTAGTGAGAGAACATTACAAAATCTCTCCCTTGCTGTTTCTGTGGTTTTAATTCTGGTTTACGGCCTCACACTGTTATTTTCTATGAAAACTCATGCCTATTTATATGATGTGGGTGTAGCAGAGATAGAGACAGAAACAGATACAAAAATAGAGGAAATCGCCGCAGAAGAAAAACCAAATGTTTGGCTTTGGACTGGTGTACTTTTAGTATGTACCTTAATGGTGGCCTTGGAGTCAGAATTGCTGGTTGAGACTTTGGAAGTAGCCACATCTAAACTGGGTTTGACGGCACTATTTACAGGGGTAATTTTACTGCCTATAGTCGGTAACGCCGCAGAACACGCTACAGCGGTGACTGTGGCTATGAAAGATAAGATGGATCTTTCTTTGTCTGTGGCTGTGGGATCAAGTATGCAGATTGCCCTATTTGTCGCCCCTGTCTTAGTCATTGCTGGGCGGATATTGAATCAGCCTATGGATTTAGATTTCAATCCTTTTGAATTGGTAGCAGTAGCAGTATCAGTGTTAATTGCTAATAGCATTAGTTCTGATGGTAAGTCTAATTGGTTAGAAGGAACTTTGCTTTTAGCTGCCTATACGGTTTTGGGTTTCGCTTTCTATTTCCATCCTGTTACTAACGGTATGGGTTAGTTATTCTAGCATTTGCCCAAGGTGCAAGGCGATCGCTTTGGGCAAAGACAGTCAGCTAAAATTAATGATTTTTGCTAATATAGACAAACAACTCCTCTCTTGGTTGTTGAATAAATGTTAAAACCTTGACTCAGTAAGAAAGAAAAATTCATATAAATTTTAGTAATATATAAAACATAAGTATTTAAAATACTCAGATGAATCTTACCGTTATAAAACGCAATACATAACCCCTAGATAGAATTGCCGCTTGCTATCATCAACTAAAGCTCTATCTCTATACGTCATTATACTGGATAAAATGTCAAATAAATTACGGTACTGCACATAAAAAAAATCTTTATCGAGAGTCATAGTTTTACACTATTTGTTTTTCTACTCCTGGTTTATCCTTATAGTTACAAAATATGAGATGAACTAAAATGACTGAAATTGGCCTGCTAATGACGGGCGTGTTAAGCATAAGCACCACACAACCAAATTTGCCCCATTTGCCGGAGCAACAACCATTTAAAATCGAAAATGGGGTGCAGAAGTCAACAAATAGTCAGTTATCTCAGTTAACCTCTACTTCCCAAATCACTCCACCTGAATTCATGACAGCAGATGCAAGGGAAAAACCTCAAATCTCAGCACTGGCAAATAAGCGGGAGCAGATATTAAAACAAATTCGACAAAAACACCTGTCCTCAATATCTTTTGAATTGGCTGATGCTCAGGATATCCCGACAAAAGAGCAGCTATTAGCACGATATCCAGCATATAATAGGCAAACTATGCCAACTCTACGTTTTGGTACATCAGGTATGTCTGTAAGAATTATGCAGCGGTTATTGGTGTCTAACGGCTATGGTATTCGAGTCGATGGCATATTTGGACCCCTTACCGAAGCTGCTATCAAAGCTTTTCAAAATCAGCGTGGTTTATTCGTAGACGGTATTGTTGGCCAAAAAACTTGGTGGGAGTTGTCTATTTAGGTGTCAGGAGTCAGAAGTCAGAAGTCAGGAGTCAGGAGGTAGATATTTCTTCCCAGTCCCCAGTAAAGAGTCCCCAGTAAAGAGTCACCTTAGCGATACTTATGTTGTTCTAATAGTTGCTGCGCTCTGGGTTTGTAAATGAGATAAAACAAAGCCTCTAAATAGCGCAATAAATCTTCTCGGTTTTCTTTGGAGGTGAAGTTCCAGAAACCATAAATCCTTGCTAAAGATAGCAGCTTGGTAGTGTGAATTTTCCAAGTATAGGTACTGTAAACTCTGTTTATTGCTTGCTGGGAAATTTCAGCCCAATAATCAGGATTATGTTCACACCCAGTCACAAATTCCAGAATTTTGTCGCCTGTTTCTTCTAAATTTGTCGGGTTAATGTAAAAACCATTCACCTGATCCTGAATAATTTCCTGTGGTCCACCAAACTGAGTCGCGAAAGTTGGTAATCCTGAAATCATCGCTTCTAAAATTGTCAAACCAAAGGCTTCAAATAAAGCTGGTTGCACAAATATTCCTTGACGTTCAGCAATGACACGGTAAATTTCTCCAGAATCACTTTTGGTTAAGCGCACACCTAACCAGCGTATTTTGCCGTGCAGATTATATTCATCAATTATGTGATAGAGTCTGACAATTTCATCTCGTTCTTCGTTATCATCTGATTCTTCTACACGCAATTTACCAGCTACTAAAATTAAATTGCAATGCTCTTGTAGTTCTTTGCTTTTACCAAAGCATTCTGCTAACCCAGTTAAATTTTTAATTCGGTCAAGACGTGCCATAGAAAATAGCGATCGCTTGCTGGGATCTTCCAGTTTACCAAATATATGGGCGGGATCTTCCAAGGTAAAGAGCATTTCTTCCAAACGCAAACTATCACTTTCTACTCTGTCTTGCGTCTGTGTGTAGGGAAAATAGTAATGTTCATTTACCCCTGGTGGAACAACATTAAACTTGGGACTAAATAATTCCATGCCATTTACTACATGATATAAGTCTGGCATGGTAAAACATTTATAAGATTCATATTGTCCCACACTATCACTTGTACCAATGATTTCTTGATATGTGCTGCTAACAACAAAGTTAGCCGCATTCATGGCAATTAAATCCGCTGTAAATTGCAAGGAAAAATGATATTTATCATCCAAATCTTGCCAATAGAGATTACTAAACAAGTATTTAGATTTTTCCAACGCATGGGCAATATTACATTGAGTAACTTTCATTCTTCGCGCTAGTAAAAATGCGACTAAGTTACCATCAGAATAGTTACCCACAATTAAGTCGGGTCTACCTTGCAATTCTGCTAAAATTTCTCTTTCTGAGTCAATGGCAAAGGTTTCTAAATAAGGCCAAAACTCAAATCGGGAAATCCAGTTTTGAGTCATGTTGGGATTGAATTCCCGCAAGGGTACACGCAAAATCCAAGCGTTTTCTGAACCATGCACTTTTTCTAAACGCTGATTACAAAGTGTACCATCACTATTGGGAATTAAGCGCGTGAGAATAATTACTTTTGGTTGGACATTTAAGCCTTCTAAACCAGCTAACATTGCATCTTCTTGCAACTGCTTTTCTAAACTTTTTGCTTGATCTAAAACATAAACTACCTGTCCTCCAGTATCAGGACGACCTAAAACTCCTTCTTGTCCAAACCAACCATGTGCAGAAACTAAGACAATTCTAAAAATAATGGGAAGACGAGAAATGAAACCTTCCAGAGTTTGTGGATCGGGAGAGTCTATTAGTTCATCTAAAATGCTTAAAGTTTCGCGCACACGTTCAGCGGTATTACCCCAACCTGGTTCAAAACCGATCATTTGTAGTTGAAACCGGAATTGTTCATAGGGTTCATTTTTGGGGTGATCGCTCACGAATGCTATAGCTTTCTTAACTTGTACAGAAAGTTGTATTTGTGATTGAATGCGCTCATTTATTAACAATTGCACACCGTTATAATGGTGCAAACGCAAAAAATTAAATAAGCTGTCTAACCATTGTTTGGGATCTTGGAATATCTTGCTAGATAGATAACGGTTGAGGAATTGTACACCTTTACCAATGTTTTTTGGATCGCGGATCGTCGGGGAGTAATCATAAAATGGTCCAAAATCCAATTCTAATAAATCACCATCTTGGGGATGAAATTTGTTCACGAAGCGATCGCGCAGATCCAACAACTCCTGTACCGTCATCGGGATGATTTCCAATTCTTCCGTCACCCGATAAACTTCTTGACTGGCAATCTTTGGGCGGATAATAAAACAGAAGCTGGACTCTTCTTGAATAATTTCCTGTGTATAGTAAATTAGTTTGCCTAAATTCGAGGTAGTGCAGAACTGCTCCGATTTCTCGTATTTACCACAATACTCACCATAGACATGAATTATATCGTTCCTTAACCAATACTTCTTTTCTTGTTGGCGTAAATTACTCATGAAAGAACGAAAATCAAGTTTTTCTTCACTGTCAAGTAATGTTTGTAGTAATTCTGACATGATAACTAAAATTTCTAAACAACTTAAACAAACACGTCTCAATTTTCTTTCTGCTCATGAAAATTCTAGAAAAATAGATATAACGTGTTGCTCTTTTCTTTTCCTTACTTAAAGTATCCATAACACAATATTTTGGTCTCTAACTACAGAAACGATATTTATCTAACTTTTGACAGACGTATTCTAACAATATTTGTACTCTTGGTAGCTAATTTGCTTGCTTAGATCACAAACATACTTGCTACAACAAATTACATAGCACCAACAGAGTTTTACTGCTGTACAGACATTTCTGCGAAATGTCTGTACTGAACACTTAAAGTTTAAATATGTCTATTGGATTAATAGCAAAAATATGTTACGCTTGTGTATCACTAACCTCAAATTGTGAAACTCAAGATCAGGAATTTGCAAAAGGCAAATCTCGACTGAGATTCTGGGATATGCTGAAATTATATGATAGAGATTGGCTTAAAGAAGTAGAATGAAGCTGGCAGCAAGAGTAAGTCAGGTGACACCCTCCATAACCTTAGCGATCGCAGCTAAAGCTAAGGCCATGAAAGCAGAGGGTATTGATGTTTGTAGTTTTAGTGCGGGAGAACCGGATTTTGATACTCCAGCACATATCAAAGCCGCAGCCGCGAAGGCTTTAGATGAAGGGAAAACCAAGTATGGTCCGGCCGCAGGTGAACCGAAGTTAAGGGAAGCGATCGCCAACAAGCTAAAAACGGATAATGGTCTTGATTATAAAGCCGAGAATGTTTTAGTTACTAATGGCGGTAAGCATTCTCTCTATAATTTGATTGTGGCACTGATTGACCCCGGTGATGAGGTGATTATCCCCGCACCTTATTGGTTAAGTTATCCCGAAATGGTAACGTTGGCTGGTGGGAAGTCAGTAATTGTGAATACAGATGCTTCCACAGGCTACAAAATCACCCCAGAACAGCTAAAAAAAGCCATTACCCCAAAAACTAAGTTATTTGTCCTTAACTCCCCTTCTAACCCCACGGGGATGGTGTACACACCAGAGGAAATTAAGGCTTTAGCTAAGGTAATTGTTGATGCAGATATTTTAGTTGTTTCTGACGAGATTTACGAGAAAATTCTCTACGATGGTGCAGAACATATCAGCATCGGTGCTTTAGGTGCGGAGATTTTTTCCCGGACTTTAATTAGTAATGGTTTTGCTAAAGGTTATTCTATGACAGGATGGCGTTTAGGTTATTTAGCAGGACCATTGGAAATTATTAAAGCTGCCAGCACCATTCAAGGTCATAGCACATCAAATGTGTGTACCTTTGCTCAATATGGGGCGATCGCGGCTTTGTCAAGTTCCCAAGACTGTGTAGAGGAAATGCGTCAAGCTTTCGCTAAACGTCGTCAGGTGATGTATGACAGACTCAATGCTATTCCGGGGTTGAGTTGTCCTAAACCCGATGGTGCTTTTTACCTGTTCCCTGATATCAGTAAAACTGGTTTGAAGTCTCTGGAATTTTGTAACGCTTTGTTAGAAGCACATCAAGTTGCAGTAATTCCCGGTGTGGCTTTCGGTGCTGATAACAACATCCGCCTTTCCTATGCTACGGACATGGCAACGATAGAAAAGGGGATGGATAGGTTAGAGAAGTTTGTCAGTTCTCTAATTTAATAGGAGTCAGGAGATCAAGGAGTCAGGAGATCAAGGAGAAATAAGAATTTCAGAATAAAGAATTAATATTTCTTCCCCATCTCCCCACCTCCCTGTCACCTATAAAATGTCAAAAATTAGGGTTCTTCAGTACCTAATATGCAAAATATGCTCCCATCAAGTCCAAAAAATCTCGGAAAGCTTGCTATACATAAGAAACAAGCCATAATTTTGAACATTATTACAAAATATTGCTTCTTTACATACTGTCACCTATGACTTAATTAATCCCATTTCCTGCAAACCTTGAAGTAACCTTTTAGCCTCTTGAGGATTATCTTTTTCATGGAGAGCGATCGCACATTGAAAAGCAGCCAAAGAATTTTCCACATCACCAACCTTCAACAATACAACCCCCAAATTTTGATAAGCATCCGCATAGTCAGGATTTAAAAATATCGCACAATTATAAGCATCAATAGCCTCAACAAACAAACCCATTGATTTACAAACCATCCCCAAATTATAATAACCAGTCACAAAACTATCATCTATTTTCAAAGCAGTTTCATAAGCAATTTTCGCCCCTGGTAAATCTCCTGTAGCTTTCAACAAATTACCCAAATTATTATATCCTCCCAACTTCAACAGGGGATAAATAGGTAATTTCACCGCCGCTTGATAATGAGAAATAGCTAGAGGTAGATTTTTTAACTGCGTATGAGCAATCCCCAAATGATAATTTAATTCATAAAAAATATCATAATTGGTTTCCTTAATATCTTGATTAAGAGAATTAATTCCCTTCTTTAATCGAGAATCTTTCAAGAAACCCAAAGGTTTTTTCTCAGACTTCCCCCGACTACCAACTACCTGATTTAAACCCCGATTTAATAAATCTATTCCCTCCTGAATTTTCCCCATTTGCACATACAAAGCCCCTAATTTACTGCAAACATAAGCATCATCAGGATTAGCTGCAAAAAATTCCTCCATTGCAGTTGCAGCTTTAGCATATTTATTTTGCTGATTAATTACAGCTTTTTGATATCCCGCATGAAGAATAGCAACTCCTGGTAAATAGCCAACTTGCCAATAATTTTCCTTATTTAAAATCGCTGCAATACTATCATCAACTAAAGCATGATAAGGGCGATCAAAACGAATTTCTGGATGATTGCGAAATAATCGAGAAACCAGAGAATAAGGAGATTGAGTTGCACCAACTTCTTGACGGACAAGATTTATTAATAAATAATCATCTATATTAATTGCTTCTCTTATTTGTGGTATAATTTCTGGTGTGATAATTTCATCAGCATCTAACACCAGAACCCAATCGCCTGTTACATATTTTAAAGCTTCATTACGAGCTTTACTAAAATCATTACACCATTGAAAATAATGTACTTTAGCGCCGAATTGTTGAGCGATATCTGGCGTTTTATCAGTTGAACCCGTATCAAGAACTACAATTTCATCTACCACATCCTGCACACTTCCCAAACACTTTGGTAAAGCAGCTTCTTCATTTTTAACAATCATGCACAAACTGAGTTTCATCATGCTAATCGGTTTTTTATTAGTCATAACTCAAATTTTGCAAATCAGCACTATTTGTAATTCATACAGCAGGAGTCAGGAGTCAGGAGTCAGGAGTAAAACAGGCTAATGTGTATAGGTTTCAATTTAGGTTCTGTACTTCATTGATCTGCAATCTGCTGTAATTCATAATTCATAATTAGGAAAAACTCTTAAATGTTACCTGTTACCTGTCACCTATGACAAAGACCGAATTAAATCTAAAAAACCATAAATACTAATACCGAGTAAAAGTAATGCTGTCAATTGGGTAATCAGTCTTTGGTAAAAAGGTGGCTGAATGTGATCCGTGGTAGACATCCCTTCCCGGACTAAAATAGAAATAGATGCCCCCAGTACAAAGCTCAAACCCAACACTAAATAAGGTTTTTCTGGTACAATCGTCGCAATTATTAGCATAGCGATCGCCAGCGTCAACATCAATAATTCAATAAATCGCGGTGGATTATATTGACTAGATAAAATCAGTGTATTTACCCAAAAATTCCACAATCTCATAATATAGTTATTTAGTCATTAGTTATTAGTCATTAGTGATTGGTGATTGGTAACAACTGTCACCTCTCACCTGTCACCTGTCACCTTAAAAACTATCGCACCCCAGCTTTCATCCCTGAACCGTTTTTCTGTGCAGCATCATCTTCTAATTCCACACCAAAAACACGAGCAAAAGCTTTTTCTACTTTATACCCAGAATCAATAGATTCTAAAGGATCTTTCCGCAGACGGTGACGCAGACATAAAGTAATTACCCGCCGAATATCATCAACAGTAACTTCTGTCCTTCCTTCAAAAGCAGTTAAAGCTTTAGCAGCACGGTTAGTAACAATATCACCCCGCAAACCATCCACATCTAACTCTGAACAAACCTCAGAAATTTTCACCCGCAGATCATAATCAAGGTTAACTTGGGGTAATAATTCTTGAGCCTTGACAATTTTCTCCTGTAGTGCTTCTTGTTCAGATTTGTAATTTTCCAGAAAATCTGGGGGGTTTTGGTCAAATTCTGAGCGTTGTTCCACAATTTGCACCCGCAAAGCCGGTTCTTTCACCGTGTGAATTTCTGCGTGCATTCCAAAACGGTCAAGTAACTGGGGACGCAGTTCACCTTCTTCTGGGTTTCCTGAACCAACCAGAACAAACCGCGCTGGGTGACGGATAGAAATACCTTCCCGTTCTACGGTGTTCCAACCACTAGCAGCAGAGTCCAGGAGTACGTCTACCAAGTGGTCATCTAACAAATTGACCTCATCAACGTAGAGAATACCCCGGTTTGCTTTAGCCAGCAGTCCTGGTTCAAAAGCCTTCACACCTTCAGACAAAGCCTTTTCGATGTCAATCGTACCGCAAACCCGGTCTTCTGTTGCGCCCAATGGTAAATCTACCATGATGACTTTTTTGTGAGCTATGGGAATTTCAGCCCCTTGAGCAGCTAACTGACGGACTTCATCGCTCATCAAGTCCGGGTCGTTGGGGTCACTGTTGAAGGGGTCATTGGCAACTACGGGTATCTCTGGCAACAGGTCAGCCAAAGCACGGATAGTTGTAGATTTGCCGGTGCCGCGATCGCCCATGATCATTACACCACCAATTTTGGGATCAATCACATTTAACAGCAGAGCCAGTTTCATTTCTTCCTGGCCGACAATAGCAGTAAACGGAAAGACCGCACGACGCGCACTTGCTGTAGTTTGAGCAGTTGGAGTCACTAAATTACCTTAACAATATTTTTCTTATTACAACTTCCTATTTTGCCATATTTGGGGAGTCACGGGGCATGGGGCTGGGGTGATGGGGAGGTGGGGAGGTGGGGAGATGGGGAGAAATTATTTGTCTTTTCCCAGTCACCAGTCACCAGTCACCAGTCACCAGTCACCAATCTCATATAATCAAAATATTCAAAGACCAGTGAAATCTATCATGTTAGATTATGATCCTCTGGCTTGTATGCCTTCTTCAGATGAAAATTGTATTTGTCAGAATCAGGATAACCAGGATTAAAGGATTAACAGGATAGTAATTTAGAGATATTTTCTCATCATTCAAAAACTATCATTCAACAGCATCTTAAAAATACCCAATTCGCCACTATAAATCATCCAACAACATCCTGTACATCCTCAAATCCTGGACATCCTGATTCTGACAAAAAGACAAATTCTTATAATTCTTATTTTCAATAAACTGTAAAATAGGCTGATTCATAAACTTTTACCTTTTCCCAAATACCAACTACCCATTACCAATTACCTAACCTCTCTGTGTCCTCTGTGACTCTGTGGTTTCTTCATCTTCCCACACTCACCAGAGATTTTTCCATAATTGTAGAACCGAACTCATCACACCTGACCCCCAACTCGTACAATAAGAGATAGATTGTTGCGAAATGTATAGTTAGGATTTATAGCTGTCATGGCCTCAGCAGTTTTAATCGAAAATCTAAAAAAAAGCTACGGTTCTGTAGTCGCTGTTAAAGATGTCTCCTTTCAGGTGAAACCAGGAGAAATATTCGGGTTACTCGGTCCCAACGGTGCTGGGAAAACCACCACTCTCCGCGCTTTGTGTACCCTTACCACCCCCGACTCTGGAAAAATCGAAGTTTCGGGAGTTTCAGTTTTAGATAACCCTAAATTAGCACGTCAAAAGCTGGGTTATGTCGCTCAGGAGGTAGCTTTAGATAAGGTTTTAACCGGTCGAGAACTGCTACAACTGCAAGCAGCACTTTATCACCTTCCCGGTAAAGTGATAAAAGAACGCATTAACACAGTTTTAGATTTATTGGGTTTGCAGGAATACGCAGATAAAAAAACTGGAACTTATTCCGGTGGTTTAAAGAAGCGTTTAGACTTGGCCGCAGGTTTGTTACATTCTCCTGATGTTCTGGTATTAGATGAACCCACTGTAGGTTTAGATATTGAAAGTCGGTTTGTGGTGTGGGAATTTTTGCGAAAATTACGCGCTGCTGGTACTACGGTGGTTATTACCAGTCATTATTTAGAAGAAGTTGATGCTTTAGCTGATCGTGTGGCAATTATAGATCGGGGTTTGGTAATTGCAACCGGTACACCTTCTCAATTAAAAGATCAAGTAGGTGGCGATCGCATTACTTTACGCATCCGCGAATTTTCACCCAATGAAGAAGCAGACAAAGCCAAAAATCTTTTATCAGCATTACCTTTTGTGCAAGAAATCATCATTAATTCTGCTCAAGGTAACTCGTTAAATTTGGTAGTTACTCCCCAAAATGACGCTTTAATTTCTATTCAACAAGCGTTAAATAATGCAGGTTTACCTATTTTTGGGATTGCCCAATCTCGTCCTAGTTTAGATGATGTTTATTTAGCTGCAACTGGAAAAACTTTGATGGATGCAGAATTAGCAGCAGCAGCAAATCGTGATCCGAAAGCGGAGAAAAAGCAAAATATGAGATAGGATAATTGGTGATGGGTGATTGGTGATTAGTGATTAGTGATTGGGAATAATTGCTAATTACCAATTACCTAAATAATTGCTTATTCATCATTATCCACATCTGCTAATAAAGATTCTAAATCTTGACGACCATTAACAACTCGCAGAATTTTCACCCCATTATCAATTATGCGATAAAAAATAATATATTCATCCAATGGTAAACCACGAACTAAAGGTCTAAGATGATCATAACTTCTTCCCATATAGGGGAATTTAACTAACTTTTGACACTTGCTATTAAATTCACGAAACAATCTTTCACCAGCTTCAATATTGCAACTGAAAAAATAATCAGCAATTTCATCTAAATCACGACTTGCTGATGGTGCAATTATATATTGATTCATTGCTGTGACTCACGATCTTTCTGAAATCTTTCTAATATATTCATCACCACAGTTTCACCATCTAAACCTTCTCCTCTTTCAATTTCTGCCATTGCTACATCAATTTTTTGCCGAGTTTCTTCTATCCATTGTTGATATTCAACATTCAATTTTTCTAAAAGTTGAAATGCTATATCAATAACTTCTTCAGAATTACTAAATCTGCCACTAGCAATCTGATCTTGAATAAATTTCTCATGTTCTGGTTTAAGTTGGATATTCATAATTTATCCTGTTTGTTGACAATGAACTGTAATTAAATCCTAATCAATTTGTGATTTTTCAATCTTCACCATTTACCCTTATTCTGTTTTGTAAGCAAATTGTGGTAAATAATCTACATTTAAAATTTGCTCAACACTGTAAGGAAATTGTTCAGGAAAATCATTTAAACCACTTTTCTTTTTTGCTTGTCTGCGAGCATCAGTATAAACTTCTCCTAACACTGTTAACATATAATTATAGAGATTTTTTGATTTAGTTAATTTTCTCACTTCAACCCGAAAATTATCAATTTCTAATTCCCAATGATTTTGACAGTCAGGAACACTCCAATATTGATATAGTAATAAGTGTTTGAGAAGTTGCAATAAATAGCTTTCTAACTTCCGCTTCTGCTCATTTCCCAATGCTTCGATCTCCTCTATTAAATGTTCCCAATCTAAATTTTCTAAATCTCTTGCTTCTAATTGTTGTAATGTCGTTTCTAGCCATAAATGATAATCTTGTTCATAAAGATTTTGAGTTAGTAATTTAGACATCATCTGCTATTCTCCCAATTTTGTGTAAAATTCTCAATGTCCTTGTTTTCATTTTTTGAACCCGCACTTCTGGGAATCTTTACTTCTCCTGGTTATTAAAAATGGATTGTAATTAAATCCTAATCAATTTCTCAATCATTTTTTGATATAATGTGATATTAAGAATTATAAACTTTCTTGCTCTCATGGGCAGAGTACCAAATACAGAAGTGTTTATAATTCAGATTCTTTAATTTTACACCCTGTATATCTAATGTTAAAAATGCTATGAAGACAGATATCAATTTCCAGCAACTAACCTCACCCACAGTCACAGAAACCACACCCAGTTTCTTTGGTGAAATAGTCCAAGAAACCCTAGCTTTAACCCGTCGTCTATTCATCCAATTACAACGCCGTCCTTCTAGTTTAGCAGCAGGAATTATTCAACCTGTAATGTGGTTGGTGTTGTTTGGTGCATTATTCCAAAACGCTCCCAAGGGGTTATTTGGAAGTACGACAAATTACGGACAATTTCTAGCTGCTGGTGTAATTGTCTTTACCGCTTTTGCAGGGGCGTTGAACGCCGGTTTACCTGTAATGTTTGACCGGGAATTTGGCTTTTTAAACCGCTTACTGGTAGCACCTTTAGCTTCTCGGTTCTCAATAGTCTTTGCTTCAGCCATATTTATCATCAGCCAAAGTTTACTACAAGCGGCTGTAATTGTGGGTGCAGCGGCGTTTTTAGGGGCTGGTTTACCTGATGCGGCGGGTTTGAGTGCGATCGCTCTCATTGTCTTTCTTCTGGCTTTAGGTGTCACAGCTATTTCCCTGGGTTTAGCCTTTGCATTACCAGGACACATTGAATTAATTGCGGTAATTTTTGTCACTAACCTGCCTTTACTCTTCGCCAGCACAGCCTTAGCACCATTATCCTTTATGCCAGGATGGTTGCAGGTTGTCGCTACCCTCAACCCCCTCAGCTATGCAATTGAACCAATTCGCTATTTGTATCTGCACAGCACCTGGGGATTAAATGATGTTGTCATGCACGCTTTTTGGGGTGATGTTACCTTTGGCGGTGCATTATTAGTATTAGTGGGATTTGCTGTAGTAGCTTTACTCAGCATTCAACCCCAATTACGCAAGACACTTGCTTAAATATAAGCATCATTGAATAAACACAATGTGAGGGGAAATCTCATGAAAAGACCATTTTTACCAGTTCACAAAATATTAGTTGCTACTTTCGCGGGAATTAGCTTTGCTTCTTTCCTAGTAGCACAACCTAGCTTGGCTGATTTGAGTCAAGTTGATAACAGACCAGGCTTTGATTCAACAAATACCGATCCTTGTTTTGGGGGTTCAGACGGCTCTTTTAGTTTGTTTAATGTAATTCATTGCGCTAACTTAAAGCCTGGGAATTTAGGAAATACTGGTTTAGACACAGAAGCAGAAGAGTTTAAACGAAAACAAAACCAACAGTTGCAAGGTCAAAATCCGCAGTCAGACCCAAGTGTACCAGGGAGTCAACCTCTAGGAAATATTCCCCTAGAAATTAAACTCCCATCAGCCACCCCTACAGGGAACTAAACTATCAAGGACTAGCCACTGGAAGGACAGAGGGGAATAATACCCAATACCCACTGTCCTATTCCCTACTACAGTCCTAGTGCTGCTAAAACATCACTAGCGTGGGTAGCTGTACTCACAGCAGTATCAACATGAACGATTTTACCGCTGGGATCGATGACATAGGTAACGCGCTTGGCATAACCACCACCGTCAACATCAAAAGCTGTAATTAGGGCTTTGTCGGTATCAGCCAATAGGGGAAAATTGAGATTATATTTTGCTGTAAATGCTTTATGGGCAGCTTCATCATCAGCACTGACTCCCAAAACTACAACATCTTTATTTTGATATTCGTCTTTGGCATCCCGAAAACTACAAGCTTGTTTGGTACAACCTGGAGTATCATCTTTGGGGTAAAAATAAAGAACTACTGTCTTACCAGCAAAATCAGATAATGATACTGTGTTGCCGTTTGTATCTTTGGCGGTAAATGCAGGTGCATCCGTACCAACTGCTAGTGGCATAATTAACCTTTCCTGTTTAAGACTGTTGATGCTCTTGAGATTTTACAATACTTTACAATAAATAGCGAAGAGGAGATCAAGGAGTCAGGATTTCAAGAAGTCAGAATTGATTTTTCTCCCCATCTCCCCATCTCCCCATTCCCCATCTCCCCATTCCCCAGTCCTAACCTATGCCTACAGTAGATTCCTCAAACCTCAAACCCTTTGTATATAGCCAGACAACACTCTTAAGAGCCGAGCGATCGCTGATCTGTTCACCTTTCCAACTGAGTTTATGGAAAGCTATGCGAACCCAGAGTGTTTCAGTAAGTGCGATCGCCACAGAAAAAGGCTTCCAGCAAGGTTATACCAAACGCCCTTTGTCAGAATTAGCCTGTGATAACGCTTTTGATTGGTTAATTGAAGTGGGAGTGCTACGCAGAGAAGTGGATGGACAGGGAATAACCGACGGTTTTCGCCTCACACCTCTTGGTCATCAGTTGGTAGAAAAATTCCTAGATACAAACTTGCCTAGTCCCTCATGGGGCGATCGCTTGAATGATGCCATCACTCGTTGGTTGCGACTACCATTTTAGAGTAAAAATTCCCGAAAAATCTCCGAAAAATTGACAACTTCAGATAAGCAAGTCAAAGTGAAAACGAGGTTAAGAAAACAATAATCTTTAGCCTAGTCCTTTGATCTGCTCTTTTTACAGTTTGATGAGCAGATTGGCAGAATACTGCCTTTAACCCTGAAATGACAGCACCGCTCAGAAAACACAAAAGTCACTCTATGAAATCAATTATGGTAGTGGGAACAACATCCCACGCGGGGAAATCACTGATAACCACAGCTATTTGCCGTATTCTCTCGCGGCGGGGTTGGCGAGTGGCTCCCTTTAAAGGTCAAAATATGGCTTTAAATGCTTATGTCACCGCCACTGGTGGAGAAATAGGCTACGCTCAAGCAGTGCAAGCCTGGGCGGCGGGAGTATCCCCATTAGTGGAAATGAACCCAATTTTACTTAAACCCCAAGGAGATATGACTTCTCAAGTCATCCTCAAAGGTAAACCTGTAGGTAAGGTTAGTGCTACAGATTATTACGAGCAGTATTTTGAAATCGGTTGGCGAACAATTCAAGAATCGCTCAAACAGTTAGAAACAGAATTTGATTTAATCGTTTGTGAAGGTGCTGGTAGTCCCGCAGAAATTAACCTCAAGCACCGAGATTTAACTAACATGAGGGTAGCAAAACATTTAAATGCACCCACTCTGTTAGTAGTTGATATTGACCGGGGAGGCGCTTTTGCTCACGTAGTTGGAACTTTAGAGTTATTAGAACCAGAAGAACGCGCCTTAATTAAAGGGGTTGTAATTAACAAATTCCGGGGACTGCGTTCCATCCTCGAACCAGGAATTAAATGGCTAGAAGAACGTACTGGTATACCCGTTGTTGGTGTTATCCCTTACCTAGAACAAGTATTTCCAGCAGAAGACTCTCTAGACTTACTGGAACGTAAACCCCTTAAAGCCCAAGCGGAACTGAATATTGCTGTGATCCGCTTACCGAGAATTGCCAATTTTACCGACTTTGATCCACTGGAGTCAGAACCTACTGTTTCCGTAAAATATTTAAGTCCTAAGCAAGATTTAGGACATCCTGATGCTGTAATTATTCCAGGCACAAAAACCACAATTGCCGATTTGATCCTATTGCAAAAAACTGGCATGGCAGAAGCAATTCAAAATTATGCAGCCTCTGGGGGTACAGTTTTAGGCATCTGTGGCGGTTTCCAAATGTTGGGACAAATGGTAGCTGATCCAGAAGGGGTAGAGGGTCAAGCTGGCAGATTTCAAGGGTTAAATCTATTACCTATTAAAACAGTGATTACAGGACAAAAAATAGCCCGTCAGCGTCAAGTTAGTTCTAATTATCCCCAGATGGGTTTACCTGTGAATGGGTTTGAAATTCACCAAGGGCGATCGCGCATGGAACAACCAACAGATAAAGCCATCTGTCAACCTCTATTTGACGATGTTAATTTAGGGTTAGTAGATAATTGTCAATCTGTTTGGGGTACTTATTTGCATGGACTTTTTGATAACGGTCCCTGGAGACGTGCTTGGTTAAATCGTCTCCGTCAACAAAGAGGTTTAAAATCTTTACCTACAGGTGTTGCTAACTATCGAGATCAGCGTGAGCAGATTTTAGATTCTTTAGCTACTGAAATTGAAACCCATTTAAATTTAACGCCTTTTTTGTCTTAGATAATTAATGACCAATGACTATTAATATCCGCTTTCTACCAGATGATGTCACCGTTAAAGCTGAAATAGGAGAGTCCTTGTTAGATGTAGCAGATCGGGCAGGGGTATCAATTCCTACTGGTTGTCTCATGGGAACTTGTCACGCTTGCACCGTTGAACTAGATGACGGGGAAGTGATCCGCGCTTGTATTACTCCTGTTCCTCCAGGAAACGAGGAGTTAACCATACATCTTTTTAGTGATCCAACTTGGTAATATTTTGTTTTTTGATTGTTTTTTGAGTTATCAGGAATATGTAATAGGGGTAGGGACATAGCTATTCTGTGTCTCTACTTGAGTTTTGAAACAAGATACACAACGCGCTAAAAGAATGGATCTGTCAGAAGTTCCACAAAAACAACGCTTACAAACCATGCTGCAATATCTGGAATTTGAAACGATCTATACTAATGAATATGATCGCTTTGTTAACGGTATGTCTTATGCCTCAGAGGATGAACGTCCCTCTTTTGGTCAAGCTTTAGATACTGCTCGCAGTCTAATTAGGGTTTACAAGCATCCATCACAATAAATCTGAATAATTTGTTTAGCTTTTCAGTAGATTGATCAAAGAATATATGTTAATCTTGTATTAGTTGAGACTTACTCAACCTTGATAAATCGTAAATTTAAACCTAAGTATTAATGAGAAAACTGAATAACACTAAACTTGTAGCTCTCCTAGTTGGTTGTATAGGACTACCATTTGCTGTTTTAGATGAGGAGTGTCGTTCTCCCTATTTAGAAAAAGTCCTGCCTAGCGTCTTGATTACTTATGTCAAGAAGGATGATGATTCTAACCCTCCCTCTCATTCTGAGAAGAAAGTGAAGGATAAAGAGAAACGATAGGCGATTTATTTACCCTCAGCATATCTGAAGTGCTGGGGGTAGTCAAAACTAGACTGGTGAACAAGTGTTTGGGTTGATTAAATAATATGATTACGTATTATTACTGTATGATACTCAGTCAATAATTCGTATATTATGGTTACAGCGTTTGTATGAAATGCAAAATTGGGCGATCGCTCCGCTCATTGAAAGCATCGCACTTGTTCTTTATTAATCTTGAAAAATGACACTCTTAAACAGTCAGATAATTACTATTCCAGAGCAAAAGGCAATTTATGAAACTGTCTATGACACGTTATCAGAGTTTAGTGATCAACTCAAAGAAATTGTAGATTTTGGTGATGCAGTTCATATAGATATCAAGGATATACTTGAAGGTTCATGCTTCTATTACGCGGCTTTAGGATCTGAAGTTTGTACAAAATTTTATCAGCAAAAATTTAAAGATCCTGTATCTGATTACATTGTGGAAGCAGGATTTTTTGCACTAAGACCTTATAAGGATAAAACTCAAGAATTACCCTGGTTTATTTATAGGGGAGAAATTTCTAATAATCAAAATGACTACCATTGTTGGATTGTTGGACCTAGAAAAGCAAATATAAAGCCTGAAATTATTGATTTTACTGCTAGGCATTATAAGGCTCAAGTTGATAAAGTACCAGTGTTAACCTGGGAACGGGAAGATTTAGAAAATGAAAACTGGATTTGGAATAATGATCTTGATGATCTTAAATTTAATGAGGGCTTAATATTTAGCTCTAAACAAGATACTATTGCCAAAGTTAGGGATGATAAATGGAAGAATTGGAAATATTGTGATCTTAGAAAACGAATGATAGATAAATCTAACGAAATTTTGAGTTACAAACTTAAGGATTTGAGCATAAATGTTGAATGCTAGACGAATTATATACTACATCTAGTGATCGCAGTTGGTAATATTTACTTGCAAAAAGGTATAATAATGACTGAAGTAATACGGGAAAAACTGTTTGAATTATGTAAGAATGCTGTTGAGTCTAAGTTGGTAAGCTCTTGCGGAGAAGTTCCTCTGTCTGAAACCCCAGTTCCAGCAAAACGTTGGCATATTCAAAGTAAAGGACGTTACTATTATTTTACAATGGAAGAATTGTACGACTTTTTGACCAAACTATTAGAGTCCCAGGATAAGAATAATGAAAACGTGGACGACTATGTAACCCAACTATTACAGAGTGGAGGATTTTCGTTTGAAAATAACGAGAAAGGTTAACAGCAATGACTCCCAAAAATATTTCTTGGCAATCTATTCGTGAAGAAGTGCTTGCAGATCCAGAGGTAAAAGCTGAATATGATGCACTGGAATCAGAATTTCAGTTAGCAAAACAAATTATTGCAGAGGATTGATCTAAAATAACCCAACCAACGGTGTTGGGTTTTCCAATTTCTACTCAAAACAAAAATTTTTCATATCTCTATATCCCCATTAAACAACTTCCTCATTTGCAGGTTTAATAGAAAAATCAATCACCCATTTCAACTTTGATTTATCTCCTTGTAGATACTCAGCTATAGAATTTGCTACAGAAGAAACTGCTTTAATAGGGACAACATAATCAAAAACATTTGCCATAATTCGCAAAGTTTCAGCCGTCCATTCTCCATCTACTATCAATATAGCTAGAATATCTTTGTTCTTACCTTTCCAATTAATAGCTGAAAACATTTTATCCTTAGCATATAAAGAAGCGTGTCTAGATGATGACTTTCTCACTTCTATAAATGCTTTAGGTTCATTTTCATCAGGTACAACAAAATCTGATCTAAAATTATAGATAACTCCTTCTAAATACTTGTATTCTTTCTCTCGTTTGTAAGGAACATTAGCTTCATCCAATGCTGTAGCTACAATACTTTCTAATAATACTCTACCTACTAAATCACGCACAATACCTTCTAATGTCGTTTCTAAACCTTGCAAAATTTCCTGATCATCTATATTTTGATTAGTTGTTTTACTGTTAAGAATGTCTGATAATCTTTTTGCCGCTGGCTTGGATATAGAATTATCAGAAACATTACCAATTCTTTTCTTTAGTTCAGATTTACTTCTGACATTAATCAACCTCTGAAAAATTGGTAACATTCTGGGATTTTTATTGATATACTCAGTTTCAAAAAATTGAAAATTATTTGTAGCTATACGCAATTCATTAATTAGATTTTGCGCTACCTCTCGCATTTTTATATAAACACCTTTAGTTATTGATGATTCTACATCAAAAATTATTGCTTGTCGTCTTTGCCATTCTTGTACTACATCATTTGCAGTTGCACTTTGCGGATCAAGAGTGCTATTAATTCCAGTTAAAATTATTAGTTTCTGTTCATAATCTTGAGCATCTTTAGCTTCAACTACAGCAAAACCTTTTGTTTCATTTGCTAATTTTAAATAAACATCTATATAACCTTTCATGAAATCCATAGCAATAGCATACAGTGTACTGCTAGTTTCCTCAGCATCGTTACTCTGCTCAATATCTAAGTCTATATTAAATTCGTTTTGCATGAATATGATACTCCCCTAATTTACTTGAACCTGTCCTTTTTTTAAGCAGCCAACGTTCACCCCGTTTTCTCATATTTTCTATATTTATAATTTGAAAGCCGTTATCTATCATTAATTGACTCAATATTTCATGAGCAGGAATGTAAACTCCATATAGTGCTGCATCGGAAACAATAAGATGAAGATTACTACCAGAACGCAGTATACGATGCAATTCTCTAATCACGTTTTGCATTTGGGCAAAATATGGATATATTAATAAATAATAATCTTTTTTGCCAGGTCTGATTTTTCTCTCATTGATTAAATCTTCTATTACAGAATCTAAATATTTTAACCTAAAACTTTCTGATAATTCTGAAGAGAATAGTTCTTGATTTCGTTTTAAGTCTGTAGGTGCTGTTGTAGTATTAACAATTAAACGCCGACGTACTTTTTCTGTGATTTCCCTCCATGAACCTGCATAACGCCAGAAATATAATTCCATCCGTGTCATTTCTGCAAAATCAAAGTTGTTTAAATAAGGTGGAGAAGTTATACAAAGTGAACAACTTTCATTTTCTACAGATTTCATATTTTCTGAACTTCCAAAATTCAATTTGGCTTTCGGAATAAAATCATATTTTAGCTTTTCAACATCTTCATATATTTGTTTGCATACAATAGATACAGAATCATAAAAAGATATAGATTTTTTTAAAGTTGTGGGAGCTTTATAAATACCATCAGTTTGAGCTAAGGAAGTTTTTTCAAGAACTTTGGATACGATTAAACGAAATAATGATTTATTTTCCTGAGACAACTTACTTTCTATTTCTAGACAACTTGCCAATAAAGCTAAATTATCTTCTGAGACAAGTTTAGTTAAAAATTTTAAAGCATCTTCAGACCATATTTCTTCAAAACTGCCAGTGTAAGGTTGAATTGATAACAAGAGATTTTCTAAATATTTTACCTGTTGTATATCTGATGTAGGAAATATTTTTGCTTGTGATATATCATAGAAAAAAGGATGGGCTTCAAATCCTATTGACTGAACATTCTGAAAATTCGCTTCCACCAGTGTAGTACCCAGTCCAGAAAAAGGATCAATTACAACATCATCACAATTAAGTTTTGCTTCTTTTATACAAAAACTTACAAATTCAGGAGAAAATCCAGCTATAAAATTGTACCATCTATGAATAGAGTAATGATTAGTAAATATATTAGTAGATAATTTTTTAGTAGTTGGTAATTTTGTGTTTGATATTAAATTTGCAGGTTGTGAATCAAATAAATTTAATTGAGTCATAAAACCTTATTATAATACTTGCTGAGTCAAAATAATGAATTTTAAAAGGCAGTAATCGGCCAAAATTTTAAATTAAAGCTTTCGTACTGCCTGTTTTTCCTATCTAAATCAATCAGCTTTCACATTCAAAGCGTATTCCTTAAACCTCTCCAAATCTGCTTGAATCGTAGACTCTACCACCCGTCCCAAAAACAAATTATCCATGAGCTTACCAATAATCCCAGGGATAGCGTAGGAAATGGTCATTTTCACAATACTACCAGCATGACGATCATAAAAACGAATTGCTCCCTGATTTGGCAAACCATCAACTGATTCCCATTGAATAATTTGATTAGGAACAACTTTGAGAATGCGAGATTTCCAGCTAAAATCCAAACCTCCGGTACTCAATTTCCAAAGTGAAATTTCTGGATCATCTGGCAAAATCTTCACTGAATCAATCCATTTCATCCACTTTGGCATTTGTTCCAAATCAGACCATAACCCCCATACTAATTCTATGGGAGCTTCGACTTCTACCTGTACACTATGTTCTAACCATTCAGCCATTGGATTTTAGATTGGTAATTGGTAATTGGTAATTGGTAATTGGTAATTGGGAAAAATACAAATAACTTCCCCCTGCTCCCTGCTCCCTGCTCCCCTATTTCTTCACACTTTCTAGAATGACTTTTGCTGCACGTCTTCCAGAAATGGTTGCACCTTCCATGCTGTCAATATAATCCTGTTGAGTGTAACTACCGGCTAGGAAGAAATTAGGTATGGGTGTTTTTTGATCTGGTCTATAAGCGTCCATTCCTGGTGCTTCTCTGTACAAAGACTGAGCCAGTTTAACTACACTGTACCAAGTCATGTTTAATTCTCTTGACGAGGGAAACAATTCATGCACCTGTTTAAGAACGTGTTGAGCGATCGCTTCATTACTTTCTTTAATAAAAGGATCTCCCGGTGTCAACACCAGCTGCATCAACGAACCCTCCCCAGGACGATAATAATCTGCGGGACTGGTTAAAGCCAAATCCGCAAAACAGGAAAAATCAGCATCGGCAGTATATAACAAATTATCTATCCCTTCTGCTTGATTTAACTGTTTCCGTTTTTCTGGATCTTGCAGTTCTGTCACCCAACCATCAAACCTTAACTGTACTGTAGCTACAGGTACAGCATCTAATTTATAAATGTTGTCAAATTCTGACCATTTCCGCCATGCTTGGGGTAAAACGCGCTGAATTCCCGGTACATCGCAAGCGCAAAGGTAAGCATCAGCAGTAATTACTTCTTCTGTATCACCTTGAGCAACTACTATACCTGTAACCTTGGTGTTTGCTTCAGACTCAGCAAACTGAATTTCCCGCACTTGCCGACGGGTGTATATTTTTGTGCCTCTGGCTTCTAAATATTCAATAATTGGTTTGTGTAAATATTCGTGGGGTGAACCTTCCAGCATTCGCAAAATAGAAGCTTCAGTTCTGACAGCAAAAAACTGGAAAATTGTCAACATACAACGGGCAGAAATATGATCGCAATCGATAAAACCCAAGGCGTAAGCGATGGGGTTCCATAGGCGTTTGATGCTGCCTTTACTGCCTCCGTGACGATAGAACCAGTCAGAAAAGCTAATTTTGTCTAAATCGCGGATATTTCTCATTGCACCTTCAAAATCCACTAAACCCCTAACTATGGGGCTAGTTCCCAGAGCGATCGCATTTTGTAATTTATCTTGTAATGAAAGTTGGGAAGTGGTGAAAAATGCCTTTAAGCCATTAAAAGGCGCACCGGTGATGAAACGAAAATCTAAAGCCCCAGTGCGTCCACCTTTATTTATAAAAGTATGACTATGTTCTTTAAGACGTAAATTTTCACCTGCTCCCACCTTTTCCATCAACTCAAACAGATTGTAGTAGCAGCCGAAAAATACGTGCAAACCCATTTCTATGTGGTTGCCATCACCATCTACCCAACTGCCGACTTTACCACCTACAAAGGGACGAGATTCAAAGATTTGTACCTCACAACCCGCATCAGCTAAATCTACGGCAGTTGCTAGTCCAGCTAGTCCTGCACCTACAATTGCAACACGCATTCCCAAATTCCTTTATTGCTTACGCCAAGCTGCGCTATCAGTTTCTTTACAAATTGTAACTTGCTTGGTGTCGGAATAGGTAATGGGAACAGGGAACAGGGAACAGGGAACAGGGAACAGGAAAATGGGGAGAAATATTTACCTCCTGCCTCCTGCCTCTCCCAGTCACCAATCACCCTTTCTCCTTAGCATCCTCAGACAGAGGTAAACTTCTAATCAATTCTCGAATCACATCAGTAGCGGGTCTACCTGTCTGCTGACAATATTTTTCTAATTTTTCTGCTTCCTGTGTTGCCAGATTCACAGTTATACGTTTAACAGCCCATTTTTTATTAGTCATTATCATGCAACTTGCTATGTGTTAAGGGTTATCAAAAAGAATCCAATTGTAAAAGGAAAAAATGATAGTATCAGAGATTGCTTCAAAGAAATAGAAAGATAATAAAATATAACTAAAATCTCGGTAAAGCTAGGTTAACAATGGATAAGCTGAAACAGTGACATTGATCTTTTTAACCACAAATTATGCAGCAACAATCATCAGAGTTCATTGTAGAAAACCACAGATCCGACCTGAATTATTGAACTCAGTATGGATTTTCTGCCTATCTGTGGTGACTATACAGGGCTGACTGAAATAAAAATAAAATCCCTACTTAGGCAAGCTTAGTAACCTTATAAATCAATAACTTTCTGGTGATGGGAGGTGGAGAAGATGCAATAAATGAGGACTGAACCGTTATCACCTCAAACTTTTGTGGAGGTTTTCAATCATTTTCTTCACTTCTTCAATTCCTCCTAACTACTTGATCTCCTACATAGAAAATTATTCAAATTCCAGTTGAGGCATGAGTTGGAGAGTACCAATACCCAAATCGTGGGTAGAGAGCGATCGCGCTTCAAACAATGCCATCATGTCTTTTAACTGGGGATTACCACGAGAAGCACCCGTCAGTCCTTTAGCAATAATCAAGCCGCAATAACCATTGGTAAGCTGACACCGATGATTCCATTTTTGTCTGGCTTCAAAATGAATCGGGTCTTGATCCAAAAATTCGCCAAACAGGAACAGATCCCCATTTTCTGTTTGTAACAAACCCAAATCATATTCTTCTCCATCCAAGGGATTAGCACCTGGATTAAAACAAATCGCTTTTAGTCCCCCAGCAGCCTGAATATTTTCAATCACCGTTTTCGCCTTGGGGCGGGAAGTTTGAATTAAAATTACCGGTAAGCCATCACCTGCTTGATTGATTTCCTCTCCTGCATGGTAATTCACTTGCTGACGCAGAGACTTTAACATATCCCAAGAAATCACACCCAAACTCAGGAAGGAGTCTTCTGGGATCAAGTCATCCCGCAAAGACCGGAACTCAGTAACATCCAAATCTTCTTCATCATCTGAGATATAAAAGCCTGCCATTTCTTCTAACTCAGCGGCCAATTCTGGCATAGTCGAGACAGTCACAGAAACTGATTTAGTGGCTTCATCTGGATGGGGTAGAGAAATGCGATAACGTCGATTAATGGCGGGAAAGTCTTCTTCGTATAACTGATGACGATAATCACGGACAAAGCGGAGCAAGCTTTCGATCGCCACATACATGACCAGGGCTTCTTCGTCATACAAAACCGATCGCAGTCCTTCTAAGGGGTGAATATTGCCAAAAGTAGGTTCAATTTCCGATAGGGGTAAATCTGCTAAATCTTCATCCTCATCTTCATCTTCGTCAACTTGATCAAAGGTGAGAAATAAACAATCTTGTTTCAGAAAAGCTTCTTCTAAACCGTGGCCAGATTCATCATCCTGTAAAACATCTGCACGAAACCGCTTCAAAGAATCCTCAGAACGATAGAACAAAACACCATACTCCATCCCCAGCATTCCCATGACTGAGGCATAAACTGTCCCCACATCCCATTTATTGATTTCTATTGACAAGATTTGCTGTTCTTCCAGAAAATTCCAAGGTGCTGCTTCCCAAACTGCAAACGCCTTCTCATTCAGGATTTGTGCATATTGTGGAGGTAAATCGGGAATTTGGCTATCGAGAATATCCGCAAACGAGCGAAATAGTTCATCAATTAAAGGTAAATCTGGTGCGTAGTCAATAGCAATATCCAAATCTTGCAAAACACCACGCAGGTAAAATTGAATTTCCCTGTCTTTGACCACTATTCTTTGCGGTCTAGCGGGTTTAGCTGGACTTTGTGGATGCTCCATTGCTCGCATTAAGGTACGAACTATGGCTTCGGGTCCGAGGTCTGGAGATACCATATCCATACCTCTAACAATACCTTGAGAGCCATCCACCCAGAGTATACATTCCCCCTTGGACTCTTCTGAGTCTCTGGGTTGGGTTTGAGATGATGACAACGGACGGCGATCGCCCTCCCATATAGAAGGAATTTGGGTTAATTTCTTCAACCGACGACTGGTAGAGCGATTAAAACTTGTCATAGAGTAGGTTAATCAAAAAAAGCAATTTAGAAGTCAACTGTGGGGAATGGCTAAAATTCGGATCAATATTTCCCTGCTGTACCTGAAGAGTGGTTGCTGCTCAGACGGCTTGTGGCTGAAACTCAAAAAATGCCCCATCTCTAAATACACCGAACATCTCAATTCTAGAATAAAAATCCTTAGCTGCTGTTGACAAAGTGTTGAGAATTTAGCGTCTAGACCGATCAATGCAGCTAGAATGGAACAAAAATAGAGAAAGTAGCCCCAAAGCTATCAACGGCATATACCGAGTAATACTAAAACTAATTAAGGAGTGAAAACAGCAGATGACACAAGCAACTGAAACTCAAAAACGCGGCATTTTGTTGAGTGAATCGGCATTGCGCCAGGTAAAATCTCTCCAGGCCAAGCAAGGACAGGATTTATGTTTACGGGTAGGAGTTCGTCAGGGTGGTTGCTCTGGGATGTCTTATATGATGGATTTTGAGGACATCAGCAAGATCACCCCACAGGATGATGTCTTTGATTATGATGGTTTCAAAATTGTTTGCGATCGCAAAAGCCTATTATATCTCTATGGTTTGATGCTCGATTACAGTGATGCCATGATTGGTGGTGGGTTTCAATTCACTAATCCCAATGCTTCCCAAACCTGTGGTTGCGGCAAATCTTTCGGAGTGTAATATAGTCAATGGTCAGTTGACTGGGGACTGGGGACTGGGGACTGGTGACTGGTGACTGGTGACTGGGAGGATGAATAACGCAATTACCCATTACCAATTACCAATTACCAATTACCCATTACCAATTACCCATTACCATACAACTGACCAATGACAAATAACCAATGACTAATGACAAATAACAAATGACTATTACAGTTGAAGAATTATTCGATACAGGTTTACAACGCTACAAAGACGGTGAATCAGCCGCAAATCTCATTCCTGTATTTAAAGAAGTATGCGATCGCTCACCCAGAGCCAGTTCAGCTTGGATTTGTTTATCTTGGTTATATCTTCTCGAAGGTAAAGCCAAGTTAGCTTACACAGCTGCGAACAAAGCTGTTAAAATCAATCCTCAAGACCCCCAAGCCAGAATTAATCTCGCTTTAGCCATGTTAGAAACTGGTCAAAAAGGTTTGCGCGAACATATTGACTTTGCACAACAATTGATTTTTGTCAATAAAGAATGGGAAGAAGAAGTTAAAAATAGCATTGAAGACGGTTTAACCAGAAAACCTGATTGGAAAAATTTGGCTAAAGTCAAAAAATGGCTATTTGAATCTTAATTGGTAATGGGTAATTGGTAATGGGTAATTGGTAAATCATTATTCCCTATTCCCTATTCCCTATTCCCTATTCCCTATTCCCTATTCCCTGACTCAACGAAAAATTAATAAATCAACTCAGATTCATATATGAAAGATAAATTGTTAAATTGGCTCAATATAATATTAGTGGCTGATGTTTTCCTGGTGATTTTAGGTTTTGTTTGGTTTGCTGTCGCAGTTGCTGGTAATGCGTCAGGAATCAACTTAGGTTTAGATTTATGGCATAAACTGTGGATACCCGTATTTAACCCAGCTATTGGTATTTTGATGGGTGGGGCGCTCCTCAGTGGAATTACCAGTTGGGTTTCTAAGAAATTGATGAAAAGTTAGTTATGATAAAAACTGCGTGAATTTCCACTAAAATACCTGCATTGCGAAGTTTTTCGGGTACAGTTCCTGTACCTAAACATCTATCAATAAAAAAAGTAATTGACTCAGGTGTGGTCATGCAACAACAGGTAATTCACAGCGGATAGCTTCTTCAATTTTCAGGCGATCGCAGTTATAATCAAAGGCAAGCTCTTCGATATTTATATCATGTTTGGGATATCAATAATATCAGTTAGCTCAGGGAATAGGGAATAGGGAATAGGGAATAGTAATTTAATCACCAATTACCCATTACCAATTACCCATTACTAATTATGTGAGAATTTGGGTCAGTGCTGATTGCAAATTAGGATATTGATAATTAAAACCTGAAGCTTGAGTGCGTTGAGGTAAAACTTTTTGTCCTTCTAAAACTACAATTGCCCCATCTCCTAACATCGCTTCTAAAGCAAAACCAGGAACAGGCAACCAAGAAGGACGATTCATCACTTGTCCCATTGTATTACTTAACTCATTCATCCGCACAGGATTGGGTGCAGTGGCATTATATACGCCTTGCATATTCGACTTAGTTAAAGCTTGGATAATTAAGTTAACAATATCGTCTAAGTGAATCCAGGAAAACCACTGCCTACCACTACCGATGGGACCACCTGCAAAAAGTTTGAAGGGAGTAATCATTTTCCCCAAAGCACCACCATGACCTAAAACAATACCAAAGCGCAAAATTACCAAGCGTACACCAGCATTTGTGACCTTTTGTGCTTCTGCTTCCCACTCTTGACAAACTTGGGCTAAAAAATCTTGACCTGAAGGGCTATTTTCTTCAAAAGTAGCAGTTTCACTAGTTCCATAGTAACCGATAGCTGAAGCGTTGACTAGGACTGTGGGTTTGGGGTTAGCTTTAGCTATAGCTTCCACAACTTTTTGTGTACCCAGTTTGCGGCTGTTGAGAATTGCTTGCTTCCGTTCTGGGGTCCAGCGTTCTTCTGCAATGGGTTCTCCTGCCAAATTTACCACACCATCACAACCAGCCACTGCATCTTGCCAAGCACCGGATACACCAGGTGTATAGCCCAAAATTTCTACATTTGGGAAAGCTTGAGAGGGAAACACCTTATGAGCAGAGTTGGTATTCCGGCTTAACACTAATATTCTATTACCTTCATCTTGCAGTCGCTTTACCAAACGACTACCGACAAATCCCGTTGCTCCCGTGATTGCTACTTTCATATTTAACTTAAGCTAAAGCACATTGTACAGTCTTGATTGTTAACTTAATTTAACAATTTTTGAGCCTGTACTGTCTTGTTGTTAAGTTTATTTGTTTTCTGTAACCTGTAAGCTATATTTTTTTAACTGGCGTGTTCCCAGTCACTGAGTAATTCACGTTCCTGCTTTTTCGCTTTGCTTTTGCGGACTGGCACTTTAGGAGTACCAATATCAACATGAGGAAAAGACTGTTTTGTCTTTTTAGCAGATTTTGTTTCTTGTGTGTTTGTCATGGTTCGATACCTTGGAGAAAAACTTCAGTCCTAATTTATAACATCATTTTTTTTTAGACACATTCCGGAAGAAAGATGTTTTTTCTAAAAAATTAATCAATTTTCAGAATGTGGGGAAATAGTCGGATGTGCTACAGAAAAACCTTGTCTTGTAGGTTGGATATTTCCTACCTCTACCCGAAAATTTATTTGCTGGTGCATCTGGCCAACTCTAGCTTCTAGAGTCCAATTACCAGGACGTAAATGCCAAAATCTTTCATTATTTGATTGTGCCGATAACTTTTGACCATTTAACCACCACTCTACAGACTGATGAGAATTACCTGCAAGTTTAAACTCTAGTTTTTGCTGTCCTTGGGCACCAGGAGACAGTAGAAATAAATCCCCATTCCGGGGAGATAAAATCCTTAAATTATCAGATGTAAAATTCGCTTGTGGCTGTTTTGCTAACCATTCATCATACACAGGTGATAAACGAAAATCAGCAGAATTTTCATAAGCAATTTTATCTTCTAAAGAGAAATATTCCTGCACCACTGAACTACAATCAGGTGTAGGCTTTAACCCTGTATTAGCACAAATGGGTAACTGCACTAATCCCTTTGGTAGTGAAAAATCTGCGGGTGGTTTATTCTCATGCAAATGTAACATGATGCGATTCCATAAAGGTGCAGATCCGGTAACACCAGATACTTGACGCATGGGTTCACCATTAAAGTTTCCCACCCAAGTAGCAACGGTGTAATGACTAGAAAAGCCAACAGTCCATGTATCCCGATAATTGGAAGAAGTGCCAGTTTTGACAGCCGCAGCGAAGGGCAAATTTAATACTGAGTCTACACCAAAAGCAGTGGCACGGGCATAGCGATCGCTCAACATATTAATAATTAATTGCCAGTTTTTGGGGTGGGAAACTGGAGACTGCTGGCTGGTGACTGGAGAATTATTTAAAATAGTTACTAATGGCGTATTTTGACCCAATCGTACCATAGTTAAATAAGCCCTGGCTAGTTCCCATAAACTTACTTCACCGCTTCCTAAAGTCAAACCTAAACCGTAATATTCAGCACTTTGATTTAAGTTTTCAAACCCCAACTCATGCAACCGATTTAAGAAAGTTTGGACACCAACTTTTTCTAATACTCTCACCGCAGGAACATTCAAAGAATTTGCTAAAGCAACTCTCACTCGCACAGGACCGAGAAAACTGTTAGAATAATCCGTGGGACTATATAATTTTGCCCCTGGAATTGCGTAATGAGAAGGAACATCAGCTAAGATCGAATTAGGTTTAATTACGCCTTTTTCTAAAGCTAATTCATACACAAACGGCTTCAAAGTAGAACCTGGTTGACGCAAAGCTTGTACTCCATCATTTCTTCCTAATTTCACATCATTAAAATAATCAGGTGAACCGACATAAGCTAAAACCTCCCCAGCGTGATTATCAATGACTAAAGCTGCTGCGTCATCAACATTATTATCAGATAAAGAATCAATAACTTGTTGTACTTGTGCTTCTACAAATTGTTGCAAAGGACGATTAATTGTAGTTTGAATAATAGATTGATCCCCCCTAACCCCCCTTAATAAGGGGGGAATAAAGCCTGGTTGATCACCTCTATCCTTTGTTGAAATTTCATAGTCAATTAAGCCCCCCTTTTTCTTAGTTGAAATTTCATAGTCAATTAAGCCCCCCTTGAAAAGGGGGGTTGGGGGGATCTGCTTTGCTAACCAAAACAAAAAATGAGGTGCAGCAATAATTCCCTGTTCACGGGTTTTAAAAACAACCTTTTCCTGATATATTCTTTCAGCTTCCTCACTAGAAATATATCCATCTTGTACCATTTGATTTAAAACATATTGTTGCCTTTTCTTTAATCTTTCCCAATGTTGATAAGGATTGAAATAGGTAGGATTATTAGGAATAGCAGCTAACAGGGAAGCTTGGGCTAAATTTAAATTCTTTCCAGAAGTTGAAAAATAAATTTGTGATGCTGCTTCTACACCATAAATATTCCCTCCCATTGGTAGACGATTAATATAAGCTGCTAAAATTTCCTCTTTACTCATGCCGGCAAATAACCGCCAAGATAACCAAATTTCTTTTAATTTTGCAGAAATAGTCCGGGGTGAATTATCCAACATTCGCGCTAATTGCATGGTGATTGTGGAAGCACCGGAAACGATTTTTTGATGTTTGATACTATCTTGAATAGCGCGGATAATGGCTTTTAAATCAACAGCACCATGTTGATAAAATCTGCCATCTTCTGCTGCTAAAATGGCGTTGATAAATTGGGGAGAGACTTGATTTAATGGGACAATTGATGTATGCTCTTGGTCACGGGTGAGGATTGTTCCTAATGGTAAATTATTACGATCTGTAAATTGCAATGCTAGTTGTTTTTGAGCGATATCTTGACTGTGAATGGGGATAAAATAAGGTGTTATCCGCACGATGCAGCAAATGATGATGATGGTGAGGATGTATTTATTGAGATAACGGAAATAGGGTTTTATCTCACGCAGAGACGCGGAGACGCGGAGAGTTAGAGTTTTAAGTTTCATAAGTTTAGATTTCAATTGCTGTGAAGGTGATTTCGTAAAGATGTAAGATTTCTTAATTTTTAAGATTTGTGTTAATTTCGGGAAATTATTACACTCTTTTGGTTATCTATATAAGTAGGTTGGGTTGACAAAGGAAACCCAACATTTTGATTGATAATTTTACGATTTAAGCAGGAGTTACGGAATAATTTACCGCAGAGGACACAGAGAACGCAGAGGAATAAGAGTTTGATGTTATTCAGAAGTTATTCAATTTATACATAAAAAAATTATGATTATGAAATTACGAAGTTTTCTATTTATTATCATTTTAATATTAGGTATATCTGGTTGTAGTTTGGTTGGTGTCACTCCGGGTAAGGAAAAGTTACCAACGGTGGCACAAATTACACCCCCAAATTTACCAGATTGGATAGAACAAATCAGTCCTTTGGGAGATGCAGGTAATCTCAATCAAGTTAGGATTCGGTTTAAGGAAGCTTTAATTCCTGTGGAAAGTCTTGATAGTCCTCAACAGCAGGATTTATTAACTAAGTTTACAATTTGGCCTCCTTTACCGGGTAAGTTTCGTTTTTTAACTCCGCGTATGGTGGGTTTTCAAGCTGATAAAGCTTTACCGAAATCTACAAGATTGCAAGTTACTTTGAAAGCTGGTTTAGCAGATTTAAAAAATCATCGTTTGGATGAAGATTTAGCTTGGACTTTTCAAACTGAAGAAATTAAAATTACTAATTTACCTGGTGTTAACCCGATGGAAAAAGCGGAAGTTGCACCAGTTGAGCTACAACCTCAATTACAATTTACTTCAAATTTAGAATTAGATGTAAATTCGGTACAACAACATTTACAATTAATTCCTGAAGGAAAAAATCAAGGGGTGGGTTTTCAGGTAGAGTTAGCAAAATCAGAGGAAGTTGAAAATTTAGATCCTTTAGCAAAGTTTGACCCTTCTGCTAAAAATTGGGTTTATAATATCACTCCGCGTCAAAATCTAGAAAAAGCAAAATCCTACCGTTTAACTTTTTCTCCTGGTATTCTTCCTGCTTATGGAAATTTACCCAGTGATCAAGAGTTTGTGAGTAAGTTGGTAACTTATTCACCTTTAGCATTTGAGGGAATTAAAAATTATGGACAACCCGATGCTGGTGGAACTTTTGGTAGGTTTGTTAAAGGTAGTCCGCAGTTACAATTCAATAATGTATTATTACCAGAATCGGTAAAAGCACATATTACAATTAGTCCCCAACCTAAAGATATTGATAGAGTTTTACAAATCTATGATGAAGATAGAATTGTAAGTATTAATCCATATAGTTTAGAACCAGCTAAGACTTATACAATTAATATTGACCGAAATCTCAAAGATAAGTTTGGGCAAACTTTAGGTAAACCAGTATCTATTAAATATAATACTGGTGATTTAGCAGGAGATATTCAAGTTACTGGAGATTTAAATATTTTTCCGACAAATCAAGATTTACAGTTAAATATTAATACTGTCAACTTACCGGAATCTAAATATAAAGCAGATTATCAAGTAGTTAAACCTACGGATTTGGTTTATACTAATAATGCTAATGATTTATTACCTAAACCAGAAAATTGGCAAAGCTTCAAGGTATCAGGGAAAAAAAATCAACCGGTTAATGTTTCTGTTCCCTTAAAAGACAAGTTGGGAAATATTCAGGGAATGTTAGCTTATGGTGTACAAGCAAGAACTAATAAATATCAAGAAAATAATAAACAATTATGGAGAGAACCAACGACTTATGGAATGGTGCAGTTAACAAATTTAGGTGTATTTGGTCAATGGTTTCCAGAGTCGGGGTTAGTCAGAGTTCATCATTTAAGTGATGGTTCACCTGTAAAAGCTGCAAACATTGAAATCTATCAATCGAAATTATATCAAAAATCCCGTTCTCAACCTACATCATGTGTAACTGGTAAAACAGATGAGAGTGGAAGTTTGAGGATTGATAAAAATGAATTACAACAATGTTTAAACAATGAGCAAAAATTACCTGATTTATTAATTATAGCCCGTGAAAATCAAGATTGGGCATTTACAAGAACCCAAGAATATAGCGGTAGTTATGGTTATGGTATTTATCCAGGTTGGGATGATGGTAAACCAGTATCAAGAGGGGTAATTTTTTCTGATAGACAGTTATATCAACCAGGGGAAAAAGCTGTATTTACTGCTTTTGCAGATTTTTTAGAAGCTGGGGAAATTAAACAGGATAAAAATGCCGATTATAAATTAACTTTATTCAGTCCTAATGGTGAAAATTCTAATTTAGGAACAAAAACTACCAATGATTTTGGCATATTTTCTTTAGAGTTACCAATTCAAAAAAATCAACCTTTAGGATATTATAGAATTGAAGCTAAAGGTGCAAATGGTAGAGAAATTTCTGGTGATTTTCGGGTTGCTGAATTTAAACCACCGAATTTTCAAGTTGATGTACAGCTAAATAAAGAGTTTGCGTTAATTGGTGAATCAGTGAATGCTGATGTTAGCAGTAATTATTTATTTGGTTCACCAGTAGAAGGGGGAGAAGCTAAATATTTTGTTACCCGTCAACAAACTAATTTTATTCCCAAAGGTTGGGAACAATTCAGTTTTGGTAGACAGTGGTTTTGGCCGGAAGAAAGTCCTAATGTTCCTAGTGATGTTTTACAAACTAAGTCTCAATTAGATGCTGGTGGTAAAAATAGTCAAACGGTAACGGTAGCTAAAGATTTACCTTACCCCATGACTTACCGGGTAGATGTGCAAGTTGCGGATGTTTCTAATTTATCGGTTGCTAATTCTCAAACTTTCACCGCTTTACCTAGTGATATACTTATTGGTTTAAAAAGTAATTTTGTTGCTGATGCAGGAAAGGATTTTCCTGTAGAATTTATTGTTACTGATGCAAAAGGAAAACCTTTAGAAAATCAAAGGGTAAGTTTAGAATTACAAGAGATAAAATATAGTAGTGTAACTCAAGTCATTGAAGGTAGTAGAACTCCGAAAAATCAAGTTGAATATCAAACGGTTGCTAAAACTGAAGTTAAATCTTCAAGTATTCCCAAAACGGTAAATTTAACACCTAAAGAATCTGGTACTTATCGTATTCGTGCTAATTTTATTGGTAGTAGAGATGAAATTACAGCTACCGATTTACAAATTTGGGTAACGGGAGAAAATCAAGTATTTTGGGGTGGAACTGAAAAGGATAAATTGCAAGTGAAGTTAAATAAAAAAGAATTTAAAGTTGGTGAAATTGCTACTGCTTTAATTCAATCTCCTTATACAGAAGGGGAATTATATTTTGCGGTGATTAAAGATAAACCTCTCTATCAACAAGTTACCACAATTAAGGGAAGTGCGCCACAAATTCAGTTTACAATTACCCCAGAAATGTTACCTAATGCAGCAGTGCAAGCGGTGTTAGTTAGACAAGGTAAACCATTAAATCAGGTAGAAAAACAAACTTTAGAGAGTTTGGATAATTTATCTAAAATAGGTTTTGCACCTTTTAAGGTTAATTTGGAAGATAAATATTTAAAAGTGCAAATTCAACTAAATCAAAAAAGTGTAGAACCAGGAAAAGAGGAAACTTTAAAACTAGAATTAAAAGATAATCAAGAAAAACCAACTTCAGGACAATTTACTGTCATGGTTGTCAATGAAGCGGTGTTACAACTTGCGGGTTATCGTCCTCCAAATTTGGTAGATACTGTTTATGCAGAACAACCAATTTCTACCCGGTTTAGTGACAACCGTCCTGATGTGAGGTTAATTCCTAAAGCTGCAATGTTACCCAAAGGTTGGGGTTATGGTGGTGGTTTATCCAGTGCTTTAGCTAATACTCGTATTCGGGAGAATTTTCAACCTTTAGCTTATTACAATGGTTCTGTAATTAGTGATGAAAATGGCCAAGCTACTGTTAGTTTTAAATTACCAGATGATTTAACAACTTGGCGAGTGATGGTTGTTGCTACAGATGGAAATTTGCGGTTTGGAAATGGTGAGGAGACGTTTATTACTACTAAACCATTAATAACTAATGCGATTATCCCACAATTTGCTAGATCAGGCGATCGCATTTTTGCAGGTTTATCCGTTACCAACACCACTGGAAACACTGGAACTCTCAATATTAACGGTGAAGTTAGCGGTTCTCTCATCTTTGCAGAAAATAACCCTAAAACCACAAATTTAAGAACAAAAGTAGAATCAAAAACCCAAGCTTATCGTTTTCCCATATTTGCGGAAAATGCGGGAGAAGGTAAAATTACCTTTGCAACTAAGTTAAATAATTTCGCTGATGCGTTTACAGTACCTTTAGAAATTAAACCTTTAGAAATTACAGAACAAGTTGTAGAAACGGGTATCATTTCCCCTATTAATAAGGGGGGACAAAGGGGGGATCAAATTAAAATTCCCCTGAATATTGATAAAAATACCTTCCCAGAAACCGGAGGTTTAGAAATTCAATTAGCTAGTACCTTAATTCCTGAAATTCAAGCACCTGCAAAACAGGTTTTCACAGAAAATGATTTACCCTTTGCAGAACCAGCAGCGAGTCAATTATTAATTGCTACTAATTTGCAAACTCTCGGTCAAAAATATAATCAAACCTTTGTAGAATTTAACCCCCAAAAACAAGCTAACCTAGCAATAGAACAACTACAAAAATTACAAATTGCTGATGGTGGTTTTGCAGCTTTCCCCGGACAAGAAAAATCTGATCCTTGGGTTTCTACTTATGCTGCGGAGTCTTTAGTTAAAGCTAATCAAGTTTATCCCAATTTAGTAGATAATCAAGTATTATCTCGACTGAAAAGTTATTTACAAAAGGTGCTTGCTAACCCTGGACAATATGATTTTTGTAAAGCAAAACTTTGTCAAGCACAACTGCGACTTAATTCTTTAATTGCTTTATCAGAATTAGGTGATAAACGCAATAGTTTCCTCTCGGATATTTATCAACAACATGATAATTTTGATGTCGCCACACAAGTTAAATTAGCGCGATATTTATATCAGTTTACAGAATGGCAAGATCAAGCGCAAATTATGCGAGTGGAATTTCAAAAGAATATCTATGAAACTGGACGTAATGCAGTTGTAAATTTACCCCAGAGTTGGAGTTGGATGGGTTCACCGACAACCACCCAAGCGCAAGCTTTACGGTTATTTATTGACCAAAAAACCTCACCAGAAATCATTGATAAATTATTCCAAAGTCTGTTAAATTTACGTCGTGATGGTACGTGGACAACCAGTTATAATAATGCCCAAGCTTTAACAGCTTTGGTAGAATATAGTCAACTGCAACCCACACCACCGAATTTTGCAGCTACGGTAAAATTAGCAGGTAAAAAGTTAGCAGAAACCAGATTTAATGGTTATGAAAATCCGAGTTTACAGGTAAATATTCCAATGGATAAATTACCCCGTGGTCGTCATGATTTAGTTGTGCAAAAATCAGGAAAGGGTAATTTACATTATTTAGCTGCTTACAGTTATCGTTTACAAGGAAAGCAACCAGGAAGATTCAATGGTTTACGAGTAACGAGAGAAATTAGTAAAGTTAATGATGAAAAAGTGATTCAAAAAACGGGAATGTATGCTTTTGATAAACCCTTGAAATTACAACCGGGAGAAGTGTTTGATATTGGTTTAGAAATAATTACCGATCATCCTATTGATCATTTGGTAATTAAAGATCCTTTACCTGCTGGTTTGGAAGCGGTTGATCAAAGTTTTCAAACAGCGACAACAGCATTACAAGCTAAAGCTGATAATTGGCAATTAGAATATAAAAATATCTATAAAGATCGGATTATTTCCTATGCAGATCATTTGGAAACTGGAGTTTACAATTTACATTATTTAGTCCGTTCTGTGACTCCGGGAACATTCCTCTGGCCTGGTGCAGAAGTACATCTGCAATATGCACCAGAAGAATTTGGACGCAGTGCAGATTCGATTTTGATTTTGGAGGAAAAAAATTAATTACTTTATCCCTCATTATCTGCATTTGTCTGCGTTCATCTGCGTTCATCTGCGTTTAATTCTTTTTGATTAGATCAGTACATTTTGACTATTTTCCCGAAAAATGTACTGATAAAGAAAAATTATTAATGCTTAAAAATCACAATACAAAATTATTATTTTCACCATTCCACAGGAAAAATCGGCTATTCCTGTATTAACCGAAGTATTTGTAAAAACAATGTATTAAAAGTTTCGCCAAAATGGCACAAATTTTTTTATAAAAAATCAGCAGATGCGTGTTAAGGTTTTATTTCCGTTGTCTTCCCACATCTCTTTTTGAGTGCTTCTGCCCATGCTTGTGGATTATTTACACCCCCAACACCTTGAAGAACTTGTCAAGGGTAGTTGTATAGATTTACACTTGGCGCGATTAAATTTTAGGTCGCTTCAAGGTGTGAACGCATATCAGTATCTACTCATTTCTGAACAGCTTCCGCGCACCAATACTGGCATGATAAAAAGTGCGTGGTTGCAACGATATAGCCATATTACAGCGGGTGGTTGGTGGTGTTCTGGAAGAGATCCTCTAAATAATTGGCAAATAATGGAATGGGGATGTTTTAAACCCACCCAACCGCGACAAAATAAAAATGGTAAGTCTATTAAATATGAACATCCCCCCAGCACACCAACAAGGGTCTTTTGTCTGCGGGTAACTTGGCAAATTTGGCAGCAAGTTTCCCAGCGTTATAACATTCCTATGCCTGAAAATATTACCATTGCTGATGATGGTGAAGCAGTAGGTTTTTGGCAATGGGTGATGGAATATAATATCTCAATTATTATTTGTGAAGGTGCGAAAAAAGCCGCCGCTTTATTAACACAAGGATATGTGGCGATCGCTATTCCTGGAATTACTAGCGGTTATCGAGTTATTAAAGATAACTTTGGTAAAGTTACCCGTCGTCAACTCATCCCTGAATTAGAAGTTTTTACTACCAAAAATAGAAATTTTTATATATGTTTTGATTTTGAAACTCAAGCCAAAACAAAAGCCGCTGTTAATAATGCTATTTCCCAACTTGGTTATTTATTTCAACAACAAAATTGTCCTGTAAAAATTGTGGAACTGCCAGGAATAGAAAAAGGTGTTGATGAGTTTATTTTTGCTAAAGGTGCAACTACTTTTGATAAAATTTATCGTCAAAGTGTAGATTTAGAAGTTTATCTTGCTCAAACTAAACCCCATACAGATTTAACAATTCCTCCTGCACTCACTGTTAACCAGCCCTATTTAGAAAAAATCCCCTTTCCTACTTCTGGTTTGGTAGGAGTGAAATCTGCTAAAGGTACAGGAAAAACTACCGGACTGCAAGCTATTGTTAAACAAGCTAAAAGTCGAAATCAACCAGTTTTATTAATTACTCATCGCATCCTTTTAGGAAAGTTTCTCTGTGAGAAAATAGGGATTAATTGGGGAATTAACCATGAATTTTATAGTAGAGAGACAACTTACCAATTACCAATTACCAAATCTTTTGGTTTATGCGTTGATTCTCTTTGGAAACTTAATCCAGAAGATTGGCAAGGAGCAATAGTAATATTAGATGAAGTTGAGCAAAGTTTATGGCATCTACTTAACAGTAATACCTGTAAACATAAACGGGTTAAAATTCTGGGGATCTTCCATCAATTAATTACTACTGTGCTTACTACAGGAGGTTTAATAATTGCTCAAGATGCCGATTTATCAGATGTTTCTCTAGAATATTTACAAGGTTTAGCAGGAACTAAAATCACGCCTTGGGTGGTTGTCAATAATTGGAAACCTCAGCAAGGTTGGGATGTAACTTTTTATGATTCACCTAACCCCACACCATTAATTCATCAATTAGAATTAGATTTAATTGCCGGACGTAAATGTTATGTAACTACTGATAGTCGCACCGGACGCTATAGTTGTGAAACCATTGAACGTTATCTAAAAGAACGTTTGCAAAAATTAAGAAAGCAATTTCCTGATACGTTGGTAGTTAGTAGTCAAACTACTAATACTCCTGGTCATGCAGCGGCTGATTTTATTGCTGCTATTAATCAAAAAATTACCGGTTATGATACTGTATTTGTTACCCCTAGTTTGGGAACAGGAATTAGTATTGATGTCCAACATTTTGACCGTGTTTATGGTATCTTTCAAGGGGTAATTCCTGACTCGGAAGCACGTCAAGCATTAGCAAGGGTGCGGGATGATGTTCCCCGTGTTGTTTGGTGTGCTAAACGTGGTATTGGTTTAATAGGTAGTGGCAGTACAAATTATCAGTTACTATCTCATTGGTATCAAGAAAATCAAAAAGAAAATTTAGCTTTACTCAGTCCTTTACATAAAATCGATGTAGATTTACCTTCAGTTTATGACCCGATTCATTTACGAACTTGGGCTAAGTTAGCTGCTAGAGTAAATGCTTCTATTCGTCTTTATCGTCAATCTTTACAAGATGGTTTAATTGCTGATGGACATAAAATTATGATGCGGAGTAATGCAGTCCAAAATAACATTATTCGTGATTTGCGTTTGGCTTTCTTTGCAACTGATTCCAGTGAAATAGAAACCCGCAAAAGGTTAATTATGGAAATTTTTAAAGTGCAGAAAGATTGGGATCACAGCCGTCAAAAGGCTAAGGATATTAAACGCAAAATTAAGGATATTAAACAACAAAATCAAATATTATCAGCAAAGGCTGTAGCTACGGCTAAAGATATTGATTATGTGGAATATGAGCAGCTATTAGCTAAACATTCTCTTGGTGATGAGGAACGTCATCAAATCAATAAATATATCCTCAGAGATAGGTATGGTATTGAAGTAACTCCTTGGTTAAAATTACAGGATGATAAAGGATATTATGGACAATTGTTAATTCACTATTATCTGACTCATGAAAGTGAATATTTCCATACTAGAGATCAGCAAGAGTGGTATCAACAATTATCTTGGGGTGAGGGAAAAGTATTTTTACCAGATTTAAAAACTTATACTCTCAAAGTTGAAGCATTACGAGCATTAGGTATGCTGCAATTTTTGGAAACAGGAAGAGTGTTTAGGGAAAATGATGCTGATTTAATTTGGTTGAAAAATATCGCTGTTCAAAGCAGTAAACATATTAAACGAGCTTTGGGTATTGATGTTGTTAAAGAGAAAGTATCTGTTTCAGGAATCAAGATACTGATTAAACTTTTAAGTTTATTGGGTTTGAAGTTGCAACAAGTAAATGATGTTTATATAATTGATCCACAAATTCTTAATGATGGGAGAAAAAATATATTTGCAGTTTGGCAGCAAAGAGATGAGTTACGGTTGGATCATTTACATATTGGAGGTAACAGGGAACAGGGAACAGGGAACAGGAAAGAAAGTGTTTTTGGATCTGAATTTTATGACCACTCTCTGATCTCATCCAACTGATTAGCAATTACAAATTACCAGCCTCAACAGATATGATAAGTATTCCACAGGACATGATATCAAATAGTAATGCTATATGAATACAGAAGAATTGATCAAACAGGGAATAGATAAAAATTTACATGGTGATTATGAAGGTGCGATAGCTGCGCTGACCGAAGGTATCGCATTTTTCAACCAAGCAATACAGCTAAATCCCAACTTAGCTGAAGCTTACCATAATCGGGGTCATGCCTATTTAGAATTGGAGGAATTTGATCAAGCGATCGCAGATTATCAAAAAGTAATAAAAATAATCAAAATCCAGGAAAATTCTATCCATTTACCTGAAAATATCAATTTTGATCTCGCTAAAGCATTCCATAACCGTGGGTTAGCTTGTTTTCAACGCGGAGATTATCAAGCTGCCATTGCAGATATCACCCAGGCTTTACAATGCTATCCTGATTTTGTCGCCGCCTATAGTAATCTTGGTAATATTCAGCACATTCTCGGCAACTATCAAGAAGCCATTTCTGATTACAACCAAGCAATACAGTTAAATCCTCACCTGGCAGCAGCTTATCATAACCGGGGTAATAGTCGTTACTCTCTCCAAGACTATCACGGCGCAATTACAGATTATAATCAGGCATTAGAAATTAATCCCCAATTTGCCGAAGCTTATTATAATCGGGGTTTGGTAATGTCTTATCTTCAAGATTATCAAAGAGCGATCGCTGATTTCAATCAAGCAATACTACTCCATCCTGATGATGATCAAGCTTATTATCAACGAGGTTTAGTTCACAGCAGTTTGGAAGACTATGAAAACGCAATTACAGATTATAATCAAGCATTAACAATTAACCCTATCTTCTCTATAGTTTATGGCTTGCGGGCTAATGCACGTTACCACTTAGGAGACTATCAAGGTGCAATTGCAGACAGCAACATATTACTACAACTCAATCCCAATCTAGCAGAAGAACTTCGTAATTCGTAATTCGTAATTCGTAATTCGTAATTTGTAATAGGGAATAGGGAATAAATTATTCTCCTCACCTCCACTGTATTAATACAATACAGTAAATTATTTTAGTATAGTAATAAACTTAATCTTAACTATCATGTATTTGCAAAAATCTTTTCTGTGTCTAAGAGAACTGAGCAGCGTCATTTCACCAGCAATATTACTGACATTACTTTTACCTGCACAGTTGCTGGCACAGCCATCACCAATGAAAATAAGTCTGAAGTTCCCCTCAGGAGATTCTAGAGGCACACCTGCAAGCACAGTTGGGGGAGGAAGACGAGGAGATTCATGTCTTAAAGTTGACGAAGGAAAACCCTCACTGACAGCTTTAATGCCTAAACGGGATAACAAAAGTTACACCGCGTCCCAGACTCCAGAATTTTATTTTTATCTTCCCAAGACAAGAGCAACTACTGGAGAATTTATACTCAAGGAGGGAGAGAAAGATATTTACCAAACAACCTTTAAACTCCCTGAAAAATCAGGAATAGTCAAACTGCAAATTCCCCCCACAGCAGCCCTCAAAACAGGCTCAACATATCAATGGTCCTTCACAATCTTATGTGATTCTGACGACAGAAGTGGCGATGAAGGTACACAGGGGATCATCGAAATAACAGCCATCAGTCCATCTTTAGAAAAAGCTCTTCAGCAAGCAACACCTCTAAAACAGGCGGAAATTTATGCTCACTATGCACTGTGGCCAGAAACCATCACAAATATTGCTCAGATACGCACCGAAAAGCCAAATGAATGGAAAGAACTCTTAGAATCAGTTGGTCTAGAGGCAATAGCCACAGAACAGCTACTGGATTGTTGTCAACCAAACCTTGAGCCTTAGTAAAATGAATACAAACAACCTCAAAAAACTGCTTTGGCAAGGGCGCGGTTTGTGTATTACCACACCAGTAATCGCCCTAGCAGTCATTCTGATACGTTTTGCAGGATTGTTGCAGCCTTGGGAATGGGGGGTTTTCGATCAATATATGCGTTGGCGACCCCAAGAACCCCGTGATAACCGCATTGTCATCGTCGGTATAGATGAAGAAGACCTGGAAAAGTTGCAACAGGCAAACATTACAGATCAGGTTTTAGCCAAGTTACTCAACAAACTTAAAGCCAAACAACCCAGAGCCATTGGTCTGGATCTATATAGAAATTTACCTTCACCACCTGGTACTTCAGAATTAGAACAGGTATTTAAATCTACCCCTATTCTAGTTGGGATCGAGAAAGTGGTAGGAGAAAAAAAACACGAAATGGTAGCCCCACCCCCTGTACTCAAAGATTTGGGTCAGGTGGGAGCAAATGACCTATTGGTTGATGCTGATAACAGAGTACGACGGGGCTTCATGTACTTAAATCCTGAAAACAGGGATACAGTCTACAGCTTTAGCTTACATTTAGCTTTACATTATCTGGAAAAAGAAGGAATGATCGCCAGCCAGGATTTCCGGATAGGGAAGGCAAAATTTATGCCTTTTGAAAGCAATGATGGTGGCTATGTGCGTGCTGATTCCAGAGGCTTCCAGATATTAATCAACTACCGAGGGGGAACTGGTTACTTTGACACTGTTTCCATGACCGATATCCTAGAAGACAAAGTAACAGCAGATTGGGGACGCGATCGTATCATCTTGATTGGGTATATAGGAGAAAGTTTTAAAGACTCATTTTTTACATCCTACAGCAGCGAACTTCTCAGCCTCGCACAACCCATGAGCGGGGTAGAAATTCATGGCCATCTCACCAGCCAAATTATCAGTGCGTCCTTAGAAAATCGACCGCTGTTAAAAACCTGGACAGAACCCCAGGAATGGCTATGGATACTATTCTGGAGTGGAGTCGGCGCTACCCTGACCTGGAACCTGCGATTTCAAAACCTCCTGGCATTTCCGAGGATAATTGCCGTCATCCTGGGAGGAGGTACTTTACTAGGTAGCACTTACACGGCCTTTCTTTGGGGTTGGTGGCTGCCTGTCGTTCCAGCATTTTTATCATTAACAGGGTCTGTAGTTGCCATCACAGCTTGTGTTGCTCGTACTGCTGGGGATATCCGCAAAGTATTTGGGCGTTACTTAACAGATGAAGTTGTCACCACTTTACTAGAAAGTCCAGAAGGATTGAAACTCGGTGGTGAACGTCGGCAAATTACCATCTTCACTTCCGATTTAAGAGGATTCACAGCTATATCTGAAAGATCATCACCAGAAGAAGTTGTGAAAATCCTCAATTTTTACCTAGAATGTATGGCAGATGAGATTACTAAATATCAGGGAACCATTGATGAATTCATGGGGGATGGTATTTTGGTTCTCTTTGGCGCTCCTACCGCTAGAAAAGATGATGCTACTAGAGCCGTCGCTTGTGGTCTGGCTATGCAGTTAGCTATGGTCAAAGTCAACGCCCAAATGCAAGAATGGGGTTTACCACCCCTAGAAATGGGCATTGGTATCAATACAGGTGAAGTGGTAGTGGGAAATATTGGCTCGGAAAAACGCACCAAATATGGTATAGTTGGCCGCCAAGTAAATTTAACTTACCGCATCGAAAGCTGCACAACAGGGGGCGAAATTCTGATTTCTGAATCCACTTTGAAAGAAGTAGGGTCAATAGTAAAAACCGACAGTCCAAGACCAGTCACAGCAAAAGGAGTGAAAGAACCAATTAACATCTATAAAGTAACTGGTATGGATGGCCAATATAATCTCTTTCTTCCCCAACATCAAGAAGAATTATGCATCCTTCCTGAACCTATTCTCATTGAATATGCGCTTATAGATGGTAAAGTTATTGGTTGTTCATCTTGCAAGGGAACTTTGGTGAGACTTTCAACCAATGAAGCCGAGATTTTTTTGACTGAAGAACTTCAAGAACCACCCCCTTATCTTAGTAACATCAAACTTAATCTATCCAACCCAACTCAACCAGAACAAAAGGAAGATATGTATGCTAAAGTCTTAGAAAAAACCCCCGAAATTGGACATTTTTGTATTCGTTTTACTAGCAGACATCCAAAAATTATTAACAAATTCAACGCTTTAATTGAACAAGTTAAATCTCAGAATTCCCAATAATTTTTCATGTCAAATATCCAACTATACAACATCTAAATACTGACTACTAGCAAAATGACAAGGTTGATTTTTTTAGGATCGGGTTCAGCTTTTACAGTTGGTGCTAATAACTTTCAGTCTAATATACTCTTAGTGACTGAACAAAACCATAAACTATTAATTGATTGTGGGACCGATATTAGATTTTCTCTCCATGCGGCTGGTTTGTCATATCTGGATATCACCGATATTTATATTAGTCATCTCCATTCTGATCATGTGGGAGGACTTGAATATATTGCTTTTAGTACATTATTTGATC
>JBJOKS010000028.1:0-63325 GCA_046045965.1 Cyanobacteriota bacterium | reverse complement strand
ATTGGTATGAAGTGCAGAGAAACTTATTCACTTTAGTTGTCCGCGACTACATTGTGGACAATCTTACCAATGCTTATGGTGCTTAATCTACATGAATTAGTTTTTTTGTCAATGCGTAACTCCTAAAAAACATTTTTTCATCTCTGGCTGCTCACAAAAGTGCAAAGTTTTTCAGACACAAGACGCTATAACGAAAGCATCTCCCCTCTTTTTTATGAGCTTCAAACCTTTGATTTATCAGGCTCTTGGGTTGATTCAGCAAGCCTTAATTCGCAAAAATCAATTAGCAGCCAAAACATATGATCAAGTTATTAGTTAGATAGGATATTAGTCGCTCACTGTCAAGACACTATAACTACCGAAAATTTTTAGCACTTCCGTATAACTGTGTAATTCTGCTAAAGCTGATGCCATTAAAGGTGAATTTACTGCTGCTTCCACATCCAGGAAAAATAAATATTCTCCCAAGGAACGCTTAGTAGGACGAGATTCAATTCTACTCAGATTAATACCTAGATGAGCAAATACTTCTAAAGCTTTAACTAATGCACCAGGGACATTTGCCGGTACACTAAAAGCCAAGGAAGTGTGAGTAGGGGTGGAAAAATAATTTTCCGTACTTTGTGGAGCCACCACCCAAAAGCGTGTACAGTTTTCGGGATAGTCGTTAATTCCACTAGCGAGAATAGGTAAATTATAAAGTTGCGCGGCTCTCTGAGAAGAAATTGCTGCTGTTTCCGGTGCTTGTGGTAGTCCTTGTAGTGCTTCAGTGGTAGAATTTCTGGCTATTAAATTGGCATTGGGAAGAAATTTGGCCAACCATCCTTGACATTGTGCTAGTGCTTGGGGATGAGAATACACTGTTTTAATATTTTCTAATTTATTAGCACAGGAAATTAAAGCGTGATTGATTGGTAGAACCAAAGCCAGTTTTATTCGCAAGCTGTCTAACTGCCAGAGGCTATCCATTGTCATGCTGACACTGCCTTCAATAGAATTTTCCACAGGCACAACAGCTATATCAGCTTGTTCTGTAGCTACCGCTTGTAATGATTTGGCAATGGTAGGATAAGCCGATAAGGTAGCTTCTATCTCTTGATTGCTTTTTAGCCAATTCAGATAAAAAGAAGCAGCTTGTTCCGAGTAAGTTCCAGGAGGTCCTAAATATGCGATTGCCAGAGGTTCACATTTATTCATGACTATTTTAAATTTGAGATCCCAGATTTTAGATTTGTACTTAGGGTTTGCTGAAAAAGTCTTTCCGTTAGGGGTTAGGAGTCAGGAGTCAGTAGGGGCAAACCCCCTGTGGTTGCCCTCTGGAGTCAGGACTCAGAATTAGAAACAGCTTTTGAATAGTTGTTTTAGGAGAAAAGTGAACAGTTTTTGATGGGTTTCATGTCTATTCCTTGCACCTTTTTTCCCTTTTTCAACCCTCAATCCCTTGATTTATCTAGGTTCTATCTTTATTCAGCAAACCCTACTTAGATGACAAGAAGCAAGGAAAGATACTTATTCCGTGCCTCTTGATTTCTGTACGGGTAAAAAAAAGCTAAACCCGTACATTCTGTCTTCTTTTGAGTGATTATGAATAAATTTGTTGATTTTATGCAAATCAATCTAGTTTATTAAAAAATATTACAATAAAACATATTGCTTTAATCTACTCATGGCTACGAAGTTTACTGCCTCTCAATCGGTTGAAATTGCTGTTCCCAAACAGCCCATCCCCATTCAGCATTACTTACGTCAGCCTCAACGCCTGGTGAAAACTTTAGCTGACAATAGTAGGATTCAGCAGTTGTCCGATGAAGTGTTTCGCTTGAAAATGCGTCCTCTGACTTTTATGTCACTGAGTATTCAACCTACTGTAGACATGAGAGTTTGGGCAGATTTCCAAGGAACGATTTATTTACGTTCTGTAGGGTGTGAAATCAGAGGTTTTGAATATATCAACCAACGTTTTGCTCTCAATTTAAAAGGGTATTTATCACCTTACCACAACAGCAATGAAACTCGGCTACAAGGAAAAGCCGATTTAGAAGTGTTGGTGGACATACCCCAACCATTTTCCCTAACTCCAAAGTCGATTTTGGAAGCTACAGGTAATGGTTTGCTCAAAAGCGTGTTGTTGACAATTAAGCAAAGATTGTTACATCACCTCCTAACTGATTATCGCACCTGGGTAATTTCACAAACGCAAACAAATGAGATTTTAGATGATACTACAGAATTACCAATTCTGAATTTTGAGTAAATTTTTAGGTACTTGGTAATTGAGAAAGACTATTACCCAGTCACCAGTCCTTGATCATTCAATTTGGCAAGGACGAAAAGATAGACGATGTAGGGGTGATGGACCATATTTTTGTAAAGCCAGCAGATGTCGCTGGCTCCCATAACCCTTATTACGCTCTAGTTCATACATGGGATACTTGGATGCCAAGCGCAGCACCAGATCATCACGCCAAACTTTAGCAATGATACTAGCAGCGGCAATGTTAAGCGATCGCTCATCACCCTTAACAACAGTTTGTTGCGGTATCAGTAAATCCTTTACCATCTGATTGCCATCAACTAAGCAAAGCGTAGGCTGTACCTTGAGCTTCAGTACAGCCCGCTTCATTGCCAACAGGGTTGCTTGTAAAATATTTAGCTTGTCAATTTCCGCAGTAGAAGCATAACCAACCCTCCAGTCTAAAGCCAGTTCAGAAATTTGCTCTGCTAACAGTATTCTGCGAGAACTAGACAACTTTTTGCTGTCGTTAATTTTCGCTGCCATGAGTTTTGGCAAAGCCTCTGTCGGTAAGATTACGGCGGCAGCAACCACAGGACCAAATAAAGCACCACGCCCCACTTCATCTACACCTGCAACCAACCCATGAATATCTGAGCAGTGAGAAAATTCCAACCAGCTTGATTCTTCCCAGGGTGCAGTTGGCGAAACGGATGCAGATGTTGGCTCTATCTCTACCATAACAGCCGTTAACTGTCCTCCAGTGCGGAAGAACGACGACGACGACGACGATTAGGAGCAGCAGTGTTATTTATTTCCTCTTCTTCTGTCAAAGGCTCAAAGCCGATGTTTCTAGAGTCTTCCACAGGTGGCTCAATGACTGATTTTGGGCAAGATGGTTCTTCTATCTCAACCTTTGGTGTTGGCATTTTGACTCTGGCAAATTCAGACCTAGTTATTTCGGGAAATGTTGGTTCTGAAGTCGATTCACTGGTGGTATCTGATGCTTGTCCAGGTTGCACAATGTTAAAAATCACAGATTTGGGATTTTTCACCTCTGCTTCTAACTTCACACCGGGAGAAATTCCCATCAAAGCAAACATATCTTGTTCCTGGACTGTCATTTCCACAGAAACAATCTGCGGCGGTTCTACTACTGGTTTGACTGGATCTATCTTCACTTTAGTCCGCTCTGGTCTTTCAGTCCAGCCAGATTTACCAAGAGTAGGTGTGCGCGAAGGGTCTCGTTCCCGGAGGTTATCGGAGAGAAGAGAGGGAAGTTCTGGAGTGGGAGTTAGCTCACTGTCAACATCCAAGTCTAAATCTGAATCGTTGCCAAACCCCAATGAATTACCTAACCTGACTTCATCTTTACCGTTAACGCCGTTGATGCCAATACGACTCCGACGGGTACGGGTACGACGTTTGTTATCACCTAATTCTTGATAACTGGGATGGTTGATCAAATTGACAGGATTGATCTCAGCATCGCTTTCAAATCCTTCCCCAAAGCCATCATAGGTTTCCCTAGAGTCTCTTATTTCTGGGATGCGTGCAGATGGCATTCGTGTTTCTCTTTGCGGCATCGGTGTGAACCGCTCTGGTATATCTGCTGCGGGGATAGGCATCCGGTTTTCTATTTCCCCAGGTAAACGCACGGTATGTCCTAAACCGCCACAGGTGGGGCAAGTTTCGCCAAACAATTCATAAATGTTTTGACCTTGACGTTTCCGAGTTAGTTCTACTAAACCTAGCTCAGTCAGTTGGGCAATTTGTGGACGAGCTTTATCAGCTTTTAGGGCTTTGTTAAAGTGTTCTAAAACTTGTAATTGGTCACGTCGTGATTCCATGTCAATGAAATCAACTACAATCACACCAGCAATATTTCGTAGTCTTAATTGACGGGCAATTTCTGTCGCCGCTTCACAGTTTGTCCACAGGACGGTTTCTCTGGCTGTAGCCGAACGGGTGAAGGAACCGGAGTTAACGTCAATTACTGTTAATGCTTCCGTTGGCTCGATAATAATGTAACCACCAGAAGGTAAGTCTACTCGTGGTCGTAGGGCTTCCCGAATGGCGGCATTGATGCGGAAGTATTCTAAAATGGGCGAGCGATCGCGATGGTGATCAATTAATACACCCTGTGGTGTTTGACCTCCACTCCAATTCTGTAAATACTGCTTGACTCGACGTAAACCAGTGCTGGAATCAACTACAATCCGATTCACATCACCACCGTACATATCCCGCAATACCCGCTGGATAAAGTCATCATCCCGGTTGAGTAGGGATGGAGCGCGGGTAGACTGAGCTTCTTGCTGAATGACTTCCCATTGTCTTTGCAGCAATTCTAAGTCTTCAATGATTGCTTCCTCTGGTTTGCCTTCGGCTTCTGTTCGCACCAGCACACCCATACCCGCCGGTTTAATTAAAATTGCCAGGGCGCGGAGACGGTTACGCTCACTTTCACTTTTAATTCGCCGGGACAGATTTACACCTCTACCATAGGGCATCAAAACTACATAACGTCCAGGTAGGGTAATGTTACCTGTCAGCCTGGGTCCTTTTGTTCCCGTTGGCTCTTTCATTACCTGTACCAAGACTTTTTGCTGTGGTGTTAGCAGTTCAGTAATGGCTGCGGAACTACGTTTGAGTTTTAACGGTCCCAAGTCAGTGACGTGAATAAAACCGTTCCGTTCTGGATCGCCGATATTGACAAAAGCTGCGTCTATACCAGGTAAGACATTTTCTACTACGCCTAAGTAGATATCACCAATTTGATGATGACCAGTGGCAACAACGAGTTCTTGTATTTGATCTTCGGAAAATACAGCAGCAATTTGATGCTGCTCTGCGATAATAATTTGTTTTGGCATTCAAGTTCCTCAAAAATTGGCAGCACCAATGGGGATGAGAAGGAGCTTCTTTTATACCTCTGGACCCCTACTGGTAGCCCTACAAGGCGCTACTGGTAATAAAAATTCCTTTCTCTGACCTAGCTTCCCATAATCGGAAGCTGTTAACAAGACTGTAATTGCGTTTACACGCCTGATTATTCCAGAACGGTTGCATAAGTTTTCAGTCATTAAATCAACCGTCTATGGTTGATCTCTGAGCCAATAGCTTTACCATCTAGGGTATCAGTATCGGTGCAGGTGTTGTAAAAAGCATAGAGTTAGAGATTAGGCGTAAAGCTATTGTTACTTACTGATTCACAAGGTAGCTATAGAGAGTGTTCTTTAATCTGCCTCAGTTGATCTGGGATTCAATCCTAGAAACTACACTCTAATATGTTTGCTTGCACTCCCTGATGATCAGGGTACTGAATCAGATCATTCAACGCAGCGCCAGAAAATTTCTCTTCACTTTATTCTAGCGCAACCTTGCTCAAAATCAATTCATAGTGAATATAGTCATTAGGGGTAACTACTAGCAAGTTACCCTTGAGGAACTATGTTCCCAAAACTAGCTGATTGCGGTGGATATGCAAGAGGTGAAATTTTGCACAAGCCATTATTTCCAGTATAGATAATATTTGCTCAGGACGCAAGATCACACCGTCAGGACGACAGCTACCCAAATAACGCAAGATAGCTTGAGACTCGGTTGGGGAGTTTTCGGTTTGTACTAACTCGATTTCAAACAAGCGATCGCGCAGATTTATGATCTGCTGTTTGCCTGATTTAGTCGTATGCTCTGACAAAATCTCCTCTTTAGCCAGTATAGCCGCAATCCAATCTTGCCATTTTACAATTTCCACATTTCCTGGTGTAGAAACTGTGAGCAAATATTCCGCTGCTTCCATAGCTTGGTTAGCTGCGGGTGCTTTCAAATCTATCTCTTCTACTTGGTATATGGGGATATCTAAAGGTAGTTGACTCACCAGTTGCGTGCGGAAAGTTTCCACATCCATTGGTTGAGTGAGTTCAAAATCTACAATTTCACCGCTGCTGGTACTTCCCAAGGATAAAGCACTAGCTAGAGCAATGCGGGGATGGGGATGAAACCCACCAGTAAAAGCCACAGGTAAACCTGCTCTTCGCATCACTCTATCAAATAAACGCATTAAATCCAAGTGACTTACCAAAGCCATATCACCTTGTTTACCAAACCAAACTCTTAAGCGTTGTGCTTTGGTGGTATTGGGAACAAAATCACCGGCAAACTGAGGAATTGCAGGTGGTTCAATGACGATATTATGACCGAAATCAGTACCACAGACACCACAATGGGAACAACCTTCAAAAGAGCAATCAGGAACAACAGCAGCTTCTAGAGCGCGTTTTAAGTCCTCTTGCAGCCACTTTTTATCAATCCCGGTATCAATATGATCCCAAGGTAGGGGAATGTCAAGAGGTGAAACCTGTTCATTTTTGTCCCCAGTCCCCAGTAAAGAGTCCCCCCTTCGGGGTATCTCCTGCGGAGACGCTTCGCGAACGGCAGTTCCTCCTGGGGGAAACCCCCTAGACCGGACTGCCTCACCAGTCTCCAGTTGACGGTATTTCCAGTCTAGACCAGCTTCTGATATTGCCTTTCCCCAAGCGTTAAAAGCTGTTTCTACACTGTCATACCAAGAGTCCATTCCTGCACCCAGTTCCCAAGCACGTTTTAAGACTTTACCTAAAGAGCGATCGCCTCTGCCTATAAAGTCTTCCATCGCTGAAAGGCGAATATCCGTAAAATTCACCTTTACATTGCGAATACGTCGGAATTCTTGCCGCAGTATATCTTGCTTGCGTTTAAACTCAGAGGTCGAAACCGAATGCCATTGAAAAGGTGTATGGGGTTTGGGAGTAAAATTAGAAATGGTCAAATTAAAGCTAATTGGTTTCCTTCCCCTACCTCGACATTCTTGCTGTAACCACCTCACAGTTTCCGCTATTCCCAAAACATCCGCATCTGTTTCCCCTGGTAAACCAATCATAAAATACAACTTGATTTTATCCCAACCTTGCTCCCAAGCTGTTTTTACTCCCCTTAATAATTCTTCATTGGTCAAACCTTTATTGACAATATCCCGCATCCGTTGGGTACCGGCTTCAGGCGCAAAAGTCAAGCTACCTTGTCGCGTACCTCCCAGAATATTAGCAATATTCTCATCAAACCTATCTACTCTTTGACTGGGTAATGTTAGGGAAATATTTTCATTTTTTAAGCGGTTTTTGATTTCCATCCCCACTGCGGGTAAGGATAAATAATCAGAACAACTCAGTGATAACAGGGAAAATTCATTGTAACCTGTTGCTCTCATCCCCGCTTCAATCGCTTCTACCACTTTTTCTGGTTCTACATCTCGTGCAGGACGAGTCAACATTCCTGGTTGACAAAAGCGACAACCACGGGTGCAACCCCGTCTAATTTCTATTGTCAAACGATCATGGACTGTTTCGACGTAGGGAACTAAGCCTATAGAATAAGCGGGAATGGGTGTAGCCACTCGTCTAAGAATGCGTTTTGGTATATCTTTTCGCAGAGGATGTACCGCACCATTTTCTCCCATTTCATAAAACTGAGGTACATAAACACCGGGAATTTGTGCCAAGTCTAGTAACAATTCTTCCCGACTTAAACCTGTTGTTTTCCCTTCGTCTACTACTAAACCAATTTCTGGCAATAGTTCCTCACCATCTCCCAAAACAATAAAGTCAAAAAAATCAGCGTAAGGTTCTGGGTTAGATGTGGCAGTTTGTCCACCTGCGAAAATTAGGGGATATGGTGACTGGGGACTCTTTACTGGGGACTGGGAAGAATAACCTTCTGCCTCCTGCCTCCTGCCTCTTGCCTCCTGCCTTTCTTTCCAAGTCAGGGGTATTCCTGCTAAATCTAACATTTCCAGGATGTTGGTTGCGCCTAATTCATAACTGAGGCTAAAACCTAAAATATCAAATTCGGTCAAATACCGTTTCGACTCTACTGCAAACAAGGGTGTTTGCGTGGAGCGCAGTTTTGTGCCTAAGTCTGGACCTGGTAGATAAGCGCGATCGCATAACTGATTTGGTTGGGCATTCAAAATGTTATAGAGAATGATATGTCCCAAATTAGATGCACCGACTTCATATACTTCCGGGTAGGTTAACACCCAGCGAACCGTTGCCGTATCCCAAGGCTTATGTACTGCTAAACGCTCGTTACCCAAGTACCGGGCAGGTTTTAAAATATCCGATGTTATTAATTGCTCTACTAAAACAGCCACTTTGATATCTTCTGGCTAACTTAAATTACAAATTATCTTCTTCAACTTAGCATTGATTCGGTTTTTCAACCCCATTATTCATGGTAACTGAGAACTGTTTTACACAACTTTACAGTCTGACAAAATTAATTCTGACTTCTGACTCCTGAATTCTTTATTGAATCTTTATTGCTTTGTTACTTTTGTTTAAAGATTGCTATTACTACAAGGTAAACTGTATTGATATATACATTTTTTTTGTGGGAGTTAAAAAACAATCTACATAGACAGCCAAAATGCAGATTAATCCTCTGCCATGATGATCATAAACCTTGGTATAGCTCTAAATCCAAGGATTTAAGCCAAAATTGCTGCTGATGCTCACCCTATTTCGACCTTCATTGATGGTCAAAATTTGGTTCTAAACAGAACTCTGTGTCTAAAATTGTGCCGTGATCTAAATCACTAAACTATAGATACCTGGATCACTTTTTATACCGATGCTTATCTTGGATAATTGGTAACAATTAAAGTTGGTTTATTCTTTATGAACACACAATACGCCATTCGTCAACTAGTAGAAAAAGCGTTGCACATAAAAAAACTAACGCCAGAAATAGAAAATGAGATCAACTCAGAACTGACTCAACTAGGCTACATCTCTGACGTTGACTACGAAGCTCTAGAATTGTTAATGGCAGAAATGGATGCGGGTAGAGTCCAGTTAGTCCCTCGCTGGGGTTGATCATGCTCAATAATTTCACATTTCTTTACCATCTTGAGAGGCTTGCCAAAGTTGGTGAATAAATTGATGGAGTTGCTGTTGGGCAACGGTGTCTGTGTCGGCTTTTGGTTCTTTTGGTAAAAGTTGACTCAATAGACTGATCACTTCTGTATCTAAAGCTGGCCGAAATAAATTTACAGGCCATAACAAGTCGGACGCATCTCGCATATCTGTTATCAGGGGTAGTTCGTGGGTGAAGTTAGCCAGTAGCAAAGGACGAACCCAGCATAAATGACGAGAAGTCACAACTTGAATGACTTCAGCATAAAGATTTCTGTTGCCATCATCTAAAGAAACAATTTGTCCCGGTTGAAAGTTGGGGCTAATATCCATAGCAGCAGAATAGGAAGCAGGTATTGTGTTGCAGTTTTCTTTATTTTAGAAGTAACACTGGTGTAGTATTATGATTTTACTTAAAAATTTCTACTCTTCACAGACAGTAATAGCCAAACATTTGGATTTTTTCTGGCTGGAATGATAAAGGAAATGTTATAAGATTAAGTCAAGAACTGTTAAGCAAATGCTAGACAGAAACTCTATTGTAGTAAGTCAACGATAAAAGAGCAAAGAGCAGTGTCAGTCGAAACTATTGAAAAGCCTTCCACAACCCGCAAGCTCGCGCCTCGGTATCGCGTTTTGCTGCATAATGATGACTATAATCCTATGGAGTATGTGGTTCAGGTTCTATTGACCACCGTACCGAGTCTAACTCAGCCCCAGGCTGTTAGCATCATGATGGAAGCTCACCAAAACGGGTTAGCTTTAGTTATTACCTGCGCTTTGGAACACGCTGAGTTCTATTGTGAAACTTTAAAAAGTCATGGTTTGAGCAGCACCATTGAACCGGATGAATAGTTATTGGTCATTAGTGGTTAGTATTATCTTGTTGACTGATGACAGTTGACTGATTCATGATAAAAATTAATTTAGATCAAATTGCTCAAAGTCCCGCCCCTGTTAGGGTGGGTTGCTTTATTTTGGTTTTGTTAGTGCTATGGTTGCCTTTTGCAGTACCTATATATTTACTTGTGGAAGATACTAATTTAGAAAGTATCTTGACAATGGTGATACTTTATGTTGAGTTTATCTTTCTGCTCAAGTTATGGGGTAAGCAAGTTTATAAGCAACCTCAGATATTAACTCATTATGGTTTGGAGTTTTCACGCCAAAATGGTGTAAATTTTGTTCAAGGTTTGGCTATTGGATTAATTAATATTTTAATTGTATTTGCTTTACAAGGTTTGTTAGGTTGGTTAGTTTGGCAACAGCCGAAAGTTGTTATATTGAAAATAATTTTAGAAGGTTTGCTAGTCGGTTTTGGTGTTGGTTTTGCTGAAGAATTATTATTTCGTGGTTGGTTATGGGATGAGTTAAAAAGAGATTATGGTTCAAGTTTAGCAACTTGGATAGATGCCATTTTATTTGCTGTGGCACATTTTATTAAACCATTAGAAGCAATTATTCATACTTTACCACAATTTCCGGCTTTAGTATTATTAGGGTTAACGCAAGTATGGGGAAAGCATTGGAAAAGAGGGCGTTTAGGTTTACCAATAGGTTTACATAGTGGTTTAGTTTGGGGTTATTACATTATTAATGTAGGACAATTAACAAAACATTCGGGGGTAGTTCCTGACTGGGTAACAGGTGTGAATAATAATCCTTTACAGGGAATAATGGGGGTGTTATTTATGGGTGGAATGGCTTGGTGGATGAGGGGTAAAGCATTAAAAATCAATTATGATTAAATATCTGGTCATTTTCCTGTTATTAATATTTTCTTTTTCCTTAGCATCTCCAGCTTTGGCTGAGGTATGTAGGAATTATGAAGGGCAGGAGATTTGTATTTTGAGTATCAAACGTAGTGCTAAAAAATATTGGGAGTATCGGGTATCTGTGAGTATTAATGGTGTGAAAACACCTGTTGAAATTTACAATTGTCGTGCTAAATTTAAGGTAAATAAAGATGGGACTGTCACTCACTTTAAAGATAATAGTCCTGGTGAGATGATTTGTAGTTTTTTTAATAAATGATGGCGGACAAGATGCCCACCCCACAAGAGTTTTAGCTTAGTTTTTAGTGTACTTATCAATAATTGCCGCTAAACCAGGTACAGCTTCTTCGATGTGTTGCTTGACTGAGTTGCGGAGTTTACCATAAACACCTTTGATAGTAGAGTTGCTACTTTTTTGAATCCGAATATCCGTAACACTTAAAACCGCATCTGCTGTACGAGAACTATTGTTAGTCAAATATCCGACAGCATTACCTGTTTGTAAGCCTTCATCCCACATAGGTTGTAGCGCGGCGAAAGATTCTGGTAAAAGACGTTCGATCGCACCAGCACAGTATCCCGGACTAATTCCTTTAATAGCAGCATAGCCAGCTTTGATAGCCAGCCCAGTAAATCCACTGATGGTAGCAACTTGTGTTTCTAATAAATTTGTCAAATCAGCCACCAGTGTTTGTCTTTTATGATCATCTGCCAGACCATCAATCAGCGCCATTTTAATTTTCCTTAATACCAATGTGTTGAGTTTATATTCAAAGTAGTTTGTCTAGCAATTAGGAAACTAGACACTGATTTATAACAAATTGCAGATCAATGAGGTACAGAATCAAAATTTAAACCTAGACACATTCGCCTGTTTTACTCCTGACTCCTGCTGTATTATTTATTTTGTTTGAGCAGCAAAAACTCGCCAAATAATCAACCCAGTAAAGGCTAAATAAGCAAATACTGTGAGCCATTCTTGGATGCGACTAAATGAATCATTCATAATATATATAGAAACATCTGTTTTGGCTAGTGATTGGTGAGTCAAAGTAGAAGCTGACCTGAAATTAAATTCATATTCAACTAAAATTATTCAGGAGAAATTTCCAGAATTGTACCCACCAGACAAGTCTGGTCTAAATTTGCACCGATTAAATTTGCAGTTTCTAATTCTGAACAAAGTAAATTAGACCCGGTTAAATTCGCTCCTGCTAAGTTAGCTCCTCGTAAATCGGCTTCTTCAAGATTGGTTTGAGTTAATAATGCCCCTTGCAGATCAGCGCGACTCAAATCTGCACCTTTAAGATTTGCTCCTATCAGGTTAGCACCACGTAAGTCAGCACCTCGAAAGTCAACACCTTGCAAGTTCACATTCATCAAATTAGCACCATTCAAGAAAGCACCTGCTAAACAGGCATCGTTGAGTATAGCACCCATTAAGTTAGCACCCCGCAAATTAGCACCCCGCAAGTCCGCACTGGTTAAATCTGCTTGCATCAAGTTTGCTCCCATGAGGTTAGCTCGCAAGTCAGTTTCTTGCAGGTTAGCTCCCATTAAATTTGCACCTTCAAAATGTGCGCCTTCGAGTTTAGAACCTGTAAAATTAGTACCAACCAAGTTAGAACCTGCTAAGTTAATGCGGCTTAAATCTATTTGGGATAGATCCTCGTCTTCTAAGTCTGCTCCAGGGAGTTGTTTAATTTTTCCTAATCTAATGGCTTCAATATTCATTTGGGATAACTGATTGTCTCACTACTTTTGCTGTGGCTGTGCCAACGGGAATCAAGTAACCACATGCTACTACTGAATTTGGGTGTCATAATCGATAAATCAAGTCCCTGTTGTAAACCCATGACTAACAAAGTTAGGGTTTCTATTAGTTTAGGGTCAAAGCGGGTAGATTGTTGCTTTCGGCATTGCTCAAGGGCCTGAGCAAATATATCTTGTCCACTTTGATCTGAGTATTTTTGCTGACTAACTCGCCATTGGAAGTCTGCCGTTAATGCCAAAATTCTTGATTCTAAGGGAATTTCTTCCCCAGCTAAACCTGCTGGTTCTCCAGAACCATTCCACCACTCGGTTTGATGGGTGATAATTTGGGCTACGGCTCGTAGTTGGGGCATTGTTCGTAATACCTGCGCCCCTGGAACTAGAAGACAGCTAGGTGCTTCTTCGTGATCAGTGGTGGCTGCTCCTGCTGGGAGGATGCTTTCGGTTTGTTGAAGTGGATCGATACGGTGTAGTAACCCAGCTAGACGTAATCTTTTAATTTGCCATGCTGGTAAGTCTAGCAGTTGTCCCATTGTTTCAGCGATCGCTGCTACTTCTGCTGCGGCCATAGGATTATGGATATCTGCTATGTCCATCAGTTGTGCCATCCGCAAAAATGCCTGGACTTCGTTGGAAACCAAGTTGCGACTCAGAGAATTTTTACCTGTGCTTGTGGGTGAAGATAAAGTATTTTCACCTGTTTTTAGGTAGTCAATGACACGGGAGACAACTGCACCAATTTCTTCTGGTGCAGCAATTTCTGTTTGAATTGCTTGTTTGTGATCTGTGAGTTTTTGAGCTAATTCTGGGTTATATGTGGCAATGTGAGCGATCGCCAACTCTGCGGCTTTTACCACTAAATCTGGCTCAAATGTCCACATTCCATAAAATTTACGTTCCAAATCTGACTCTGGTAGTCCTCCAATTCCATAATCTTCATGTGATAATTCTTGACAAATTACCATTGATGTGTATTTAGGAGAAAGAATAATCAAATGCCATTCATGAGCTAAGGGATCAGCTGTTTGCAGTCCCACTAAATCTACATTCGCTAGTTGACTGGTAGGATGTTCTGCAAAACCAGCATCATCAGTAGCCATAATCGCAATATCCCGGCTACATTTGGCAATATCTGCATATCTTTCGGCTTCTTGCAGATACCATTTACCTCTTTGAAAGCAGGTAATTACTATCGGTTGATCTTCTTTATTTAAAATATGGTCTTCCAAAGCGTGACACAGAGCAACCAAAGTATTTTTGTAATACACTCCAAAGCGAATAGGTCTACTACTATAGCGATAAGCTGTTTCCAGTTTTTGGAGAATTGAACCTTGTAACATGAGTTTTGGTAAAAAAAACCGCAGATGGGAAGGGGACAATTCAAGTTTAGACTTCTTACAGAAGTTTGGGAAAGGGTAAAACGGAAGAATTTTCCTTCACTCTTACACCTTTTCCCAACTTTCACCAAAAATAATTGTTCCAGAAGTCTATTGAAAATGTACCATCTTCCTTTGTTTTCTATGATACACCAGCTAATTGTTTCTGTGTATTTTCTATTGGCGCTGAAAGTGCTGCTTCCAAGTCAGCACAACCCAACCGTTCTTCTAAAATTTTCATCACTTCGCGTCCGAAGTCATTAGGGTTACGTCGCCAAGCTTGTAAACAGACTTCTCCGAAAAATGAACCGAGTGGTTCGGGGTTCCACAAGAGTTTTTTAGCTGTCCAGGGCATCAAACTCATAGGATTATACCCTGGTTTGAGAATACCTTCTTTAAAGGCATATTCTTCTAAATGGGTATGGGGTTGTAGTCCAATGAAGAAAATAGCAGGTTCGACTTTATCAGCGCCAAAAATTCTTTCCAGTTCCCGGTGATAAGCAATAGTTTGGCGGATGGTTTCAGGACGCTCATCAATGACATTAAATGAGTAGTTGACAGACACCATATCATTAAAACCAGCTGCTTTCAAATCACGACAGTTTTGCAAGACAGTCCGCAGGTTGTAACCCATCCGCATTTTGCGTACAAGTTCCTGAGAACCGCTGGTAATACCAATTTCAAAATAATTCATCCCGGTTTTCGCCATCAAATCACACAACTCTGGTGTTAAGTTGTCTGCTCTAATATATGCTGCCCAGTTGATATCTGTCATGCCAGAATCGACAATCTTTTGTAATAGTTCTATAGCATCGTTGATATATCTCCGTGCGGGGATAAATTGAGCATCGGTAAACCAGAAGTTACGCACACCGCGATTATATAATTGGCGAATCTCGGCTACAACTTCATCAGCGGGATTAATTCTGACTTGCTTACCTTCAACTACAGTGTAAACACAGTAACAGCAGTTATGGGGACAACCGCGCTTGGTTTGTACACCGACATAGAAATCTTGATCTTGCAAGTAATAATTAATTTCTGGCCAGATGGTTTCGATATAGTCGTAGTTACAAGCAGTTTTCTCTAAAGGTGTCGGTTGTTCATGGATCAGCCGTTTACGGGGTGTATTTTCTCCCACCACATAACAGCGTTCATCCCGAAATTCTACACCACCCAGGAATTTTGTCAGCAGGGTTTCTCCTTCACCCACGGAAATAATTGTTCCTGCGGGTAGACTTTTTCCTAACTGTTCATAAAATACACTGACAGCACCACCACCAACAACTGCACGGGCTTGGGTATGATATTTTTGGGCGCGTTTTAAACCGCGTTTCACTAATCCCAAGTTACGCCATAGCTCTACATAGTAAGCGATGAAGATTCTTAAACCGCCTAATGCACCACGTAATTTGATGAATGGGTTTTTGGCATAGTAAAATTCAAAGGCGTTTTGTAGCGGGTTTCCGCCCCGTCCGCCTACAGGTGCATAGATTTGGATATCTCGCCAAGAAAAGACTAGGAGTGTGGGTTTAAATTCATCAATACAACGATCTAGAGCAGTGGCATAATCTAAAGGTGGAACTGTGCCTAAGTCGAAAATTCGCTGTTCAATATCAGGAAACTGCTTGTGGACGTGATCACTCAGGTAAACAACCCCAATAGGAAAGATGGGGTTACAAGGAAGGCGAACATAGAGGATGCGATTTTCCATCATAGTTGTTTCAACTGCCATCTTGCCAGTTTTTAGGGGATTTTTGGGCTTAATATTACTTTACCAATATTTAATTTTATTTTGCTCGACTTATTGAATGAGGCGGTTTCTTATAACCGTAATTTAACTCACCTCCAAAAAATGCTTGCTCTATTGCTACTACTGTGAAGTGATGTGAAGCACAACGAAATAATCATCATAAATATTCATAGATATTTATAAATATTCATAAATATTTATAGAAAGGTTACGTAAATATACTAGACAAACTTGTTGTTTTTTTTTACAATGCAGTTGATGTTCCAATGCTTGAGTGTTCAAGTTGTTTTCTGGACACCTGACTGATGTTATTTGCAAACAAGAAAATAAAGGACAAGGTTATGAAATTATCTCGTATTTTGCCCTTAGTGGTTGGTGGTGCTGTTGCTGGTATGGTGGTTAGTGGTGCATCTCCAGCGCAAGCTTTGGTATTTAATTTTCAATTTGATAATACTGACGACGGCACTGTAACCCCCCCTATTGTGGGAACGGGAACTTTTGTTTTTGATGGAGATCCCGGTAATGGAACTTTTGCCCTTACATCTTTAACTAACTTTGACTTTTCCTTTACTTTCGGTGCAAACACCTTTACGAACGCAAATATAGCCACTCCAGTAGCTAATGTTCTGGTAGCGATCACCACTGCTGGTAGCGATCGCTTCGTGAGATTCGGAGGTGGTGGCGGCGGTCCATTGGGCGGATCAATTGATTTCAACAATGCTGGGAATTTTCTTACTTTCCAGCCTAATTTCGGAACGCTGTATGGTACTACCTCTAATTTCGGCAGCTTCAGTGGTACAGCTTCAGCAGCAGCAGTTCCCTTCGACACTCCCGCAGGTCAAGCTATGGCCACATTCGGTTCTCTATTTGTTCTAGGGTTGATGAGACAAGCTAAAAAGCGTTTAGCGGCAAAGAAACTTGTTATTAATCCTGTGGAGACTGTGGTTTAATATTTGTCTGATAGCGAAGCGTGGCGTTAGCCATATCAGGATGTCCAGGATTTTAGGATGTACAGGATGGTTTATTAGGGTGCGTTGAATTTTTAATAGTTTAACGCACTTTATTAATTGTCTGAATCAGGATGTCCAGGATTTGAGGATTTACAGGATGTAATTTACCAATTACCCATTACCCATTACCTATTTTGTTTCTTGATAGTTATTTATATACTGATTTGGAAAAGTTAGATAATTGAACGCAGATAAACGCAGATAAACGCAGATTTTTAATTTTTAACTTCTAATTTTTAATTCTTCTCCCATCATGAAAATCCTGTAATCCTGAAAATCCTGATTCTGATAAAAGCGCCAAAAAAATAGTATTTAGGGGTTGACAAAACATTTTAGATTTGTTATGATGAAATGGATAAGGAAGAACTATCTTATCATGAATATGATAATCAAAAACTGGTAGGGGTTTAGCACTGCTAAACCCTTACTTATTGTTTGATTTTAACTCCTGACTCCTGCCTCCTGACTCCTGCCTCCTGACTCCTGATACAAAACGAAACATAACTTTAGATAGAAATAATGCAGAAAATTGCAGTTGGTAGTCGGAGTTACAGCAAATGGGGATCATCCGATGTTAGCTTTGGTTGTGTAATGTAAAATTGTGGCGTAAAAGCTCCTCAGCAGTTATGGCTCAAATATTAGATTCTCTACCACCGGAGCAATCGGGGAAAATTCTCTGCTGCTACGTCAATGCCACGAGTAAAATACAGGTGGCTCGTATTACCAATATTCCTAACTGGTACTTTGAAAGGGTAGTATTTCCTGGACAAAGGCTGGTTTTTGAAGCCTCGAAAGAAGCTCAGATGGAGATTCATACAGGAATGATGGCCAGTGCGATTTTATCAGATACCATACCATGCGATCGCCTTGCACTCAGCGAACCCAGCAGTGATGAGGGTGATCAAGACTCAACAGCAGCAATAAAAGCTACAAACACCAATGTGATGGTGTCCGAAATTCATACAAAAATTGAAGATACCACAAAACCTTTAAAAAATATCACTGCTACCATGAAAACCTACCAGTCACAGCATGAGTTTTTGTTGAACCTGGGAGTGTAAACTCTGGGAATGTTGGAAATTCGTAGACTTGCAAAAATTTCTGGATTAGCATCCGGTGATTAAAAAAACACTTTTATTTACTTTGAGGGTTGCTGAACTCAGCAGCCTTTTTTGTTTAGTCGTTAATCATTTCTGTCAGAGTTTACATTAGAATCAAGTATCTCGGTACTTGGAATATGATATATCTCTCTGCCAACTGGATCACCCGTACATTCACCAATTTACAGCTAAGAATCCTGTTAATTGTGCCATTTGTTTTGCAAACAGTGGGAGTTGTGACACTGGTGGGTTATTTGTCCTACCATAGCGGACAGGAAGCTGTAGAGAAACTGGCAGATCAATTAATCATAGAGGTGGGCGATCGCATTGATCAACATCTAGATAGTTATTTAGGCAAAGCCCAGGAAATCAACCGCATCAATGTAGATGCCTTTGAGTCAGGAATTTTAGACTTGAATGATTTTAACACCTTGGGAAAATATTTTTATCGTCAGGTGCAAGCTTTCAATTTTGCTTATGTTAACTTTGGTAGTGAAAAGGGAGGCTTTATTGGTGCGGGTTATGGACTGGGTAATAAGTTAGAAATTGGAGAAATTCCCTTATCTGACCAAAGCAAATTCCGCTTTTACTCAGTAGATAAACAGGTTAATAGGCTATCTTTAGTATCTACCCTCAAAAATCCTCAATTTGCTGATTTTGCCTGGTATTTAGATGCAGTTAAGGCAGGTAAGCCTGTCTGGAGTTCTATTTATACATGGGGCGGTTTACCTGATCGCATCAGTATTTCAGCCAGCACTCCTGTCTATGATCAACAGAAAAAATTGCTAGGTGTACTCGGTATAGATTTAGAATTAAATCAAATCAGTCAATTTCTGAAAACACTTCATAGCAGTAGATCCGGTCATATTTTTATTATCGAACGTTCTGGGTTAATTGTTGCTAGTTCTAAAAATGAATCACCAGCACCAATAATTAATGGACAAGCTACACGACTGAAAGCTGTAAATAGTCGTGAACCTGTGATCCGCGAAGTTACAAAAGATTTAATTCAACAGTTTGGTAGTTTACAAGCTATTTCTACTCCTGAAAGTTTCCGCCCTAATTTAGACTCTAATTTAAAGCAAAAACCCTTTGTGAAAGTTAAACCATACCGGGCTAAATATGGTTTAGATTGGCTAGTGGTGACAGTGATTCCCGAATCGGAATTTATGTCAGAAATTCAAGCTAATGCTAACCAAACTATTGTACTTTGTGCTTTGGCTTTAATCATTACTGTTGGTACAGGTAGCCTAACTGCATACTGGATAACTAAACCAATTTTGCGATTAAGTCAAGCTAGTCAAAATTTAGCACAAGGTCAATGGCAAGAACCATTATCTGAAGATATCAAAATTGCTGAATTGAAAGTTTTAGCAACATCATTTAATCAGATGTCTGCTCAAATCAAAAAAACCTTTCAGGAATCGGAAACCAAATTTTCGACCATTTTCCATACCACTCCTGATCCTGTTTGGATTGCCACATTCTCGGAAGGAAGATTATTAAATGTTAATGAAAGTTTTTGCCATTTTTGGGAAGATATCCAAGAAAATATCATTGGAAAAACTTGTATAGAATTGCAATTGTGGGAAAATATAGAGGATTTTCACCACTTCAGACATTCGCTAATTAATAAAAGAATTATCCAAAATTTTAAAATTGTAATTCGCACTTACTCAAAACAAATCAAGACAGTTCTCATGTCAGCTAGGGTGGAATGTTTGAATGGTCAAGATTGTGTGATTGGCGTCATGAAAGATGTTAGCGATCTTTACGAGGAACTGAGATTACGCAAACAAGCAGAAGAGCAATTGCGCGAGAGTCAGCATTTTATTGAACGAATTACAGAACTAACGCCAAATCTACTTTATATTTACGACCATATCGAACAGCGTAATGTTTACATAAATCCTTCTGTTGCCGAAATATTAGGCTATTCGGCGGAAGCTATTCAGGAAATGGGAGCTAACTTGTATCCTATTATCTGTCATCCCGATGATCTAAATCGAGTCTATGCAGCGATTCAAAAGTGTGCTAGTTTGCAAGATCATGAATTAATTGAAATAGAATATCGTGTTAAAGATGCTCAAGGAGAATGGCGTTGGCTTTATAGTCGAGATCAGGTGTTTTACAGAACTGCCGATGGTCGTGTCAAACAAACTTTAGGAACATCTCAAGATATAACTGATCGCAAACAAGCAGAGTTAGAATTAAGGAAAAGTCGAGATTTTAGAGAAGCTATTTATAACGAATCTACCGATGCAATTTTTCTCGTTGATGTTCCCAATCCGTTAATTCTTGATTGCAATCGTCGCGCTGTGGAAATATTTGAAGTCGCCAGTAAAGAAGAACTGATTGGTACTAATGGACAGAATTTCCAAAAACAGAGATTTACTGATGATGAAATGGTGATGATTGTTGACGATGTAGCTAATTTAGGCTTTTGGAGTCGAGAAGTAGAATATATTACTAAAAAAGGCCATAGTTTCTGGGGTAATTTGGCGGTAAAGCGCATCAATATAGCTGGTAAAATTATTGATTTAGTGCGAGTGACAGATATTAGTAAACGCAAAAAAGCAGAATTGGCCTTACTGGAAAGCGAAAAACGTTTAAAAGAGATTTCTGCATCTTCGCCAGGAGTAATTTATATTACGGTCAGGCGGTTAGACGGCTCTTGGTACTACGAATATATGAGTCGTGCGTTTGAGGATATTCATGAAATTACTGTTGAACAAGTGCTAGAAAATCCCAATCTCTGTTTTGAGCAGTTTCATCCTGATGATGTCGCTGGTTATCTAGAAGCAGTGGCTTACAGCATGGAAACTATGTCTCCTTTTAACTATGAATGGCGCATTATTACCCCTTCAGGAAAACTCAAGTGGATAAAAGCCAATTCTAGACCTGAACTGCGGGAAAATGGAGAAATTGCATATTATGGTGTTGTGTTAGATGTGAGCGAACGCAAACAGGCAGCATTAGCTTTGCAGGAAGCAGAATATAACCTCAGACTAGCAAATCAAGAACTGGAACAACTGGTAAATACTGATGGGTTAACTCAAATTGCCAATCGTCGTTGTTTTGATCATCGCTTAGAACAAGAATGGCTGCGGCACTATCGAGAACAGCAATTTTTATCTCTGCTATTATTTGATGTTGATTATTTTAAACGTTATAACGATTATTACGGTCATCAATTAGGGGATGATTGCTTGATCAAAATTGCTCAAGCGGTGCAGCAGGTGGTATGTCGTCCAGCAGATTTGGTAGCTCGCTATGGTGGGGAAGAATTTGTGGTTATTTTAGCTAATACTAATGTTGAAGGAGCGATCGCTGTTGCACACAAAATTCACGCTGCTATTCAAACATTAGCCATTCCTCATCAAGCCTCGGAAGTCAGCAATACTGTTACTATTAGTCTTGGTATCTCCACCATCATACCTGCTTCTGAACTATCAGCAGCAGAGCTGATAGAACAAGCAGATCAGGCGCTCTACCGTGCTAAACAACGGGGACGTAATCAGTCTATAACTTTCATTAATAACTGAAATTATGCATTTACCTTCTTTTTTATGGTTATGGAAAATAGCCGCTTGGTCTATGGGTTTGTCAATCTTAGCTTATGCTATTTTAGCAATGTCTGGTTTTTGGTTATGGCAAGTTAGAAATACTGGACGTTCTCCCATCGGTGTCGTATTACCAAGGGTCAATAACATAGTCAAAACATCTCATTATACTATTGGCATCACTATGGTTAGTTTAGTGCTGCTACTTTTAGCGATCGGCATTGTTGGTACTTTAGGACATTTTGGTTCTTTAGGTCATTCTTCACATTTATTTGCTGGTTTGATAGTCGTAGTTTTAGTTTTAATATCTGCTTTCAGCGCGACTCAAATTAGTCTGGGAAAAATTTGGGCTAGACCTTTACACATTAGTTTGAATATGATTTTATTTGTGGGTTTTGTTTGGGTATCTCTCACCGGTTGGACTGTAGTGCAGAAGTATTTACCATAATTGGGTAATCGGTAATTGGTGATTTTTACTTATGCGATTGTTATTAGTTGAAGATGAACATGATTTAGGAATGATTCTTAACTTATTAAAAGAAGAAAGCAGAATGATTATTAGTCTTATTAAAAAACTAGAAAATTAAAAATTTTTTCCCTGTTCCCTGTTCCCTCTTACCCAATTAGTAATTTAGCATAACAAGTACCAAAGAACCGTTTTTATATTCAAGGTAATGAAAGTCAAATTTATAGAATGTTGCTAAATTTAGTGAGTAATGCTATTAAATACACTTCTGTCGGTGGGGAAGTAAAAATTAATCTTTCAGCTAATACTCATCAAGGGATAATTACTATCCAAGATACAGGAATTGGTATTCCTGCGGCTGATATTCCTCAGATTTTTGATCGCTTTTATCGAGTCCATGCAGATAGTTCTCGAAATACTGGTGGTTCTGGTTTAGGTTTAGCTATTGCTTTAGCTATTGTCCAAACTCATAAAGGTAAAATAGCAGTAGAAAGTCAGGTTGATAAAGGTAGTAAGTTTACCGTTATTTTGCCACTCGTTTCCAAAGTAAACAACTAACTTCAACTATCATTGATGTAATCATAGCAATTGCGGCTGCTGTTGCACCATTTAGACCTTTATTAATAGCAAAACTGGCAATTATTAATAAAGTTCCTGTTCCTAACCAAGTAAAAAGATTAACATGACCTGTGCGACTTTCGCTCACTAAAAAACCCTGAGTTGCATTTTGCAAAGCTACCAATAATGGTACTATGGTACAAATCAAAATTACGGGTTTGATGCTATTAGCAAGGGTGAGATCATTACCGATAAAACTTTGCACAATGCGATCGCCTATGGGTGTTAAACTCATAAACAATAATAAAGCAGAACAAGCAGCACCCACACTAATAGCAAAAGTCAATAATTGGCGATCGCTCACTTGATGACGATATTTAATCACAATTTGCTGTACCATGCGGGTAGAATTGGCAATTACTAACACCAAACCCCATGCAGCGGACCAAGCCGCAATGGCAATTGTAGCATCTTCGGCACGAGCAAGAATACTAATTAAAATCGTTCTACCACCCCAAACCACCATCATCGTATTAGCTAAAGGTAAATAGAATTTCCACACCTGCGCTAAATTGCGAGGTAGGTTGGGTTGTTCTATTTCCGGTGGTATAGTTGCTCCAGTCTGACGAGCAAAAATTGTTACAGCTATTGCTTCCACTATCACCCCACTAATAAGAGCAAATCCCGCAATTATACCACCAGATACTTGTAAAAAAAAGCCAATTCCAAGAATTACAGCCAACGTCAAAAGCCTAAGAATACTAGCTTTAGCCACCGCACGAGGTTGACCGTGGTAAATTAATAAACCTTGAAAATAACGCCGCCAGGCGATCGCAAACGGCCAACCACAAGCTATTAATAATACTTGACTGACTGTAGCTAACATTGCTGGAGGAACACCCAACAAACTTACACCAACAGAATTAAATATAACAGGTATTCCTAACAAACCTAATAAAAAAGTCAGTCCTCCACCCAAAAATAAATTAAACCGCCATAAAGCTTTACGTGAAGGTTGAGAACCTGCCAAAGCATTAGAAGCGTGCAGAATCATAATAATCGGACTTTCAAAAAATATCGCCAAAGATTTGGCAATACCTACAGATGCAAGGTTATTTTGAGCATCAGGAAGGTGAGCTAAAGTAGTGGTCATCATCGGATCACCACAGGCCATAGTCACATCACTGAGGGATAAAGGCAGAAATTCCCGCCATAAAGTCCCTAAACTCACTTTTGTAGATGGAGATTCTTGTAATTTCATTCTCTGTCAAACCAAAAACATATAAACATCTTTACAAAAAGCGCAACAAATCAAACTTGTAAATTTTTACTCTCTGCGCCCCCTGCGCCTCTGCGGTTCATTGTTTCATCCCATAGTATTAAAACAGATATGAGAATGAATAATATCTAACGGTACAGGAGAAAGCTGAGAAATAGCTGTAACGAGATATGAATTTTGCAGAATGTGAATATTTTGTGCAGCTAACCAATCGGCATTGTAAACTGTTTCTAAATAGCGATCGCCCCGATCAGGATTCAGTTATCAAAAATCAAATTGGCAATGGGTAATTTGGTTCTGATTATTTTCGTTTAGAATAAGAAAGAAAAACTATAAAAATTGAACCGTGACAGCAAAATTAACCAATACTTCAACATCTATTTTTCGTCTCTCTCCGTTGATTAGAATTACTCTGTTAACTTTATATATAGCCTTGACAGTCCCCTTACCATTTTTAGCAGATGTCACCAAAGCACCCACACCACCCGCATTATTATGGGTAGGAATTAGCATTGGTTTTGTGGGACTATACGCAGTATTGACAGAAAGAGTAATGATAGATGACCAAGAAATTAAAGTTACTTACCCTGTTTGGGTTCCGCGCTTTTTTCGTAAAGGTTGGTCTTTATCATGGTCAGACATCAAAAGCTTAAAACCCCGCACCACAGGTCAAGGCGGTATGGTGTATTATTTTCTCAGTCACGACGGAAAAGCTTATTTACTACCCATGCGTGTAGCTGGTTTTAACCGTTTGATCAATATCGTCCAAGCAAAAACCGGCATTGATACTACAGATGTCCGTCCTTTAGCCCAACCTTGGATGTATGTGATTTTATTTTGCTGTACTCTTTTATTGTTATTGGTAGATGCTTGGACTATTAATACTGCAATTCTTGGTAATTGGTAATTGGTAATTGGTAATTGGTAAACTTCTTACTTTCACCCATGCTCAAATTAGAGCAAGTTAATTTATTTACAAAGCTCAAAAGTCAAGCTAAGAGTAATTTACCTGGATACCCGATATTACAGGATATTTCTTTTCAGGTATTTCCAGGCGATCGCATTACTATTGTCGGTAGTGCTGGTGCTGGTAAAACTTCCTTGTTGCGTCTCATCAACCGTTTAACGGAACCTACCAGCGGAAAAATCTATCTAGAAAATCAGGAGTATCATCAAATTCCTGTCATCCAGCTACGTCAACAAGTAACATTAGTACACCAAGAAACTAAACTTTTGGGGATGACAGTTGGGGAAGCCATAGCTTATCCTTTAGTTTTGCGAAAGTGGCCGCAGCAGCAAATTCAGGAAAAAGTCAGTTATTGGAGAGAACAACTGCAAATTCCTGATCAATGGTTAGGACGCACTGAAGTACAACTTTCAGCTGGACAGAGACAATTAGTAGCGATCGCTCGTGCTTTAGTCATCCAACCCAAAATTTTACTTCTAGACGAGCCTATTTCCGCCTTAGACCCTGGCCAAGCTTCCCGTTTGATGAATATCATCACCCAACTAACTCAACCCCCTCATCAAGCCCCTAAGACCGCGATTTTGATGGTAAATCACCAACTTGACCTAGCCCAAGAATTTAGCACCCGCTTATTACATCTCCAGCAAGGTCAAGTGCTGGCAAACTTGTCAGCCCCTGATATAAAATGGGAGGATTTAAAAAACAATTTGATAGCAGCACAAAATCAAGATGATTGGTAATGGGTAATGGGTAATGGGTAATGGGTAATTGGTAATTGGCAAAAGCTTATTCTTCCTCCCCTGCGGATACTGCGTCCCCAGTCCCCATTAAGTGCTTTGAGTAGCAAGAGTAGAACGCGGGTTGGTGAATTTCTCTTTAGCTAACTTTGTTTGTGATTGTGGAACACTGGCGTTCAAAATTTCCATGTTAAATCGGTATCCGACATTGCGGATAGTTTGGATTAAATTGGGTTGACGCGGATCAAGTTCCACTTTTTTCCGAAGTGATAAAACATGAGTATCAATGGTACGCGGATTATCAATAGCGTCCGGCCAAGCACGACGCAGTAATTCTGACCTACTCAAAGGTGATCCGCCAGCTTGGGCTAAAACATACAGCAAACTAAATTCTTGAGGTGTTAAATCAATAAACTCCCCTTGAAACCGGACTCGGCGCTGTACCAAATCAATCTGTAAAGTGCCATAATCCAAGTAAGCTGGTGCTGTAGGTGTCCGCTTGCGACGAATTAGTGCTTCTGCCCTAGCCAAAAATTCTTGCATCCCAAAAGGCTTGCTTAAATAATCATCTGCTCCTGCTTTTAAGCCAGCAACTATATCAGCTTCATTGTTGCGAGCAGATAACATGAGAATTAAAGGCTGTTGCTGACGATGCAACCAATGGCAAAACTCGATCCCGTCACCATCTGATAAGTCCGCATCTAAAATGACTAGGGTTGGTTGATGGCTTAAAAACACTTCCCTTGCTTGATATATACTGGCGGCTTGATGCACTCGGTATTCCAGTTGTTGCAAGTGCCATCCCAGCAACGACCTCAGATGGGGATTCCCCTCAACGATTTCAATACAAACCGATCCCACAGTGGCAAGACCCCTTAGCGTCGATGACTTTCAAATTAACAAGCTCAAGCTCAAGGTTTTGTAGTCTTTGTTACTTCAATTGATATTATCTTTACATTTACTCCCAGAAACCCGGGCAATAAATTTAAATAAATTTAATTTTGGCTCTGCTATCTCAGATTCGTTAGACTTGTTTGTGCGAATTAACAATTTTTTTTTCATTCCAGCATCCTCCTAATGGAGTATGGTAAAATAGGTAAACTATCTTTAAAAGAGATAGGCTGCTACCCATTCTACTTGTATCATCCTTGTGCTGCAAGCTGATGTTATTTGTTTCTAAATGACTTACTTGCTTTATCCAGGAATAATCAAATCAACCTATTTAGACTCAGAGGTAAAATCATAAAAATAGATTACCAAATAATCTTAGTCTCCTGTTTCTAGAATACGATCTAACTAAGTAATTAGGTTTTTAGCTGCTGAGGGGTCTAACCCAACGTCAATATCTTAACTTTGGGTTAATACTTAAGAAGGAAGTCATACTTCACTTTCGAGCGTGAATCATATACAATTCTCATTCCAAAGAGATTAAACAGCAGTTATGCTCCAAGACACACAAACCATCCGTTTTTACCAAAGACTCACAGACGCCTTCGTCGAGTTGTGGAATCGCGGCTATCGTATGGATGATATGCGGATGTATTTGGATGGATATCTAGCCGCACTGCGACAAAGCAACGCTATTGAGCCTTATCTAATTCATCGCTTGGAGGAAGAAGCAAGCCGCTACTTGTACGATGGATCAAACTTTGCTGTAGTACAGCCAGAGCCAGAAAGACAACACGGATACTACTAAAGATCGTCAACTGGCAAATTGGTTACTACCCTGTATCGCCGCAGATGATCATAGCATAATTTTTGCATTGGTCAACTGTATCCAATGGTATGAAATTTGTAAATAGTTTATTGAAAAAGTGCATCCCCTCGGTGTTAAGCGACTGAGGGGACTTTTGGCTGAGTTTTTGTTTGTAATTTCTGCAATATGTAAACCCTACTTACAGAGTTTTGCCCTAAAAAAGCCTCTAAAAATAAGGAATTGCCCATTTTTAGAAGCCATAAAAAGATCACAAATGTTAGATATTAAGAAGCCAGTGCTACTTCCACCATTTGCTGCAATTCGCCTTTTTGATACATTTCAATCAAAATATCAGAACCGCCGACAAATTCACCATTAATGTAAACTTGGGGAATTGTTGGCCAGTTAGAATATTCTTTGATGCCTTGACGAATTTCATAGTCATCAAGAACATTAACGGTTTCAAAAGGAACGCCTAATGTATTGAGAATTTGCACAACGTTGTTAGAAAAACCACATTGAGGCATTAGCTTGTTTCCTTTCATGAAAACCATAATCTTGTTCTGTTGTACCAAGTTATCAATTTTTGCTTGAAGTTCTGGTGTCATGTTTTTTTACTTCCTTATAGCTGAAATTCAAAATTCAAGGGTTGATTCAATTTTAGATTTCGATCAGATGTAGAGGTGTAGGGGAAAAATCAATTCTGACTCCTGACTCCTGCACGGACAAACGGCCGTTCGCCCCTCCTGACTTCTGGGAAAATTAATTTGTTGCTTGTGAAACTTAGGGAGTAGATGTTTTGAGCGCCAAAGCATGAATCGCTTCAGTTGACATAGCTTGCTGCAACGCACCATAAACCAACTGATGTTGTTGTACCAGTCCCTTACCTGCAAACTGCGATGAAACTACTGTCACCTGATAGTGATCGCCACCACCAGTCAAGTCTTGCACCTGAACTTGTGCGTCTGGCAGTTCCGCCTTGATCATTTCCTCAACCTGTTGCGGAGTTATCATCGCAATTCCTGAAAAAAACTTACTTCTCTATTATTATCAGGGAACAGGGAACTCTTAACAGGGAACAGGGAATAGTTATTTTTATTTTGTCTCTCCTGCTGCCCTACATCCTACACCCTATACCCTATTTTGAGCCTTGTCGGGGATAGGCTGTATCAACAAAGCCTAATTCAAAAAGTTGTTGATAGGCTTTTTTGCCTAATTCCCGTGTCGGGTTTTGACTCTTAATAATTTGAACCAATAACGGTACTGCTAATTCTGGCTGATTTAAAGCCCGATGTACCAAGGCTAATTGATAGGTTGCTTCGTCTCGCTTTTGGGCAGTTTCTAGAGCTTTTTTGCGTTGAGAATCGGATACTCTGATATCAATGCCTGAAAAACTAGCATTTAACTCTTGATAAAAATTAGATAGTTGGTTGTAAACTTGGCGTGCTTCTTGGAGTTTTTTAGCAGCTAGGGTGTAGTTTTGACCGGAAACAGCTTGTTCTGCCTCTTTCATCAGGCGATCGCCACCAGCCATGCTCAACACACTGCTGCTTTGGCTGTTAGGACTGAGGATGTTGGGTTCTTTACTATCAATAGCTTGTGCTTGGTTATTGGAGGCGGGTAGTTGTATGACCTGAGCCTGCACAGGTGATAGCAGACTCAGAATTGCTATAAGTGATAAAGAAGTAGCAGTAAGGTTCATGGGGTCAATTAGTGTAACAAGTCTATAAAAAAATTATGGAAACTTCGGGTATCTTAACTCGGTTTGTGTCTCAGATACAGCAAAACTAAATCACAACTTTCTCTGATGTAGACTGGACATGAGTTGAATATAGTTCCTATACCCCTGCATATCCAGTAAAATATTTCATGATGAGCGATACCTACAGTGGGCTACCCCAACGCCCTAGTTCCTCTAATTCTCAAACCACAGGTGTACCAGCAAGCAGCCAAGGATTGGTTTTGCAACGTGGTGGAGAAGAATTGATTTTAGAAAAAGCTTTGAACCGCTTTACCATCCGTCCGACTACAGACTTTTCTTCTGAACAATTATCTCAGATTGCTTGGGGAGTTTGGCGGCGCAATATTCCCAGAGCAAAACTAGAAGTATTCACCGTTGAACCTAGCCAGTTAGATGCGGCCATGTTGCAAGCAAGGGCTGATGAAAAGGTAGCCTTTGCTAGTCATGTTTACAAGTTTAAAGATAATCCTGGCACTTATGTTTATTTAAGTGATCAAATCACAATTGAATTTGCGACTTGGGTAGACGCTGCCAAAATTCAGACTATAGCTGCCACATTTAATTTAATTGAAAATCAACCAGTTCTAGGTTTACCTAATACATTTATATTTCTCATTAGCAAACAAGCCACAGAAAACCCTCTCAAAATTACTAACCAATTGCAAGGACTCCCAGAAGTTCTAGTTGCTGAACCCAATATTTTTATTCAACAGGAACCACATTATAAACCTAGCGATTCTCTCTATCCTCAGCAATGGTATCTTCACCATAATAGCGGTAATCAATTGGGGATTGGTTCACATATTTCTGTAGAGCAAGCTTGGGATATTACTCGCGGTGTGCGTTCTGTGGTTGTTGCAGTTGTGGATGATTCTTTTGATTTGCATCACCCAGATTTTCAAGGTATGGGTAAAATTGTCGCTCCTAGAGATTTGAAAGAAAATGATTTTTTACCTTTACCTGGGGAAAAAGAAACTAGTCACGGTACTGCTTGTGCGGGAATAGCTGTTGCTGAAGAAAATGGTCAAGGAATTGTGGGTGTTGCTCCTGGTTGTGCTTTAATGCCAATTCGCACCACAGGATATTTAGATGATGAATCTATTGAAGATATATTTAATTGGGCTATTGAAAACAGTGCAAGTGTCATTTCTTGTAGTTGGGGAGCTTCCGCTGTTTATTTCCCTTTATCTTTGCGCCAAAAGGCAGCAATTACTCGTGCTGCTACCCAGGGTAGAAATGGAAAAGGATGTGTAATTGTGTTTGCGGCTGGTAATGCTAACCGCCCTATTAATGGGACTATAAATGAGCAAAATTGGCCCAAGAATATTTTACAAGGTCAAACAAATTGGTTAAGTGGTTTTGCTATTCATCCAGATGTAATTACGGTTTCTGCATCTACGAGTTTAAATAAAAAAGCTGCTTATAGTAATTGGGGAACGAATATTTCTGTTTGCGCTCCTAGTAATAATGCTCCTCCAGGAATGTGGTTTCAAGAAACAGGTTTTGTTTACACACAACCAACAATTACTACTGCTCTTTCTGGGTTGGGAATGTTTACTACAGATCAAATGGGAGCAGCTGGTTATGACCCTGGCAATTTTACTAATAACTTTGGTGGTACTTCTAGTGCAACTCCGGTAGTTGCTGGGGTAGCAGCTTTGATTTTATCAGCTAATCCTAATTTAACGGCTCAACAAGTTAACCGCATTTTACAAGAAACGACTGATAAAATTGTTGATCCTGAAACTGATCTGCAATTAGGTTTGCGGGGTGGTACTTATGATAGTAATGGTCATTGTATTTGGTTTGGTTATGGTAAGGTGAATGCTGCTAAAGCTGTCCGTGCAGCGCAACAATTGCGGATGGTGGTATCAGGTGTTAACAGACAACTAAGGGGTGAGAATAAAAGCCAAATTGCAATTCCTGATAATGAAAAAAGGGGAATTAGAAGTGCGATCGCTGTGAATGAAAATGTCACTATTGCCGATATTCAAGTCTCAGTTAATATCTGGCACGATTTTTTAGGAGATTTAGAAGTTTATTTAATTGCTCCTAATAATCAACAAGTGTTATTACAAAGTAGAACCTTGGGAAGACAGACTCAGTTAGAACAAACTTATACAGTGCGATCGCATCCTGTTCTGCAACAATTACTTTCTTTAGTCGCTAGGGGAAATTGGCAATTACAAGTTATTGATAATTCACCTGAAGATGTGGGTAAATTAAATAGTTGGGAATTAGTAATAGGATATGGATAGGGACTGGGGACTGGGGACTGGGAAGAATGAATTTATTACCCATTAACCATTATTCCCTGACTAATTCCTAGTAGCATGACAACCAGGATGATTTAAACCCGAATTTTGCGGTGTAACATTTGGCACCTCTGCTGTGAGAATAACTCTACCATCAGCAGTAATTATCCATCCTTGTGCTTCCTGAATTACCCGATTTTTAATATTTTCTTCCTGCTTATTTTCTTCTCGGTTTTTCATCACAACAGAGTTTTTTGCTTCTTTACCTGAACGAGTAACCCATTCTACTATACCTGGTGAATTACTAATTAAATCATCAGTTTCAGCAGGTAAACCACCTCTACCAATAATTGTAAAAGAACTCTTTTTAGCACGTTGTTCTGCAGAACAAATATCTTTCCCTACTAATGATGCTGCATCGACTAAATTACCAGGTAATTCTATTAAACCAGAAGTGGGATCTACATCGGGAGTATTAATTTGCACTTGTCCAGCTAAACCAAATTCAGAAGATGCAGTAATATCGCTTCTTTGAGTTTCTTGAGCTTGTTCTTCTAATCCAAAAATAGCATTAGTTGTAATGTTTATGTTACCGCCATTTCCTTGAGAAGCGTTAGCAGTAATATCACTATTTTCTTGGGGAAAAGCAACAATAAAGGGAGTATTAATATTGATATTTCCTCCATCTCCTTCTGCACCATCTGTACCAGCACTAGCAGTTATCCGGCTGTTATTTTGCAACAATAATAAATCTTGAATATTCAGATTTATATTTCCACCTTGGTTACTAGTAGTTGCAGCACTGATAAAAGCTTTTTCATCTAAAATAAGTAACCCAGCTTGTAGTGAAATATTGCCACCTCTACCAGTTCCTTGATTATTTACTCCTATACCTGAAGCGTTTTTAATAATTAAGCTTTGGGAGTTGATATCAATACTACCACTATCACCTCTTGCTCCTGCTCCTGTATTAGCAAATAGTCCACTTTTGCCATCTAAAGTAATATTATCTCTGACTTTGACAATAATATTTCCTGCTTGGGCTGCACTAAACTGACTAGAAGTATTCGTGATCACTTGTGCGCTATTATTGGCAGTAAATGTATTAGCATAGATGTGAATATTACCACCTTTACCACTGCCAGAAGTCGCAGCAGAAATTTCCACACCATTAGTAATATTTAAATTTTCAGTGGTAATTGAAATACTCCCAGCATCACCACTTCCTCTAGTTTCAACTGCTAATTTTCCTTCTCCAGAGATGTTAATATTTTTCAGTGCTGTGATCATTAAGTTACCACCTTGACCACTAGCAGAAGTGGAAGCAGAAATAATTGAACCTGGGAAAAGTGTAATATCTAAATCGGTCTGATTTTGGTAAGGATTGAGTTGTAATGTACCTGCGGGTGCTTCTCCTTGGGTTTCAGCAAAAACACCAACAACACCCGCAAGGTTGATTTTAGAGGCATTTAAGATAATGTTTCCACCGCCTCCGCTATTAGTATTAGTTGTTGTCCTCGCAGTAGCAGTAATTTGGGCTGTATCGGATATAGTCAGATGAGGAGTATTAATAATAATATTTCCAGCTTTTCCACTACCACTGGTTTCCACAGACAGAATAGGAGAAGAATCTTGAACACCAATACCAAGATTAACACTATTAGCTGCATTGATGGTGATTGTACCTCCATCACCACTACCTGTAGTTGTGGCGAATATTTCCGCGCCATTGGCTACTATTAAAGTGGGAGTATTCAAGGTGATGTCTCCAGCTTGTCCATTTCCTATGGTAGAAGTAGTGGAAGCGGAGATGATTGATTGATCTGTCAGCGTGAATTTTTCAGCATTAATTAGAATATTGCCAGCTTTTCCTCCGCTAATGGTGTTACTGGTAATTTGACTATTTTTAAAGGTGAGATCACCAGCACTGGTAAAAGTTATTGTTCCTGCGGGGTCATTGCCTCTGGTGTCACTGTTTATGCGACTATCTTTAAATGTAAGATTACCTGTGCTGGTGAAAGTCACATTTCCTGATTGACCTACTTCACTGACATTAACAAAAAATTCTGCTAATCTGAGCATAGGATTATTAGAATTATTTATAAAACGATTTTGAAATATCACCTGTTGAGTAGTGATAATGTTAGTATTTGTCACCAATAAATCGCCAGAACCGTTAACCTGAACATCTCCAGATTTTGAGTTAGAAGATAAAGTTAATATCTCTAAATCTCTAATATTATTTTTAGCTGATAAGGTAACGTTACCGCCATTTCCAGACATTCCGTTTGGGTTGATGGACATCGAAGAAAGAACTGGGATTGCCTGACTCAATTCATTTCTCATTCCCCTAATATTACCCCCAGCAGTCAAAGTGATTGCTCCCCCTTTTCCTCCTGTGGCAAAAATTGAAGAGGAGGATGAGTTTATACCTTGAGTAAAGATATCACCACCAGCAGTAAAAGTAATTTCTCCCCCTTTTCCTCCTGTGGCGAAAATTGAAGAGGAGGAGGAGTCTAGGTTTTGAGTAGAGATATTACCTTCCGCAGTAAAAGTAATTCTTCCTCCATCTCCTCCTGTGCCATTAAATGAAGAAGAGAAGGAGTTGATGAAATCTTGAATAGTGATATCACCCCCAGCAGTGAAAGTAATTACCCCCCCATTAAGTTCTGTACCATTAAATGAAGCGGAGGAGGAGTTTAAGGATTGTGTAGAAATATTGTCCCCAGCAGTGAGTGTAATTCTTCCACCATTTCCTCCTGTAGCGAAAATTGAAGAGGAGGAGGAGTCTAGGTCTTCAGTACTGATGTCACCTGATGCTGTTAGAGCAATAATTCCCCCATTTGCAGCTGTTCCTAATTCTGAAGATGAGAAGGAGTATAGGTCTTGGGTATTGATATCGCCATCAGTGGCTGTTAAAGTTATATTTCCTCCTCCAAGTGCAGAACTCGTATCAATATTACCTAATGTCAAACTCGCTCCAGAAATGCTAATATCTCTGCCATTAGTTTGGATAGTATCGGCAATATCCATCTGCAAATTACCAATTCCATTCCCATCAGCATCAGCAGTAAATGTGATTTTACCATTACCATCAGCTAGGTTTAAACTGTGATTACTTAAAGGATGAATAGTAAGATCATTTGTTGCCTGAAATTTTAGATTTGTATTACCAGATAAACTTTCTAATGTAGTTTTATCAATTGTCGCGTTATTGTTTTCAGCAACAGTCAAGTTTTTAGTATTTAGTGATAATGTATTTGTCTGGATATTTCCTCTAACTATTAAATTTTCTGCCCCTGTTAACTGAATTGTTCCCCTTGGTGCTGTTAATGTGCCTGTGTTAATAACATTTGCACCAAAAAGATTTATATTATTACCCTGAGTAACTGTTAAATTACCTTGATTCTTTATTTCTGCTTGTTGATTTCTCAAAGCATTAATAAATAATGCTCCTGGTTGTACAGTCAACAAATTACTTGTTGCTGGTGCTGTGGCACTAAATAAACCATTTTCTCCTAATTTTATTCCATCCACAGTTGTGGCAGTAAAAGAACCTTTAATATCTAAACTGGCATGGTTGCCAAAAATTATCCCATTGGGATTTATTAAAAATAAATTTGCTGTTCCATCTATTCCTAATGTCCCGAATATCTCAGAACGATGATTACCTGTAACGCGAGTTAATATATTCTCAATTCCTGTAGGATTAGCAAAATACACACTTCTGTTTTCACCAACATTGAATTTTTCAAAGCTGTGAAATAAATTTTTACCTCTGGTAGCACCACCTTTGATCAGGTCTTTGAATTCGTTAACTTGATTAACAACCGATTTTTCTGTACCTAATGTATTATCGGGTGTTAGTTGGGCTAATACTTTGAGATTTATAGAGGTGAATATTCCACCTGTTGTCAATAGAGTTGTTATTACTAATTGATAAACTTGTTGCTGCCATTGAGGTCTCAATATATAATTTAATCTTTTTTTCATAACCCCACAATATTACTCACCACAAATTGTTGGTCTATTTTCATTCCCTGTAGATTCTAACACATTTTAAATTATACATCACTTAATTTGCAGAAGATAGGCTGCATGGCTGAATACTCAAGAAACCATTATTTATGGAACTAAACCCAACATTACCAAGTCTTGTGTTGGGTTTGACTGTTGCTAATAGTTGCTAAGTGCTATTTTTCCATTAAGAATTGGGAATTTCTACAAAGGAATGAGACGTTATTTCTGATTCTTGATGACTTAATTGTTGTAATTTCTTTGCTAAATCTGCGGTCAGATATTTAGCATTTTGTTTTAAACAACCATTGATATAATCTGCAACTTGAAGAGGTTCACCAATATGAATGTTCACATCAGTTCCCCAATTGGGATAAGGTTGACTGTAATTGATGCCAACAGGTATAATTTTTATTTCTAAACCTGGATGAATAGATTCAGCGGTTAAAGCTAAACGCGCAACACCCGACTTTAAGGGGTGTACTTTTCCATCCCGAAAAATACCACCTTCGGGAAAAATAACTAACATTTCTCCCTGTAGCATTAACTCTACTGTATGACGCAGAGTGGCGATCGCTGGACGTTGGGTATCTACCGGAAAACCACCCATGCGGAGGACAAACCAGCCTTGTATTCCTTGACACTCACTGCTTGTTACCATAAATCGCATATCTCGACCGGTGACATAACGACCTGTAGCATAGGGTAACAGCAAAGAATCCCAACGAGAACGGTGGGTAGGTGCAAAAATCACAGGGCCATTGTTGGGGATATTTTCTTGACCGCTGATGTCAATTTTACCAAAAAACGACGGTATAACTATGTTATGTCCCAAACAATAGGCCAAAGGAGTTAACCAAGGAGAAACCCGCGACGTGCTAGAGGCCACCTGTGGATTTACGGAGGTAGTTGTTAATTGAGATTGAGATTGGGTAGAAGCAGAGTAAAATTCCATGATGACGGTGGCTGACAGTTAGCTGGTAAAATGTGACGCAAACTTGATTATGTCCACCGTAGATTTTCTTGAGTAATTTGTGTTTTGCTATCTGGACAGTTTTAGCTCTGTCTGTTATTTTTGCTGATGCCTTCTAGCTGCAAACCAAGTCTGTAGTTGTTGACGACAAGCTGATTCTAGAATACCTCCTAGCACTTGTGGACGGTGATTTGAAGCAGGGCTACTGGGTATGTTGATAACAGTACGAATTGCGCCAGTTTTGGTATCGTCTACTCCATAGACAAGTGTCCCCAAACGTGCATGGACTATAGCACCAGCACACATTGGACATGGTTCTAGTGTTACATAGAGGGTGCATTGATCCAAACGCCAACTTTGTAAGATTTTTGCAGCTGACCGAATGGCAATAACTTCCGCATGGGCGGTAGGATCTTGGTCTCGTTCTTTTCTGTTTTCCCCTTCAGCAATTAAGTTACCCGCTGGATCAATAATCACTGCACCTACAGGAACTTCACCAGCATCACCAGCCACCTGTGCCAATTCTAGGGCGTGATTCATCCATTTTTGGTGATTGGTGATTGGTGATTGGTGATTGGTCATTTCTTCACCAGTCCCCAGTCCCCAGTCACCTATCACCTGTCACCTCAAATAAAAGCGGATCAAGTTGACCTTTTGTATCTAGGGAATACAGGTCATCACAACCGCCGATGTGTTGGTTATTAATGAAAATCTGGGGGACGCTGCGGCGACCATGGGCGCGTTCTGTCATGTTTGCTCTGGCTGTTTCGTCACCGTCTATTTTGTATTCTGTGAATTTAACACCTTTCCACGATAACAGCATTTTGGCACGGATACAGTAGGGGCAGGTTTGCCAAGTGTAAATTTCTACGTTGGCTTTGATGCGCTCTGGGTGGCGACCTAAAAGAGAATTGAGAAAGTCCAGCATATTATTCTGACTGAGAGATTTTTGTTATTTATCTCTAGCCTAGATCATTTGCCGCGTTGATACAAAATTACTGCCATTTTCTTTCATTCTGTGCCAATTAGATTTTCACAGCAGTAAAACTTAACTTTTTTCTATATGTATCCGTACTTTGGTAGACTTGAAAACTGAAATGGCCAGATAAAACGACGCTAAGATCAGCAATTAAGAGGGCAGTCCTGTGGAAAATACACTTGGGTTAGAGATTATTGAGGTAGTAGAGCAAGCAGCGATCGCCTCCTCGAAGTGGATGGGTAAAGGCGAAAAGAACACTGCTGACCAAGTAGCAGTAGAAGCTATGCGGGAACGGATGAACAAAATCCATATGCGTGGTCGCATCGTTATCGGCGAAGGCGAACGCGATGAAGCTCCTATGCTCTACATTGGTGAAGAAGTAGGTATCTGTACTCAACCAGATGCGAAAAATTTCTGTAACCCTGATGAATTGGTAGAAATTGACATTGCTGTTGACCCCTGCGAAGGTACTAACTTAGTTGCTTATGGTCAAAATGGCTCTATGGCAGTTTTGGCAATTTCCGAAAAAGGTGGTTTATTTGCTGCTCCTGACTTCTACATGAAGAAACTCGCAGCACCAGCAGCCGCTAGAGGTCATGTTGATATCAACAAATCAGCTACAGAAAACCTCAAAATTCTTTCTGACTGCTTAAACCGTTCCGTTGAGGAATTGGTAGTAGTAGTGATGGATCGTCCCCGTCACAAAGAACTGATTCAGGAAATTCGTACCGCTGGAGCAAGAGTCAGATTGATCAGCGATGGTGACGTTTCTGCTGCCATCTCTTGCGCTTTTGCTGGTAGCAACATTCATGCTTTGATGGGTATTGGTGCTGCTCCGGAAGGTGTAATTTCTGCTGCGGCTATGCGGGCTTTAGGCGGTCACTTCCAAGGTCAACTGATCTACGATCCAGAAGTTGTACAAACAGGTTTGATTGGCGAAAGCAGAGAAGGTAATCTTGCCCGTTTGCAAGAAATGGGTATTACTGATGGAGACAGAGTTTACAATGCTAACGAATTAGCTTCTGGTAATACAGTCCTATTTGCAGCTTGCGGTATCACCCCTGGAACTCTGATGGATGGTGTGCGTTTCTTCCACGGTGGTGCTAGAACCCAAAGCTTGGTTATTTCCAGCCAATCTAAAACTGCTCGGTTTGTGGATACAGTTCACTTGTTTGATGAACCCAAGGTTATTCAACTCCGGTAATAACTGGTGATTGGTGACTGGTGATTGGTGATTGGGGAAAAACTACCACCAATTACCAATTACCAATTACCAATTACTCATGACCCATGACCCATTACCCATTAACAATTACCAATTTTAAGAAATGAATATTGCAGTGGTGGGGTTAAGCCATAAAACAGCCCCTGTAGAAGTTAGAGAAAAATTAAGTATTCCCGAACCTCAAACTGAAGGCGCGATCGCTCATCTTCTTAGCTATCCTCATATAGATGAAGTCGCTATCCTCAGCACTTGTAACCGTCTGGAAATTTACATTGTTAGCAGTGAAATTACTCAAGGTCTTCAGGAAGTTACCCAGTTTCTGGCAGAACATAGCAAGTTACCGGTAGCATCTTTGCGACAACATTTGTTTATGTTGATGCACACTGATTCAGTTATGCACATTATGCGGGTGTCCGCTGGGTTGGATAGTCTTGTTCTTGGTGAAGGTCAAATTCTGGCTCAGGTAAAAAATACTCACAAGCTGGGACAGCAATTTAATGGTATAAAAACAATTTTAAATCGTTTATTTAAACAAGCTTTGACCGCTGGTAAACGAGTTCGTACTGAAACTAGCATTGGTACTGGTGCTGTCTCCATTAGTTCTGCGGCTGTGGAATTAGCGCAGATAAAAGTAGAAAATTTAGCTCCCTACCGTGTGGCTATTCTCGGTGCTGGGAAAATGTCCCGGTTACTTGTACAACACCTGATTTCTAAAGGTGCAACTAGAATTAGTATTGTTAACCGTTCCCGTGAACGTGCGGAAGAATTAGCTAAAAATTTCTCAGAAGTACCTATTGAGATCCATCTGCTACCGGAAATGATGTCTGTAGTGGCTCAGAGCGATATAGTATTTACCAGCACTTCTGCAACTGAGCCAATTCTTGACCGCGCTAAATTAGAAATGGTTTTAGACCCCAACCACTCGTTGATGTTATTTGATATTTCTGTACCCCGTAACGTGGATGCAGATGTTAATGATTTGCCAAATGTGCAAGCTTTTAATGTGGACGATTTAAAGGCAGTTGTAGCACAAAATTACGAAAGTCGCCGCAAAATGGCACAGGAAGCTGAAAAACTTCTAGATGAAGAAGCAGACGCTTTTGATGTGTGGTGGCGGAGTTTAGAAACTGTCTCTACTATCAGCTCTCTCAGAAATAAAATTGAAAGCATCCGCGAACAAGAACTAGAAAAAGCTTTATCTCGCTTGGGTTCAGAATTTGGCGAAAAACACCAAGAAGTAATTGAAGCTTTAACAAGAGGAATAGTTAATAAAATATTACATGACCCAATGGTACAATTACGGGCGCAACAAGATGTTGAAGCCAGACGTAATTGTATGCAAACTCTGCAAATGTTATTTAACCTAGACACAGGGAAACAGTTTAGTTAAGGAAGGAGTCAGGAGTCAGGAGTCAGGAGTTTAGGAAAAATATAAATTATTCACTGTTACCTGTTACCTGTTACCTGATCCTTCCTGTTCGCTACAATTTGAGTTGTTCTAACTGCTTGGTTTGTTCTTCGAGTCTGACGGATAAGCGATCGCACACCAAATCACATAACTGAAATAAGATAGGATCAGTAATTTCATAAATGACGCTGACTCCATCTGGTGTCCTTTTGACAATACCCGCTTGAGTCAAAATCTTCAGATGCTTCGATACATTCGCTTGTCCTAGTCCAGTCTCAGCAATGATTTGGGTTACATTCTTTGCTCCCGGTTTCAAACAACACAAAACTTGTAGTCTACTGACTTCAGACAGCACTTTAAAATATTCTGCAACCTGATTAAGAGCGCCTGGAAATATCTCTGACATAAAAAACTAAAAATACTTGATGATTTGTATTGACTATCCTACTATATAGTTATATAATGGATGAAGAGTTTTAAACAAAAAAATGTTTTTCCGCCAACTTTTTGACAAAGAGTCTAGTACATATACCTACCTGATTGCTGACGAGACAATAAAAGCGGCAGTTCTTGTAGATCCGGTACTGGAACAGGTAGAACGAGATTTACAACTAATTCAGGAACTAGGTTTGACATTGCGCTACTGTATGGAAACTCACATTCATGCAGATCATATCACAGGTACGGGTAAATTACGTGAATTAACTGGATGTTTGGGAGTTGTACCAGAAAATGCACCAGCGAGTTGTGCAGATAAGCAGATGAAAGATGGGGAAATTCTAGAACTGGGATCAATTATAATTCAAGCGATCGCCACACCAGGACATACAGACAGTCATCTAGCGTATTTAGTCAACCAAGAAAGATTATTAACAGGAGATTCCTTATTAATTCGTGGTTGTGGAAGAACTGATTTTCAAAGTGGTGATGCAGGAACTTTATTTGATGTCATCACACAAAAACTTTTTACCCTTGCAGATGAAACTTTAGTTTATCCAGGACATGATTACAAGGGTTTTACAGTTTCAACAATTGGAGAAGAAAAACAATACAATCCTAGATTTAGAGGACATAGTCGCAATAGTTTTATTCAATTTATGTCCTGTTTAAATTTACAAAATCCGCAAAAAATGATGGCAGCAGTTCCAGCAAATCTACGGTGTGGTGATGAAGTTTTAGTTAACAATTAATCTAGGAATTAAATAAGAGGTAAAAAAATGACCACATCTATCAATACAAAATTGCAATTACTTAATGCAGCTACAGTTAAAGAATTGAGAGAAACAGAACAAATCCAACTAATAGATGTAAGAGAAGCTTCAGAATATGCAGCAGAACATATTCCTGGATCTCAACTTTTACCTTTGTCTAAATTTCAGCCAGAACAAATATCTTTAATTCCTGGTAAACAGCTTGTTATATACTGTCAATCAGGAAATCGATCCAACCAAGCAGCACAAAAACTTATTCAATCTGGGTTTTCAGAATTTAGCCAATTACAAGGAGGAATTACAGCTTGGAAACAGTCAGGATATTCAACACAAATTAATCAAAATGCTCCTATTAGTTTAATGAGACAAGTACAAATAGTTGCAGGTTTTTTAGTATTTACAGGAACTATCTTAGGTGCATTTGTTTCTCCCTGGTTTTTAATTTTAAGTGGTTTTGTAGGTGCAGGTTTAGTATTTGCAGGAGTAAGTAACACCTGTGCAATGGGAATGTTATTAGCCAAATTACCCTATAACCAACGTGGTTAAAATCTCAAACTAAGATCCTCGACTTTTTAAACAGGTTGGGGATCTAAGACTTTTGAATTCGGAGCAAAGCGACGTGTGGATATTAGGACATATTTTAGCAACTGGTATAGGTATTAGTTTAGGTTTAATAGGTGGTGGTGGTTCTGTTTTAGCATTACCAATTTTAGTTTATGTGATGGGAGTACCCACTAAATCTGCAATTGCAATGACTTTAGTAATTGTGGGAACTGTGAGTTTAATTGGTGTAATTCCCCATTGGAGAAAAGGAAATATCAATTTTCAAAAAGCATTTATTTTTGGTTCTGCTACCATGTTAGGTGCTTTTTTAGGTGCAAAAATAGCAGGTTTACCATTTATTACTGATAGTTTACAAATGCTGCTATTTGCAATTATGATGTTGTTAGCAGCGAGTTTAATGATTAAAAGAAGTTTTAAAAAAACTGCTCAAACATCTCCAGAAAATCCAACCGCAGAAATTTATCAACCACCAGTTTGTAAATATTGTTGGTTATGGTTGTTAACTGAAGGATTTGGAGTTGGGATATTAACAGGTTTAGTGGGAGTTGGGGGAGGATTTGCAATTGTTCCAGCTTTAGTTATTTTGGGTAAAACGCCGATGAAAGAAGCAATTGGAACTTCTTTATTAATTCTGGTTGTTAATGCTATGGCGGGGTTTTTAGGATATTTGGGACAAGTTGTATTAGATTGGCAATTAATGATAACATTTATTTTTGCAGCTAGTTTAGGCAGTTTTTTAGGTGCTTATTTATCTCAGTTTATTGATGGTAAAAAATTGCAAAAGTATTTTGGTTATTTTTTAATAGCTGTAGCGACTTTTGTTTTATTTCAAAATCAAAGTGCTTTTCAGAGAAAGAAATCAGCAATAAATTGGCAATATGGAAGTAATAAAGTAGGAATAATAGTAAATAAAAATCTGAACATATAGCAAATTAAAATACAGCAGATTGCAGATCAATGAAGTACAGAATAAAAATTGAACCCTATACACAAAAGCAGTTTCACTGCTGACTCCTGACTCCTGCTGTAATTAGTAAAATGTTGGGTTTGTGCTGTCAACCCAACCTACGCTGATATAGAAAAATTAAGCTGCTGTTAATGACTTTCCTAAAATTTGTGGTTCTGGTAAAGGTTGTCCATCTTCTAAATAAGATGAAATCAGCATTTCTAACACTTCTTGAGCATTTTTTAAAGCCTCCTCATAAGTGTCTCCATGAGTACAAGGCTGCATGACATCTGTAAAATCTGGTAATGAAACTACATAACATTTATCTTCATTTGACCATTGAATAATGATTGTATATTTCATTCCTCTAATTCCTCCTTTTCTTCTATTTCTATTTTCTTTAATTCTGCTATTGCTTCATTAACTTGCTTCTCTAAATATTGTTTAGCATCACTACTATCTTTACCAGCAATTATAATAGCTTTAGATAATTTTGGATGTATCCATTTGCTATGACTTCCTTTTGCTGGTTTATATGTAAACCCTGATTGCAGTAATAAACTTTTCAGTTCTCTAATTTTTTTAGGCATATTAAGTATTGCTTTATTGTCCTAAATATGCCTCTAAAACCTTGGTATTTCTTTGAATTTCTGTAGGAGTACCTTCGGCTAAATTTTGTCCTTCTGCTAATACCCAAACGCGATCGCACAACGACATAATCACATCCATATTATGTTCAATAATCAAAAAAGTCAATCCGTCTTCACGATTCCATTTGAGAATGCGATCGCATATATCATCAATTAATTTAGGATTCACCCCCGCAGCAGGTTCATCTAATAATATTAACTTAGGATTTGTCATTAAAGCTCTTCCCATTTCTAATAGTTTACGCTGTCCACCAGATAAACCACCAGCATAGTCATTTGCTTTTTTTTCTAACCCTACAGACTCTAACAAAAACATTGCTCTTTCTTTGATTTGTTTTTCTTCGTTAGCAACAACATGAGGTTGAAATTGAACTTGCCAAAAATTCTCACCGGTTTGTTTTTGTGCTGCTAACAGCATATTTTCTAAAACCGACAACCGCGACAGAGTTCGTGCTACTTGAAAGGTGCGAATTAAACCTTGTTGGGCAATTTGATATGGTTGTAAATTATGAATAGGTTCACCATCAAAAATCACTCTTCCCTTATCTGGGTGGATGAAATTTGACAGTAAATTAAATAAAGTAGTTTTACCAGCACCGTTGGGACCAATTAAACCAGTAATACTACCTTTGATCACTTCGATATTCGCATCTTTAACAGCTTGGATACCACCAAAACTTTTACAAAGTCCGGTTGCTGCTAATAGGGAAAGTTGGGGAGTTTCAATATTATTTACCATGACGTTTTTCTTCTCAACTTAACTTTTAATTAATTATTATAAATGATTTTGAGTAGTTAACAATTACCCATTACCAATTACCCATTACCAATTAAGATTATATTTTATCCTTGTAAAACCTCAGCTACATTTAACTTGAGATCCGTAAATAAAGGAGAACAAATTGTCTGATCAACTGTAAAAACTTGCTCTTCATAAAAACCTTCCACCCACTCTAAAACCGTTACCTTTTGCTGCATCGGATCAACGATCCAATATTCAGCAATACCTCGTGCTGCATACTCAGAACGCTTGTAACGATAATCTCGATTTTCCTGATTTGGACTTACTATCTCGACAACTAACAAAGGTGGTGGCATATCCATTAAAATGAGAGAGCGTGTAGCACCCTGCATTACCTGAGCTAATTCTTCAGAAAACACGATCAAATCAGGAACACGCACCCCTACCAGCCGACTATAGACAGCCATTTCTGTTTTCATACTCAAGCGGTAATAGGGAATACCTAATTGAGAAAAATAGATTAATAAAAACATTGCTATCCGCCGATTTAGCTCACTTTCTAAAGGCATAGAAATTAATTCTCCGTTCTCCAATTCATATAAAGTATCTGTACCGTCATCAAATTGAATAAATTCTGCAAAGGTCATTTTTTTAGCCGTAGCAACTGTCATGGCTATTTCTCCCTATAAACTGCTTGTATTAACTATTTTAACAAACCCTTTAATTTCTCCATCTCTTACTGAATATTTGGTATTACCTGTTTATTGCTGTATTACTTACCAAGAGTCAGTTCCTCCTTTTTACCTAAAATACCTTGAGGTCGCCAAATCATCAGTACCATAAGAATTAGACCGATAAACATAATTCTAAAAGCACCGATGCGTTCTACATCTAAGGGGACAATTCTTGGTAAAAATTCTCGTGTTAGAGCATCATAAGCGAAATAAATTACTGCTCCTAAAATTGTACCAATATTATTACCAGAACCGCCTAAAATCACCATAATCCAAGCGTCAAAAGTGAGTTGGGGTTGAAAATTATCAGGATAAATGGCGCTGAGTTGCCAAGCGAAGAAAGCACCAGCAATACCAGCGATCGCACCTCCTAACATTAAAGATTGTAGTTTATACCAAAAGACGTTTTTACCTAATGCTTTGGGTATTTCTTCATCTTCCCGAATTGCTTTGAGAACTCGACCCCAAGGAGATTTGACTAAAAATTCTAACCGCCAAAATACAAACGCTAATACTAATAAAGACAACAACATTAAACCGGCTTTCGGGTTGTAGTTATAAAGTCCCATCACACCAGCGACATAAATTGCTATTGACAATACACCTAAAATGATCCCGACTATCAAATGGGAAAAGAATTCTGGGTTATTGCTGGGAGATTTTTTGGTAGTTTTCACCCAGCGCCATAAAGAAAATACAGTAATAATTGTTAGCAGGGTAAGTACACCAATCATCAGCAATCGGAAAAATAAATTTGGCGTTGTATTCAAGGGTATAAGATAACTCTGCACACCAAACGCCCCAGATACCCAAGCATCACCAACTGGTAAATCTTGGTTATTAACCACTAAACGAATTAATTCTCCTGTGCCGATGGTAACAATACCCAAATAATCTTCTCGTAAGCGCAAAGTTGCAAAACCAATCACCAAACCCAACAAAGCGGCGACAATTGCCCCAGCAATAGCTGAAAATAATAGAGGTACACCCTTTAAACTTAACAGAACTGTGGTGTATGCGCCCAAGGTCATAAAAGCAATATGACCAAAATTAATCAAACCTGTAAAACCCCACTGCAAATTCAGCCCCAGTCCAAACAGAGCAAAAGTAGCGGTAGAAATAGCCAGAAAAATAAGATATTCAATCATAATTAGTCAGGAGTCAGGAGTCAGGAGTCAGGAGTCAGGAGGCAGGAGTCAGGAGTCAGGAGAAAGAATTCATTTTTTCCTATACCCTATCTCCCCACCCAGTCCCCAGGAATGCAACGGAATAGATTGTAGTGTACCTTGGGTATTGTCAAGAATTTACCATAGCTATTTTTGTTAAGTATGAATTTACTACGGATTAGGATGCACCACCTGATTGAGCAAATAGCTGATGAGGATATGCAAAGTGTTTGGGAGGTGCTTCAAGCCTTGCATTTTGACTCTTATATGCTCAAAGCTATAGAACAAGTTAAGCCGTCGCAGCATCCGTGGGACATATTAACCCATGAAGAGGCGATACGGCTGTTAATGTTCCTGTAATCAGAAACGAAAGTTAATAAAATAGAATTGGTGAGCAAGAGTGAATCTGGAAGTAGAAGTGCGCTATGCCAGGTCTTTTTTGATAGACCTCAAAAGTTTAGAACCCGCTGCATATCAACGGGTGTATAATTTTGTCTTTGTTGAGTGGGCTGCTCACAAGTGGCAGTTGCATGGACTCCCAGAGTTGCGACAGCTTGATGAGGAAGGGATTTTTTATCGCTTCACTATAGATAATTATCTTGTAGGTATAGAAATTACAGGGGAAATAGTCAAATTTTTACGTGTTATTCCTCAGCCGGATGTTTAAACAGTGATCAGTTAAAAGTTATCAGTGGGAATAGGGAATAGGAAATAGGGAATAGGGAAAGAAAAATTAATTCTTTTTTCTGCCTCCTGCCTTCTGCCACCTGCCTTCTACCTCCTGCCACCTGCCACCTGCCTTCTGCCTCCTGCCACCTGCCTTCTGCCTCCTGCCACCTGCCACCTGCCTTCTGCCTCCTGCCACCTGCCTCCTGCCTTCTGCCTTCTACCTCCAGCCACCTGATTAAAAACTGTATAAGACAAAGCAGGGATCGCCAAAACCATACATTAAACTGGAGTTTGACCAATATATGTGAGAATTCCCTCATGATGGATGCTAAGGCACTTTGGCAACGTTACCAAGATTGGTTATATTTCCACGAGGGATTAGGACTGTATCTAGATATTAGCCGGATGCGGTTCGATGATGCCTTTGTGGAGTCGTTGCAGTCCAAGTTTGACAAGGCGTTTGCGGATATGGCAGCTTTGGAAAAGGGAGCGATCGCCAATCCTGATGAAAACCGGATGGTAGGACATTACTGGTTGCGAAATCCCGATTTAGCACCGACTCCAGAACTGACACAAGAAATTGTCCAAACCTTAGAACAAATCGAAGCTTTTGCTGACCAGGTACACACTGGGGCTGTACATCCCCCCAAGGAAAGCCGCTTCACAGATATCATTTCTATTGGTATTGGTGGTTCTGCGTTGGGTCCAGAATTTGTGGCTGAAGCCCTCTCCCCTGATTTTCCACCTCTGAAGATTCATTTTATTGACAATACTGATCCTACAGGTATTGATCGGGTTCTTTCCCAAATCGAAAATCTCGCCAGCACTTTAGTATTAGTCATTTCCAAGTCTGGGGGAACTCCCGAACCCCGTAATGGCATGATTGAGGTGAAAAAAGCCTATGCTGCCAAAAATTTAGACTTTGCTAAATATGCAGTGGCTATTACCGGGCCAGATAGCAACCTAGATAAAGTCGCCAAATCTGAAAACTGGTTAGCCCGGTTTGCTATGTATGACTGGGTGGGTGGACGTACCTCGGAAATGTCTGCTGTAGGGCTAGTTCCTGCGGCTTTACAGGGTATTGATGTCCGTGCCATGCTGGATGGGGCAAAAGAAATGGATGACGCTACTCGCGTCGCTAATATCAAGAATAACCCAGCGGCTTTGTTAGCTTTGGCTTGGTATTTCTCTGGAAATGGCAAAGGCGAAAAAGATATGGTTGTCTTACCTTATAAAGACAGCTTGTTATTATTTAGCCGCTATTTGCAACAACTGGTAATGGAATCTTTGGGTAAGGAAAAAGACTTAGACGGTAAAACTGTATATCAAGGTATTGCCGTTTATGGTAACAAAGGTTCTACTGACCAACACGCCTATGTTCAACAATTGCGGGAAGGTGTACCCAATTTCTTTGCAACCTTAATTGAGGTTTTAGAAGACCGTCAAGGTGCATCTCCAGAAATTGATCCAGGTGTGACTTCTGGTGATTATTTGGCTGGTTTTTTGTTAGGAACTCGTCAAGCACTGTATGAAAATAACCGCGATTCCATTACGGTGACTATTCCTCAAGTTAATGCTCGCACAGTTGGCGCGTTAATTGCATTGTATGAACGGGCTGTAGGTTTCTATGCCAGTTTAGTTAATATTAATGCTTATCACCAACCCGGTGTGGAAGCAGGTAAAAAAGCCGCCGCTGTAATTCTCGATTTACAACAAAAAGTAATGACAGTTCTGCAAACAGAAAAGAAAGCTCTTTCTCTTTCTGAAGTTGCTGATAAAGCTGGTGCTGCTGAAGAAGTAGAAGCAATTTACAAAATTCTCCGTCATCTCCATGCTAATAATCGCGGTGTGGTGTTAACCGGTGATTTGGCTAAACCAGGTAGTTTAACTGTTTCTCTCGGTTAAAAAACAATTAATTATCCTGTTGTTTAAATCCTCGATTTCTTGAAGAAGTCGGGGATTTAACTTTTTTAATCTCACGCAAAATAGCAATCGTTCATACCCAGATCCCCGACTTCTAAGATCAATTTATCATTTATGGACATAATAAACAAAAGAAGTCGGGGATCTTATCGCCTCACCTGAATTCTTACAACAAAATATAATATGTTACCATTATTTTAGTTTGCATAATTGAGTTAAAAACTATGACACAATTAACATCACAACAACCAAGAAGAAGAGGCAGGATTTTTCCTGAATTGACTTTATCACCAGAAGAGTTAGCTAAACGTAAAGCTGAAGATGAACTATTTTATCAACGTTGCTGGGCAATTTTTGAACAATTGCGTCCTGAGTTGATAAAAGAACATTATGGTTGGTATATTGCTATAGAACCAGATAGCGGTGATTATTTTGTTGATCAGGATAAGGAAACTGCTAGTAAGAAAGCTAGAGAGAAACATCCTAATGTGATACATTTTTTATTTGGTATCAATGAAACTGGAGTAACTGGCAGAATATGATACAGGGTTATTTTGGTGATGGGGGGCGGTTATTTTTTGAGGTTGAATTAATTACTGCTGATGGCTTAAATCTACCTGTAGATGCTTTGTTTGATACTGGTTTCACAGGCTTTATGGCTATTAATAAACAAGATTTACAAGGTCTAAATTGGTCATTTATATCTAAGGAAAAGCTACGCACTGCACAGGGAGAGTCTAGATTTGACATTTATTTAGGTAAGGTAATTTTGGATAACCAAGAGTATGAAATTCCTGTTTATGCTGGAGATGAATTAACGGAGATTTTGTTGGGTTCTGCGTGGTTGGAGTTTTTGCCTTTGGTGGTGAATTTTCCAGCGGGTGTTTTAACTTTGGGATGATTTGAGAAACGAACCACGAAGGAACGAAGGACACGAAGGAAAGAAAAGAAGAGAGAAGAGGGTTATTTTTAATTTATTGGTAAGTCGCGTAAATAATAGAATTTATCTGTTTTCCAGTCGTTTCCTTTTTCTCTTCCTAAGTATCCTGTTAGGGGTGATGATAGTTCTATTAATATTTCGTGCATTTCTTCTGTTTTAAGTGGTTGTGGTGGATGTGATCCAAAATATGCACCATGTAAAGTGTCAACTCCTGTAGATTCTATTCCTGCATTTTGGAGATAGTTTTTAACGAGTTGAATAATGTGCGATCGCAATTTTATCTCTTTTTCTATTTTATCTATATATTCGTTAATTTTATAGTCTATTTGTCCTGGTTCTAAGTATTCTTTTAATTCAATTAAATTTATTGCACCTGGATATTTTGCTTTTAGTTCTACTAATTTTTGTAATGTCATAGCTTTAATAATACTGGTTTTAGATATTTTCGCAGATTTTTCGAGAGATTTTTTGAGTTGTTTTGTAGGTTCTCCTGGTCCAATAATTAAGCGTACTGCTTGCAGATAATTTTCTTGCAGATGTCTTTTACCAATTCTATCTAATTCTTCTACTGCACGATCTGGAATACTTTTACCTGCTTTACATTCGCAAACAATAGGATAAGGTTGTGAACAATATAAATCTAAACCTCCCGCACCTCCTTTATAAGCATTTTCAACTTTAAAACCTAAAAAATCAAGGCTTTGACGGGAGATGTTTTCAAAGTCTGTACCCGCTTGATAGTTACTTTTTTTCTCTTCAAATTCTATGCTTCTATCTCCTAATGTTGTAATTGTTTTGATCCAAGTTAAATCAGAATTTAGTGTATTTTTATTTGGTTCATTACTCCAACCTAAAAATACGTTGATGTCATTTTCTAATTGTTGTGCTGCTGGGTTATTGTTAGCTATTGGTAATAATAAACTTTGTAATTCTTCTAGTTCGGGATGTAGAGGAGGTTGGAGGTTTTCTAATTGTTGTTTACGTTGGTTAAATACATAATCACTTAATACGGGTTTAGCTTCAGAAGCGGAAATAGTAGGTAAACCGACAAATTTACCCAGTTTATCTTGAATATTAGGAATAGCTGGAATTTCCAAAGGTTCAGGTAAATGATAAACTCGTAAATAAGCTAGAAAAAAATGCGGATGTTTTTGTAATATTTCCTCAAATCTTTCTGGTTTCCAGATGGTTAATTGAGATAAAATATCTAAAGGTGTTGTTTTATCTGGAATTTGACAAAGTTCACATTTAGCCCATGCTTTAATTGAAATCACATTTGCTGAAGTATCAACAGGATAAAGAGCGAATTTTTGCCCAGTATTCACCAATTTACGAGGAATTGCAGCAATACTTCGTCCTTGTATCAAAGCTTCAATATCAGGAACTGGTAAACATAAAGCATTGTAGATTGAAACCGATTTATTCATAATTAATTAACCAAATAAATCACTCAAATTATCTTCATCATCAACATCAGAAATATTATCATCTTCATCAAATAATCCTCCCATATCATCAACATCAGGCATATTACCAGATGGATCACTTAAAATTTCTCTTAATAACAGATTATCAAATGTGATGTTATTTTTAGATATAAAATCAAAAATCTGTTCCTCTGTTAGTTTATAAGTTTGTCGCTTTTGATAAATAGCTAAGATGGCTATAAGTGGACGAATTTGATCTTCTATTAAATCTACATTTTCTCCCCCTTTGTGTATAATCAACTCATTCAGCAAACTATATGTAGCTGCTGTTTTTTTCATTTGTTTTATTTTTGATTGAGAACGCACTAAACAACCACGTGTTAAATCAAAAGTATGATAGTCATTCAAACGTTTTAAAGCTGCATTTAATGTAAATTGAGAATCCTGGATAACCGATACACCAATTTTTACTTCTTTTCCATTTTCTTTACCAATAATTTTAAAATTGATAAAGTTGTTATTTTTTGCTTTAGGTTTGATATCGTTGGTAATGTCTTCAATCATTACGCATTCTATTGTCTGTCCTTTTAAAGTATTAAAGCCAAAATAAAGAGCTTCAGATATTCGAGAAGCATCCTCTATATATTCTTCAATCTTTACCTCACTTTCCCTTGTAAATGCTAGTTCAAACCTCTCAAATGGATCATCAGGAAGTTTTTCTTCTTCAACCTTAAAGTTATCTGCACACCATCGTAAAGCTTCCCTCACAGTTGGTTTGTTTTTCCCGTATTCTCTCAGATGAATTTCTTCAAATGGGTAAAGTTGATGTGGAGGAATTAAGTTTTTTGAACTGTAATATTCTCGCAGCCAAACAGTCGCTAACTGTACCATAGAATCAGCACTAACAAATTTCAAATCTACTGGTTTTCGTTGTGTGAATTTGGAAATTCTATCAGGTGTACCACCTGGAAGAGAATTTACTTTATCTCTCCATGCTTCAGGCATCATAACTGTTAGAATAACTACACCTTGGCTAAGGTCTGAATTTTCCAAAGTATCATGAAGAATTTTCACGAAATTAGCAATTACACTTGCTGTAGGAAATCCATCCTCATTACAGTTGCTTTCAACTTCTATTTCATCAAAACAAATAACAATTGAGTTGTAATAACCAACTAAATTTAAAATTTGTTGAATATTTTTAAGAGCTTCACTTTCTCTATCTTGATTAGTTTTACTAGGATTAGGTAATCCCAATTCATCAGCATTTAATTGAGCTAATTCTTCTCCAGATAGCCATTTAATCGCAAAAGGAGCTTGGGTTTCTGAAAGTGTCCACAAAATAGCACGAAGAATATAAGGATCTGCATCAGATTTATTTTTAATAACCTGTTTTTGCAGATTATTCATTAAGTTTTTATTCTTTTTATAAGCTTGGTCAAATCTTTTGACTAATTCTGCTGGAGTAGGAGCTTTTTCTCTACCTTCGTTGGCCATAGCTGCGGCTACTTCTTGCCATTGCATAACTTGTTGGCTACCAGTTTTACTCAGACTATCTGCTAAAGTTTGCTGGAATTGGTACTTAACTAAATTTAAGTCTGTATAGTTATTAGCACTGGCATAGACAAATAAAGCACCTCCCTGTTTTTCCAGTTCATGACGAATGCGACTCAAAAGATGGGTTTTACCAACTCCCTGTTGTGCAGTAATAGCAATTGAAGTTACTTTATCTTGACTAGATTGACTTTTTTTAACAAATTCAATGGCTTGAAAAACTTTATTAGAAGCATGGGCGTTTAATGTGGGTACATCGGGGACTCCTTTTCCCCAAACATCCTGTTCTTTAACAATTCCAGCATTAGTAAATGGATTATGATTATTGATTGCGGTGTTAACAGCTTCTATGGGAGAAAAAGGAGTATTTGTCATGGTAATTTCTCAGGTGCAAGGAACGAAAAAGTTTGTAGATAATGTGATTAAATCAAGCGTTTAGCATAAGAACGTAATTGTGTACCTGGTATAGAAATCGAATCTTCCCGTTTATCAGCGGTAAAGTCTGGTATTTCTCCGGCAATTAACTGTAAAATGTCATCTGCTTGCATTTCTACTAGCCATGTATTGAATTTTTCACGGCTAACTCGTTCACCTATTTCTCTTCTAATGCGATAGATAGGTACTAAATCATCTAGGTTGTAATCGTTATTCAACTTGTCATAAACATCCAACGCGACAGTTTTAAACTCCTCATAGGAACCAATAACCCCACCCTTAACCGCATCACTAGCAACAACCGGCGCACTTACCGCAACATCAATCTGACCTATCCACCGCAGCAACGCATTAGCAGCCCAAGTACCAACAATAGTCCCCTCAAACTTAAACTCACTACTACGCAAACCCGCACCCAACACTTCTAAACCTATGGGTGACATGAGAGTATAACCAGTCCGAGAAACATTAACCGCCCCCTGCATTTGCAAATCCTCTAAAATCTCCTTATAGTCGGCCATCTTCTGACCCTTAGCCACTATCCGCTTTGTCAGCAAACCTTTTTTCACTTCCTGTTCATTTGCTCCCAAATCCCACAACGCAAGCAGCAAGCGAGTTTGAGCGTAACCCGTCTGTAATTCCTTTGTTTTTGAACTCATGATGATGTGTGTTAAATAACTAAGATTATTATAATAATGATTGTAATTTTTATGTCACCATAATCAAAAAATTGTTTATTTTCGAGATATTGCTTATAAATAGCTCAAAATATCTACACAAAAAGCAATAGAGAATTTACGTAACTTATAAATTTGGCAGTTACTAGATACTGAAGGGAAAAGTGTTATAATATTTGTTTAACCGATTTCTCAAAATAGAGGAAAACTAAACATGAAAGTTAGAGGTATAAAACGCGGTCAAAACATTGAAATCATAGAACAAATTAATAATATTCCCGATGGAACAGAAATAATAGTAGATTTGAATTTTATTGAAAAGCAAATTTCCGCACCACAATTATCTTTAACAGAAGAGGAAAAATTAGCTAAACTAAATAAATTATTTGGTGTGTGGGAAAATCAACCTGATTTAACCGAAATATTTACAGAAATTGACCAACAACGCCATGCTTATCAAGGTATAAATATAGACCCAATTGATCAAGAGGAGTATGAATAATGTATCTATTAGATACTAATATTTGTATTGCGCTCCTCAAAAATAACCGACAAGCAGTAAATAAATTTAATCGCTACTTTAGTCAGTGTTATTTATCTATAATTATAGTTGCCGAACTTTACAAAGGCGTTTATTGTTCTCAACAATTAGTCAAAAACCTGGAAAATTTAGCAGAATTTATTGCTATTTTGCCTATAGAAGCATTTGATTTAGATGCAGCTATTGAATTTGGCAAAATTCAAAGTGAACTCAGAAAACTTGGTAAACCAACAGGTGAATTAGATGCTTTAATTGCTGCTGTTGCTCGTTCTCGTGGTGATATTCTTGTAACTAATAATATTAAAGACTTTATCAATATCAAAAATTTGCTATTAGAGAATTGGTTAGAAAATTAAATTGTTTTCAGATTTTTATTGTCTGAATCAGGATATCCAGGATTAAAGGATTTTCAGGATTTTTATTTGGATGATGGTGCAGATAATTGGCAGATTTTCAGAATATATTATTTAACAAAAAAATATTTTATATAGAAAGAAATAGAAATATAATAATGTTGACGCTCATTTATATTAACAAAATGTGGATGCCATTTAAAATACATGAATCTCTTCATCCTGAAAATCCTCAAATCCTGGACATCCTGATTCAGACAAAATATTTAAAGATCCCCGACTTCTTTTTTATCTTCTCAATAAATTATAAATTAATCTTAGAAGTCGGGGATCTAACTCCACAACCTCCTCCCAGCTTTCCCATTTAATCTTTCATGGGTATCATTTAACAAAACCGGAATATCTAAATTTTCAGGACATTTCGGTAAACAATCTCCGCATTCTGTACAACGATTTCCCTTCATTCCTGGAAACCAATGACCAGCATTTTCAAACATTCCATAACGATATTTTCCATAATCATTCATATCATAAGCTACTGCCAAATTTCTTAATCTTAAAACTTCAGGAATATTGATATTTTCAGGACAAGGTAAACAATCATAACATTGACTACATTTATCAGTTCCTAAAGCCTGATTTTGTTGATTTTCTAAGTTTTTAAAAACTTTTATTTCTTCCATTGTTAACTCATTAATATTATGAGAAACTGCTAAAGGTGCAATTAATTCTTCTGGAGTTGCAGCACCTACACTTAAAGTTGTAATTCTTGAATCACTCAATAAAAATCTATAATTTAATTCTAAAGGTGTAAAAGGTTGACAGAGTTCCTTTAATTTATCTGGTGGTGTATAAAGTCTTCCTCCTTTATCAGCAGGAGAAATAATAAACACACCCATATCTTTTTCTGTAGCTGCTTGAATAGCTGAATTATTACGTTGGAAAAAATAGTAATAATGGAGATTAACAAATTCAAATAAACCTGTATTAATTGCTGCCAAAATAATCTCTAAAGCACCATGAGTAGAAAACCCAATATGTTTAACTCTGCCATCATTTACTGCTTCTTGTACAGCTTGCATACAACCATTTTTAGCTTCTACCCATTCCAGATGTTGTTGAGTATTTAAACCATGAATACCCAAACAATCTAAATAATCTAAATTTAAACGTTTTAAAGATTCATCAATGTATCGACGCATGGTGTCAGCATCAGCACAAGGGGGAATTTTAGAAGTGATATATAATTGATTTCGTGGTACTGACAAACCGCTTTTTATTGCTGTACCTAAATACTCCTCACTTTGACCATAACCTCTAGCAGTTTCTATGTGATTAATTCCCAAAGATAAAGCTTTTTCAATGGTTTTTTGGGCGATTTCTACGTTAGCTAAATAACGCATTGTCCCCAAAGAAAAAACCGAAAGGAATAAATTTGTTTTACCAAAACGTCGATATTGCATAATAGGTGATTGGTAATGGGTAATGGGTAATGGGTAATTAGTAATGGGTAATTGGTGATTGGGAAAATACAAATAATTTCCCCCTGCTCCCTGCTCCCTGCTCCCCTGCTTCTTCCCCATTCCCCATTCCCCTATTTAACTATCACCATTACCAAATCGCTTAATCAAATCCTCAGGACGAAGATTAGAAACAAACTCTCGGAAAGCTTCTTGTTCAGCTTCATCAGCATCACGGTCAACGGGAATAGAAGCATCTGCTACTACTTCTTCCATTACCCAAATCGGTGCATTTGTCCGTAAGGCAATAGCGATCGCATCACTAGGACGGGCATCAATTTCTTTTTTTACCTCGCCTTGCTGTACAATTAAAGCAGCGTAGAAAGTATCCTTTTGCAAAGAATGAATTATTACCTTTTCCAAGGTCATATTCCATACTTCCAAAACATTCACCATCAGGTCATGAGTTAAAGGTCTAGGTGGTTTTTGATGCTCCATAGCACCCATAATTGCCCTAGCCTGATCCTGACCGATATAAATTGGCAAAGCCCGACGATCTGAACTATCTTTCAAGAGTACAATCGGACTGCGGGTTATGGCATCTAATGCTATACCAGCGACTCTCATTTCAATCATTGGCTAACCCTCAAAAATCCTTTAATTGCTTGAGTGATAAGTGGCAAATAATACCCTTGGTTGGGTTGTTGTGGGACAGAAGTAAACATAGAGCTTTTCTTCTTTATAATGGCTTCTATTAAACTGCTACATAAAACCCAGGTAATCTGGACTTTATTTTTTGCTGCAATGACTTACGCCAAGCTATGCTCTCCCAAAATAATCATCATCTTAACCAAGTATGCCTTGAGATTGATGTGAATGTGTGAAATTTGAGCAACCAAAAAAATTCCCGAAATTATTTTTAAAAGGTTTTACATTTTTGGTCGTAATTATCAGTTGATTTCAGCCAAAATTAAGCAATAAATAGAGTTAGTTTGGCAGAAAAATCATGTTTACAGGATTAATTCAAGGATTAGGTAAAATCAAACCCTTATCGAGCGATTCATGGCAGATTACTTTTATCAGCCACTCGGATGTTATTATGCACGATTTGACCTATGGCGATAGTGTAGCAGTAGACGGCGTATGTCTAACAGTGGAAGAGATTTTAAAAGATGGCTTTATAGCCACTGCTTCACCAGAAACCCTGCGACGTACAACTTTAGCTAGAGAAGAAACCCAAGCCAGATATGTCAACCTAGAAACATCGCTGCGAGTGGGTGGTAAAGTAGGAGGTCATTTTGTCATGGGTCATGTAGACGGCATGGGAGAATTAATAGCAGCAGAACAAACAGCGACCTCTTGGGAAATGACCTTTGCAGCACCGGAGGCGATCACTCGCTATATCGTCCCCAAAGGTAGCATCGCCATCAATGGTATTAGCCTCACAGTAGCCACCTATCAACCCGAACACTGTCAGTTTACAGCAGCCGTTATTCCCCTCACATACTCGGAAACAAACCTGAGTCATTTAGTCCCTGGTAGCTGGGTAAATCTAGAAGCAGATATCCTGGGTAAATACGTGGAAAAATTCCTCTCTCCCGGAACAACCCATCATCAAGAAGACATTTCACCCGCATTCCTAGTAGAACACGGGTATTTATAGGTGATTGGGGACTGGGGACCCTTGACTGGGGAATAGATATTAAAGTTATTCTCCCCTGCTCCTCTGCTCCTCTGCTCCCTACCTTGCTTGTGCTGTGCGTCTGCTGTACAACAAGTTATTGAGTCCAGCTTGTAACTTCACACCAGGGTCAACAGCAACCCAGCCGTTTGCGGTGAGGTGGCGGACTTCAAAATGTAGGTGAGGACCAGTAGAGTTACCAGTGCTACCAACGCGGCCGATCACAGTTCCTGGTTCTACCCACTGACCGGGACGAACTAAGACTTCTGACATATGCGCGTAAAGAGTTTGTTGGGCAGAACTGTGATTAACAGTGACAGTTAAACCATAACCACCCATCCAGTCAGCGGTTTCCACTTGACCTTTAGCCGCTGCTAAAATTGGTGTGCCTGTGGGTGCGCCAATATCTGTACCTGCGTGGAAACGGCGATCGCCAGTAATAGGATGTATCCGCCAACCAAACAAAGAAGTCACAGGTGCGGCAAAAGACAGGGGAAAAGCTACTCCAGAAGCACCACCACGGTAAGCAAAGGCATTACTATAAGGAACTTGTGGTAAAACCGATGCCAGGGCGAAATCATAGGAGACATTACTAGGACGAGGTTCCACATTACCCTCAGCCATTGGTGCAGGTAAAGACCCAAAACTGGGGGCTATGGGTGTAGCACTGACTGTTGTAGTTGACGAAAACTCGCTAGGTTGAGGAATAAACCGATTAGGACGATAAGCTGTTTTTGTGTGACTGCTGGTACGAGTTTCGGGAGTACGCCAACTCTGATTATGATTGACAGCAGCAGCCACTGTCTTAACTACAGTTTGGCGTTCTGGATTAGACTTAGTGGCTACTTGCGGTGTTGTTGGCGCTTTTTCTAAACTAGCGGTTTCACTTTTTTTGATCCAACTAGGTGCTGATTTTTTGGGAGAATCAGCTACACGGGGAGTATCAGTTGCTTTTTTACCACAAGCACCGGCAGCAATTTCTTTTTTAGAGAAAACTGCTTCACAACTGCTAGAGCGTTCTGTGACAACTACAGAACTGGGTGCTTCATAGTTGCCAGTTGCAGTCCCGTTGTATTCTGTGGGATCAATGTAGGTGTTATTGTAATCTTTAGTTTTCCTAGCCGTTGAACTGCCAACACCGTTAGAGTTATTTGCTGGTTTAGCCACTTCTGCCGGTTTTTCCGGTGCTGAGTTAGCAGGAGTCTCTGGTTTTTCAGCCTGTGATCTTTCTACTTTGGGTGCAGAAGTTCTCACACTTGCTTCCGGTTGAGAAGTTTCTACTTTGGGTGCAGAAGTTCTGATGATGACAGCAGGTTGAGAAGTTTCTACTTTGGTTGGAGAAGTTCTAATGATGACAGCAGGTTGAGAAGTTTCTACTTTGGGTTTAGACTGCCTAACTGGTGCTGCTGTTTGGGAAACTTCTTCCCTCTTCAGTTTTTTTCTTAGTTTGGCTCTCCGTTCAGCAAAATCTGGCTGTGATGGCGCTGCTTCTGGGGCTGGACTTTCTTTTTTTCCTGTATCTGCAACTGCTGTCGGCTGGGAACTTTCAATAGTGGGAACAATGTTATCTACTGTTGATTCCGTTTGAGCAAATACGAAGCCACCACTGAGGAGGCTAACACTGCTCAACCAACCAAGGCTTTGGGCTGGTAATGTGGACGCAAAGCGTCTGTTTGTTAAACCTTGAGTCCGCTTATTTAAACGATCATGGGCAGATTTATGGGGCTGCGTCATTTTGGCTCTCAGTTGTGTGTAATAAGTTTAAAGAGATGATTGATGTCCGTAAAAGTTAAACAAAAGTTAAACAGATGATTTGCAGTAACCCAAACTGATTGTACCGGGTTCAACAGAAATTTCTGGTGTCATCAATTTGTTTGGATCATATTCAGCCATTTTTAAGCGGAGGTTTCCTTCGGGTGTCACCCCAACTACAGTGCCTAAAAGATTATTTACATACACCTGATCACCTATGTTTGTAAGTAAATCAAGATAGTGAGACAATAGTATGCTTATTCCTTCGTTGTTCAGACACTCTAGACCGGATTGTATTCCTAGTAAAACGGTAGCAGTGAGCATTTCTAGTCCAGAAATCTGTGGAGAATTCTGGGTAGCTGTCCATGATTTTAGATTGATACCAGTTTCTGGAACTGGGTTAGACCAGTTAATACCAACACCAATCACTGCTTGGGTAATTTGTCCTTGATGGACTTTGGTTTCCGTTAAAATGCCGCCTAGTTTGCGACCATCTAATACTAAATCATTAGGCCATTTTATTCCCACTGGTACGCCACACTTTCGTAATTGTGACGCAATTCCCCAAGCACTGGCTAAGGTTAGTTGATAACTACTGGTAATTTCTAGTTTAGGAGCGATCGCCACCGAAAGGTATAGTCCACCAGTAGGAGATAACCATTGTCTTCCCCATTGTCCCCTACCTGCGGTTTGTTGGGTAGCAATAACCACACATCCGGGTTCTGCTCCTTGGGCAATTAAGTCCCATACCATTTTATTAGTGGACGGGAGACTGTCAAAAATGTGCAGAGAAAATGGTATAGCGGGATGCTTACGACCTAAGTGTAAGGAATTTTCTAAAAGTTGCTGATCAAATTCCACAGTTATTCCCCTAAATCCCGTTGTTCAAGTTAGCATTGATTGGCGGTTTTGTATTTTTTGTTTAGGTTTGGTTGAAAATGCACACTTGGCATTGGCACAATTGGGAAGGTCTACCTTACCTGACTTGTAATCTTTTAACTCCTTGGCCTCATGGTTTTTTTACCCAGCAGTTTTGGCCGCGTCCACCACACGAGTTAACAAAAGTGCTACAAGCTGACGCTGCTGCTTATCGTTTAAAACAGGTTCATGGTAATACTGTTTTGACTCCCCAAGAGGTTGATGAACATTTAAATAACAGCAATGATGAGTTGGCTTTGGCAGATGGTTTAATCAGTGCAGGACCTTTACAGGCTGTGTGGGTGGCTTCTGCTGATTGTACACCGGTGCTGATTGGGGATGTAAAAATCGGACAGGTGGCGGCTTTACACGCTGGTTGGCGGGGTACAGCAGCGAAGATTGTTCCCCAAGCCATTGAGAGAATGCAATCTCAAGGTAGCAAATTACAGGATTTGCGAATTGCTATGGGTCCGGCGATCGCTGGCGAAGTTTACCAAGTTTCCGTGGAAGTGGCTGCGGAAATCGGAAACACAATTTTACCACATAATGACCCAGAAAAAATAGTTACTGCTTTACAGGATTTGCCTAATTCACCTTTATTACTGGATACAGAACCAGGAAAGGTGCGTTTAGATGTGCGTCGGGTTAATGTTTTGCAGTTGCAGCAATTGGGAATTAGTGGAGAACAAATTGCGATCGCTCCCTACTGTACCTATCAATCTTCAGAACACTTCTTTTCTTATCGACGGGAAAAGGAGAAAAAGGTGCAATGGTCAGGAATTGTTAGTTTATCTTAATCTTCTACTTGCATTAACATGATGTTTGATGTGTTACCGTTGTATTAAGAATACCATTTAGCATTTCTATTTGATGGGCAAACATTTTAGTAGGGTGGGCATTGCCCACCTCAAAAATTGTTGATCTTTCTGAAAATTGTGCATAGATATATTCATTTATGTAGAAAAATGCGTTATAAAAAATCCGAAGATATGCCTACTCAGGTATTTACACCCCTTGTCAAATCTCAGCCGAAAATCTCTGTTAAATTTAAGTTTACAATAGCAGTAATTATATCATTAATAATAATTATGGGGGTTGGGGTATGGAATTTAAGTAGAATCCAATCCCAAGCCTTTGAACAAGAAGCCAGTCACCGCAGTCAATTAGTCTTAAATTTTGGACAAGCCAGCCGAAATTATGTGATTAAACAACTAGAACCAGCAGTGAAAAAGCATACAAAAGAAATGATTTTAGAAGCTCAATCTAATGCTTTTGCTACCCGGAGTATTTTTGAATTATTTAATAAACAATTACCTGACTATATTTATAAACAACCTGCATTAAACCCGATGAATCCCGTTAATAAAGCAGATAAATTAGAGGAGGAGATTATCGCCTATTTTCAGAAAGATCAAAGTATTACCGAAAAAAAAGGATATAAACATAATGGAGATAGAGAGTTATTTTATGTAGCAGAACCAATTAAAATGGAAACTAGCTGCTTGCAATGTCATGGTAGACCTGAAGATGCACCGCAAGAAATTATAGATAAATATGGTACAGTTAATGGTTTTAATTGGCCAGTTGGAGAAGTTATCAGTGCAGTGATGATTTATGTACCTACCAAAGATTTACGTGCTAATCAAGCTTCGATGCTTCAGGCTGTTTTATTTACATTTATAGGCTTAACAATCGTACTTATCATTCTGATATATTTATTATTTGACAAATTAGTAGGCAAGAGAATTTATCAAATTTCTCAAGCCATGAATCAATCTGCCTTAAATCCTGGTGCTACAGTCAGAATTAATGATAAAGGTAGAGATGAACTAGGAAGAATGGCGAAAATATTTAATATCATGGCTGATTCTCTTGACGATGCTTATGCCAATTTAGAAAATAAAGTAGCAGCCAGAACAGCAGAACTAGAAAAGACATTGCAAGAGTTAAAAATCACCCAATCTCAATTAATTCAAACTGAAAAAATGTCTAGCTTAGGACAACTTGTAGCGGGGATTGCCCATGAAATTAATAATCCCCTCAGCTTTATTTCTGGTAATATCAATCATGCAGAAATGTATAGCCAAGATTTATTAAAATTAATAGAAATTTTTCGGCAAACATATCCTCAGACAGATTCGCATATTCAAGAATATATGCAAAAAATTGACTTAGATTTTGTGTCTGAAGATTTGCCAAAGTTATTAAAATCAATGAAAATAGGGAGCGATCGCATTGACCAAATAGTGCTAAATTTACGTAACTTCTCCCGTTTAGATCAAGCAGAAATGAAGTCTGTTAACCTGCATGAGGGAATTGATAGCACTTTAGTAATTTTGCAACATCGTTTAAAAGCAAATTCAGATTATCCAGAAATTATCGTCATTAAAGAATACGCTGATTTACCCTTAGTTGAATGTTATCCAGGACAACTGAATCAAGTATTTATGAATTTGCTTAGTAATGCTATAGATGCTCTTGTAGATTACTGCGATAATAATATCATCAAGAATGGAACACAAGCAAATTTTACCCCTCAGATTGTGATTAAAACCGAAATATCAAATTCTACATCTATCAAGGTAAAGATTTGCGATAATGGCGCGGGGATAAGTGAACAGGTAAGAACACAAATATTCAATCCTTTCTTCACTACAAAACCCATCGGTAAAGGAACGGGTTTAGGATTATCAATTAGTTATAAAATTGTTGTTGAAAAACATAAAGGATCGATTTGGTGTGAATCACAATTAGGAGAGGGAACAACATTTTGTATTCAAATTCCCATTAGACAATTATAAAAATCAAGCATAATATAATATTTAAGTTATCCAATTGTTATATTATTAAAGCAAATGATAGGATTATTTTTAGTTGAGTAGAGGGTCTTAAATGTCTAAAGTAGAAGGCTTTAGGGTCAGAAATTATAGAGTTCTTCGAGATATCACCTTGGGTAAACTGTGGAACACGCAGAACGCCAAGCCATTAGCACCAATGACCGCAGTTATCGGTAAGAATGGTGTGGGAAAAAGTACAATTTTCGATACTTTTGGTTTTCTTGCCGACTGCTTGAAAAATGGAGTAGAAGAAGCTTGTTATGCTCGTGGTCGTGGTGGTTTTGAGAAAATTCGTTCCCAAGGAC
>JBJOKS010000027.1:0-73034 GCA_046045965.1 Cyanobacteriota bacterium | reverse complement strand
GATGAGAAAAAGGTAATTTTAGAAACCTTAACCAGCATGAAACGCGCTGGTGCAGATTTAATTTTAACTTACTTCGCCAAAGAAGTAGCTTTGATGTTGATTTAAGGAGGCAGGAGGCAGAAGGCAGGAGGCAGGAGGCAGTTAATTATTTAGGACTTACGCAAAATATCTCTCAAACCCTCTTACCTTCGTGTCCTTTGCGCCTTCGTGGTTAATTCTTCCGTGTAAGTCCTGTTATTCATTCTCCCCATCACCCCATCACCCCACACACCCTATGATGAAAATAGATTTAGCAATTATTGGTGCTGGACCTCATGCACTGACTTTAGTTGCCCATCTCTTGCAAAAACGCCAATCTATCAAAAGTAAACTCGCTGTATTTGATCCTAGTGGTTCATGGTTGAGTCGCTGGAAACAGCAATTTGCAGCTTTGGAAATTCCCCATTTGCGATCGCCCGCAGTGCATCATCCCCACCCCAACCCCTTCGCTTTAAGGAAATTTGCTGAATCTCGTTCTCTGGAACTCTTTCCCCCCTACGACTTACCCGGCACAAACCTATTTGCGGATTTTTGCCAGGATGTAATCACTGAACGAAAGTTACAGGATCAAGTCATTCCTGTAGCTGTAACCAGTATTAAACCCCTTTCAGATCATTTGCGCCCTCAATTTCAATTAGGGCTGTCAGATGGACAAACTGTAACTGCACGGCGGGTAGTGTTGGCAACAGGTAGCGGTAAAATCAACATTCCTGATTGGGTCAATCAAATTAAAACAGAGTATCCTGAAGATAGACTTTGCCATTCTCAGACTGTAGATTTACGGAAATATCACAGTTTAGCAGGTCAAAGAGTTTTAATAGTCGGTGGTGGTTTAACCAGTGGACATTTAGCTGTAGGTGCAATTTCCCGTGGTGCAAAAGTCCATTTAATGCTGCGAAGACAGTTATCAGAAAAGCTATTTGACGCTGCACCCGGTTGGTTAGGACCCAAATATCTGAAAGGATTTTTTGAGCAAAATTGGCAACAACGCTGGACACTTATTCAAGAAGCTAGAAATGGTGGTTCTATCACACCAGAAATAGCCACCCAACTCCGTAAAGAAAAACATCGTGGTAATATTATCATTGATGAAAACTGTCAAATAGTCAAAGCCGAGTGGTTAAGTAATAACTGGCAGATAGAATGTAATAACGGTAATATTTACAACTTTGATTATATTTGGTTAGCCACAGGCACTAAATTTGATGTCACTACAGAACCCTTACTACAGGATATTTTAGCCACCTATCCCACCCAAATAGTTAACGGTTTACCAGTTTTAGACACCCATCTGCGTTGGCCTGGTTGTGAATTTTTTATCATGGGTGGTTTAGCAGCATTGCAAGTAGGACCCACCGCTAGAAACCTATCTGGTGCAAGAATGGCCTGTGAAAAAATTGTTCCAGCTATAGTTAAGCCCAGTGTAGCTTTTTCACCTAGTATTACAGAAATTAAAGCCAGTTAAAAAGGATGTGAGGTGATAGGGAGGTGGGGAGATGGGGAGATGGGGAGATGGGGAGGTGGGGAGATGGGGAGGAAAGGGAAGTTAATAACCCAATCACCAATCACCAGTCACCAGTCACCAATCACCAATCACCAAAAAAAATAAACTTCAAACTTGGTAACATTCAGGCCTTTTTGCGCTAGACTGATAACGATTCTCATTTTTTTGCTATGGTCAGTTCACTAACCCAGTCCCAAGACAGCTTAAACGAGCAAGAAGACGACAAACTCACACGCATTCGCCATACAAGCGCCCATATCATGGCAATGGCGGTACAAAAGTTATTTCCAGGAACTAAAGTAGCAATTGGACCTGTCACAGAAACAGGATTTTATTACGATTTTGATTGTCCAGTCAGCATCACTACCGATGACTTGGCAAAAATTGAAGTTGAAATGCAACGGATAATAAAAGCTAATCTACCCATTATCCGCGAAGAAGTAGAAAGAGCAGAAATTCGTGCCGAAATTACCGAATTAAATGAACCTTACAAATTAGAAATCTTAGAACGCATTCCCTCATCAGAAATTATCACCCGTTACTTTATTGGTACTCCTGAAACTGGTAACTCCGAACCTTCATTGTTTGTCACAGATATTAAACCAACTAATAATTATTGGTGGGACTTGTGTGCAGGACCCCACATAAACTTTACCGGAGAAATTGACGCTGATGCCTTTAAATTATTAAATGTTGCCGGTGCTTATTGGCAAGGGGATGAAACAAAACAGCAACTACAAAGAATTTACGGAACAGCTTGGACAACAAAAGCCGAACTAGAAACTTATCTACAACAAAGAGAAGAAGCACTGCGTCGAGACCATCGAAAATTAGGTCAAGAATTAAATTTATTTAGTATTCAAGAAGAAGCAGGAGGTGGCTTAGTATTTTGGCATCCTAAAGGCGCAATTATTCGCTACATTATAGAAGATTATTGGCGCAAAGCTCACCTCGAATCTGGTTATCAACTATTATATACACCTCATGTAGCAAATCTCGATTTATGGAAAACATCGGGTCATTTTGATTTCTATCAAGAGAATATGTTTGACTCGATGGAAGTAGAAAATCAGGCTTATCAAATTAAGCCCATGAATTGCCCTTTTCATGTACTGACTTACAAACATCAACTCCATTCCTATCGAGAATTACCATTAAGATGGGCAGAATTAGGAACAGTATACCGCTATGAACGTTCTGGAGCATTACATGGTTTAATGCGAGTCAGAGGCTTTACTCAAGATGATGCCCATATCTTTTGTTTACCTGAACAAATTGCTGAGGAAATTTTAGGAGTTTTAAACCTCACCGAGCGAATTTTATCAGATTTTGGCTTTAAACAATATGAAGTCAATCTTTCCACCCGTCCAGATAAATCAGTAGGCAAGGATGACGTTTGGGAATTAGCAACCACAGCACTAGAACAAGCTTTAAATGCTAAAGGTTGGAATTATAGTATAGATGAAGGAGGCGGAGCTTTTTATGGACCGAAGATAGACATTAAAATTAAAGATGCTATCGGTCGTTTATGGCAATGTTCCACAATTCAGGTAGATTTTAATTTACCCCAAAGATTCGAGATGGAATATATAGCATCCGATGGTAGTCGTCAACAACCTATTATGATTCATCGGGCTATATTTGGTTCTTTAGAACGCTTTTTTGGCATTTTAATCGAGAATTATGCTGGTGATTTTCCCCTATGGTTAGCACCTGTACAACTGCGACTTTTACCTGTAAGTGATGATTGTCGAGAATATGCAACATCCGTAGCAAATGATTTACAAAAAAGCGGATTTAGAGTAGAAGTAGATAGCAGTGGGGAGCGTTTAGGTAAACAGATTCGCACAGCAGAACTAGAAAAAATTCCTGTTGTTGCTGTGGTTGGTAAGAAGGAAGTAGAAAACAAAACTTTGAGTGTCAGAAGTAGAAAATCGGGAGATTTAGGGGTTTTGAATTTAGCTGAACTTGTCAAGTATTTACAAAACAGCTTAAATTTGACAAGCGGTTAATTTTTTTGATTAATTTCAAACATCAACATTTTCAATTCACAAGGTTTAAATATGAATACTGTAACAGAATCAACTGTAAATACAATTCCAGCTATTCCCAAAACAGGAATGCCTGTCACTATCATTACAGGATTTTTAGGTAGTGGTAAAACTACTCTTTTAAATCAAGTTCTCCAGAATAAACAAGATTTAAAAGTGGCAGTTCTCGTTAATGAATTTGGTGATATTAATATTGATAGCCAATTGCTAGTTTCTGTAGATCAAGATATGGTAGAACTCAGCAATGGTTGTATATGCTGCACCATTAATGATGGTTTAGTTGATGCAGTGTATAGAGTTTTAGAAAGAGAAGAAAGAATTGATTATTTAGTTATTGAAACCACAGGAGTAGCTGACCCCTTACCAATAATTTTGACTTTTTTAGGAACAGAACTGAGAGATCTAACCAACCTAGATTCTATCATTACCGTCGTAGATGCAGAGACATTTGATCAACGACATTTTGAAAGTGAAGCAGCGTTACAACAAATTACCTATGGTGATATTGTTTTGCTGAATAAAACAGACCTGGTGGACTCTGATAAACTGCACGAAATAGAAGATTTTATCAATGATGTAAAAAACGGAGCGAGAATTTTACATACTCAATTTGGTAAAGTTCCCTTACCATTAATTTTAGGTGTAGGCTTAACACCAAAAGATGAGTATATTACCGATGATGTAGAAGATACTCACGAACATGAACACCATGATCATGAACATCACCACCATGACCATGAACACCATGAACATCATCATCACTCCCACCATTTAGAAAATGATGGTTTTGTATCCATATCTTTTCAAGCAGATAGACCATTTGATGTCCATAAATTTGAGGAGTTTCTCACTGAAGAAATGCCACAAGACGTATTTAGAGCTAAAGGCATTTTATGGTTTAGTGATAGTGAGTTAAGGCATATTTTTCAACTGAGCGGACCTCGTTACAGTTTAAATGGTGATGAATGGCAAACTTCACCTAAAAATCAGGTAGTTTTTATTGGCAGAAATTTGGATAAAACCGAAATTTATACAAAACTTAACAATTGTTTGCTATGATAAAGAAGTGTTAAGTAATTGCCCAAAACAGTTAATAGTGATTCATCTTGCATGAGCTATTAACCAACAAATAATTTATTAAATCCAAAGCAAACAATGACTTTATCAATTAGTCCCGTTTTCAATTCTGCTGATCAAGTTGTGTCATCTTTATCCACTCAGCAACAACCCACAGTTACAGAAGCAGAAATGATGCAAGCTGTCAGAACATTGCTGATTGGACTAGGAGAAAATCCTGACCGGGAAGGGTTAAAAGATACTCCTAAAAGAGTTGTTAAAGCCTTACAATTTCTTACCAAAGGATATCATGAATCCTTGGATGAATTGTTAAATGGAGCAGTGTTTACAGAAAGTGCGGATGAAATGGTGTTAGTGCGAGATATTGACATTTTCAGTTCTTGCGAACATCACATTTTACCAGTCATTGGCCGCGCTCATGTCGCTTACATTCCTAATGGTAAAGTCATTGGTTTATCAAAAATTGCCCGCATTTGTGAAATGTATGCAAGACGTTTGCAAGTTCAAGAACGTCTGACTTTACAAATAGCTGATGCACTGCAAGGTTTACTCAAACCCAAAGGAGTTGCAGTTGTTATAGAAGCAACTCATATGTGTATGGTGATGCGTGGTGTGCAAAAACCAGGTTCTTGGACTGTCACCAGTGCAATGCGTGGTGTATTTTCAGAAGATGCACGCACCCGTGAAGAATTTATGAATTTGATTCGACACAATGCTAATTTTCACTAGAGTCTAGAGTTAGGTGACAGGTAACAGTAGTGAGATAATCGTAGGTTGGGTTAAGTGATAGCGCAACCCAACAAAAGCATTGATAATGTTGGGTTTCCCTGCGTCAACCCAACCTACTTTTCTCTTAACTACTTAATCAGTTTATTCATGATTTATTAGATATGATTCTCGCATCTGAAATGATTAGAAACTTAAAATTTAACTCCCAAGGTTTAATTCCCGCGATCGCTCAAGATTACCGTGATGGTACTGTATTAATGATGGCTTGGATGAACGCAGAATCAATTCAAAAAACCCTAGCCACAGGTGAAGCTCATTATTGGAGTCGTTCCCGTTCCGAATTATGGCATAAAGGCGCGACCTCTGGACATATTCAAAAGGTAAAAGAGCTTTTGTATGACTGTGATGGTGACACAATTCTGATAAAAATTGAGCAAATTGGCGATATTGCCTGTCATACTGGTGCAAGAAGTTGTTTCTTTAATTCTGTAGAAATTATTCCTCATCAGTCATCATTTTAATTATCATTCTAATTATAATTCTAATTGCTCATGAATATACCAAGTATTACCGTTATAGCTGGATTATCTGGAACTGGAAAAACCACCTGGATTCGTCAACAAATCAGAGAAATCAAATCTTCTGAAAAATTTGAGAAATTAATTTATTTCAATCCAGGAACAGGAAACGTATTAATTGATCATAGTTGTATAGCTGCTGAATTTCCAGGAATTAAAGTTTTTGGTGATGGTCAAGAAATTGAATTTATTCATCAAATCCCAGAAGCAAATCATGTTTATATAGAATTAGGTTCTTACCTAGAATTATCAACAGTATCACAAATATTAGATAATCTCAATTATCGTGCAGTTGCTATTTTACCACCCAATTATCAAAATTCAGAATATCATACATGGACCGAAGAAATTTTCTATGGCGCACCTGTAGAAACAATCAAAATAGAAAATATTTGGAGAGTTTGTACAACTGGTCAAGTTATTGATGAAAATAGTTTAGAAGATTTTTGGTATGAAATAACTCATGGTGCTTATGGTGAAGTTATCCGCGCTAAAGGTATTTTTGATGTCAATGATGGACGTTCCATATATTGTGATTTTGTCGCTGGTTTACCCCAAACAGGATTTTTAGAATTAGATTTACCCAGATATTTAGAAGGTAGACCACAGCGTTTTAGTGGTTTAGAAATATCAGGTAAAAACATAGATGAACCAGCATTAAAAGCCACATTATCAGATTGTTGTTTATCTGATTATTTAATTTCCCAATATCAACAACAAGTCCAACAAATTTTATTAGAAGGTCAAGCAGTATGAAAATAGCAGTCATGTCATGTATTCATGGTAATTATGAAGCCTTAGATGCTGTATTATTAGATATTGAACAGCAAAAGGCAGAAAAAATATTTTGTGTTGGTGATTTAGTGGGATATGGACCCCATCCCAATGCTGTTGTTAGTCAAATTCGCTCTTTAGATATTCCTACCTGTGTCGGTTGTTGGGATGAAGATATAGTAGAAGGTTTGAATGCTTGTGATTGTAGTTATCCCTCATTATTAGCAGAAAAAAGAGGAATCCAAGCTCATGAATGGACTAATAAAGAAATTCATCCAGAAAACCGCGACTTTTTAGCCAATTTACCCTACAGTATGCAATGGGGAAATTTAGCCTTTGTGCATGGTAGTCCTCATAGTAATCATGAATATTTATTACCCGAACTCAATGCTTTTGTGGCTTTAGAAAGAGTTATTTCTACAGGTGCAGATGTGCTGTTTTGTGGACATACTCATGTCCCCTATGTGAGAACTTTAGACGCAGGTAATTTACAAGTACGGGTTGATGGTGATAGTCAAGAAAAATCACAGGAAATTAGTTTTATATCTCCTGTAAAGAGAATTATCAATGTTGGTTCAGTGGGAGAACCGCGACATGGTAGACCGAATGCAACTTATGTAATTTATGATCAAGAAACCCAAGAGGTGACATTACGAGAAGTTGCTTATGATTATCAAAAAACCTGTGCAGCAATTATCGAAAAAGGATTACCAAAAATATTTGCTTGGCGTTTAGCAAATGGGTTAGAATTTGCCGAAAGAGCAGATGATCCTACTCATGTTTGTACAAGGTGATTGGGGACTGGTATAAATCTTTTTCCCCCTGCTCCCTGCTCCCTGCTCCCTGCTCCCTGCTCCCTGCTCCCCTGCCTCTTTGCTGACTCCTAAAATCTAAAATCTAAAATCAAATTATGTGGGTTATTTTGAGTGGAATTGAAGGTAATTTAGCAGCTTATGAAGCTGTGATGGCTGATATTAAGCGTCAACGTTATGTAGATGCTTTATATATTTTGGGTGATTTAGTTGGACCAAACAAAGAATGTGAAAAACTGGTAGAAAGGGTAAAGTCTCCCCGTCTTGGTGAGTTACAACCAATGATTTGTAAAGGTTGGTGGGAAGAACAATGTTTTATTTTGCATGGTTTGGGACCAACTGGGGACGCTCCTGATTTGTTGGAAAAATATGGGGGTGATACAGTAGAAATGCTCTGGGAATGTGTTTCTCGTCAAACTGTACAATGGTTGAGAAGTTTGGACTTTGGTTTTTTTGAGTTAGATTGTTTATTAATTCATGGTTCAACGGTAGGTGTGAGTGAGGAACTGACTCCAGAAACTCCCCCGATTCAAATGTTAGATAGACTCTCAAGAATGCAAGCAAATAATTTATTTTGTGGTCGTTCTGGTTTAACTTTTCAATATCAGTTACAAGGTGGTTCTGTTACCAGTGCTGTTACCACTCTTGATCGTCAAATTTCTCCGCAAACAATGACTGTTACACCCCGTCAAGTGATTGGGGTGGGAAATGTAGGACGTATTCCTGGTCAAGCTACCTATACTATCTATAATCCTGGTTCTAATAAAGTGGAATTTAAAACTGTTTATTATGGGAATAGAAAGGGATTTCAAAATTAAATCAACATTCCCGCAATACCAGCAGTAATAAAACCTGCAAGTAATCCCCCAATCATTGATTTAAAACCCATCCGCGCTAAATCATGTTGACGGTTAGGAGCCATAGCAGTCATACTACCAATAGTAATCCCAATTGTACCAATATTAGCAAAATTACATAAAGCATAAGTAGTAATAATTGCAGCGCGTTGGGAAATTTGCTGCTGCTTGATCATTTCACCTAAATCCAAATATGCCAGAAATTCATTTAAAATCGTCTTTTTACCCAATAAAGCGCCGATTTTGCCACAATCAGCCCAAGGTATACCCATCAACCAAGCAACGGGAAACATAATAAAAGATAACATCCACTCTAAGGAGAATTGCGGTAAACCTACAAGCGAACCCAACCATCCTAATAACGCATTTACAGCAGCAAGTAAACCCAAAAAGGCAATAATCATTACACCCACATTCACCGCTAACTTCACACCATCAAGCGCACCGGTGGTTGCTGCATCAATGACATTGACAGAATTACTCTTTGTTTCCACACTGATTTTACCAGCAGTTTCCGATACTTCTGTTTCTGGATAGAGTAACTTTGATACTATCAAAGAAGTAGGAGCAGTCATAAAAAAAGCAGCTATCAAATGTTCTGAGGGAATACCGAAAGAAAGGTAAGCACCCAGTACACCACCTGCAATAGTAGAAAAACCACCAGTCATCACCGCAAATAGTTCTGATTGGGTCATGTTTGCTACATAAGGCTTAACCATTAACGCCGCTTCTGTCGGACCTAAAAAGATATTTCCAGCACAGGATAAAGACTCAGAACCAGTTGTTTTCATGGTTTTCATCATTACCCAAGCCAAGCTACTAACTATTCTCTGGACAATGCCATAGTGATATAAAACACCGATAAAAGCGGAGAAAAAGATAATTGTTGGTAGAACTTGAAAAGCAAATAAATGATCTTTGAAATTTTCACCAAAGACAAATTTAGCACCGACATCAGAAAAAGCTAAAAAATTACCGATAATATCCCCCAAAGACTTAAAGAGATTTAAACCCCAGGAAGTTTTCAAAATTACCAACGCTAAAAGAAATTCTAACCCTAAACCCCAAGCCACAGTTCGCCAACGCACCGCATGACGGTTAACAGAAATTGCATAAGATATACCAATAAATACTAAAACACCAAGTGCTGAAATAACCCTTTCCATTTTGATTCCTATTTGATTCCTAATTAACATTCATAAAAATAGTAATCTTTTTAACGCTTTAAAACTAAATATAAGAAAATCTTGTGTCATGAGACTATTTGCGCTATTATGAGAATGATTCTTATTACTGCTAGGCTGTAAAAATAAATCATTAGACATTGCAAAAAATATTACAAATATAACTAAATATTCATTATGTCCTTAAAAACAAAGATACAGGGTGATTTTGAGCAGATTTGGGAGGGGATGTTGTCAGATTACGTGACAGCGATCGCTTGGTCCCCCCAAGGTGAAATTCTTGCAGCCAGTTCAGCCGCTGGAGAAGTAATTTTATACCATAACCTAGAACAGCAATTAGTCAAATATTTACAAACTTCTAACGGAGAATCTATAGACAGTCTTGTTTTTTCCCAAGATGGAGAATTTTTAGCCGCAGGTGGGCAAAATGGACAAGTGAAAATTTGGCGTTTACAGTCACAGGAAGCAGAACTGATCAGCGTTCTAGAAAATAACCGCACCTGGGTAGACCGCATGGCCTGGAGTCCCACCAAAAATCAACTAGCTTTTAGCTGTGGTCGCTATGTGCAGGTATGGAACGCAGACACAGGTAACACAGAAACCACCCTCAATTTTGATACATCCTCTGTCCAAGATATTACTTGGCATCCCAATGGAGAAAGTTTAGCCGTTGCAGGTTATCAGAGTCTGAAATTTTGGATGTCCGAAAATTGGGATGATGATCCCTCGCTTGTACCAGTTGATTCAACCAGTTTAGTAATATTATGGTCAGCGGATGGTCAATATATTGCTTCTGGGAACATGGATCGCTCGATCACCGTTTTGGAGTGGAATAACCCAGATCCTTGGGTAATGAGCGGTTTTCCTGGTAAAATTCGCAATTTAGCATGGTCAAATACACTTACAAAATCAGGCGCACCTTTATTAGCTGCTTCCAGTGTGGAAGGGATAGTCATCTGGGAAAAAGATGCTGATAACTGGGATAGTAGAGTATTACCCAGACATGAAGGTAATGTTTTATCAATTCAATTTCAACCCAATACTCATTTATTAGCTTCTGCTTCTGAAGATGGTAGCGTTTGTTTATGGAATCAAGGTAAACGACTGCTGCAAGTTCTTTATGGTGCTAACAACGGATTTTCCTGCCTTTCTTGGCATCCTCATGAATCTAAATTAGCTGCTGGAGGAAAGAGCGGTGAATTAATTATCTGGTCAAAATGTAGCAGAGGTCAAGGTTTTGGTCGGCGATAACGAGGGAACAGGGAACAGGAAGATGGGGAGAAATATTTACCTCCTGACTCCTGACTCCTGACTCCTGACTCCTGAATTCTTACTCATTTATTATTTCCAGATTTAAACAGATTCAAAAATTTAGCTGAACGCTGCGCCATTTCTGGTCTAGTGAAAATTCCCTGACTAGGACTAAAAAATAATGCTAATACAAATAATCCAGAAACAACCAACACTATAGATGCACCTGAAGGAACATTCAAATAATAACTAATATACATTCCCGCAACACTGCTAATCACTCCAATCACCGCCCCTAATTGCATCATTTGATGTAATTCTTTGACTAATAAATAAGCTGTAGTTCCCGGTCCAATTAGTAAAGAAACAACTAAAACCACTCCCACAGTTTGCATACTAGCAATAATCGTTAAAGTGATAGCACCAGTTAACCCAAAGTGAATTAAATTAATCGGTAAACCACTAGCCTGAGCGCCCAAGGTATCAAAAGTATAAAAAAGCAATTCTTTATAAAAAAGTTTCACTAAAATTAAGACAATAACCGTAATAATTACCGTCCGCTTGACATCATCTGTAGTCACACCTAAGATATCGCCAAATAAAAATTGATGCAGGTCTATTTTGCTTTTTAATAGGGTAATTAACATAATCCCCAAAGCTAAAAATCCTGAAAATACTAACGCCATTGCCGCATCAACTTTAATCCGCGATTGAGATTGAATCCAAGCAATAACAAAAGTGCTAATAGTTCCCGATATAAATGCACCTAAAAAAATATCAATACCTAAGAAAAAAGCTATAGCTAATCCTGGTAAAACTGCATGAGCAATGACATCTCCTAATAATCCCATGCGTTGCACAATCAAATAAGTACCAACAACCGCGCAGAGAATACCTAACAGAATAGCTGTGGTAATTGCTCCGCGCATAAATTCAAAACTTAAAGGTTCTAAAAGCAAATTTAACATTGACTAATATCTCCCATGTTTGTTAATGATTTATTATTTAATTGTTGCATATAAATTGACAAATTATATATTCTCATTGCATAGTACAACGTGACTATAAAATTCAAATAGGGAAAAATAAATGTCATTAAATGTAAGTGTGCATCTCATTGAACAAGCGAAAGCAGGTAAGGTTGATGAAAAAGAGTTTGTCGAAAGCATCAAACATTCATTACCTTATGCTTGGGGTATTGTAGAAAGTCTGGCACAACGTCTGATAAAAGGTGAAGAATGGGCTAATCATGAAGTTCCCCCACCCAGTGAACAAGCACGCGCTCAATTATTAAGGATGATGGGTGGAGATGCAATTCGTGGAGCAGTTGAGCGTCATTTTGGCATTAAATTAGCGTTTCAAAATTGCCATAATGTTGCTGTTTTTAGACCTGATATACTAGACTCACCTGTATATCTAGATTTCATTTCTATTCGTAGTCAAATACTCAACCAAACACCTGAATTAGTAGACTGTTAAGAGGATATCTGGAAACTTTTTTGTGTTGTATCCAGCACTGGTAGATCCCCCTAAATCCCCCTTAAAAAGGGGGACTTTGAGAAATTTATTCCCCCCGTGTTAAGGGGAGTAAGGGGGGATCTAGATCAAACCTGATACTTCTCAGATATCTTCTAAAATCAAGGGTATATTGCATAGCTTTTAATCAATTGTTACTATCTATTATGTGCTATGCCCTATAATTAATATCTAATTAATATCTATTAAATAATAAAACACTATCTCCATAGGCACGTTGAATATTATCCGCAGTCATCACTTCCGTGAGTGAACCTGTGGCGATAACTTGTTTATTTAATAATAATAATTGGTCACATTTGGTTAAAGCCGTACCTAAATCATGGGTGACTACCAACAAAATTTTACCCTGTAACTTTAACTCTGCAAATACATCAAACATGATGGCTTCGGTTTTTTTATCAATGCCTACAAACGGTTCATCAAAAAATAATAATTCCGCTTGTTGGGCTAAAGCCCTTGCTAAAAATACTCGCTGTTGTTGTCCTCCTGATAATTCGCCAATTTGACGCGATCGCAACTCTAACATCCCAACTCTTGCTAAAGCTTCTTTGACTATTTCTTGAGATGGTTTAGAAGGTTCTCGAAACCAACCTGTATGTACAGTCCTGGCCATCATCACTACATTCCATACAGTAATAGGATAGTCCCAGTCAATTTGCGATCGCTGTGGTACATACGCCACAGAATTTAATTGTTTCTTTAAAGAGCGATCGCGGAACTTCACAACCCCACTACTCACAGGTACTAAACCCAAAATTGCCTTTACCATCGTGCTTTTACCCGCACCATTAGGACCAATTACACCCACCATCTGACCCGGTAAAGAACGAAAACTCACATCCTCCACAGCCGTCACTCCCCGGTAATTTACGGCTAAATGTTCAACTTCTAACATAAATCTAACATCAATAAGTGTACCATTTATATGATAATGATAATCAATATAACACTAACAATCAGATTGACGATGTTTTGCAACTCACAATTAAAATTCCTAGCTTCCGTGGCTTTAAGCTTTGGTGTCATTAGCTGTGGTTCAGCAACAGAAAACAACCCTTCCACTCCCACAGGTGTAGAAAACAGTGTTGTTAACCAGTCTACGCAACAACAGCCCCTAGTAGTGGCTACCAACACAGTCATTTGTGGCTTAACCAAAGAAATTGCCAGAGATACCATAGATTTGAAATGCTTAATTGATCCCGGTTCAGATCCCCACGTCTACCAACCCAAGCCAGATGATAGCAAAGCAATTGAACAAGCTAAATTAATTCTTTACGGTGGTCACGACTTTGAACCAGGTTTAATCAAATTAATTAAAGCTACCACCAACCCAGCACCCAAAGTAGCAGTACATGAAATTGCAGTACCCAACCCCCAAAAGTTTCAGGAGGATGGTCAAACAGTTGCTGATCCCCATGTGTGGCAAAATGCCCAAAATGGCATAGCAATAGCAGAAACAATTGCCCAAGAATTAGTCAAATTGTCTCCTAAAAATACCGCAACTTATACTACCAATAGCAAAAAATTAACCCAAGAAATCACCCAGATAGACACCTGGATCAAATCGCAAATTGCCACAATTCCCGAAGCACAACGTAAATTAGTAACAACTCATGATGCTTTTGGTTACTATTCCCAAGCATACCAAATTAAAATTCAAGGAGCATTAGAAGGAATTAGTACAGAAGAAGCACCAACACCAGCGCGAGTAGGTGCATTAGCAAAAGAGATACAAAAAGAGAAAGTACCCACTATTTTTGCAGAAACAACAATTAACCCCAAACTAATTCAAGCCGTAGCCAAAGAAGCAAAAGTTAAAGTTGCCGAACAAGAATTATTTGCAGATGGTTTGGGTGAAAAAGGTTCAGCAGGTGAGACTTATCAGCAAATGCTAATTGCCAATACAAAAACAATTGTTGAAGGTTTAGGAGGTAAATATACAGAATTTAAACCTCAATAATCTAAGCTCTCTTAGCCCCCTTTTTAAGGGGGGTTGGGGGGATCTAAAAATTATGAAGACAAACCCATCACCTGACGATAATGAGGCTCAATTTGCCCTAAAGTTGGCGATTTACCCTTTGTTTCCCACTGACTGCGGTTAAATAATTCTTGGCGTAATTCATCAACATTAATAGTGGTAAATTTCCCATGTTCAATAATTTGTTTACCATTCACCCAAGCACTATTAACAACACTGACAGGGCGACCTAAAACTAATAAACCAATGGGATCTGTACGAGGAAGTAAGGATAAACTGGTTAAATCATAAAGAACCAAATCTGCTTTTTTACCAACAGTTAGAGAACCAAGTTGATCATCTATATTTAATCCTTTTGCACCACCTAAAGCAGCCATTTCTACAGATTGACGTGGTGTGATCCATGATTGATAATCAAAGTCTGTGACATTATGTAAAATAGAACCAATTTTAATTGCTTCTAATAAATCTTGAGAATCATTACTAGAAGCACCATCACAACCAAAAGTTACATTTACCCCAGCTTGACGATATTTTAAAATTGGAGCAATACCGCTACCTAAACGCAGATTACTTAACGGGTTATGGACAACAGTAGATTTCGTTTCTGCCAAAATTTGAATATCAGCATCAGTTAACCAAACGCAATGAGCTAAACTGGTGCGATCGCTCAAAAAACCAATTCTATTTAAATGTTCAACCCCACTACAACCATATTTTTCAAATGCTAATTTTTCCTGGGCTTTAGTTTCCAATAAATGAGAATGACGACAAAGATGATAACGATTACTTAAATCAATACAACCTGTAAATAAAGCATCAGTACATAATTGAATTCCCGTCGGAGCAACTAAAATATTTATCCCTTCCTCTGGACGATGAAACTTAATAACAGCTTCTTCAATAATGGCTAAAGTTTCCGCAGTAGGACGAAAATAAGGTTCATGATTTGGTAATAATTTACCTTCTGGAATACCAGCAGTTAAAGATTCATCTTGAATTAAAGGAGCAATAAAAGCCCTAATTCCTATTTCTTGATAAGCGCGAACTGCGGTAGTGATGGTTTCCATCTCCTTACCAGGAATTAACACCAAATGATCTACTACACTCGTACCCCCAGAAAGCAAAGTTTCCACCGCCGTACCCAAGGCGCTGAGATAAACCTGTTCTGTATCCAGAGGAGCGAAATCATACAAATGCGCTAACCACAATTCTAAAGGTAAAGGTGGAATTATTCCCCGTTGCCACTTTTCCGAAGAATGGGTATGGGCATTAAAAAAACCCGGTAACAGCAGTTTATGTTCACCGTCAATTGCAGTACCAATCACATCTAAATTGTCACCAATAGCAGTGATAATACCATCTACCACTTGTACATCTAAAGTTGTGTAACCATCTGTAACAGCAATTAAAGCTTTCTGAATAGTAAAGTTCATGATTTTAACCTTGATTAAGTTATTGCACAATTAACATCATTTCAAGTTACAAATTAAGCAATGATATTGGGTGTTAGCATTTATGAACTTACCATTACGAACATTAGGATTTTACCCCAATGCTTGGGGAGTAAATCAAACCTTTGCAGACATTACTCGTCCTCAAAAAACCCCACAACCCGTTATTTTATCAACAGAAACCAAAACCTTACGCCTAGATTTGGCAAAAACCGCCATAATCATTATTGATATGCAAAACGATTTCTGTCATCCTGATGGTTGGTTAGCGCATATCGGTGTAGATGTCACCCCCGCACGTCAACCCATTGCACCTTTACAAAATTTATTACCACAACTGCGGGCAGCTAATGTGCCGATAATTTGGCTAAACTGGGGAAATCGTCCCGACTTACTCAATATTAGTGCAGGTTTGCTTCATGTTTATAATCCCACAGGTGAAGGTGTAGGATTAGGTGATCCTTTACCTAAAAACGGTGCAAATGTACTCATAAAGGATAGTTGGGCAGCTGCGGTAGTAGATGAATTACCACAACTTCCGACAGATATTCGCGTTGATAAATATCGCATGAGTGGATTTTGGGATACACCTTTAGATAGTATTCTGAAGAACCTGGGAATAACGACAATATTATTTACAGGTGTCAACGCCGATCAATGTGTTTTAACAACTTTGTGTGATGCTAATTTTTTAGGCTATGACTGCATTTTAGTACAAGATTGTACAGCTACAACTTCACCTGAATATTGTTGGTTAGCAACTTTGTACAACGTTAAACAATGCTTTGGTTTTGTTACAGATTCTTCGGCAATTATAGCAGCATTAATTCATAATTCATAATTCATAATTAAGTAAATTTTGAATTTTGAGTTTTTACCCAGTCCCCAGTCCCCAATCACCAATTCCCAAATATATGCTTACTACTCGTTGCGTAATTCCAGTTATCAAATCTCCCCAAGATTATCAAGCATACCGTATTAGTCCCCGTGACACTAATAAGTTAGCAATTATCTTTGATTCAACCTCTGCAAATACTTCCTTAACTTGTTGTGTAGAAATATTTGATATCGGTGGACAAACTCCACCAAATCGCCATCAATGGGCAGTAGAAATGTTTTTTATTCTCAAAGGAGAAGGAGTTGCAATTTGTGATGGAAAAAAAGTAAATATCAAAGCCGGAGATAGTTTATTAGTGCCACCAACAGGTACTCATTTAATTAGAAATACTGGTAATTCTCGTCTTTATGCACTCACAATTATGGTTCCTAATGAAGATTTTTCAGAACTAATTCGCAGTGGAATACCCATAGAATTAGATGCAGAAGATATGGCAGTTTTAGGAAGATTAGATTCCTTAAAAATCATATAAAAATAGCTTTAATAAACCTCACTACATCCCCCCAAATAACACAGATAACTTATATTATCTTCTTTTCTCTGCGTTCTCTGCGCCTCTGCGGTATGCCTTACGGCACGCTACGCGAACGTTTTTGATTAAATAAACCGTATGACCAAGTAAAAGAAGTAGTGAGAAAAATTAGAACCCCTTAAAAAGGGGATTTGGGGGCAGTTTGGTTAACGATATTTGCACATTGGAGATCCCCCTAAATCCCCCTTAAAAAGGGGGACTTTGAGGAATTTAGCCCCCCTTTGCAAGGGGGGTTGGGGGGATCTAAATCAGTTGATCAAAAAGCTGTTCCCAATCAATTATATCTGGTCTTATGCCTTGATTAACTAACTCAAAAACCTGATTATTACAACTTGAATAAAACAAACTTTCCACACAAGCAGCAGCCACATCAATGCGACTAGCATCACCTGAAATAGTATCACCGTTACCCAATACTACATTTAACTTACCTGCTGTTGTTGCCTTGAGCAAGGTGTTAAGATCGTAAGAAGTAAAAGGTCCATCAATCAAGCGTCCAGGACGGATAATTGTATAGGGAATTCCTGAATTAATAATTGCTTCTTCTCCCTGCTGTTTTGCATCTAAGACACCAAAAATATTCAGAATATTAAAAGGAAATTGATTTTTTCTGAGAATACCGCAGGAAGAAACAAAAACGAATCTTTTTAAATTTTTAGGTGCTGCTACGACTAGGTTTTTAACAGCTTGAAAATCAACTTTAAAAGGTGTATTTTTGGCTTTACCTTCAAGTAATTGAGAGTGTAATAAAGCTCGTCCTAATTCAATGATATTCAGAGTTGGATCAAATTCCCATCTAGCAGAAGGAAAAGCCGTAGTTCCTGTACAGCATATAATAGAAGTGATATTTAACATTGCTGCTGGAAGGGTATTTGGTTCGCGGATATCACCAACAACAATTTCTACTTTTTGATTAAACATTTTTGCCGCTTTTGCTGCGTCTCGTGTGAGAATGCGAACTGAAACACCTTTTTCTAAAAGTTTGCTGACTACAAGCTGTCCCACACCACCAGTTGCACCAACCACGAGGACAAAATCTGCACGGGAATTTTCTATGTTAGTCATAATTTTTCAATATGATAAATTTCATAAATCAAAGAAGAATCCTATATAATTTTATCTGAATTTAAACATCCATGACAATTTGAGTTTTACCTTTGTGTCCATGAATCAATTCTATTTGTTCCCATCCTCCAGGATACCAAGCAGTTGACGCAGCATCAGTTAACCATTGCATCACAGCAAGACCACCAAAACTTTGAAAATAACATCCTACAGCAACTATACCAGTTCCACTAATACCTGTGACATCTTTATTTCTAACTAACTTAAAAGTGTTGAGATGATATCCATCTAAAGAATGATGACCAAATATTAATTGTCTCCCTCTTTTTTCTTGTAACTGTTGAAAAGATTTTAAAGATGGGAAAGTAGCATGAGTAGAATTTGGTAAACATCGAGCGATCGCCACTTGTCCATCTGGTAAAACAACACCTCCAGCTATTATCTGCTGTAATGGCGGTTTTTCAGGTTCAAGTAACCAAAATGTTGGGGGTTTGGGTTGCATAACAGCGAATCTTTTATTGCCAATATGGCTTTTTAACTTGCTTAGTTTTGTGTAATATGCTTGGTTAATAGTCTAACCGCTGTGTTTTAATTACCAAATAATCATCCTGCTAATTTGCTATGAATTATCATGAATGAGGATAAATAATCAAACTTCGTTAAATATTATACGGAATAACCAGTTAACTGGGTGAAAAATTAAACCAAGGGTATTAATAGATTTAAAGTCAACATTACCAAGATGACCATAGCGATCACAGTAATTACTATCTAGAGCTTAATTTATCAGGAATGTGCTGCTATGAGAAGAAAAACCAACAAAATTTGCAAACAGTCAGGAGTAATTCCATATCGTGTCCGAGATGGAAAAATAGAAGTTTTATTGATCACCACTCGTAAACGTCAAAGTTGGGTAATTCCCAAAGGAGGAGTTTGTAAGGGGATGACTCCACCTGACTCAGCAGCTAAAGAAGCTTGGGAAGAAGCAGGGGTTATTGGTCAGGTAAATAGTGAAAAAATAGGTGCTTATAAATATCGTAAACGCGGTAATATTTATCAAGTTCATTTATTTTGGTTGCCAGTGGAAAAAGTGTTAGAAGACTGGCCAGAAGCAACGAAAAGAGAAAGGATCTGGTTAGATATTAATCACGCTGCCATGATAGTCAAGGGAAATTCCCTCAAAAGAATTTTGCAGTCCTCAAAAGACCAAGTAAAAATTTATAGTAGCCATTAAATGTATCAGTTTTAATGAGGATGTGCTAGTAGAAAAACCAGCACAATGTTAGGGGTATAACTGGGAACTTGTGAACATGATAAAGGTGAGTGTTTTACTGGAGACAGAGAACAATGTATATCAACTTTTTTATCAGTTCTATTGTGGGAATTCTAATTACATTCCTGGTGGCTTTTGGTGTTTTGCAATGGTTTCATATACCCGCAGGTAATTTTCTTGACTGGATAATTGGTGGTGCAAGTTTTTGGTGGTTATTGGTCATTGTGACAGTTCCGTGGAATGTCCATTTTCAAGCTAAGGAAGTTTTAGCAGAAGCTGCGGAGTCAGTCGAAAAAAATATTCCTGTAGATGAGAAACAAGTTAAGTATGTGAAAGTTTTAGCCAAGCGATCGCTCTGGCTGGCTATTGGTTTACACTTGGTTTCAGCGATCGCTCTTTATATCCTAGCTGCTACTGGTATTAGTGCTGTGGGATATATCAGTTCTGGCGCGGCTTTGTTATTAACTTTATTGCGTCCAGCTATTAGCGCCTACGAATATTTATATGCTCGGCTAAGAATGATCCGTCAAGCATTTACCTATCCCCGTGAAGATATTTTGGAATTGCGTAACCGTTTTTATGAAATAGAACAAAAAGTGCAATCTTTTGAAGACCAACTTAACCCAGAACAGCCTTATTCTTTAGCAGCAAATAACCAAAGATTTAGTGAAGAAACTCGTCGAGAATTAGCTCGTATTGTCGCTAATTTAGAAGAATTACGAGCTACAAACCAAGCTGAACATGAGCGACTATCACGAGAAGCCAGAACTGCGATCGCTCAACTTTCTACTGATGGGCAATTTCTGGATCATGTGCGGGAAATTATTAGATTCTTTAAATCAGCTTAAAACAGTGAACAGGGAACAGGGGACAGGGAGGGAATATTTATCTTTCTCCTGACTCCTGACTCCTGACTCCTGACTCCTGACAATTATCTGGAAGCAACTTGAGGTTCTGCCCAAACCTGTCTATCTCTTTCACCAAAAGTAACAGCTTGATCGCCATCATTGGTGACATTGACACTTTTGCCATCACTAGCAACTTGTATCAAAGGCCAATTTTCTTCCCCTAGTTCACCTGCACGGAATAGTACATGATCTGGCTGTTTTTTACTCCAACCTAACAATATCGCTATTTTCTCATGTTCATCTTCTTGTTGTGCTGGAGCAACTGTTTTGGTATGATTTTCCTGCCGATCCCAAATTACTGCATGGTCTGTAACATCTGCTGTGTTGAAGATGCCTACAAATTTGCGGGCTAAAAAGCGATCGCCTTTTTGGGACCAGCTAACTGGAACTAAAACCCCAATTTTGCCTTCTGTATCAGTTTCTTGGGCGGAAATAGGCTGATTTAACAGGGGATCACTAATGGCAGCAGTTTTAGCCATTACTCGCAATTTCTTAGTCTGCCGATCTTCGATAAACAACAAGCTGGTAACTCGGCTGTTGTGCATTTCCGGTTGGACTTCTAGCTGCACTCTGCTATAAACAGCATATCTACCATCAGGAGAAATCACTGGTATACTGCGATAATGTCGCACTCCAGAAAGTCCTTGACCACCAATAGCTTCTTGAGTCATCATGATCCATTTCCAAGGAATTGGATGAGGACTACCCATAGGATCATCTGGAACAGCATCGGACTGATTTTGCTGTTCTTCTACAGGTATTTCCGCCATTGAGTCAGGCTTGGATTCTCTAATACTGGATGTTTCTGTAGCTGTTCTTAATATTTCATTTTTCCGACTCTCACTTTCTAAAGAGTTAACCCCACCTCCTAAAGCATCGTTTTTAGCATCTTTTAATTTTTGGAGCAAATCAGTTTGATTTACAGGTATATTTGCTGAATTTACCTGTTTATCTACCGCCAAGAGATCGCTCACAGGTACATTACTACTTGAATGCTGATTTTCTTGTCCTACCCCAGAATCAATTTTCTCAGCCAGTAATACTTGTCTTTCTTCACGCACTTGCTTATTTCCTGGCAAAACATTCCCAATTTTTGCTTCCAAGGAGTTCACTTCACCCAGCTTTAAATCTTTTTCCCTCGCAATAACCGTTACTTGGGACGTTAAATCAGATTTGCTAAGTCCTGAACTAATTTTTCCTACTTTTAATTGTGATTGTTTCGCTACACTGGAGTTAACCGATACACCTACTAAGGGAGCAATTAATATAACAACAATAACGTACTTAAGAAATGGTTGTACGCGGAACCATCCTGACAGCAAAAGGGATTTCAGCATGAGTAGACTCTCTAAGGGGCGGTGGCTGTGTGAGGAGCAATGTCTATCCAGGAAGAGGAAAAGCTATAATTATATGTATAACAACAAACTAGAAGCTTTAACGAGATCATCGCGCTAAATTTTGCATCACTTTACAAAAGTTTTCTAATCATTATTCACACCTTTACATTCTTTAAATAACTTGGGTTTTCAGGTAAATTTAATTCCCATAACTACTGGAATTGATCATTACAGTAATCCTTCAGTAAATATCTACCTAAATTTACCTATTCTTCGGTAAAAACAACCAAATGTAGGTAACTTGGAAAAGTATATAAACTAAGCTCTTAGGTGACTAATTATAGTGCCTAAACTCAGGTATTTTCTTGCAAATGTTTTAGCTAAAGCTAATTCATTTAATTGAGTTTTACCTTCGTGTAATCTGTTTTAACAGCACTAAGCCTGGTAGAACTAAAAATTATCTGTTTGAAAGTGTTTTATTCCTTTAAAAATCTCGCCTGGTTTGGGCAACATCAATAAAAACCTCACCGTCATTTTTCCCAAGCAATAAAGTGCAAAATTGCTCGCAAACAAATAAAATATCTATTGCGATCGCACAAGCGAAAGAAAGCTGAAATTTGGTAAATTATCAAATGGGTGGGGTGAGTAGATGCTGAATTGTCCGGATCTGAGACAAAAAATATTCATGTTTGGAAGCAGCAGATACAGTCATTAGTTGATCTTAGCTGACCCGCTTGCCAAGGCATTATATTTTATTCAGGAATTTTTGGTTGCACCGATAATAAATACTTTACCACTAAATAGCTCAAATTTAATGTCCTCATAGCAAAATTACTTTGGGTCTTTTTCACCAGTTATTGTGTTTTGGTTAGTTGTGGGTATTCAGTTGTCAGTGATTCGTGACGCAACTAATAATATTGATTAGTAACTTAATAACTAATAACCCACTAATGAAAGTAGTATTTTTTGGTACTCCCCAATTTGCCGTTCCCACCCTGGAAAAATTACTGAATTACCCTGATTTTGAGGTTTTAGCAGTTGTCACCCAACCGGACAAACGCCGAGAACGTGGGAATAAACTGACACCTTCACCAGTTAAATCACTTGCTAATGCTCATAACCTCCCTGTATGGCAACCTGAGAGAGTTAAAAAAGATGCTGAAACTTTAACCCAACTACAAGAATTAGATGCGGATGTGTTTGTAGTGGTTGCCTATGGACAAATTTTGTCTAAGCAAATTTTAAAGATGCCTAAGTTGGGTTGCATCAATGTACATGGTTCAATTTTACCCCAATATCGGGGGGCTGCTCCCATTCAGTGGTGTCTATATAACGGTGAGAAAGAAACAGGAATCACGACAATGTTAATGGATGCGGGTATGGATACAGGAGATATGCTCCTAAAAGCCACCACACCGATTAAATTACTGGATAATGCCCAAATTTTAGCCGATCAGTTGGCGGTCATAGGTGCAGACTTATTAGTGGAAACTTTGCTCAAGTTGGAACACCAGTCAATTCAACCTCTTCCCCAAGATAATTCTCTGGCCACTTATGCGTCTTTGATTCAAAAGGATGATTATAATTTGGATTGGTCAAAAAGTGCTATTGAATTACACAATCAAATTAGAGGCTTTTATCCTAACTGCGTCACGACTTTTCGCAATCAATCTCTGAAAATCACTGCTACTGTTCCCCTAGAACCTGCTTATATTCAAGAATTACCAGATCAATTACAGGAAAAAATACACAAAATATCTGATTTGTCAACTGTATCTGCTCAACCTGGAGAAGTAGTAAGTATTGCCAAGGGAATAGGAGCAATTGTAAAAACTGGAAAAGGCTTTTTGTGGTTGAGAGAAGTTCAGCTAACTGGTAAACGTCCCCAGTCAGGATGGGATTTTGTCAATGGTACTCGTTTAACAGTAGGAGAGGTAATTGGAAACAAGGGAACAGGGAACAGGGAACAGGGAACAGGGAAGAATTTTGACTTTTGACTTTTGACTTTTGACTTTTGACTTGATTTGTCCCCAGTCACCTATGGCCTGAACTTTCATAAAAACGACAAGACTCACAAGGTCCTTCTGGGTTGACTGCACAGCGAATGATTTCTGAATGAGCATTGTAGTCACAACTAGCATCACCAATAACCCAACGTCCAGCTACTAAAGTTTTTTCTGATGGTCGTTTAGCTTTTTGTACGTAAATAGCGACGTTATGTAAAAGATAGCGTCCTGCTTTCAATTGATATCGATGACGACGCTCTAACACAGCATAAGTGTTGTCTTCAAAATCAAGATAGTTTCCTGGTTGGGGTGTCCAATCAAGTTGTAATCTACCCAAAGACTGACGCGGGTTTGTGAGAATAACTTCAGTTGGTAAAGAGTCTGGCTCCATAATCAGTTTATGTGATGTGATTTACATTATTTTCCAATTTCTACTGGTGAGCCGATCTTAAGCTTTTCATGGAGGAAAGTGCGATCGCCACCAGCAGACTATCAATTGAGAATTCGGATATTAGTTAAGGCAGGAAGCAGGGTGAAAGAAGGTTTGAAGCTAGTTCATCTTTCTTCACATAGGTTGTTTTCTTGTGCCAATCTACTTAACTATAACTGAATGTTACGATTTCTTTAGCATCTTGCGGCTTCTGACATTGCATAGCCATCCATCAATAGGTACTATAGGTTTAGCTTTGGGGAATCAACTGGAACTTTACACATCTTTACAATTCGGCTTGGTTTTGGAGAGTCAACAAACTCAATGCCAGAAGGCTATATTGTTGATTAAAGCTGAATAGCGGCGATCTTGGCAGAAAAACTGTAGAGAGAGCTTATTAAATTGTTTGAAGTTATGTAGCCTTTTACTTACAGCCCATCCAGCACTGCGGTAAACTATGCCTTGATTATGATTCCTTCCCAGAGAAGAACACCTGAAAGGAGCAGTTTTTTCAATGTCTCATACCGTAAAAATCTACGATACCTGCATCGGTTGCACTCAATGTGTACGCGCTTGCCCCACTGACGTTTTAGAGATGGTTCCTTGGGATGGCTGTAAAGCTGCTCAAGTTGCTTCTTCACCCCGCACAGAAGACTGCGTAGGCTGCAAACGTTGTGAAACAGCTTGCCCCACTGACTTTTTGAGCATCCGGGTTTATCTGGGCGCTGAAACAACTCGCAGTATGGGTCTAGCATACTAAAATACTGGGATTTTAAAATACTCAGTAAAATAGTGCTGAGGACTGAGTTAGGGAGAAACAAGAAATCCATCGACTAGCATGATTCTTGCTTCTTCTCTCAATCCTCAGCACTTAACACTTTTTGAATGATCTGCATAATTAACCAAACTTCAAAAATATAATCGCCAGATCCCCAACTGCTTCAAGAAGTCGGGGATCTATATCCAATAAGTTTCTAAAACTCCTTTTTATTTGATATAATGACCGCTTTATCCTGACAACTTAAGAGTTAATAAATTTAGGGAATAGTGAATATTGAAAGGTTGTCAGGCTGATAGTAGGGTGCTGAAATTAAATACAACTGTTAACTAATAACTGATAACCAGAGTGGTATAAAAAATGTGCGGAATTGTTGGATATATAGGCACTCAAGCGGCGACAGATATTTTACTAGCTGGACTAGAAAAGCTAGAGTATAGGGGTTATGACTCAGCGGGAATTGCCACCATTTGGGAAGGTGACATTCATTGTGTGCGGGCTAAAGGCAAACTGCTGAATTTGCGTTCTAAACTCGAACAAATCGAAAATCCTGCCCAAATTGGCATCGGTCACACTCGCTGGGCAACTCATGGTAAACCAGAAGAATATAATGCCCATCCCCATCAGGATACGGCGCTGCGGATAGCGGTGGTGCAGAATGGCATTATTGAAAATTATCGTGAGTTACGGGAACATTTAAAAACGTTAGGGCATGAATTTCGTTCAGACACAGATACAGAAGTTATTCCCCATCTCATAGCAGAATGTTTAAAGCATACTTCAGAAAATACTGATTCTGCTTCTCTGTTTTTAGATGCAGTGCGGGAAGCTGTGAGTAAATTAGAGGGGGCTTTTGCTGTAGCTGCCATTTCTGCTGACTACCCGGATGAATTGATTGTAGTTCGTCAACAAGCGCCTTTGGTGATTGGCTTTGGTCAAGGTGAGTTTTTCTGTGCTTCGGATACCCCGGCAATTGTCCCTTATACCCGCGCTGTACTGCCCCTAGAAAACGGCGAAATTGCCCGTTTGACTCCTTTGGGGGTTGAGGTGTATAACTTTGCTGGACATCGTTTAAAGAAGCATCCCCGCACTTTGAACTGGAATCCCATTATGGTGGAAAAGCAGGGTTTTAAACACTTCATGCTCAAGGAAATTTATGAGCAACCGGGAGTGGTTAGGTCTTGTTTAGAAGCTTATTTTCCTGGAAGTGGGGAAACTCCTGTCACCTTGAATTTACCAGAGGAATTTTACGCAGATTTAGAACAAATTCAAATTGTGGCTTGTGGTACAAGTTGGCACGCGGCTTTAGTTGGTAAGTATTTATTAGAACAACTAGCAGAAATTCCCACACAGGTACAATATGCCTCTGAATTTCGCTATGCGCCCACACCTTTGACGGCTAATACTTTAACAATTGGGGTGACTCAATCTGGTGAAACTGCGGATACTTTAGCGGCTTTAGGTATGGAAAAAGACCGCAGAGAAGGAAGAGAAGCTAAGTATCAAGCGCGACTTTTAGGTATTACCAACCGTCCAGAAAGTAGCTTAGGTAATATGGTTGCGAATATTATCAATACTCATGGGGGGATTGAAATTGGTGTTGCGGCGACTAAAACTTTTATCGCTCAATTGATGGCGTTTTATGGTTTAGCTTTAGATTTAGCTTATCGTCGGCAAACAATTTCTTCTGAAAGGTTAGCAGAAATTATTGCAGGTTTAAGGCAGTTACCGATAGAAATTGAGGCGATTTTAGAAACTCAGGAAAAATATATTGAACAGTTAGTGCATGAGTTTACAGAAACAAAAGATTTCATTTTTGTCGGCAGGGGAATTAATTTTCCCATTGCTTTAGAAGGGGCTTTGAAATTAAAGGAAATTAGTTATATTCATGCGGAAGGATATCCAGCAGGAGAGATGAAACATGGACCGATCGCATTATTAGATAGTAAAGTTCCAGTAGTTGCGATCGCTATGCCTGGTAGTGTATATGAAAAGGTGATTTCTAACGCTCAAGAAGCAAAAGCGAGAGATTCGCGGTTAATTGGTGTAACTTCTGTGAAAGATGGGGAAGCGGCAGAAATATTTAATGATTTAATTCCTGTTAGTGATGTGGAGGAAATTTTGTCGCCTATTTTAACAGTAATTCCGTTGCAATTGTTGGCTTATCATATTGCGGCACGGCGGGGTTTGGATGTGGATCAGCCAAGGAATTTGGCGAAGTCGGTAACGGTGGAATAGTTAATATTTTGTAGCGTTAAAATATGTAGGAGGATAAAAAAGTTGGAAAATAAATAAAAAAGTTGGAAAATTTCTCCTGTGGGTGTATGCACAAATCATCCATAGGAGTTATTGTAGGAATTTATTAATATAAAATTTGTATCAAATTTAAGTATGAAGAACATAATTATCATACTCTCTTATGTGAACTACTTCTGGGTTTTTGATACCATAACCGAAGAATAACATATTTTGAGATAAATTTATTTGAGAAAGCATCGAATATAATTCTTGATGTATAGGGAATCCAGATAAGATATGATTTTTATCTTCTTCATTTAAGAATCCAGTAATTAAAGTATAAAACTCTGATAATATTTCTGGGTCAATTTTTGATGGATGTCTTTCTATAGCTAGTAAAGTAATGTATGATTTCCATGATTTACGAATTAAAGGCTGAAAAATATTACTTCTAACTTCATTAGAGTTGAGAAAGTAATGCGCATCTTCAATTGTTATAACAAGTTTAGGAAGAGTATAATTAGTGTAGTGTTTATTTAATGATTTCTCTGTCCTTATACCATAATAAGAATACACTCGCCTACATATCATATTAACTAATAATTGATAACAAAGTATATTGGGTTTATACCCAAAATCTATTACTACATGATTACCTGATACTAAAGAAAGTAATATGTCTCTGATATAATTTTTGGGAAGAGAGTGTCTAGCATTGTCCATTCCATCTAGACGAAGAAGTTTTTGTTGCAATCTTGTAATTAACTCTTGATTTCCATTTTTTTGATTACAAAAAATCTGAATTTCATCATTTGTCATACTTGATAATTTGTTAATCCATGATTTACCAAACTCGAAAGATAATATCTGTGCATTATCTAACATATCTGGCGATATCTCTAAAAATGAACTAACTAAAGCTATATCTTCTACTTCAATTTGGTCATAACTGATATATAAATCTTTTGCATCTTTAATTCCACGACGCTTTTTTGAAAAGGTGCGTTAACGAAGTTAACCGAAGGTATCGCTCTTTTCCAAAATTACTAGAGATTGGTAAACATTCGATTCGCTTGGGAATACCCCAAATTTATTTACTGTAAGCTGTGGAGAATTTGCGATCGCGCATTGTGGTTATCATGTGAGGATTTACGGGATGATGATTTTTTACTTTTCACATTCTGTAAATCTTTGATTTTCACAAATCAGATTCAAGTGAGGTAGAGGTGATGAAAATGAAACGCAGATGAACGCGGATAGACGCAGATGAGTTTGTGATTAATAGGTTATAAGCTGAAAATATAGCGATCGCTGTTTTGGATGCAAAATTTTCTATAATTGCGATCGCTATCCTTGCTAGTATATATGAGAAAGGTTAGACAATATAATGCTGCAAACGGCTCAGACGCTCCGAGTAACTTTTCATTACCTGTATAGCAAACATGGGTGTTTCCTGAACAGCGAAGAGAAATCCTTTTTCATCCAGAAAAGCAAGTTGACAGTTGGTTTGAGCGATCGCTGTATAGGTTCTATTTTTGATCCCTACCAATGCACTGGTCCCAAAAACCTCACCTGCTTCAATTGTTTCTACTACTTTGCCATTAACTAATATGTCAACTTTGCCGACGATAATGCCATACATAAAATTGCTAGGTTGTCCTTCTTCAAAGATAGTTGCACCTGCGGAAAATTCTTGAGGATTGGGTTGTTTTTGAAAGATGGTAATTGTTGATACAGGACTTAACATATAATGTTGCCAAGATGGCTAATATAAGAACCGAGGAAAGTATACTATTTTTCACCGCATAAATTTGGATGTTCCCAGAAATCTTAGTCAAATCGTCTTGATACGACTGTTTTATTAGCCTGAGAATTCATGTTGAGGTAGTATACTGGGATGATAGATCGCAACTCTAACTGGGAATACTAACAATGTCTAAAGCAGCTAAAAGACGTGCTGCATTTTTTTTGGGAACTCAGTAAATGAGTTGTTTCTAATAAACTTTCTAATTCATCAGCAGCGATAAGGGCGACATTTTCACCGTTAGGTTGGGTAATAATCATTTATCTTGTATATTCTTGATAAATGAAAATCTGAATGCTAGATTTTGGTTGATTATTTTGTTTAATCCTCATTAGTCGATTAGCAAAATCTAGATTTTCACTCAGGCAATTATGGAGTATTTAAGCTTGTCCTAAATAATCCCGATCATCTTTACAGATAATCATGCCAGTGTGAGAAATTCCTGTGCGATGAAGTGCAATAAAATCATCTCGATTTAGTGTGAGTAAAACTCGTTTTTCTTGAGTCGCAAATGCTAAAACTTCATCATCTGGAATTCCTTGATTCGCCTGTCCTGCTTCATAGGAAGTAAGTACATCATATTTAATCTGCCGCAATTGTCGCACAATTTCTAGAGGAAAGTTTTCATCAGAATACAGTCTCACTATCAGTCATCCTCATTTTGGGTAGTGATAGCGAGATCAATTTCTGAACGATTTTGTTCGTAATAGTTCCAAGCTGCTATCAGGTCTTCAGGTGTGAGACTAGGATAATTTTGTAGCAGTTCTGCATCATTCGCTCCTTGCTGTCGAAAGGAAACCAAAGTCCACACGGGAATGCGTGTATTACGAATCCGAGGATGACCACCACAAATTCCCGGTGTTTGCTGTATAGCATTGAGTTTGAGACGACTTTCTAAAAGTTTTCTTTCTTCTGGGGAAAGCGCCTCAATTACTTGCACAAGGGAATCAACTAATTGCTGATTCATAGCCGAATTTTTAACAGGATAAATATTCTTAATTATAACCTTTGCTGTCTTATTCAACAATTAAATATATTAAACTCAGTTAAGTTTGTTTGGTTGGACATGGTGGGATTTTTCCTCATGCTGTGGCTGATATTTTTTAATATTATCAGTTAGCTTTCTAACCCGTCTGGGAATCAATTCCCAGTCTAATAGCCGAAGTCCGTTAAAACGGACTCAAATATTATTCTAGTCGTCTTGTTTCATGTTCAACAGTTCCCCAAGTTTCAATAATGAAATCTAGCTTGGAGAAAATCAATCCTGTCATCACTAACTAGATAAACAATTCGATGTTCTTGGGTAAGTCGTCGTGACCACGCATCTGAATCTAAATATTTCAGAGGTTCTGGTTTTCCAATACCAGTAAAAGGATCTCGCATAATTGCTTCAATTAAATTAAAAGCACGCAGCGCAGTTTTACGGTTTGTCTCTACCCAATAAGCTAAATCTTCCCGAAATTCTGGATGAAATACAGCATCCCGAATTTTAATTTCTGCGGGTTTTGATTCATCCTTCTTCTTTTTGGTCAATTCCCAACTCCTGACGTAGTTCGTTAATATTTTGCGGTTTTAAAGTTCTGGCTTTCGCTCTTTCTAAAGCAGTTAAAAGACGTGCTGCATTTTTAGGCGATCGCAGTAAATGAGTTGTTTCTAATAAACTTTCTAATTCGTCAGCAGCAATTAAGGCGACGTTTTCACCGTCAGGTTGGGTAATAATCATTACTTCTCTATCTGCAACTACTTGAGCGCAGATTTCAGCTAGGTTATTACTAGCATCTGTTAAGTTTGTTTGGTTGGACATGGTGGGATTTTTCCTCATGCTGTAGCTGATATTTTTTAATATTATCAGTTAGCTTTCTAATCCGTCTGGGAATTAATTCCCAGTCTAATAGCCGAAGTCCGTTAAAACGGACTCAAAGATTATTTTAGTCGTCTTGAGACGACTTTTGCTATTAGACTCAGAATTCATTCTGAGGCGGTTTTAAACTGTCTGTTTAGTATTATATTCAACACTTCCCCAAGTTTCAGGTAAGGGGTTAACCCAGGAAATAGGAACATAAACAACATCTAGAGTTTCACCATCTTCAAAAACTTCTAAAATATATCCTGGTTCTTGCTGGGTTGTAGTAGGATTGAGATGATCTAAGACAACGCCCTTATTACCAGCTTTGACAAGGCTGTTAGGAACATCTTGCTTTAGTTCTACCCATTGGAATAAGGCTGATGTTTTCATTGTTCAGTGGTCTTGGCAAAATAAAAAGGATGTATCACTGAATATCGTATCGAATTTAGATAACTTTTTAATTTTATATTTCACAATTAAATTATCTTTATCTAAACATCTGATATCTTCAGGTTGTGGAATATATAAAGACAATATATTTCCTTTTTCCAGTAATTCAAAAGTGGCGTAGCACTCTTTAATATCTTGAGTTGGTAAATAGAAAATATCCTCACCTGATGCAAGAAGCTCTAAAATATTGGTTGACTTGAATTCAATAGTACATTTTATTCCCCCCTCTATTCGCTCTTCTTTCATGAGCATTATCTTTATATTTTTTGTTTTTAAAATTAAGTCGCTGAATACTGAATTTACTTGTTTAATACTAAGTTCTAATGTAGAACTATTTTTATCAATTACATCTCCAACTGCGTGTAGATAATCGCTAATCTCTTTATCCGTTATTTCTCCAGAAATTTTTAGTTCTAAGTCTGTACCAGAACTTGTTCTTATATTTAAAGATAGTTTCTGAGTACCATTTGGTAATTGCTTTAAAGACTTTTTATCTTCTTGAAACTTCAGTACGCTAACAGCAGCATTAATTACCGCTGCAATAGCCGTGATTAGTGGTGCAACGCCTACTGCTTTATCTACTCCAATTTGGAGAATATTAATTAAATCGCTCTTAAAACTATCTAATCTTAATTGCTTAAATTCAATATCAGCTTCTATTCCTTCTTGTTCAAAAGCTGACTTGCTTAAAGAAGAAATTTTTTCAAAATCTTCGGTAAAACCAGAAATGGAAATATAAATCATGATTTAGTTTAGCGATAAGATAGTAGACATATATTATACATGAAATGACAGACTTAGAAAAGTAGTGAAGAGTAAATCTTACCCCTCACCACTCACTCTTATTAAGTAACCCCGCAAACCTACGCCCCTACAGATTCCTTAGCTGCATACAAAACTTCAGCCGAGATATCTTTAAACCCACGCTCACGGGCAAACTTTTCGGTATTTCGCTTCACCTTCCCGCGCACAAAACCAGGAATTTTATTCAATTCTGCTTGTCCATCTTTTGTCCAATTCAAACCAGATTCCGCAGAAATTCCTTTGGTAATTACTTCCTTTGTATCGTGTCCACCAAAGATTTCTAATAAGTGATCTTCCATTCCCAAAGTGAAGGAATTGTAGATTAAATCTGTGATTTGATTTGTACCTTCATAACCCATAAATGGTTTGTAACCAATGGGGAAATTCTGCACGTGAATAGGTGCTGCAATTACACCGCAAGGAATATCCAAACGTTTTCCAACGTGGCGTTCCATCTGTGTACCAAATATAGCAGAAGGTTCAACGCGAGCGATCGCATCCCCAATAGCACCATGATCATCTGTAATTAATACTTCATCGCAATATTCGCTCACCTGTTCTCTAAACCAGTCAGCATCATATTTGCAATAAGTACCAGCCCAAACCACATGAATTCCCATTTCCCGTGATAAAATTTTCGTTAAAGCCGCCGCATGGGTATTATCACCAAAAACCACCGCTTTCTTACCAGTCAAGTTCTGACAGTCAATAGAACGGGAAAACCAAGCAGCTTGGGATACGTGCAGAGTTTGTTCATTGATGAACTCTTCATAGTCAACTTCAGCACCTTGGGCATTAATTACCTGCTGAATTTTGCGGATACATCTAGCAGTTTCCACAACACCCATCGGTGTAATATCTACGTAAGGTGTACCGAATTCTTCTTCTAAATATTTAGCTGTAGTTAACCCCAGTTCCCGGTAAGGAGTCAGGTTAAACCAAGCTTGAGGCATATTTTTTAACTCGTGAACAGACGCACCTTCAGGAATTACAGTATTTACCTCAATTCCCAAATCAGTCATTAACCGCTTCAGTTCAGTGACATCGTGGTTATTATGGAAACCCAGAGTAGAAACCCCGATAATGTTAACTGAGGGTTTCGCAGTTTTTTCTGTTGGTAATTCCCCTTTTTTGCGGGCTTTCTCAATGTAGTATTGGACAATTTGTTGTAAAGTCCGGTCTGCGGCTTGTAATTCATTGTAGCGGTAATGGTTCACATCCGCCAGCATTACGTCCCCTTTTGCTTCCAACTGCGCTCTTTCCACAAAGTTGTGTAAGTCTTCTTGCAAAATGCTAGAGGTGCAGGTGGGGGTTAAAACAATTAAATCTGGGTGTTCTTCCGCATCCTTGCGGGTAATGTTATCTACCACCTTTTCCTGAGAACCACGCGCTAAAACGTTTCTGTCAACGACGCTGGTGGTAACTGGGGTGAAGTTTCTTTCCCGCGATAGCATAGAACGCATCACATTAAAATAATCATCCCCCAAGGGAGCGTGCATAATGGCGTGAACGTTTTTAAAAGAACTTGCTACACGCAAAGTACCAATGTGAGCTGGTCCTGCATACATCCAGTAAGCCAATTTCATTCGGTCTTCTCCCAGTAAAATTGAAATTAACGTAGTCCAATAGATTTGGACAATAAGTGCTTGATTATTAAGTCGCTTTTGATTCTCTCAAAATATGCAGAAAATAAAAAATAGGAATATTTGCTGATTAGGCTAGAAAATAATCGTCTAAACCTAGTTATAGTAAGGATTATAGCTATTAATTCCGAAGAATTATTGTTGTTTAAAACAAATAAATCTTAATGTTTTGAAAACAAATTTTATTAAGTTTTTTTTTCAATGTTAAGAGGATGTTTGAAAAGCGACTAGAAGTCACAGCTACACAGACAAAACCCACCTTCGTGGGTTTCAAACCCTTGATTTTTCATTAGTCCACGCAGGTGGACTTCGCTTGTGTAGTAGCGTTCGCGAAGCGTGCCGGAGGCTCTATTATATTCGCCGAAGACTTTTAAGACAACCTCTAAATATAAAGATTTATTGACCTCACGAAAATTTACAAAATAATCTTCCCGATTTTAGTAGGGACCTAGAAATCTCTCTCCGTTAAAATGAATTAAATGATCTGGTTGATCTGCAACCCAAACTTCTGTTTCCCAAGAAATCTCAGCTAGATACCGAGTCATTTCCTTGCGACTGGGAAAAGCAGTCATGAACACTAACCCCTTACTACTTGACTGAAACAGTTGCTTTAATTCATTGTGTCGTTTTAGGTTAACTGGTCCATGACTGGTTACAGCTTCTATTAATATTAGCCAGTCTTGTTGTTGATAATAAACTACAACATCTGGCATTTTACCATGAGGATTTAACTCAATTCCCATATCTCTAAATTTCTGAGTTTCATTAATGATGAATTTGTCTCCAGCATCACCTACATAGAGAACCAAACCTCCTGGTGTAAATCTCGGACAAAAATTTTCTAAAATGTCTTTGATTAAATTATTTTGTCCACCTGATGATAGATAAATTGCTTGTCCATTGGGTAAGATAAAAGGAATTGTTGGTATATTTCTAGTTCTATCATGCAATAAATTTTTGACAGAAATAGCATAATTACGACGATATTCTTCCCACTCTTCAGAGTTGTATGATTGTATCAGTGAAAGTGCTTGTTGCTGAAGTTGATAACACCATTTAGGACTATTAATTGGTCGGTTTGGTTGATCTGGATTTTCCACCACTAAACCCATTTGTACAAACTGGTGCATTGTTTGTCTTCTTACTGTTTCTCGTGTATTTGGTGCGTATTGTTTTCCATAAAAATCACGAAACCAATCCATCATTTCAGTAATTCTGCGTTTGGGTGCTGTCGCTTGATTCCAAGGAGTTTCTGGTCGAATATCTGCTAATGCGAGTAAGCACAGTGCGGATCTTTCGTTTTGCTGTTCTTTTGGTGCGGAAATTTGTTTGAGAATAATAAGTGCTTCTTGAATGCGTTTACTGGCTTGAATTGCGTTGATTGTTTCACTCATAATTGATAGATTTTTATGTACAAGATTATCAAGTTCATCTTGGTTAAACACAAATTCATTAATTTGACTTCCCAGATTAATTAAATCATTTTTGCATGGGTATTTAATTTTTCGTAAGTCTGTAGAATTAACTTGTGTATTACCACTAAACAACCGAAAGTAGTGATCAAATAAAGTTGAATTGAGAAATGCTGTTAAACCTTTTGCTAGGTCAGGATTCATTCCCTTTCCTCTAGCATGATAATAGTTAAGATGATTCTCTATACCAAGTGCATGTGCATCCATAGGAGAACAGACAGCAGCAACAACACGGCGTTTTTCTTCCTTAGCAGAAAACCGTTTGACTAAAACATAACAACCCGATGGAATTAACCATTTTTGTGTTTCTGGATTTTTTTCAATAGCAATTGATTTTTTCGGTTTTGTGGGAGGAAACAAAACTTTTCCTGGTTTGATAGATTCTGGGTAAATTAAGGGAACACTTTGCTCATCCAAGCAATTTCTCAAAGCAGATTTAAGACGAAAATCTACAACTGAACCAGTTGAAATTTCTAAACCAAGTTCTTCTAAGGTAGATGGAAATTTATCCATTTGCACTTTTACAGCATCTTCAAGAGAGTTTGTGACAATATGGATAAACATCTCAGAATCATTTGTTTCAATAACTTGGTTATAGGGAACAATTCTCATTTCTGAAAATTTATCTAACTCTTGTTCCGAATTAATACTTATTTCTATAACTTTAGGTTTAACTTCTGTTTTTGCTGCATGAAAAATAATATTTTCTTGTAAAACATTATCTTCAGAAAAAGCTACTGCGCGACTCTCAAAAACATGAATTTTTTGAAGTGACATTTCTTGTAAAAAAGCTTGACGAAAGGGACGGAAATAAGCACCATTACAGAAGCTTCTAGGAGTAATTGCAACTATTTCGCCATCTTGAGCAAGCTGTAACATGGTCAGCCAAACAAATGCACTATATAAATTTACCGTTTCAATTCCCAGCTTTGACAATATTGTTTTCTCGATTGATTTACTGTTTATTTTTTTATAAGGTGGATTTAAAATTGCATGAGTAAAATTCTCAGGATAAGTATTAAAAAGTGGTAAGTTGTTTTCTGTAATACTTCCAATAAAGCTTTCATTTCTTAAACAATAATCTGCTTTGATTCCTCTATTTTTTAAGGCTTGACAACACTGTTTAAGACATTCTTCTAAATAGGGTATAAAGGTTGCTTCTACTTCATAAACTGTGATGAAACAACTCTCAACTTGATCAGAGTTTATCAATAATTGTTCTACAAAAGCGGCGGTTAATACCCCAACCCCTGCTCCTGGATCTAGAAGACTAATATTACCAGATAAATTGCTAAATTGTCCCGCCATAAACCTAGCAACTGTCGCAGGAGTTAAAAACTGACCCAATTCACTTCTTTTTTTTTGGTTCAATTTTGAGGATAAATTTACCCTATTTATATCTGTGGAGTCTGTGATGTGTTTCGGAAATACTTCTATAGTATCGCCATAAAATAGCTGATTGACCATAATTAATACCCGAAAAAGCAAGATTATTTTGCACCTTGTGATTAAAAATCATACTGTATAATTTTACCTATTGTCTAAGTTTGTAGTAAAGTGTAATATTTTTATTTGAGGCAGAGCCTCATATATTTCATTACCTGTCAGAGACAGGTAACGAGAAGTAACTACTCACCTAAATTAATTGCTGGATTTCTCTTAAAAAACCCTCTGGGCATGAGTTTAAAACTTACTTGATGTCGTGGCATTACAGGCCAATCTTCTGGACGAGGAACGTGAGTCATACCCATTGTGTACCACACAACTAAATCTTCATTTTCTAAAGATTCATGATCAGCAATATATTTAGGTAAACCCTCTCCTGATGATGTTTGATTAGGATAATCACCACCTGCATACATTTCACTAGGTTTATATTTTGTCACCCAAAAATGATGATTTGCAAAACCAGCTTTTTCTCTAATCTTTGCACCTTCTACTGCATACAAAATTGTATTTCCTCCTGGCATTAACATATATGCAGGTGCAACCCCTAAATGATTCTTTTTATCTGCACTAGCTATCATCCATTCTCGACTGTGTTTAATATCTGCATCACGCACTGCTGCGGTTTCTGTTTTTAATAATGTATCCTCAACGATGATGGTATTTCCTAAAGGATTGTTTTCACTGATAGGTACAGAATTAACATTCATTTCCATGACATTATTATTTTGTCCATCAATGTCTAAATCTAGGCGATAATTGAAAAAGTGCTGATGATTAACACCAAATATATTTTTAGCTAATAAACGTCCTAAAGAATTGCTAGATTGTTTTTCGTCAGATGTTCCTTGTGCTAACACAATTCCAGATAATTCATTTTCAATTTCTAAAGTTCCATCTTGATGAAATATCCAATTCAAACTATAATCATAGTTATCAACTGTTGTAATCATTTTCATGACTAATTCACGATTACGACGAATATAATTTTTTTGCCTGTTGTAATTAAAATGTTTCCAGAGTACGCCGTTATCTCTTTCATAAATACCAATTACTCCAGGCATGGTATAAGGTTCTCCTTCACCATTAGCAAATGTGGCATTTAATAAAACGCCATTTTCAGGAATTTCATGACCTAATTCTAGTTTGTTTGCCAATAAACCTATATTGTATTCTCCCACATCAAAGGCGTTACGAAATGACCAATTTGGATGAGGATCACCATAAGGAACTGCCATTTCTGAAAGACTGGCACGATATAAAACTGGTCTAATTTTTTCGCCATCATTATATTTAACCAGATACAAAACTAACCCTTCACGGGGGTGCATTAAATAACGAAATTGCCAACCTTGCCAAGTAATTTCATTACCTTGAATTTTGAAGGTTTTACCTTCTGGTTGAATAATTTTTAATGGTTTAGGTGGTGGTGTTAATGTACTGAAAGCTTGAATGTCATAGTCCCAGTTTTCTTGAGAAATAGGAATTACACCATTATCCACAAAACTAGAAACTTCTTCTTTATTTAAATCAACTGTAACTAAAATACCTTCGATGGGACGAGAAAAATAATTCCAGTGTTTACCTTGATAATAGGATAATACACGACAAAGACGATGACCATTTTTTGCTTCTTCTTTACTTAGTATTCCTGCTCCCCAACAACTTATTTGTACTTGATTAAAATCTTTAATTCCTCTTTTTATCATGGCTTTTTGCCATCTTGGATCAGCTTTAACTACATCTTTGGCTATTTCATAATCTAGGGGTAAAATAGCAGGTTGAACATCAGGTATTTCTTGCCAAGAAGTTAGGGTTTTTGTTGTTAATTCAACTGTTCCTGTAAAGGTTTTGTTGAGTTCGCGTTCATAAATTTGCAAAAAAACCTGCCGGGGAAATTTTTGACCAGTTTGAAAATTCAAAACTTCCTTTTTATCTGGTTCTTGTAATTTTATCATGGGAAAAAATGCTGTCTCGCTTAATTTTTTTTCCCGTTTTAATACCTCTACTGCGGTGGTAATTTCTGTTTCTGTTAAGGGGTTGAGAGGATGGGTAATAAATGATTCTTGAGCAAATGCAATATGAGGAAATTCCAGGGTTAGAAAAATACAAACAATTAAAGAAATAGTCAGTTTTAACAGGGTTTTTGCGCGGTCAATATGCCCACCCCACAAGCAGGTATTATTTGCTTTTAGGAAATTACAAAGATGATTTAGCTTTTGCATCATACTGTTTGATCAGTAAACATCCTCTAATGAATATCTATTGATTTCAAAACTCTCACTCAGAAACAGTATAATTAGCATAAAATAGAATCAAAAAATCCCCAACTTCTTGAATAAGCTGGGGACTGGACATTACATATTTATTTTATGCAGAAACTAAACGACGCAAAGATTCAGCACGACGTTTAGCTATGGCGTTATTTGGTGAAATTTTTAGTGCTTCTTCATACATTTGCAACGCCTGAGCAGTTAATTTTTTCTTTTCGTAAGCGTGTCCAAGATTATTCAAGGCTGTTACATAATTAGGCTGTAATTTCAGTGCTTCTTTGTACTGCTTAATTGCTAAATCATATTGTTCTTGGGCAAAGTAAACATATCCCAAACCATTATAGACTGGGGCAATACTTTCTTCTCCCTCTTCTTCTGCGGCTTTCAGAGCTTTTTGAAATAGGGGTATTGCCTGGGTAAAAACTTTTTTTTCTGAATAAATACTGGCTAATTCGTAATATTCTTGAGCAGTACCTTTTTCTTTTGTCAATTTGGTTTTCAACCGGGAAAGAGAATTTTCAAGTTTACGAGTTTTGAAAATTTGCCGAAAAACACTCACTCCCGCAAATAGGAGCAAACCGACGAAAATTGAGAGATAAACGATTACTAGATTGTTATCCATTGGTTGCAAATACAAATATTAAACTTGCTTTCTCTATCTATTATCAACTTTCTGGGAAAATGGGGAAATAAATAAATTAAGATTTAACAATAAAAGTTCATACATTCTGAATTATTAATTATACATTCTGAATTATTTTAGTCCCCAATATTCTACACGTTCTTTGAGCCAACCTGTAATTGTATAACGGGCGATCGCTTCATTTACTGCTCTTCTTAATTCATCGTACTGCAATCCTTTGGGCATAACTACAGATAATGGTTCTGTTGATAGTTTGGTAGGCAATATTTGATACTGGGGATATTCTTGCACCCAACCACTTAAAACGCTGACATCAGCAGCAAAAGCATCCACTTTACCACTTTCTATCTGCTCTCTTCCTTGGTTGTAGGAATTAACACCGACTAATTCAGCATTAGGTATAAAGTATTTTATGTAAGAAATAGTGCTGGAGTGACTGAGTACAGCGATTTTACGTTTTGCTAAGTCTTGAAAATTTTTAATAGCGGTATTTTTTGTAACTATTGCTGCCCCATCATAATAGTAAGGAACACTGAAGCTAACTATGCGGGATCGTGATTGAGTGGCGGTAACTCTGGCGATCGCCAGATCAACTTGATGATCAAAAACCGCAGGTAAGCGATCGCGGTTAGCTACAGGTTGCAACTTCACAGCATCTGCTTTACCTAACAAATCAGCTGCCAAACGCTTGGTTAAATCAATCTCTAAGCCTTGTAAATCGCCTTTATCATCCCTAAAACCCAAAGGACGAAGATTATCCTTAACCGCCACAGTCAAATAGCCCCGCTGTTGAATTTCTGCCATAGTCGCAGCAGAAGCCACCACATCTATCTCCCCAAAGAACAGGCAAAAAATTAAGATAAAGGTAGCGGATAATACCAGATGTAACCGATTCATAATTAACCTTCGTTTTCCTACGAGACGCTACGTCTAAGCGATACGCTCCCATTAAAAATTCAAACTGTCAAATTCAAAATTTGAATTTTGAATTTTGAATTTTTAATTTTTAATTTTCCGAAGGAGCTATCCGTTACATCCGTTATTCATCCGTTCCTACCTTTAGCCTTTAGCGGAGTTTGCCAGTTCAGCAACTTTAGCGAAGCTTGCAGGATCAAGAACTGCCAACTGTGCCAACATTTTGCGGTTTAGCTCAACGTTAGCTTTTTTGAGATTACCAATTAACTGGCTGTAGCTCAAACCATGTTGTCTAGAAGCTGCGTTAATACGGGTGATCCACAGACGGCGAAAATCGCGCTTTTTCTTTTTGCGATCGCGGTATGCACTGCGAAGCGCCTTCATCACCTGTTGGTTAGCGGTTCTAAACAGAGTGGAGTGAGAACCACGAAAACCTTTAGCTAATTTGAGAATTTTATTGCGGCGTTTACGAGCTACATTACCGCGTTTTACACGAGTCATTTTTTACAGTACCTGAAGGATTTACAAATATGGAAGCATTAACCGCACGTTATCTTCGTCGCGTTCATGGACAACTGCCATTTTCGACAGATTGCTCTTTTTGCTAGAGGATTTATGCTCTAACAAATGGTTTTTGAAAGGTTTACGACGCACTATTTTACCGCTACCGGTAGTGCGGAATCTTTTCGCTGCTGCCTTGCGAGTCTTGAGTTTAGGCATGATATGGCTTTGAATCAACACAATCTACAATTATATACCAATAAAACTCAAATTAACCAACATTTGTCAAGAATGTCAGCAGCTATCAGCAGGAACAGGGAACACCTAATATTTAGGGGTTGCTCCTGACTCCTGACTCCTGTACGGGCGAAGCATTCGGACGATAATTTATCGGTTTTTTCCCCAGTTTATTTTCCAAATGCTTCGCCCCTATGACTCCTGCTTCCTTTATTTTTTCAAGGTGGCTGCGACCTGGGGAGCTAAAACGATGCGTGAACCTGTACGATCTACATGATAAGTCCAAAATTGATTGTTAACGCTGAGAACCACTTCCCAACCCTCAACAGGATCATATTGCTGAGTACAAATTTCACCAAAATTAAACACACAGGAATTACTAAAAGTTTTCTGAACAGTACCAGTAATTTTGATAGCGGTAGTTTGCAAACGCGAACGTTGATAAGCATCACTCAAAACTTTTTCAGCAATCTTTTCTGGTAATTTAGAACCCTCAGTAGCAGTAATTTTCGGATCAATTACAATTTGCGAACCAGACTTATTGACATGATAAGTCCAAGATTCTGCTTTCACCTTCACAACTATTTCCCAACCTGCAACGGGATCATATTGTTGAGTACAGACTTCACCAAAATTGAACACACAGGAATTACTAAAATTCTTTTGTGTGGAACGAATAATTTTTACAGAACTACTTGGTACACCAGAACGGTTAGCAGCATCTTTCAAAACTTTATTAGCAATAGTTTTTGGTAATTGAGAAACATCAGAAAAATTAATTTTCGGATCAATCACAATTTGCGAAGATTGACTAACGTGATAAGTCCAAGATTGCTGTTTTACCTTCACAACTACAACCCAACCCTGAATAGGATTAAATTCCTTAGTGCAAACCTCTTTAAACTCGAACATACAGCGGTTGCTAAAAGTTGTAGGCGTGACTTGAGAAATTTTCAAATCAGGTATTTTCACACCAGAACGCACAGAAGCATTTCTTAACACTGCTCTGGCAATATTTCTAGGTAAAGTATTTTGAGCTATTTGTGTTTGTTGGGTTTTGGTAATAGCTAACGCTGTATTATTATTAGTGATATGTATTCCACCAGTTAGCAAACCCGTTAAAGCCAGGGTGAAAACAATTGATTTTGATAATTTACGGTTATTTTTTAGATTTGATAGCATATTTAATTTCCTTGCCTCTTTGAAAACATATACAATTACATTTACGGTTTTTATCCTGATTTTGTTCCCGATTTTGGCAATGAATGAATAGAGATTGGTCATTAGTTATTAGTCATTAGACATTAGTTAATTTCTCTCCATCGCTACTGACTCTTTATTTTTTCTTAAGTATTTGGCAATTTTTTTCATTTGTATCAGGATAGAGAAAACAGTAATCTTGATTTATATTTACCATCAATTGTTGGTACTCTTGAGAAATAGTCTTAAATTCTTCAGTAAGTGCAACTGATTTAGCTAAAAGATTTTCACATTTATTGACTTCGGTTTTATTTTGTGCCAAACATTGTTTAACTTCCTGGTTTATTTTTTTAATTGCATCTGTTTTTTGTGCTGATTTTTCTTTAAGTTTATCACCTTGTTGAAAGTAATTATCTAGACGTTCCTGAGCTTGTTGTCTTTGTTTATCTAAAGCTATATCTTTTTGAATGCTATAAATATTCCAAAATACAGAAGATAACATCAATATTAACAACACCCAAGTTAGATAGGGATCATACTTTTTGGACAGTGATTTAAGCCAGGATTGGATTTTCATAGCCAACTAAGGTATAAATGACAGGGAGCGCGCTTCATCTATGATTTGGATACTACAGCCAAATTCATCACATTTTCAAAAAACTGTCTTTTTAAAGCTGCAAAAACCGGACAAGGTGCTGAAGCTTGTAAATTATTGGGTTTACTCCAAGTAAAAGGTGCTTGTTGAGCCGCAGACATCCATAACAACTTTTTAGCCCTAGTCATGGCAACATAAAGTAAACGGTATTCTTCCGCCATTTTCAGATATTTTGCATCTTCCCAAGCTTGGCTAATATTGGGTATATTTTCCCCTTTTTGATGAAGTGCAGCCCGAATTTGGGCCCGTGCTACTTCTGATAAAGTAAAAGCTCCTAAAAATTGACTTTGGGGAGGAACCCAAAATTTACCAGGAATTAAATTTTCATGTAAAAAAGGCAAAAACACATGATCCCAGTCTAGCCCTTTGGCTTTGTGCATGGTGATAATTGTTAGTTGACCTTTTTTAGTATATTGTTCTTCTAAATTGTCTGTATCGACTGGTTCAAACCGTTCAGAATTGACGATTTCACTTAAAGCGGAAAGCATTGCACCCATTGAATTATTACTGAAGATTTGCAGGTTTACCCGTTCTGCAAGTTTGTCAGATGTGGCTAATTCTGCTTGATCATAATTTAAGGTTAAGGCTAAAAAGGAAATAATTTGATATGTGGGTAATTCTACACGAGCGCGAAGCAAACTTCGACATAAATGAGCAGCTTTTTGCACTGTCTCTGTTTGGGGAGTTGCTAAGGGTCCAGGATATAAAAATTCTTCTGGTAAACTAGCGAGAGTGTTAATATCTTGGGTGGGAATTAATTGACGTTGGACTAAAACCTCTAAGGTAGCTTTTAAATAATCAGGAGAATGGGGGCGATCGCAAAATTGCAATAATGATAAAATCTCTTGGGGAACATGAGAACGTCTTTCTCTTTCTCCCACATCATAAAGTTTAATATTATGTTCTTTACAAATCGGTTCTAATGCTTCTGCTAACCATCTACCTTGACGATTTTCTCGCACCAATACAGCAGCACAGGATTGGGAATTGTACTTAAATAACTCTACAACTCTCTGAGAAAGTAACTCAACTGTCTGATGAATATCACGAGGACTATATAATTCTAAACCTTTTCCCACTGGTGTAGGATTCGCATCTGGTTGCGGATCATCAACATTAACAGCCTCAATTTTTTGCTCTAAAAATGGTGTTTGTTTGTTGTTATTTTTTGTTGACCATTGACTATTTACCCATTGCAAAGCAAAGTTAGCAGCATCAATAATAATCCGGCTACTGCGTCCAGCTTGATTCATTGTTGCTAGTCGTTGATCAACATCACAATTTTTACAAAACTCACGAAAATAAATCGGATCAGCAGGGGTAAAAGTTGAGTTAATTGCTTGGTTAGGATCACCAACTCGCACTAAGTTAAGTATTGATTGATCTGAATTATTTCCGTCGCCCTCACTAGCTAATATTTCTAAAAGTTGCGTTTGTAGTTGGCTAGAATCTTGAGCTTCATCTTCAAAAACGGCGAAAATTTTGTTTTTTTCAATCCTTCTGGCGCTATCATTTTCTAATACCTTCAAGGAGGCTAAAATCATATCATCGTAGTCGATGAAGTCCTGCAATTGCATTAATTTTTGATATTCTTCGTACAATCCCGCCGCAATGCGTAAAATTTGATAGGGATCTTTACTTTTTTCACTCCATTGGTACAATTTTTCTGGTAAGATTCCCGAACTTTTAGCTTCATGAATCACAGTATAAGCCAAATCTGGTAATACTTCCGTTCGCAGCACTGACTGACGACGCAACTTTTCTGTTTCTTCTCCGTCAAATTGTTGACCTTCTAACAAGCGGCGATAAATTATAGGATGATTATTAATCCATTGTTCTACGGCTATACGGATAAAGCGATGACTTTGATTAGGAGTAATTAATGTAACATTTTCTAATTGTAAACCCGATAAATCAGGATGACGACTGGCTATATTTAAGGCTAAACCATGTAGAGTATAAACAACAAAACCAGTTTGTGGTAAGCCTAATTCTTTTAACTTGTCGCGGATTTTTAATTTCAGGTTAGCAGCAGCGGAACGGGTAAATGTGACAACTACCAACTGACGGCGATAACTCTTACCTGTGGAAACAGAAAGCTGATATTGACGCGCTATTGCTATAGCAGCAGCAGCGGCCATACCCGTAGATTTACCAGCACCAGGAACAGCAGATACAGCCAACGGTCCGGTTTCCCAGTCAGCCATTTGCTTTTGTCCAGACCGCAATTTATCACGAATTTTGTGAATATTTTCCCGTAACCTAGTCACAGATGATTGTTGAATCTCTTCTGATTCTACGGTTTCTTGAGAATATATATCTGTAAACTGATCTTTTGACATATTAATATTTAGGCTTTTTTGTTGTTTATAGGGGTGAGAAATTAAAAAGATTGATTTATTATTTATGTGCCTTTATTTATATTTCCGCCGATGCAATACCAAAAATTCATATAAATGTCCAATAACTACATAATGATTAATCGTCAAATTTATCTACATTATCTGGGTTTAACTGGTGCTATAGCACTGGGAGCTATTTTGCGCTTTTGGCATTTGGACTTAAAACCTCTGTGGTTAGATGAAATAATTACCGCTATTTTTAGTTTGGGTAAAAATTACCGTGATTTACCTTTAGACGTAGTTTTTCCTCTCCACCAGCTACAGGACATTTTCGCTTTTAAATCTGGAGTTAGTTGCTCGCAAATTGCGGAAAATCTTGCTAATTATTCCACTCATCCACCGCTGTTTTTTTGTGGAATGTATAGTTGGTTAGAGTGGCTACATCCCTTGAGTGCAGGGTGTGTGGCAAAATTGCGATCGCTCCCCGCTTTATTTGGTGTGGCTGCAATTATAGCAATTTATGGTGTTAATTGTCTTGCCTTTTCTCCCACATCGGGAATTATGGCAGCATTGTTTATGGCTTTATCCCCCTTTGCTGTTTACCTCTCCCAAGAAGCAAGGCACTATACTTTACCTATGCTATTAATTAGCATAGCATTATTTTTGCTCATGAAAATTAAACAAGATATTTTTGAACATAACAGTTCTAAATTTTGGATCTGGATATCTTGGGCTACTATTAATAGTATTGGTCTTTATGTTCACTATTTTTTTATTCTCTCTTTAAATGCTCAAATTCTCACCCTTTTATTCCTAATTTATAGAGGTAGATTCAAAATCGTCAACTTCCGCCAAATCTGTTTATATTTAATTCTCTCAACTTGTACTGTTATTATTAGCTTTATTCCCTGGTTAATGGTGTCATTCAGACATTTTCGTAGTTCAGAAACTAACTGGTTACCATCTCCTCAGCACTTTGAACCTATCTATCAAACTCTGCTCAACTGGGTATTAATGATCATTACGCTCCCTGTGGAAAATCAACCTTTGGTAATTCAAATTATTTGTAGTTTTTTGATGGTAATATTTACAATTTTTGTGGGTTTAAAGGTCTTGGCAAATCTCAAGTTACTATGGGCTAATCATACAACTCATTTCTCTACATTCACACTTTTAAGTTTCACTTTTTTTGTATTATTTCAATTCTTCGTTATTGCCTATTTATTAGGTAAAGATATTACTATTGTACCCCGTTATAGCTTTGTTTATTATCCGAGTTTTTGCGCTCTCATTGCAGCAAGCTTCGATAAAATAAGAATTCCCAAATATATCTTTTTAATAGTAGGTATAACCAGTTGTATTTTTGTTGTTAATAATTTAACGTTTCAAAAACCCTTTCTACCTGAAAAAGTTGCCGAAAATATGAATTTACAACCTACTGTACCTTTGATGTTGGTAGTAAAATACGACAATTATCAAGATGTAGCGGCAGGATTAAGTTTTGCTTTAGCATTAGAAAAACTGAGAAATAATCATCCAAAAATTCAAGATCAAGATAGTCTAGCTTTTTTAGATCACTCTGTTGATTTCTCTACTATTAATCACCAACTTTTTCGCTTTTCTAAACCGAATATATCTAATATGAATTTGTGGTTTGTAGGTTCAAATATGAAAAGAGAAGATTTCGCTGCACAGTTGGAATTGCCCGAAAAAATAGCTTGTAACATAGACAATAACCACCACCATCGCATCGGCTCATATCCCTATCAGCTTTATCGTTGTGGTAATTCATAATAGGCAAAAGGCAAGAGAAAAATTAATATTACCAATTACCCATTACCCATTACCAATTACCCATTACCAATTATTCATCAATCTGCCAAGCATCCTTGTTAAATTCTTCATCGAGAACTTTCTTAGGACGTAAAATAATGATAATTTTCCCTAACAAAGTATTTTCTGGTGCGGTTTCAAACCACTGAAAATCAACTTCTCCAGAATTATCAAAGGCAAAATGACTAGACGCATCCCAATCTCTTTGAGCGCGATCTATAACGATTAAAATTGGTTCTATGTAAGTTTGCGTGGGGCTAGGAAAAATATCACTACTAGCAACAATTACAACCGGATCTTCCGCAGCTCTTAATATTTGCCAACCTGGTAAGGCTACCCAAACTTGTTCACCAGTAAATTTAACCATGCGAAATGGTCCAACTTCTGTAATTATGGGAACAGCTTTTACATCTTGAGGTGTTAATGGTAATTCACCCACTACAGGTACAAGCCGGGGTAATTCTTCATCTGACTCCAGCCGGAAGAAGGGAAGAATTGGGGCAGGACGTTGGTGAACTACGGTAAAATCAGTTAATAGTTGTTCGATTTGTTTCCTAGCTGTGGGCGAATGCACAAACCGCAAACCCTTGGCAATTAAGCGCGATCGCTCTTGTAAATCTGAATTTTGTCTAGCTAGTTTCCACGCTTGATAAGCAACTGCATCCCCTGGATGTTTAACAAAACCTTGTGGTGGAGTAGAAAAACGAGAAAAATCTTTAATTGCTTTAGCGATATCCCGCGCTTCGTCTACATCGAGTTTATGGATAAAAATCAGATCAGCAGCTGCGGCGCGGTCTTCTTGAGTCAGTAACCGCAGTTCATAGAGAATATCACTAGCTCTTGTACCGTAGTATGCTCGTGTTGCTTCGGATGCGCCAAATTTTTCTAAAGCACCGTAAACTTGAGCGCCAACAATCACTTGATTCTGTTGAATTGGCTCAAATCCAGTAGATTCAAAGATTTCTTGGGGATTATAACCGTTTTTTTGCAGGTAGGCGATCGCTACTCCCCATTCCACCCAGTTACCTTGTTTTTGTCTGAGTTTGACTAATAATTCTTCTGCTGTATCATGAGCAGCATTGTCAGTATCTTGAGTGTTGGATGGTAGTTCAGTCATAATTCTGAAGTGCAAGCTTCAATATAAAATATGTTACAGCTTAATCTGAGCAGCAAATCTCATTCTAATCTCGAAATGCCAGCACAAAAATATTTGTGTTGAGTCACTGACGACCAGGATGCTCAAATCAGCCTTGTCTGGAATATAACAAAATTGTGAAGAACATATAAAGAAACTTATGGATAACCCCAATCTCGAAATTGAGCAAGTGCGCTCTCAATTAAGTAGTCGCGAACGCCGAAAAAAACTGAAAATTTTGGTAGTTGATGATGAACCAGATAATCTGGATCTACTTTATCGTACCTTTCGCCGTGATTTTAACGTCCTCAAAGCTGAAAGTGGTGTAAATGCTCTACAATTGTTGGAACAAGAAGGGGAAGTAGCGGTAATTATCTCCGATCAGCGAATGCCAGAAATGAAAGGTACTGAATTTCTCAGCAGGACTCTACCACAATTTCCCGATACAGTCAGAATTATCCTCACCGGCTTTACTGATATTGAAGACTTGGTAGAAGCAATTAATTCTGGTCAAGTTTTTAAGTACATCACCAAACCTTGGGACTCTGGAGAACTCAAGGAGGTAGTACAAAGAGCCGCAGCCACCTATGATTTGCTCAAACAGCGAACAGAAGAACTACGTCGCGCTAATGCCCAAATGCATCTCTTGACTGTTTTGGTGGAAGTAACTCAAGCTGCTTCTAGCTTAGAGGAAATTCTCGCTCCCATTGCTAAAGCCTTTAGTGAAACTTTTGCCGCTGATGGTTGTATTGTCCAAATGATGACAGAAAATACGCTGGTTGGCACTCAGGGGGTTTACAGTAAAACCGGTGTGGTTGAAAATTGGCTCTCCCAAGATTCACTCTTCAAAACAGCGATCGCCACTGGTGAAATCCAATCTTCTTTAAATATACCTAAAGACCCTAATCTCAGTAATCTTACTCATTACCAAGCTGCTGGAGTTCAAGCACATCTAATTATCCCGATTATTTATCGACAGCGGATGTTAGGGGTATTATCGCTACAGTGGCAACAACCTTGTAATTTAAGGGCAGATGAACTTAACCTCATTCATCTATCAGTACAATTAGTAGCGATCGCTCTTTCCAGTAATTGTATCTAAATTAACCTAATTGTCTTGACTACCCGGCAAATGACCAATTATCAATCACCCATTAACGACGAAATTCGCAGCATTTTTGACCGTATTGCCCCAGTTTATGACCAATTAAACGATTACTTAAGTCTGGGACAACACCGGATCTGGAAAGAAATGACAGTTAAATGGAGTGCAGCTAAACCAGGAGATACCTGTTTAGATTTATGCTGCGGTAGTGGTGATTTAACTTTTCAATTAGCGCGACGTGTGGGAGTGACGGGAAAGGTTTATGGTGTAGACTTTTCCTGCAACTTACTCGCCACCGCCAAAGAACGCTGCCAAAGATATTACCCCCAACCTCCTATTACTTGGATAGAAGCTGATGTCCTCAATTTACCCTTTGATGACCATCAATTTGATGCCATCACAATGGGCTATGGTTTAAGAAATGTTAAAGATATTCCTCGCAGTCTCCAAGAAATATATCGTGTTCTCAAGCCCGGTGGTAAAGCAGCAATTTTAGACTTTCATCGGCCTAGTAATACAATGTTCCGCGCTTTTCAGCAGTGGTATTTAGATAACCTCGTTGTTCCCCTGGCAACTAATTTAGGTGTCAAGGAAGAATATGCTTATATCAGTCCCAGCTTAGACCGCTTCCCCATTGGTAAAGAGCAAGTCCAAATAGCACAAAAAGCTGGTTTTGTCAATGCCACACATTACCCCATTTCTAACGGTATGATGGGAGTGTTAGTAGTAATTAGGTGATTGGTATTTGGAGGCAAGAGGCAAAAGGCAAAAGGCAAGAAGTGGAAGGTTAATTCCTCCAGTCCCCAGTCCCCAATCCCCAGTCCCCAGTCCCCAATCCCCAGTACCTTGTCCTCTTTCTCTAATCCAAAATCCTGTGGATTGGTCTCATCTTTGGCTTTATGTATCACCCCCAGTTTTGGGCGGAGTTATCGGCTATTTCACCAACGATATAGCCATAAAAATGCTATTTCGCCCTTACCAAGCTATCTATATTTGGGGGCGAAGATTGCCTTTTACTCCTGGCTTGATTCCCCGTAATCAGGAAAGATTGGCAAAAAATATCTCTAATACTATTATGGGATCGCTGTTAACGCCAGAAGAATTGCAAAAGCTGGCAAAGCGACTCTTACAAACAGAACGGGTACAAGGTGCGATTCTCTGGTTATTGCAATTGGCAATTGAACAAATCCAAGGTGATAAAAACCAGAAAAGTGTTAAAGTTGTGGCGGGAATTTTACGGGATTTGTTGGGAGAGTCCTTACCACGCCTCTTAAAAGTTTTAGCACGACAAGAAAATTTTTTAGAAGCGCAAATTAATCAAATTTTTGACCAGATATTACTGGAATTTCAACTCACTGAAGAACAATCTACACGGTTAGCTGATTGGTTGTTGCAAGTGGTTTTACCGCCTGATGTTTTACGACAAGCAATAGTTGATTTTTTGACGGATCGCACTATTCAAACTATTGATGACAGCTTTCGAGAAAAAACTAGCGGTACTTATTGGGTAGTTGCTAATCTATTTGGTTTACGTAATACTCTCACCCGGCTAAGGACTTTTTGTTTGGATGAAAAAGAGGCTACTAATAAACGCTTGCAAGAATTAACCCAAGATTTGCAAATGCGCGATCGCCTCAAAAAATTATTACAAGATTTATCTCTACAAAATTTACCAGTTGGTACAGTTCGCCAACTCAGAAAAACCACTAGGGAGAGTGTGCGCCATTACTTACAAAAAAGTGGTAGCAATTTGTTACAGGAATTAACTGAATCAGCGGACTGGGAAAATATTGCTGTGTTGCTTTTAAATCGTTTGCGAAATTCACCAGTTGTCAATACTTCTTTAGAAGTAGTTTCCCAAGAGTTAGCTTTAATTTTAGAACGTTATTTAGAAAGAGATTTAGAAGCAATTGTTGCCCAAGTAATTCCCATTTTATCTATAGATCAAGTGATCGTTGACCGAGTAAAATCAACTTCACCTGCTGATTTAGAAGCCGCTATTGAAGGAATTGTCAAAAACGAATTACAAGCAATTGTGACTTTAGGCGGTATTTTAGGTTTTGTTGTCGGGTTATTTCAGGTAGGATTTTTGGTTTTGAGCCGATATTAAGGACTGAGGAAGAGGAAAAATCCATAAATCACATTTGTGACTATAAAATATCTTGATTTGCAGCGTATTTAATGTTAAACTCTTAGGTAATTTAGGTGTAATTAATAGCTTTATAGCCAGAGTAGACGAAAATTTACTCAAAAATTGCCATCAAGCTCATATTTCTCCTGACAGACACAATATTTACCAGAAATCCTCAAAGGATAACCAAAGTGCAATTTAGCCGAATTTGCTAAAAAACACTAATACTGAATTCGTTGGTACTGATTTACACTCGTGTAAATCAGCGGTAATTAAACTTAATTCAGTACGTTATCCTCAGAGTTTCGCTGAGTTCTTGATTAAGTTGTTAACTGATGAAGGGGAATTAGTTTTAACCCCCTTCGCTTTTTCCAAAAGAATGGGTTTTGTTGATGTAACTCAACACACCACTTGGTATCTTGTGAACTGAATGAGACTGAATGAGGTTGATTACAAGAGATGTTGCTCTCGATCTAGCCAAGAGTCAACACTTGATCAGTCATGGTTTTACTATTGTCTTGAGTACAGTCAATGTTGATGTACCTGAGACTTTAGAGTTTAGACTTCTCAAGGCAGATTTTAAATCTCGCCATCTACTTGCATTTTATGCACTTGATCCGCTAATTCTTGACGACCTTGATCGTCTAGCTTATCAATTGCCAACATCCCCATGAGGATAACCTCTTTTAAGGTCAGACGTGTAGAATGTGCCTGTTTTTGCACAGTCTCTTTAATGATTGGACTTACGCCAATTGCGGTACTAGCTCTAGCCACGGAAATAAAAGGAAACATTAATGACTTCGCATAAATCTTAGCACTTTAAACGACGTTATTGTATATAGAATAAAATTTAACAATATTTTTTTTATTTGTCTATTTTTATACTAAAAGATGCAAAATTACATTCTCATGGGGGATCTTGATACAGCGTAAGGAAAGTAGAATTTTCCTGAAATCAGCTAGATATGGCTGTCATAAGGAAAAGCAGTGAGTACTTACAAGGAAAGAAAAAACGATGAAGGAACCTTATCTGTTGGCAGCAAGCTTGTTAACAGGATTGGCAGTACCAACATCGGCTCTCCCAAAGATGTCGAGTCTCCCACCAGAAAATACGGGATTTCTGGAGGATATAAACCCACGTTCACAGTTGTCAGTAAGTGAAAAAGCTACTTCTAAAGTTGACATTTCTTTACCAGAATTCAGTAGTCAAGCTATATCCAAACCAGGGAGTTCACAGTTACGATCACGCCAGAAAAGCACTTCTTTACCAGAATTCAGCAGTCAAACTGTATCCGCATCAGAAACTTCCCCGGTACAAGTGAAGAAAATTAGTCCCCACGTTGACATCTTGTTAGCAGAATTAGCAAACTATGTTTTGCCAACATCTAAAAAAACAGCACTGAACTTCAGTTCTCAAAAAACCAAGCAAACTCCGGTATCTGGGATTCAAATGTACTATTTAAGATTGGCATCCCTGAAAACTGGCCAAATTTACACTCGTGTAGATGATGAAGATTTACAGTCTTCTTGGAAGTCAGCGAAAAAAGATAAACTCAGTTATGAAGATTGGAAAAGCTTATTAGCTATGGAAGCCAGAGCTATTTCCCAAGGACAAGGTACAAATCGGTTGAGTATCTTGGTGGGTGATTCTTTGAGTATGTGGTTTCCTAAAGAAAAACTACCTGTTGGTAAATTGTGGCTGAATCAAGGGATATCAGGAGATAGTTCCACAGGTGTTTTGAGAAGATTATCAGCCTTTTCAACAACACGACCAGAAGTGATTTATGTGATGATTGGAATTAATGATTTACTCAAGGGTGATAGTGATCAGACGATTTTACTTAATCATCGTCGGATTATTCGCAGCTTGCGCCAAACTCACTCAAAAAGTCAGATTATGGTGCAATCAATTTTGCCTGTTCACCGCGCTCAAGTTCCTAACCGGCGTATTCGTCATATCAATGCTCAAATTGCCTTGATTGCCCGACAAGAAGGTGCTAATTATCTGAATATCCACAATTGGTTTACAGATTTTGACGGTAACTTACGTTCTGACTTAACGACAGATGGTGTGCATTTATCACCAACAGGATATGCTGTATGGCAAGCTGCCTTACAACAAATAGAATATAGAGTTGCTCAACGGCTGTGAGGAAGAAGATCAAGGAGTTCAGGAGTTCAGGAGTTCAGGAGTCAGGAGTCAGGAGTCAGGAGTTCAAGAGTAAAGCAGCTAAATTGTGAAAATTGTCAGCTTACTTGATCTTTATCTGGCTGGAATTTGTTGTAAAACTTGGTTTAACTTACCACTGCGATAACCTTCTAAGTCTAAGGTGACGTAGATAAATCCTAAATTCTGAAATGTACTAACAACTGTGGGTAAGTCTGTTTTTAAGACAAAATCTGCAATTTTTTCTGGTGGTAATTCAATTTTAGCTGTATCTCCTTCTGAACGTACCCGCAAATTATCCCATCCGAGATTTCTTAAATAAATTTCTGCTCTACCAACTCGTTGTAATTTGGCTATGGTAATTTCTTCACCATAGGGAAAGCGAGAACTTAAACAGGGTTGAGCAGGTTTATCCCACCAAGGTAGGCCAAGTTGTTGGGAAAGTTGACGAACTTCGGCTTTTGTGACACCAATTTCTGCTAAGGGTGATCGCGCACCTCTTTGTTTAGCAGCTTGAATTCCGGGGCGATAATCATGCAAATCATCGGCGTTTACCCCATCTACTACATAAGGATATCCTAACTCTAATGCCAGCGGTTTGAGTGTGTCGTGCAATTCACTTTTGCAAAAATAGCAACGGTTGACTGGGTTTGAGGTATAGTTGGGATTTTCCATCTCGTGGGTATGAACGATTTTATGCGCTATCCCCATAGTTGCTGCTTGTGCTGTCGCGTCTGCTAATTCTTCTGGTAGTAAGGAAGGAGAAACCGCAGTTACAGCTAAAGCGCGATCGCCTAACACATCATAAGCAATCTTAGCAACCAATGTACTATCAACTCCCCCTGAGTAAGCGATCAACGCTTGCTCCATTTCTGCAAATAAAGCTTTTAACTGTTCTAGTTTTTCTGTGAGTGTCATTTCCTGCAAAACCCTATAACACCTGACAACTTCATATTATAGAAAATTTGGGTTTCCAACCCCGTCCTTCTAGGACAGCTTTTCTGAAGAGAAATATTGTCTGAATCACAAATAATCATCCTGTAAATCCTAATTCAGACAAATAATTAACTATATAGCAGATTGCAGATTCAATGAGGTACAGCATCTAAATTAAAACCTAGACAGAAAGAGAGTTTTACTCCTGACTCCTGACTCCTGACTCCTGACTCCTGCTGTATTGTGCCACCATATTACCTAAAACTTGTAAATCTATGGGTTTAGAAATATAGTCATCAACACCAGCAGCTAAACAAGTTTCTCTATCGCCTTTCATAGCCATTGCTGTTTGGGCAATTATAGGAATATTCTGATATTGGGGATGTTTTCGCAGTTGTTCTACCAAGTTTAAACCATTGCTATCTGGAAGACTTACATCCATTAAAATTAATGCTGGTGTTATCTGTTGCAGATTTATCCACATTTCCTGAGCATTCTTAACACAAATTACCTGATAACCTAATCTACTTAGATAAATTCGCATTAATTCAGAATTAGCTAAATCATCTTCTACTAACAGAATTTCTCGTGAGCAATTGATGGGAATATGAGAGGAAGACTGGGAACCAGAAAAATTGCCCATTCCCTGACTAAATTCTAAATCTTTTTGTGCTTTAATTTCTATAGCTTCCAAAACTTTCCCTGCTGGTTTGAGGGGAAGAACGATAGTAAAACACGAACCTTGATTTACTTCTGATTCTAACTCTAAACTACCACAATGAATTTGAACAAGTTGCTGTGTCACCACCAACCCTAAACCTGTACCTTCATTACTTCCAGCAGCGGGGTTAATAATTTGACTATAGGGACGAAAAAGTAAAGATTGATCTTCTTTAGAAATGCCAATTCCCGTATCCCAAACTGTAAAACGTAAATGTAAATCTTCTTTATTCACTCGTAAACCAACGCTACCTGAATTTGTAAATTTGACAGCATTAAATAGTAAGTTCAATAGCATTTGCTTGAGTCGCAAAGGATCAGCTAATAGAGTTGTGACATCATCATTTATTTCTAGACGCAGTTTCAAACCTTTATTAGCAGCTTTTTCTTTTACCAAAGCCAAAACATTGCGACATAATGATGGAACGTCAATTATTTCCCATTGCACTTCTAGCTGGTTGGCTTCAATTTTAGAGAGATCCAAAATATCATTAATCAGGTCTAGTAAATGCTTACCACTGGATTGAATAATGTGTAAATATTCTTGATGACGCTGTTTTTCTGGTTCGTAACCCTGTGCTAGAAGTAAATGAGTGAATCCAATAATAGAACTTAAAGGTGTACGAATTTCGTGACTGGTATTAGCTAAAAACTGATTTTTCAGTTGGTTTGTGCGTTCTAGTTCCTGATTAAAATTAGCTAATTGCTGACTACGTTGTTGCCAAAATTGGATTTGCCTCAGTTGTGTCAAGACTGTATTACAATGCTGGATTGTTCTTTTGATGAATTGCGATCGCAGTTGAGTTAATGATGGTTGAATTGGCACACTATGAGACTTAGAGTTTGATATAGCAATGATTAACCATGCCATCATACCGCTAGAATTATCAGCTAAACGCCAAGCAATGGCAGGTTTTTGGTTCTCCATTTGCTGCAAATCTTCCAATCTGATGGTAGCGTTTAATCCCAACCGCAGTTTTGTCCCTGCTGGGGATATAATTTGTGGGATTTGTTTTCTGAGGGTGGGAGAACTAGAAATATAGCAAATCTTACCCGCTCTTTCATCTGGTGGACATTGAGCAATAGCTACCAAACTGGGTTTTAAAGCGGTTTGTAATTCCTTAGCTACAGTTTGATAAATTTCTGCTTCTGTAGCTGTGGACTGTGGCATTGTATTAGCAAACGACATCAAGCAATCATTGAGACTGTTCTGCAACTGATTCAACCTGCTTTCCAACCACAAGTTATCCCGCAGTTGCTGTATTGTTTGCAAAAGTTTTGGTGTTCCATCTATTTGGGAATTGTGTTCTGGTAAGCTTGAAGACTGCTGCATGGTCAACTAGACAGCCAAAGAATCTAAACCTTGGCAGGAAAATATGAACTGGATTTTATGTATATTAACGGATAAATCTCTTTTAATTGTAAAACATAACTGATGGTGTCAATTGTAATGCTTAATTAATCAGTTATTGAATTAAAATACACATTTATTTTTTTCTTCATAGAAACTTTAAACAATGGATGCACAACTGGCTCAATTGATGATTAACGGCATTGCTGTAGGTAGCATTATTGCTCTAGCTGCGGTGGGACTGACACTGACCTATGGAATTTTACGATTATCTAACTTTGCTCACGGTGATTTTCTCACACTGGGAGCTTATCTGACTTTGGTAGCAAATGCTTTAGGGGTAAATATCTGGTTATCCATGATTTTAGCAGCAGCGGGAACAGTAGCGGTAATGTTACTGACAGAAAAATTGCTGTGGTCAAAGATGCGGTCAGTGCGTGCTACTTCCACAACACTGATTATCATCTCAATCGGACTGGCGTTATTTCTCCGCAATGGCATTATTTTTATCTGGGGTGGTAAAAACCAAAACTATAATCTCCCTGTCATCCCTGCTTTAGAATTTGGAGAATTACGAGTACCGCAAAATCAATTATTGGTATTAGGGTTAGCTGTGCTGGCGATTTTGTTCCTTCACTACCTGCTACAAAACACCAAAATTGGTAAGGCCATGCGAGCAGTTGCTGATGATCTAGATTTAGCTAGGGTTTCTGGCATTAATGTTGACCGAGTAATTTTCTGGACTTGGGTAATTGCTGGTACTTTTACTTCTTTAGGCGGTAGTATGTACGGTTTAATTACGGCTGTGCGTCCGAATATGGGCTGGTTTTTGATTTTGCCTTTATTTGCGTCTGTAATTTTGGGAGGTATCGGCAACCCCTACGGTGCGATCGCTGCTGCTTTTATTATTGGTATCGTTCAGGAAGTCAGCACCCCTTGGTTGGGTTCCCAGTATAAACAAGGTGTAGCACTATTAATTATGATTTTGGTGCTGCTCATCCGTCCTAAAGGTTTATTCAAAGGCACAATTTAACAAGTTACAAAGAAGGCAGGAGGCAGAGGGCAGGAGGCAGGAGGAAAGAAGTATGAAAAACTTTAGTTCTGGGTTTAAAGCCCAGTTTAAAAAAGGAATTGTATCGAGATGGGTAGCACCAAATACAAAGCGTCCTTGCTTCAATCCCATTCTTTGAAGGGTGGGTTCCTCCAGCATAGCTGCCTCCTATCTCCTGACTCCTGACTCCTGACTCCTGCTGTATCAGTTATCAGTGTCATCGACGACTGAAAAGCCGCACCATGCAACTGATAACTGTTGATTGTTAACTATTCACTGATTTAAGCAGTACCAGTCTGCGTCTAACTAGTCGATGATGTGGAAGTAATAAGCTGCTACCAAGAAGTTGATAGCCAACAGTAGCAACGCCCAACTTGCACGGAAAACGTAGGAAGGTTTAGCAGCTTTACCTTTAGAGGTCATAATTTGATTCTCCTGTATTTCATGACTTTTTAACAAATAGCAAACAGATGCGCCAATTTTCCAGAATCTTTAAAAATATTAGTCATTGGTCATTGGTCATTAGTCATTGGTCATTAGTCATTGGTAAAAATCTTTTCTTCCCCTACCTCCCCAGTCCCCAGTCAAGGGTCCCCAGTCAAGGGTCCCCAATCACCATTCCCCAGCGTGATAGGAACTACGAACCAGAGGACCAGAACGAACATGACTAAAACCCATGTCCTCAGCTATTTTACCAAGTTCATCAAATTCTGCTGGTGTCCAATATTTTTGAACTGGCAGATGTTCTAAAGAAGGGCGCATATACTGACCGAGTGTTAAGCGATCGCATCCCACAGTCCGTAAATCTGCCATTGTCTCAATTATTTCTGTTTGAGTTTCTCCGTGTCCCAGCATTAAACCTGACTTAGTGGGTATACTGGCATCAATGTCTTTAACTGTTGCCAGCACTCCTAAAGAGCGATCGTATTTTGCACCCCGTCGCACTCGACCGGTTAACCTCCGTACTGTTTCAACGTTATGATTAAAACAAGCAGGTTTAGCAGTAACAATCATAGCTATGCGCTGCTTTTGACCAGTTTCACCCACACCAGCACCACCCCAAAAATCTGGGGTTAAAACTTCAATTTGCGTTTCTGGGTTGAACTGGCGAATTGTTGCCATCGTCTTGACAAAATGACCTGCACCCCCATCTGCTAAATCATCACGAGCTACAGAAGTGAGAACCACATAACGCAATTCTAAAAGCTGTACTGCTTCTGCTACCTTTTGCGGTTCTTCCTGGTCTAAAGCCATTGGTGCATGACCTTTATCTACTTGACAAAAAGCACAAGACCTGGTGCAAGTAGGTCCCATCAGTAAAAAAGTTGCCGTTTTTTGGGCGTAGCATTCCCCCCGGTTGGGACAACGCCCTTCTTCGCAAATGGTATGTATTTGACGCTGCTTAATAATACGTTGTACCGTCGAGATTTCACTGGCTTTGCCAATAGAACGGCGTAACCAGTTAGGCATTGCGGTAATTTCTGTTTTCAGTTCTTGTGAAGAAGTCATAATAATCCGTTGATTAGCCTGACAAGATCAAAAATTACTTTGAAACCCTGTAATATAATACTTGTAAGGTAAAACTACTAATAGCTTACTAACCATTGTTCACAACGCAAGCAGCAATTTGAAAAATTACTAGCGGTTTTAGCACTTATACCGAAATATACTCTCCCCCAATTTACACAAATCTTGTATATAGTGGGAGAATTCTTAATGTCAGTCGGCATATCAGCCATCTCAACTTATAGTCTCTGGTAGAGTAATCAGTCGTGGCCAACAAAATTCTAGTTATCGATGACACTACAGTTGTCAGAGTAAAAGTACGTGAAATGTTGCCTCCGGGCAATTTTGAGGTATTGGAAGCAAAAGACGGTTTAGAAGGATATAATCTCATCCTTCAAGAAAAAGTCAGCTTGATCATGTTGGATTTTATTTTACCGAAAATGAGTGGGTGGGAAGTTTTCCAAAAAATTCAAGCCAACCCAGAATTAAAGAAAATTCCTTTGGTGATCATGTCAGGCCGTAAGGAAGAAGTAACAGAAAAAATCCCTGAACCATTTAAATCTTTTGAATTTCTGGGTAAGCCATTTGACCAAAGACAGCTAATTAATGCTATTAAATCAGCTATGGTTATGGCTGCTAAACAAGATCGTCAAGATGCTGTTACTCCAGTACCTGCTCCAAAAATAGAAGTAGGTCCAGGGAAAGCTTCTGCTACAGAAGGTGCTTCTTCGGCTGAAATTCAGGCTCTGAATGCCAAAATTGTCAAGATGCAAGCTGAAATTGATAATTTGAAGAAACAGCTAACTCAGGTTGTGACATTTATTAAACAGAAAATTAAGTAAGTCTTATTGACTATTTCTATTATCTTTGCCACCCCAAATACTTCAGTCAATAAAATCAGTTATAGGCTGATTAACCTGCCTGTTTTTATTCAGTTAAATCACGGCAGGTTTTTTTATCAGGATTTACTGGATTTAAGGATGTACAGGATGATTTTTTTGTCTGAATCAGGATCACCAGGATTTAAGGATGTACAGGATGATTTTTTTGTTGACGAAAAGAGGATAAATATAAATTAAATAATGATATAATATCTTTAAATCCTGATGAAAACAGAAAATTAAACAATCACAATCCTGTAAATCCGGGTTAAATCCTGGACATCCTGATTCAGACAAAAAAAGACATAAAATCAAACCATCAATTAAACAATCACAATCCTGTTAATACTTAAATTCTAGACATCCTGATTCAGACAAAATCCTCTACATCAAATTCTGATTTTAGTGAGTTTCACAATCTAAAAATTGAAAATTGGTTTGTTGATGGAAAGAATTAAAAAACATCTGCGTTTATCTGCGTCCATCTGCGTTCAGTCAAGAAAAATGGGCAATGAGTTAAGCACCCATCACTCATTACCCATTAATCAATCTACAATTTCTCAGCTTGCTCAGTGATAATTACACTTGCTTGTGTACTCGCCACCTTTGCAGCGTGCAAAATAGGAGTATTAGCAACTGAATTATTTACTAAAGTAAACAGTGGATTTGACAAAATACCCGCGATGGAAGTAGCAATTAAAGTTGCTATCAAACCAACTTGTAAAGGTCTTAAACCCGGTAAATCCCAACGCACTTGAGGATAATTCTTCACTACGTCAGACATTTCTTGAGGTTCTTTAACCACCATCATCTTCACTACACGAATGTAGTAATAGATGGAAACCACACTGGTAACTAAACCCAGCAAAACTAACCAGTAAAGGCCAGCTTGCCAACCTGCCCAGAATAAGTAAATCTTCCCAAAAAACCCAGCGAGTGGGGGAATACCACCCAAGGATAAGAGAGAGATACTTAAACCGAGTGTGAGCAGTGGGTCTTTCTGATACAAACCTGAGTATTCAGCAATTTGATCTGTTCCTGTCCGCAGGGAGAAGAGAACTATGCAGGTAAAGCCGCACAGGTTCATGAATAGGTAAACCAGCAGATAAAATATCATACTGGAATAACCTGCATCCGTACCAGAGATTAAGCCAATCATCACAAAACCGGCTTGAGCAATGGATGAATAAGCTAACATCCGTTTCATGCTGGTTTGGGCTAGAGCAACGACGTTACCCAACACCATGCTGAGAACTGCAAGCGCAGTAAAGACAAATCTCCACTCGTCAGCGACGAGGGGGAAAACTACCGTCAATAAGCGGATAGCCAGAGCAAAACCTGCTGCTTTAGAACCGACGGATAAAAAGGCGATGACTGGGGTAGGAGCGCCTTCATAAACGTCTGGTGTCCACTGGTGGAAGGGTGCAGCGGAGATTTTGAAACCAATGCCAGCAATGACGAAAACGAGAGCAATTATAAAACCAAGAGATTGGCTGACGTTCGCAGTAGCGATACCGTTAGCGATCGCACTCAGTTCTGTTTGCCCACCCGACAAACCATAGAGCAGTGATACACCGTACAAAAATACGGCTGTACTGGAAGCGCCAATTAACAGGTATTTCAGCGCCGCTTCATTAGAACGGGGGTCACGCTTGGTATAACCTGTCAGCAAATAAGAGGAAATACTCAGGGTTTCTAGGGAGATGAAGATCATCACCAACTCACTAGCACCTGATAGAAACATTCCTCCCAAGGTGGCCGTCATCAAAATGGCGATGAACTCTGCTAAAGCAGTACCACTCTGCTCCACATAGCGAATTGACATCAATATGGTGACAATGGCAGACAAAGCAATAATGCCACGAAAGACAATACTGAGGTCGTCACCATTAAAGCTACCAGTAAATCCGATGGGGTTGGTAGCATCCCATTGTAAGCATAGGGCGACAATCGCAGTCAGTAAACCTGCGATCGCCAGATATCCGATCCAGCGTGAAGATGTGCGCCCCAAAATCAAATCCACAATCAAAACCCCCAAGAGGGTGATAATGACAATTCCCTCTGGTAAAATCGTTCCAGCATTCAACTGGGATGCAATATTAGCAAAATCCATGAGATGTATAGGTTTTGGCGATTAGAGATTAAGGCTAACTAAGTTAATTCTATCTATACTTCTTTACCAGAATTGCATTTATCTGTCTGTTTTTAACACCTGTCTCAGAAAAATGCAGTTAATGTCAGACTGGTGCTTGTCAAGTCAAACTTGGGGGAGAAGTTGAAAACTTTAGTCGCCAAATATGCCTCAGATAAGTTAAAGATGGAAATAGCTGGCAATTTCTCCAAGGTTGCTTCTCCAATGCTCAAAAGAAGCACAGCACCTAAAGTTGAGAGAAATTTCCCCCTTGTGGGCAGTGTTTGTAAGGATAAAATCACTGCTTAGGCGTGATATTTTATCTTGACATTTCGCCAAAATTATCTCAATTTGACTGTTTAGCTTCAAAGCTATTCTTTTTTTTAAAATTTCCATGTCAACTCTCGTCATCGTCGAATCTCCAACCAAAGCTCGTACCATTCGCAACTACCTGCCAAAAGACTATCGGGTAGAAGCTTCAATGGGTCACGTTCGTGACCTACCTCAGTCGGCTAGTGAAATTCCGGCCGCTATCAAAGGGGAGAAATGGGCGCAGCTTGGGGTGAATATAGAAGCCGACTTTGAACCGGTGTATGTCGTCCCCAAAGACAAAAAGAAAATTGTCACTCAGCTTAAAGATGCCCTCAAAGGTGTTGATGAATTGATTTTGGCAACTGACGAAGACCGGGAAGGTGAAAGCATCAGTTGGCATTTATACCAATTGCTGAAACCTAAAGTGCCAACCAAGCGAATGGTGTTTCACGAAATTACCCAGGAAGCTATTAAAAAAGCTTTGACCAACTGCCGCACCATTGATGAGCAATTGGTTCGCGCCCAAGAAACCAGACGAATTTTAGATCGACTGGTAGGATATACCCTATCGCCCTTGTTGTGGAAAAAAATCGCCTGGGGACTCTCAGCTGGTCGAGTGCAGTCTGTAGCGGTGCGGCTATTGGTGACAAAGGAACGTCAGCGTCGAGCTTTCCATGAAGGTACATATTGGGATTTAAAAGCCAGTCTATTACAGGACAAAAGTCCATTTAGCGCCCAATTGGTGACTTTTGGCGGGACGAAAGTGGCTACAGGCAGCGATTTTGACCCCGCAACGGGACAAATAGCCGCTGGACGCAATGTGGTGTTGTTGAATGAGGAGCAAGCTTTAGAACTCAAGGAACGTCTGGAGGGTAAAACTTGGAGTGTGACGGATATGGAAGAACGTCCTGTTACCCGTAAACCTTCACCCCCGTTTACTACTTCGACGCTACAACAAGAATCTAACCGCAAACTGCGTCTTTCAGCACGGGATACCATGCGAGTTGCTCAGAATTTGTATGAGCAAGGGTATATTACTTATATGCGGACAGATTCGGTGCATTTGTCAGATCAAGCAATTTCAGCTGCTCGCAGTTGTGTAGAACAAAAATACGGTAAGCAATATCTCAGCCCCCAACCCAGACAATACACTACCAAATCTAAAGGCGCACAGGAAGCACACGAAGCCATCCGTCCCGCAGGGAGCAGCTTCCGTACACCTCAAGAAACAGGTTTAGGCGGACGGGAATTTGCTGTATATGATTTAATTTGGAAGCGTACTGTTGCTTCACAAATGGCTGATTCTCGCCAAACTCAAATTACTGTCCAACTGCAAGTTGAAGATGCGGGTTTTCGTTCTTCTGGTAAGCGTATAGATTTTCCTGGTTATCTTCGCGCCTACGTTGAAGGTTCCGATGATCCTGAAGCCGCATTAGAAGACCAAGAAGTAATTTTACCAGCTCTGAAAGTTGGAGATCATCCCACTTGTACAGAACTAGAAGCAGTGGGACATGAAACCCAACCTCCAGCTAGATACACCGAAGCTAGTCTGGTGAAAACCTTAGAAAGCGAAGGTATTGGTCGTCCTAGTACCTATGCCAGCATTATTGGTACTATCATCGACAAAGGTTATGCCCAGTTAGTGAGTAATGCTTTAATTCCTACTTTCACGGCTTTTGCTGTCACTGACTTGCTGGAAAAACATTTCCCCGATATTGTTGATCCCAGTTTTACCTCCAAAATGGAGCAAACTCTAGATGATATTGCTACAGGTGAAGCAAAATGGCTACCCTATCTCCAGAAATTTTATCTGGGAGAACAGGGTTTAGAAACCTTGGTGAGAGAACAGGAAAGTCAAATTGATGCGACTAAGGCCAGAAGCGTAGAATTAGAAAACCTAGATGCTAAAGTCCGCATTGGTAAATATGGTCCTTACATTGAAGTAGAAAATGGTGAAGGTGTGGTTACAGCTTCCATTCCTAAAGACCTTACCCCCGCTGACCTCAACCCCAAACAGGTAGAAGTTTTACTGCGGCAAAAAACTACCGGACCTGACCAGGTAGGACGACATCCCGAAACTGGTGAACCAATTTATGTGAAGATTGGCACTTATGGACCTTATGTGCAGTTGGGTGATAAAACTGAGGAAAACCCTAAGCCGAAACAAGCTTCCCTGCCCAAAGGTGTCACACCGGAAAATCTCACATTAGAGATGGCTGTGGGGCTGTTGGCACTACCCCGAACCTTGGGAGTGCATCCAGCAACGGGAGCGAAAATTCAAGCCAGTTTAGGAAGGTTTGGACCCTATGTTGTCCATGACCAAGGCAAGGAAGGGAAAGATTACCGTTCTCTAAAAGCAACCGATAATGTATTGACAATTTCCCTAGAACGTGCATTGGAGTTATTGGCAGAACCAAAAAAGGGACGTGCTTCCAGCAGCGGTAAATCTAAAGCAGCTGTAAGGGAACTGGGTACACATCCAGATGATGATGCACCTGTAAATATTTACGATGGTCCTTATGGTCCTTATATTAAGCATGGCAAAACTAATGTCAGTCTTCCAGAAGGTCAAACGACAGAAACTATCACGCTGTCTGCTGCGCTAGAATTGCTGCAAGCTAAAGCATCTACTAAATCGACAAGCAAAACAACTAGTAAAACCAGTAAATCAACGACTGCTAAAACTAAGTCAACTACAGCTAAATCATCTACCAGTAGAGGAAAAAAGAAAGAAGCATCAAGTTAAGGATTAGGGAAATGGGAAATTACGAAATTTTACTCCTTACCCTTTCCCTTATCCTTGTGATAATCTAATAAGTAAGGAAGGACACAAAACCAAATGTTCAATTGGTTTAGGTCTGAGAATACAGGAATCTATCACCCTGATTAGAAACGAAAAGTGCAACAATCAGCCGGTTTCGATGAGCCTGTTAATTAAAATTGAGGTAGTATCTCAGGAGCGTTCAGTTCAATGGACTATATAGAAAAGGTACTGGAAAAGCTGAAAGAATTAGCGCGGAAGCTAGTTGAAGCGTTGCTGGGGCCAGAAGCTGAACCGGAACCGGAACTGATTCCGATTCCTGTGAATGAACGTTACCGTCGGCGCTAATGACCTGAAGATATTGGAGTTAACTTTGCTGCCTTTAAGTATTTTAGTGATGCACGGACCAAACCTCAATTTACTAGGACAGCGAGAACCGGGAATTTACGGTTCTCTCACTCTAGAGGAAATTAACCGCCTATTAGCAGCAGAAGCCATCAAATTAGAGGCAAAAGTTACGCCTTTGCAGTCAAATCATGAAGGAGTTTTGCTAGACGCAATTCACGGGGCATTAGGACAACACCAGGGAATAGTGATTAATGCCGGGGCATATACCCATACGAGTGTAGCTCTGAGAGATGCGATCGCTGCTGTGAATTTACCAACAGTAGAGGTACATCTGAGCAATATTTACCGCCGAGAGGATTTTCGTCATCATTCTTACATAGCCCCAGTAGTCATTGGCCAAATTAGTGGCTTTGGTGTCCAAAGTTATTTGTTGGGTTTACAGGCATTGATAAATCATTTAAGGCTCAACAATTAACAGGAGTCAGAAGCAGAATTTATTTTTTCCTCTTCCCAGTCACCAGTCACCAGTCACCAGTCACCAATCACCAATTATGCGTTATTCTCTCGTAAATCGGGTTAGAGGTACTTTCCTGGGAGCAATACTGGGGAAAAATTTAGCTAATCAGAGTGTTTGTGATTTAGGGGAAATTGCAGTTCTGGGTAGTGAAAGTTTAATTTTATTGGGTAGATTAGATGTAGAGGATTGGTTAAAGCGTTACCAAAAAGCATCCGTTGATTTAGAAATTACTGATACTACTTGGGGAAAAATCATTTTAGCCACCTTACCAGTGGCGATTTTTTTTCATGAAGATACTATTAAACTTAAATACAATTTGCTGCAAGTATTACAAATCTGGAATCCTACCCCAGTGGTAATAGATGCAGCTTTGGTGATGGGATATGCGATCGCCAAATCTCTAACAGAAAAACTCGACCCTTTAACCCTTATTCATCAAACTATTTCTTTTTTGGGAAAAGCTGAAACAGCCATACCAGAAAATTTATTAAAAGTCAATACCTTATTAGAGCAAGGGGCAGGATTAGAACAAGCACGACTTGAATTCAGTAGGCAAGACAAAATAAGTAACAATATTGCCTTAGCCTTTTATTGTTTTTTGAGTACCTTAGAAGATTTTCGGCTGACAGTGTTGCGGAGTGCTGATAATTCTCTGAAGCAAAACTTTTGGTGTTGTGCATTGACCGGAGCTTTATCAGGGGCATATAACAGCACAGTAGGAATTCCAGTCAATTGGCAAGTTTTATTATCAGCCTCCAATCAACCAGTATGGGGAATGAGCAGCTTTTCCCAGATGCTAGAATTAGCTGATGCCCTTGTGGCAGTCTGGTCAGGTGCGTATAATATTAATCTCAATACCAAGGATTTGACAAAAGAAGGATGTGACATAAATTGGCAATTGGCTCCACTTTCCATCTTTGCCGCACCTCGTGTGATTCGTCCGCGTTGAATATTCAGTTTTTATTGAAAGCATCTTATCTCTATTTGGGGATCAGCTGCTACAATTCACGCAAGCCAATGTGTGAGAGGAGATGAAAACGCAGCGATTTTTGCGGTCCTTAACCCAGCAATTGAGGCAATGGCGGCGACAGTACAGGGTGTTGTGCCGTAAAGGAAAGTGGCTTGGTTTGGTGAGTAGTTCCAGAAGTCAAAGAAGTCAAAGTCGTCATCAAAAACTTTTTAGGACTATTATCAAGAATCTACTGTTGTATTTATTACCCACTAGTGAGGAAGGTGGGCATTTACAAGGAAGAAAAGCTCCTCAATCAACGGCAAAATCTTTGACCCGTCATCATGGCATTGATGCAGTGGTTTTCAGCTGGTTACATCAACAGCGTTCTGTGGTGATTTGGGTCATGTCTGTGGCATCTTTAACAGGTGTAATGGGACATGAATTGTACAACCAGCCTCAGATGAAAATTGGGACTGCTGCACCACAAACATTTATTGCTCCATATTCTGCAAGTATCGAAGATCGGCAACAAACAGAAGCCGAGCGTAAAGCAGCACAGGAAAAATCTCACCCTGTATTGATGATTAATACCCAGAAAAATGAGCAAATTAACCAAAATTTGCGGCAACTGCTCGAAGATGGTGATGAGATTCGTGCGGTTGCAGGGTCTTTTCCTTTTTTTGATGTTTCAATTTTGCCTATTCCTACCCAGCGATATCTCCGTTCTTGTTCGGAGCCAGAATGGGAACAGCTAAAAGCAGCTTTAGAAAAATTTCAGTCTATACCTAAGTCAAGGATAGCAGACAATCATCAAGTTTCTAGGTCTTCGCCTACGTTGTCAGGGCTAACAATAAATGCGACCCAAGAAAATCCGTCCAAAAAGCACAGCAAGAGTGAAAAACCTGATTTTGAGCAAGTTTTAGCAGAATTAAAGGCTTCTATTATCAATAATCCAGATATAAATATGCCTTTATTGATTACCCAAATATCCCAAATTAGAGCAGGATATACTGAAGCGAGGGAAAAGCTTTCACGGATGGAGGCTGAGAGAAAACAAGCAGTATACGCGGAAAATGTGCTTTTGGATTTGTCAGATGAGGATTGGAGAAAAACACAAAAGGGAATCCATCAAAGTGCAGAACGGATACTTACCCAAGGCATACCACCAGGGCTGCCGACCAGCATCTTACAAGATGCGGTGAGTCTACAAGCGCAAATATCTGTACCTGGCGAGGCTGAAGCCTTAGCAAATAAAGTATTGTTGGCTGTACTGCGGCCAAATCTCCAGAAAGATGAAGATCAAACGAAAAAACAGGCTCAACTAGCAGCAGAACAAGTAGAATCTGTCATGCAGAAGGTACGGCAAGGAGAGGTGATTCTCAAGAAAGGGGATCGGATTACAGATTGGAAATTTGATGTATTAGACCATTATAACTTGAATCGCCGAGAGGTGAATTGGCTGGGTTTAGCAGGTTTATCCGGTTTAATTGCTGCGGCTATTGGCGTTTTTGTGCGGATAGAATGGGGAATTGGTAGTCATTTGCGACAAAGCGATCGCCTGTTAATCTTGCTCCTGACTCTAAGTATTCCTAGTGTTTTAGTGATGGGTGTACGTTATACTACTTGGAGCGCCATTGGTTTATTGTTGGGAAGCTTTTACGGCGGGACTTTAGGGGTGACAGTTCTAGGGCTGTTGTCGTTCATACTACCAATTAGTATGGAGATTAATAAGATTTGTTTGGTAGCTGGTGCTGCTGGCGGGATATTGAGTAGTTATTTAGCGCAAAAGTTCAAATCCCGCGAGGAATTGGCATTATTAGGTGTTGTGATTGCTTTAACTCAAGGCAGTATTTATTTAATTCTGAATATATTTGTTGGTGCTGCTTTCGTTCCTGCTTGGTATACTGTCCTGCAAGATGCGCTGTTATTTGGTTTATCGGGTTTGGCTTGGAGTATTATCGCTTTGGGGTTAAGTCCTTATCTGGAAAAATTGTTTGATTTAATTACGCCTATCCGCTTGGCAGAATTGGCTAATCCTAACCTTCCTTTGTTAAAGCGTCTGGCTACGGAAACTCCAGGAACTTTTCAACATACTTTATTTGTGGCAACTTTAGCGGAAGCTGCGGCGAAAAAATTACGCTGTAATGTGGAGTTGGTCAGGGCTGGAACCTTATATCATGATATTGGTAAAATGCACGACCCGTTGGGATTTATTGAAAATCAAATGGGGGGTCCAAATAAACATGAAACGGAAATTAAAGATCCTTGGAAGAGTGCAGCAATTATTAAAAAGCACGTAACGGAAGGGTTGGTGATGGCTAAAAAGCATAGTTTACCGACAGCGATTCAAGCTTTTATTCCTGAACATCAGGGAACAATGGCGATCGCTTATTTTTATCACCAGGCACAGCAAATGACTAAGGATGATCCTAGTATCATATTAGATAAAGTTGATTTTTGCTATGATGGACCAATTCCTCAATCTAGAGAAACAGGAATTGTGATGTTAGCAGATTCTTGTGAAGCGGCGTTGCGAAGTTTGAAAGATGCGACTCCAGAACAAGCATTAAATATGTTGAATAATATTATTCGTGCTAAATGGCAAGAGGGACAATTAGTAGATTCTGGTTTGACTAGGGAGGAAATGCCAAAAATTGCTCAACTTTTTGTGGAAGTTTGGCAGCAATTTCATCATAAACGTATTGCTTATCCTAAGTCAAAAGCTGGTGGTGAGAAATAAGGTAATGGTTAATATTTAATAGATAAGCGATCGCACTTCTAGATTACCTGATAAATTAAATTGGTTTTTTCATAACACAGGCAATTTAAAAAAATATAGCCCTTTTGCTTACCCCACTCTAGCCATGCTTTAGTCATTTCTTTTGTATTTCCTCTGTATTCTAGAGGTACATTTTAATATCTAATCTTGTGGGGTGGGCATCTTGCCCATAAAAAACCCCCCACCTTGCGGCAGGGGATTTTTTTGTTACTTACCTAAAACCAGCAGTCAGGATCAACCGAACTTACCAGCAGTAGAAGCAATGAGGAACGCCGCGTAGGTGACGATGTAGCCAACTGTGAAGTGAGCTAAACCAACCACACGAGCTTGAACGATGGAGAGAGCAACGGGCTTATCTTTCCAGCGAACCAAGTTAGCCAGAGGAGTACGCTCGTGCGCCCAAACCAAGGTTTCGATCAACTCTTGCCAGTAACCTCTCCAAGAGATGAGGAACATGAAACCAGTTGCCCAGATCAGATGTCCGAAGAGGAACATCCAAGCCCAAACAGACAGGTTGTTCATGCCGTAGGCGTTGTAACCGTTGATCAACTGAGCAGAGTTAGCCCAGAGGTAGTCACGGAACCAGCCCATCAAGTAGGTAGAGTTTTCGTTGAACTGTGCAACGTTACCTTGCCAAATACCCAGGTGTTTCCAGTGCCAGTAGAATGTTACCCAACCAATGGTGTTTAACATCCAGAACATAGACAGGTAGAAAGCGTCCCATGCGGAGATATCGCAAGTACCGCCACGGCCGGGACCGTCGCAGGGGAACGCATAACCGAAGTCCTTTTTATCGGGCATCAGTTTAGAACCACGAGCATCCAAAGCACCTTTAACAAGTACCAAGGTGGTGGTGTGGATAGCCAAGGCGAAAGCGTGGTGAACCAAGAAGTCGCCAGGTCCAATGGTTAGGAACAAGGAGTTTGTTCCAGAGTTGATGGCATCTAACCAGCCAGACAACCAAACGTTACCGTAGTTGGGGTAGGCGGTGTAAGCAATGCTGTCAGGGTTAGACAACAAGGTGTCTAAGCCGTAGAGAACTTTACCGTGAGCAGCTTGAATGAACTGAGCAAATACTGGCTCAATCAAGATTTGCTTTTCAGGAGTACCGAAAGCAACTACTACGTCATTGTGAACGTACAAGCCCAAGGTGTGGAAGCCCAAGAAGAGAGATACCCAGCTGAGGTGGGAGATGATCGCTTCTTTGTGCTGCAAAATCCGGTCTAATACGTTGCCCTTGTTTTGTTCGGGGTCATAGTCACGAACCCAGAAGATAGCGGCGTGGGCGAAAGCACCAACCATCAAGAAACCAGCGATGTACTGGTGGTGGGTGTACAGTGCTGCCTGTGTGGTGTAGTCCTTAGCGATGAACGCATAAGGAGGCAGAGCGTACATATGTTGAGCAACCAAGGAAGTGATTGTTCCTAACGCAGCCAACGCCAAAGACAATTGGAAGTGTAAGGAGTTGTTAATGGTGTCGTACAAACCTTGGTGGGGCAGGTTAAACTGACCTTCGCTCTTGCTACCGGGAACTAAACCGGATTTGGAGTTGAGCATTTCTTTGATGCTGTGACCAATTCCGAAGTTAGTGCGGTACATATGACCAGCAACGATGAACAGAACAGCGATCGCCAAGTGGTGGTGAGCCATGTCAGTCAACCACAAGGATTCTGTTTGGGGGTGGAAACCGCCCAAGAAGGTCAGAATCGCTGTACCAGCACCAGTGGAAGTACCAAATAAATGGCCAGCGGTGTCAGGGTTTTGAGCGTAAACGCCCCAGTTACCTGTGAAGAAGGGGGTTAACCCTGCTGGGTGGGGAGCAACAGTCAAGAAGTTATCCCAACCTACATGAATACCACGAGATTCGGGGATAGCAACGTGAACCAAGTGACCAGTCCAAGCTAAGGAGCTAACACCGAACAAACCAGCTAAGTGGTGGTTTAGACGGGGTTCAGCACTCTTGAACCAAGAGAGGCTAGGACGGAACTTGGGTTGTAAGTGCAACCAACCAGCGAACAAGAACACAGCTGCTAACAAGAGCAGACCTAAAGAACCAGTGTACAGTTCTTGGTTTGTCCGCATCCCGATGGTGTACCACCAGTGGTAAACACCGGAGTAAGCAATATTTACAGGATTGCTTGCACCAGCTTGGGTGAAAGCGTCAACTGCGGGAGCGCCGAAGTGAGGGTCCCAAATCGCATGGGCGATAGGACGGACGTGAAGGGGATCTTTAATCCACTGTTCAAAGTTACCTTGCCAGGCTACGTGGAACAGGAGGCTGGATGCCCACAGGAAGATGATTGCCAAGTGACCGAAGTGCGTAGCGAAAATCTTTTGGTAAAGATTCTCTTCTGTCATGCCATCGTGGCTTTCAAAGTCGTTGCCTGTTGCGATCGCATACCAAATCCGACGAGTAGTCGGGTCCTGTGCGAGATCCTGGCTAAATTTTGGAAATTTTGTTGCCATAGGGTTGATGATTCCTCTGACCTTTAGCCATTGCTATCAGTGCTATCAGTGCTATCAGTGCTATCAGTGCTATCAGTGCTATCAGTGCTATCAGTGCTATCAGTGCTATCAGTGCTATCAGTGCTATCAGTGAAATTTTGGATTTTGGACTTTGGATTAAATCTAGAATCCAAAACCCAAAATATCCACTGAAATTGTTAACCTACTGAAAGGATGTGTGCGTGGAAGAATGCCCAAGTAGTAGCAATTCCTCCGAGTAGATAGTGAGCTACACCTACAGCCCGACCTTGAGTAATGCTCAGTGCGCGGGGCTGAATGGTAGGAGCTACTTTCAGTTTATTATGCGCCCAAACGATGGACTCAATTAGTTCTTGCCAGTAGCCGCGACCACTGAACAGGAACATTAAGCTGAATGCCCAAACGAAGTGT
>JBJOKS010000026.1:0-84140 GCA_046045965.1 Cyanobacteriota bacterium | reverse complement strand
CAGGATTTTAGGATGTACAGGATGGGAATTTCTAGAGGGTTTATAAACATCCAAAAACAATCATTCAATAACATCCTCAAAAACCCCCAACTCCCCACCCCAAATCATTCAATAACATCCTGAAAATCCTCAAATCCTGGACATCCTGATTCAGACAAATAAAATCCCCAACTCCCAAAAAATAATCATTCAATAACATCCTGTAAATCCTTAAATCCTGGAAATCCTGATTCAGACCATATTGTGCTAAAATATAATCTGTAAAAAATCATATTTTCAAAATTATGATCTTGCAAACATGGCAACAAACTCATTTTCAAGAAATACAACAAATTACCGAAACATTAGCAAAAATAACTCAACTTCCAGCAGCAGTAAAACCTCATCTTGATGCAATGTTAGAACAATTAGTTAAAACTACAGAACTTCCATTTTATCAAACAGCTTCCGATGAAGAATGGATTACAGCACTAAATGAATGGAGTTCTAGTCATACCAAAAATACACCTATTTTATCTGACTACGCTATAAGTCGAGCAGGTATTTATGAAGATGAGGAAATATAGTGGCATATTTAATTGATACTAATATTATTTTGATAATAGCACAACCGCATCATCTCACTAATTCTTATCCTTACCATGATTTAGATTATCTTGCTGGAACATGGACAAAAGAAGATGAAACAGAATTTTTACTGAATACTCAACATTTTAATGAAATAGATCAAAATTTATGGCAATAAAATCAATCTTACTAGATACCAATGCTTATACTGCTTTTAAACGTAATCAAAAGGAAGCAGTTTCAATAATTGGAAATGTAGATATTATTGCCATTAATTCTATCATCCTTGGAGAATTATTAGATGGTACAGATATCATGCCGTATTACAAACTCACATCTTGGAAATCCTGTAAATCCTGATTCTGACAATATTACAATCTGGGAAATCTAAAATAAGACCCTATATGCGCGCACAAATTCCCACTATAATAAAATAATAATGGAAAATCTGAAATTTGTCAACTACCTCACCCATAAAATTCTCAATATTGATGAATTCAGAGGTGAAAATTAATAGAATAGACAAATGTGTTTTCTTAGTCCTGAAAAAGATTACATTTAATTAAGTAAGGTTAAAAACAAATTACAAATTATGGCTACTGAACTAATTGAAGAACTAGGTGAAGCGGTGGAACTGCGTCGCAACTTTGCGATTATTTCTCACCCTGATGCTGGTAAAACTACGTTAACAGAAAAACTATTATTATACGGAGGTGCTATTCACGAAGCAGGGGCGGTAAAAGCCCGAAGAGACCAGCGTAAAGTAACTTCCGACTGGATGGCAATGGAACAACAACGGGGTATTTCTATTACCTCCACAGTGTTACAATTTGTCTATAACAATTGTCAAATTAACTTACTTGACACCCCTGGACACCAAGATTTTAGTGAAGACACCTATAGAACTTTGGCAGCAGCCGATAACGCGGTAATGCTGATTGATGCGGCGAAAGGGTTAGAACCCCAAACCCGCAAACTGTTTGAAGTGTGTAAACTTAGGGGTATTCCCATTTTCACCTTTGTGAATAAACTCGACCGTCCGGGACGGGAACCGTTAGAACTGTTAGATGAGATTGAGCAAGAATTGGGATTACAGACCTATGCGGTAAATTGGCCGATAGGCATGGGCGATCGCTTTAAAGGCGTATTTGACCGTCACCAACAGCAAATCCATTTATTTGAACGCAGCGCCCACGGTAGTAAAGAAGCCCGTGACATTATCGTTGATTTAGGTGATAGCAGAATTGAACAACTACTGGAAGAAGACCTTTACCATCAACTTAAAGATGAGTTAGAACTATTAGAAGGAGCAGGTGGGGAACTAGATTTAGACTTAGTGCATCAAGGAAAAATGACTCCGGTGTTTTTTGGTAGCGCCATGACTAACTTTGGGGTGGAGTTATTCCTCAAATACTTCTTGGACTATGCCCTCAAACCTGGTACACATAGCAGCACTGCTGGCGAAATTCCGCCGACGTACCCAGAGTTTACAGGATTTGTCTTCAAACTCCAAGCCAACATGGACCCGAAACACAGAGATAGAATAGCTTTTGTCCGGGTCTGCACAGGAAAGTTTGAAAAAGATATGACAGTGAACCATGCTCGCACAGGTAAGGCTGTCCGTCTATCTCGACCGCAAAAACTCTTTGCTCAAGAGAGAGAATCAATTGATGTCGCTTATCCTGGAGACGTAATTGGTTTAAACAATCCTGGCGTTTTTGCGATTGGCGACACGATTTATACAGGACAAAAACTGGAATATGAGGGAATTCCTTATTTCTCACCAGAACTGTTTGCCACTCTCAGAAACCCCAACCCCTCAAAATTTAAGCAATTTCAAAAAGGTGTTTCTGAACTAAGAGAAGAAGGTGCTGTACAAATCATGTATTCAACAGATGAAGCCAAACGTGATCCAATTTTGGCAGCGGTTGGTCAGTTGCAATTTGAAGTTGTGCAGTTCCGTTTACAAAATGAATATGGTGTAGAAACCATTCTTGATTTATTACCATACAGTGTGGCTCGTTGGGTGGAAGGTGGTTGGGAAGCTTTGGAAAAAGTAGGGCGTTTATTTAACACTACTACAGTCAAAGATAGCATGGGAAGACCAGTTTTATTATTCCGTAATGAATGGAATTGTCAACAATTACAGGGAGATCATCCAGAGTTAAAATTAAGCGCCATCGCTCCAGTCTTTTCTAGTCAACAAACAGTTGAGAAATAAACAATTAAAAATAGGGAACAGGGAACAGGGAACAGGGAACAGGTAAAAGCTGATTAATTCCCCTCTGCCTTCTGCCTTCTACCTCCTGCCTTCTGCCTCCTGCCTCCTGCCTCCTGCCTCCTGCCTCCTGCCTTCTCCTGACTTCTGAATTTTTCAGGAACTCGCATCTATTTTGTGAATTTTGAATTAGATAGCGTGTCTGACCTAGAAGAAATTGGAGTACGAAAAAATCTATGCTTTCATCTCAAAATTTATCTTTGGAGGCGGGTTTAGCTGCCCTCAAAGAGGAAAATTACTATGCAGCAATTACTAAACTTTTGCCTATTGCCAACAGCCCAGAAGACAGTAATATTAGCTTGCAAGCTCAGGTTGGTTTGGTCATGGCTTATGCACACACCGGCGAAATCTCAAAAGCGATCGCCTTGTGCAGAAATTTAATTGAGAGTGATAATTCCCAAGTTCAAGAATGGGCAAAACGCGCACTTGAACAATTGATTAAACGTCAAAAACGGCTCAAATCCAAATCACAGAATATTGTCAATTCTACTCAACCAACAAAGCAACAACAAAGCATATCTAACAATCATAGCCATAAAATCTATCGGTCAAAAACAGGCTTGAATATTTCTGGGAATAGCACCACAGAAACAGCCAGCATTTATTGGCGACAAGCTAGACGTGCGAAAGTATGGCAACCCCTGCGTAAATATAACTTAATACCTTCCCGTTTACTAGCCTTAGTAACTTTCATGGCTTTGTTTTGGGTATTAAGAGCCATGCTTGAGTTAGTAATGGCCTTAACCAACCAGATTTTAGATAAACTTCCTTATGTAAATCCATTGCCATTTTTATATAGCAATCCTAGTTCATTAATATTAGTCCTATTGTTTGTTCTGTTGGTACTGTCTCCCTGGTTATTAGATTGGTTATTAGCAAAATTTTATGGTCAACAGCCATTATCAAAAGAAGTCCTGCATACCCATAGTCGTGAAGCACTTAGAATAACACAACGTACCTGTCAGCAAAAACAGTGGCCTGTTCCCAATCTCCAGATTTTACCAATCACAGCACCAATGATGCTCACCTATGGTAATCTACCCCGCACAGCCAGAATTGTTGTCAGTCAAGGACTGTTAGAAGCACTAACTGATGATGAAATAGCTACTATCTATGCTTTGGCTTTAGGACAAATTGGCCGCTGGGATTTTCTAGTTATGTCCTTGGCGCTGCTGGTGACTTTACCAATTTATCAACTTTATCAGCAAGCATCGACCTGGGCAAACAAAAGCGAAAAGCCAATCTGGGGGTGGACTGCTACAGGTTTGGCTTGTTTAAGTTATGGACTTTGGTGTTTATTAACTGGTACAACTTTGCTTAATTCTCGCTTTCGGCTTAACTATAGCGATCGCCGTGCAGCCGAAATTACAGGTAATCCTAACGGGCTAATTCGTGCCTTACTCAAAATTACCATTGGCATTGCTAATGATATCAAAAAACAAGAACATACCAGCTGGCAATTAGAAAGCCTGAATCTCCTCGCCCCAGTCAGCTACCAACAAAGCCTCTGTTTAGGCAGCATTGCAGGTCATCTACCTTGGGAATCATTATTAACATGGGAAAACAGCAATCCTTATCGGCGATGGTTTACTATTAATAATAGTCATCCTTTATTGGGCGATCGCCTCCAACGCCTGTGTCAAATAGCCCGTCATTGGCACTTAGAAACAGAATTACATTTTATCAACCCAGAGTTATTGCAAGTTAAACCGCAATCCTTTCTATTACAAATTGCCCCTTACCTGGGCATTCCTTTGGGTTTGGTATTAGCTGGACTGTTTTGGTTAAGTTGGCAAACTGCATACACCATGAACTTATTCAACCTGAAATGGATTTATGATGATTGGTCGTTCCTTACAGGTTTCTTAATGATTGGCTTTAGCATCGGTACAGTCATGCGGCTTAATACCTTTTTTCCGGAAATCAGACCCTTAAGTTTACAAGATGATGACAAAATATTGAAGCTATTAACAGACCCCTCGGTTTTACCAATTGATAGCATCAGCGTCCGTATTGGTGGTAAACTGTTAGGTCGTCGAGGCACTAGCAACTGTCTAGCCCAAGACCTGATCCTAGAGTCCAGCATCGGTTTGGTAAAATTACACCATATTCCTTGGTTAGAACTCTCAGCCAATCCCCAAGAATGGATTGGTCGGCAAATTATCGTTACCGGTTGGTTACGACGAGGCGCAACACCTTGGATCGACATCCAAACCTTAGAAATTCAAAGCGGCACAGTCATTCATAGTCCTCATCCCATTTGGTCTACTGTTTTGGCAGTCGTAGCCCAAGCCTGGGGTGCATATATTATGCTTACAACCCAATCTATAACAGGATAAAACTTTCATTACAGACTGAACCCTATAAATGCAAACACAAGTTGCCAACTCTATCCAAGAATGTTACATTTATTCATGAAATCAATAGCAAATGACCTAACTGGGTCTCCCAACTTGGTTAGTAGTCTGGCCGCTGCTACTAGTTCATCTCCTTTAATCCTCCCAACACAGCAGCAAATCGACCAGCCAAAGGCTGGTTTTTGTTTCCAAAAAATCCCTTGTGCAGAAAATGTATTGTATGCTACGATGCAATAATACTATCGGCAAAAATGTAGGTGCTGAACTGGCTACGCAGAAAATACCGTGATAATGTTAAGAGATGGTATTTTATTCGGCGGCTCAAAGCTAGGAAGAATTCATTTACTGTGGTGGACGGTGGGCTATTAAATTGATAATTCTGAGAATTAAGATGGTATTAGCTGGGCGTACTGGAAATTTAGTCTTAAATAAGCATCATCCCAACAAACAACTGTATGGGAAAAATTCTCCCAATCTATAGACAAACATGATTATTCATACCCATAAATTTCGTAGCACAGGAATTATTGCTACAAAAATTAGTATTGAAGGTCTTGACTGCGTTATAGTCCCAAGTTAGTATATATAAGCATATTTTTTAACAACATCATGCAATTAGTTGAGCGGCATATTATTCAAAGCAATCATCCCCATTATCACGAGATTGACTCTTTGTGTTTGTCCGCTAAAAACCTCTACAATTATGCTAACTTCCATATTCGCCAAAGTTTTATTTTTAAGAATAAATATATAGATTACAATTTACTAGCTAAACAGCTAAAATCTTCAGAAACTTATAAATATTTACCCACTAAAGTAGCAAAACAAGTATTATTAGATTTACATCACAACTGGTTAAGATTTTTGGCAGAAATTAAGGCATATAAAGAAATTGAAGAAGGCAAGAGGCAGGACACAGAAGACAGAATTAGTAAATTAGAAGGTAATTTTACCCATCCTGATTTTGAGACAATGAACGGGAGTTACGCGGATGTTTTCAAACCTTCATCTATTTGTTTACAGCCAGAAGTAGAGAGCAGTTTTCCTTCTACCTTTTTTGATCAAAATAAATTTTTAGGCAGACCCAAATTACCCAAGTATAAACACAAAGAAAAGGGTAGACATTTATTAGTCTATACGGCTCAAGCAGTGAATAAACCGATCATGAAAGCAGGATTGATTCATCTGCCACAAACCCATATTTATATTCCTACTTCTTTAGATGATTCCCATCTGCAACAAGTCAGGATTGTACCCAAGATTGACCATTATGTGGTAGAAGTTGTTTATGAAAAAGAGGAGTTAGATCATGGATTAGAGCAAGATTCAATAGCAGCGATTGATTTAGGCATAGATAACCTAGCAACTTTAACTTCTAACAAGCCTGGATTTGTGCCAGTTCTTGTCAAAGGGCAGATTATCAAGTCAATTAATCGTTATTACAATCAACAAATAACTAAATTAAAATCTTTACTACCGAATCATCAAAAGACATCTAAATGGCAGATGTTAATGGTAGTGTAAATTTTTTAATAAAAGTATTCCTGACAGCTTTAAGCCAAGGGATATAGGGCGTTGTAGTTTGCCCTGTCGGGGTTATTCCCTGCGAACAAACAGCATGATATAAATATATGTTCATGTAGTTTGAAACTATAGGTGGATAGCTTGGATTAAAAAAATTGGTTTATGGCGATTTTTGTTAATAGCATCTATTTATAAGCCAAAGCCAAGTGATTGCTTTTGTTTTCTCATGTTCATGTCAACTCTGGAGGTATAGTTCATGTCTGTTCGCCTATACATAGGTAATTTGCCCAAAGAAGAAATAGATCGTCAAGAATTGCAAGCTGTATTTGCAGCTGAAGGCGATGCTGTCACCACCAAACTGATTAAAGACCGAAAAACAGGCAAATGTCGTGGTTTCGGTTTTCTGACGGTGAACAATGACGAACAAGCAGACCAAATTATTGAAAAATATAATGGTCAAATGTTCAAAGACACCGCCATCAAACTAGAAAAGGCATTACCTCGTACCAAAGGTGACGAAGGTGAAGATCAAGCACCCAAAGCTGCTAGTCAAGCTACTAGCACTCCTGCGCCCAATACCAACAAAGAACGCCGTGAAAAAGGCGCTAAAAAGTCTCGCCGTGGTGGTGGTGGTGGATCTCGTGAAACAACTACCACAGTTGATTCAGACGCAATTCGTCCAGATCCACGTTGGGCTGATAAGTTAGAACAACTCAAACAGATGTTAGCTGCTACTACCAACTGATCCTCTAGGGCAAGAGCTAAAAATTAAAAATCACAAAGTATGCTGAGTTTTAATTTTTCATTGTTCTCTGATGGCTAGGCTACTAAATTGATCTGAAATCACCAGCCCTCGTGGACTGTTTTTTGTGCAAGCAACCAACAATAACAGAGGTATTGAGCAGTGTTGATAGCTATATCTGGCTTCAGCACTGCTTAATTTTTTGGTCATTGGTCATTGGTCATTGGTCACTTTCTAGTCCCCACAGTAAAGATATATAGCAGGAGTAGGAGTCAGGAGTCAGGAGTCAGGAGTCAGGAGTCAGGAGTAAAACCCTTTTGTAGTGGGAGTTTCATTATCAATTGATGTCCTAACCACCCTATCCACGGCTATATTTAAGTTTTTTACAAAACTGTATCTTATTTAACAAAAAAAAATAATTCATAATAATAGTATAAGTCAATACAATTATAAAAGGAGTAATTTACTCAAAAAACTCCTGTGACGATGGTAGAGTTATTTATAACTCATTGCCATAAAATCACAGATAATGAGCATGAGTCTTTTGAAAAAAAAAGCATTTAACTTGCTGAATCAAAATCTTTAAAATTTATTTTTTTATGCAGGGTTATTACCACTGCAACCTTGAATCATGAAGTCATGAATATCTCATGTATCATGAATAAAATTTGTTTGTCTATTCTATTAAAAAATAGAATTTCATCTATCAAAGACATTGAAAATTAATATACTAAATTAAGTAGATTTGACTAAAATATAAATAATTAAATCATCATTATTCATTTAAAATAAAGATTACTAAAACTTTCTAAAGAATTCAGGTAAGCGTGAACAACGCAAACTTGGAACCGCATAATACCTTGTGATAATCAGCAACACACAACTTATGAACTCTACCACTAACAAACGCATTGCCTTAATTTCAGTCCACGGTGATCCGGCGATTGAAATTGGGAGAGAGGAGGCTGGAGGACAAAACGTTTATGTCCGTCAAGTGGGTGAAGCACTGTCCCAGCTAGGATGGCAAGTTGATATGTTTAGCCGTAAAGTGAGTGCTGACCAAGAAAATATTGTTCAACATAACCCCCGATGTCGAACCATTCGGTTAACAGCCGGACCTGTAGAATTTGTCCCACGGGATAACGGCTTTAAATACTTGCCAGAATTCGTAGAACAGTTATTGAAATTTCAAAAAGAAAACGGCTTTAAATATGAGGTTGTTCATACTAACTACTGGCTATCTAGCTGGGTAGGTTTGCAGTTAAAACAAATTCAAGGAAGTAAACAAGTTCACACATATCATTCTTTAGGAATAGTCAAATACAACACCATCGAAAATATTCCTTTAGTCGCTAGTCAGCGTCTAGCTGTAGAAAAAGAAGTATTAGAAACTGCGGAAAGAATTGTGGCTACAAGTCCACAAGAAAAGCAACACATGAGAACCTTGGTTTCCCATCAAGGAAACATTGATATTATTCCTTGTGGTACAGATATTCGTCGTTTTGGTTCAGTTGATAGAGAAACAGCAAGAACCGCATTAGGAATTAAACCAGAAGATAAGGTTGTTTTATATGTAGGACGGTTTGACCCACGCAAAGGGATAGAAACCTTGGTACGTGCGGTGCGTGAGTCACAGTTTTATGGTGATGAAAACTTGAAGTTAATTATTGGTGGTGGAAGTACACCAGGTAACAGCGACGGTAGAGAACGCGATCGCATTGAGGGAATAGTTAAAGAATTGGGAATGAGTGAATTTACTGAATTTCCAGGTCTGCTTAAACAGGAAATTCTGCCAACTTATTACGCTGCGGCTGATGTTTGCGTTATTCCTAGTCATTATGAACCATTTGGACTAGTAGCAGTAGAAGCGATGGCCAGCGGAACACCAGTTATAGCTAGTGATGTGGGTGGACTTCAGTTTACAGTTGTTAATGAAAACACTGGTTTATTAGTACCACCCCAGGATGTAGCTGCGTTTAGTAATGCTATTGACCGTATTCTTAGTAATCCTAAATGGCGTGCAGAATTGGGTAAAACTGCAAATATGCGGGTTATGAGTAAGTTTAGCTGGGATGGTGTAGCAAGTCAGTTGGATGCACTATATAGCGAACTTTTGCAACCTGTGAAAGAGCCGGCTTTGGTTGCTGGTTAGTTAATTAATAATTTTTTTCGACAGGTTTTTGATATCCCCTGGTTTTGGAAGGGGATATTTTTTTTCGCGCAAAGTCGCAAAGGAGCAAAGGAAGGAAAAGAAGGAAAGGAAGGAAAGGAGGTCTTAATTTACTACAATAACGAAAGTTGACCTTCTCTTTTTAGTATCCAACTGTCTTCCCCTATCCCTTCTCCAATATCTTCTAATACACTCAAAATAGTTTGATTTTCTGGTGTAGTTCCGTTTTTCAAAAGCGGTAGCAGAACTAACTTTTTTAAATCTTGATTGCAAATAAGGTAAAATTTCAATCGATGCCGGTTCTTTTGCTATTCTATATCGGTAATATGCAAAAACGCTACTATTTCCCCTTCCCTCACTTCTACCTTCTGAAGCATGATAAGTTAAGTTTATTTTATTAAGTAATCCAGAAAACATTAACATTAATGAATCTCTAATATTTTTATCTTTCTCTTTTTTAATAATTGACTTTAATAAACATAGTTGTGCTAATTGTTTATCACTAAATAACTGTTCTACTGTTTCTACATCTGAACCTTTAGGTAATTGTAAACCTTGAGGATAGGGATATTTGGTTAATGCTTTTTGAATTTCTGCTTCTGTGGTTGGTTCTTTCTTTTGATATTCTGTTTTTACTCTTTCAAAAGCTGCTGAAAAATCGTCAAAATCTACAGGAGCAATTAAAGAATTAACAATAAAAACAGCCATAGGGTTAATATCTGTACTAATGGCTTTTCTGTTATTCATTAAAGCTTCAATTGCTGTAACTCCACTACCACCAAAAGGATCAAGAATTAAATCTCCAGGTTGACTAAAATTTTTAATATATTCAGCAACTACATTCCAAGCTTGTTTAGTAAAATATCCATGAACACCAAAATGTCTTTTAGCAGATTGTTTTTTAACTGGAATTTCTGCTAATAAAGGACGATTATTATAATCAAAGTCACCTTTGGGTTTAGCTGTAGCTATGGTAGTTTCATAACTAAAGTTTTTGCCAGATTGAAAACTGTTAGGTGATAGATATTGAGTTAATTTTTCCCAATGATACTCAATTTCATCAAGGGAGAAAAATAAAACAGGTATATTAGTTGCAGTAGTTTTAAATATAGAAAACTCCACACCATTACAAAGAGCAAAATAATTACTCCTAATTTCTGGATGGGTAGCATAACTATAAACTTGTTCTATATGATCACCTGATTTGATATTTTCATTTGGTGCTTTTGCATCCAGTACCCAAGCAAAATTATTTTCTACCTTTAAGACATAATCAGGAATAAGATTGATAGGACGTTTTTTACTACCAATTTTCAAAAAAGGATGTTGTAATGTTTTACTGCGAACTATATTTATTTCTGTATAACCAAGTGCTTTTAAAATAGGTAGAATAATTACTTCTCTGACACTATCTTCTTTAAAATCAGAGTTGTGTTTCAGAGACGATAAATCAAAATCACCGAAAATATTACTCATCTTCTTTAACCGTTATAAATATTCAATTCCTGACTAATATAATACTCAGAAATTTCTGTGAAATTGCCGTTGTTTATAATATCACATAATATATTCAAAAATTAACACATTTGTCAAAAAAATTAATAAAAAATACTTTCTTAGCACTCCAATATTACACATATTTCTCTCTGCGTTCTCTGCGCGACGGACACTTTGCACAAGTCGGGAAACCCGCCCAAGCAAGTGTCCTCCTCTGCGTGAAATAAAAAAATGTATTTTAGTAAGTATTCAGGAGTTTCATAAATGCAGGGTTGAAGATCACCCACTTCTTTTTTTAAAGATGTAAATAAATGACCAAACTTGGACAGAAGTCAGAAATATAGTTTTATGGCTGAATACTTGGGGTTTCAGCCTTTTTTCTGATCAAGTCCAAAAACTGATGCGTTTCCCCTGGTTCACTCCCGGCGCAAAAGGTAAAGTTATATAGAGAGTTAAGCAGGTAAGACGATGGAAGTTCAAGAAATCAAAAAATTCCCCAAACCCAGAAAACTAGACAGTGAACCAACCCCCTCTCAACATATCAAGATATTAGATTGCAATGAACCTGTTAGTAGAGTGATTTTTGAATGCTGGCATTGTAAACAAGGACTCTTGAGTGAAGTAGATGTCACCACTTCACAGTATCTAGAAATTACCTGCCCCAATTGTGGTAAAACAGCTTTAAGATTAATGGCAGATAAAGTCCTGTCAACTACTGCTATTCCTTCACCTTGGCAGTAAAAGCTATTTCCTGTCAAGAAACATTCGTGTCTGCTATGACAAAAAAATACGCCTTGTTTAAAGGCTAATAATTTAACCCAGAAATGTTATATTTCTGGGTTTTTTATTTATGCAGAATGTTTGAAAGATTTTATCAACATTGAATATAAAATTTATGTAAAAAGAAAATAATCTTTGTTTAAAGCTGTTAATATCGCTCTTTATAAAGGGTAAACTATATATATAATATAACTTTCCCACAGTAAAACTACTTAAATAATTACCGACGTATATTTTATCGTCTTTAGGAGGCATGATGCTAAGTTTCCACAAAAATACCACCCAATCTTTAGTTTTTGCATTAGTTACGCTGGGTTTATTAATCACTCCCCACCAGGCAAAGGCTGTGACAATAACTCCTTTAACATCTCAAGATGCTACTCCTGGTTTTGATGATACAGACTTTAATTTATTGCTCGACAACGGAGATTTTAAAGAACTTTTTGTTGCTGAAGGTCGAATTGGGAATAATGCCGGCAACGGAACTCAAGAATTAAGCATTAACCAAGATGTGCAAGCATTGATAAATCCTGGTCAACCAGTTGTTCAAGATCAGTTGAACTGGGTAAATGGAAAGTTATGGGATTTCAGCTTGCAATATGATGGCAGCCAGGTGACTTACAAACTTTTCGAGTCTGGTAATTCTACTGCCACAAAAACACTATATTCTACTCAATTTACTGGACCAGCAACAGATATATTCTTACGTACTCGTGCCAGAGATAACAACTCTAGCACGACCAGTAACTCAATTACATTGAGCGACCTCGTTTTCAACGGTACATCAATAGGTAATCTCTCCTCTCTTGGTTCAGCTACCAGAGATATAGACTATTTGCACCTTAGTAATATCACCACTAACTTTACCTTAACTGGTAAAACGTCATTTAACTGGACAGGTACAGCTCCTACAAATTCTCATCTGGCCTTTCAGATTAAAGTGGGAACTTCCCCAAAATCAACATCTGTTCCAGAACCGGGTATGTTAGGTGGTATATGCTTGGCTGTTACTATGAGTGCTGCTGTGAGTAGAAGAAAGAAAGTAGCTGCTTAGTCAGGTTAGCTAAAATCTATTGTGAAAAAATTAAATCAATCATCAAAAGTAACCGTTAGAATAATTCTCAAGGAAATCGGAATCTCTGACGCTTTTTGCTGAAATCCAAAATCCAAAATCTAAAATTCGGATGACTAATTGTTTTGCAACCAGTTGATTTTACGACTTTGATAGCAACTTGTAGCGAACTACGCGCTAACTGGCTACCCTCGCGGACAGAACAGGTTTTCCAGCGCGATCGCTATACTATTACCATAGCCTTGCGGACTATGAAAAAGCGGGATTGGCTAGATATTTCTTGGCATCCCCAAGCTACCCGCATTTGTATTGGTGAACCACCACCACGCATACCAGATACTTTCACCTTCAGTCAACAATTAATACATCAGTTAGGTGGTTTGGCCTTAGTCGCAATTGATTTTATCGCTCCTTGGGAACGAGTTGTAGATTTAAAATTTGCCCGTCGTCCGGGAGAAGAAGCACTTTATCACCTATACGTTGAAGTGATGGGTAAATACAGTAATGCTATTCTCACAGATGCCAGAAATGAAATTATCACCGCCGCCCATCAAGTTAGTCAACAGCAATCTAGCGTCCGTCCGATCCAAACCGGACAACCTTACGAAACACCACCTAAATTGACGGGAACTATTCCCAATTTGAGCGAACCTCAAAACAGGTGGCAAGAACGGGTAAGCTTAGTTCCAGGGGCAATTAAACGGCAATTGCTGAAAAGTTATAGTGGTTTAAGTGCGGCTTTATTAGATACGATGTTGCTGGCTGCGAATATATCACCAGAAACAACCACCGATGTTTTAAGTTCTGAAGATTGGGATAGACTATTTGCACGTTGGCAAGAATGGCTACAAACTTTAGAAGTTGGTAAATTTCAACCAGCTTGGACTGCAAATGGTTATACTGTCATGGGTTGGGGTAAAGTTGCACCAGCCAAAAACATCCAAGAATTACTCAATCAATATTATACCGACCAATTAAATCAACAGTTATTTTCTCAACTGCGTCATCAGTTAAATCAGAAATTGAGTAATATTCTGGGTAAGTTGGGTACTAAAGCACAGACGTTTAAAGACAGATTACAACAATCAGATCAAGCAGATGAGTATCGCCAAAAAGCTGATTTGTTAATGGCGCATCTGCACAACTGGGAACCTGGAATGAAAGAAATGATCATAGCAGATTTTGAGACAAATCAACCAGTTGCGATCGCACTTCTCCCAGATAAAAACGCAGTCCAAAATGCCCAAAAGCTTTATAAACAGCACCAAAAACTCAAACGCGCCCGTGCTGCTGTTGAACCGCTATTATTAGAAGTACAAACAGAAATTGACTATTTGGAACAAGTAGAAGCGGCAATTTCCCAAATAGACAACTACCAAACAACAGCAGACTTACAAGCTTTAGAAGAAATTCGTGATGAATTAATTAGTCAAAAATATCTAGAAGCTTTAGAATACCGCAGTCGCAGTACAACGGAAACCGCAAGTACCAATTTTCATCGTTATCGCACTCCCAGCGGTTTTGAAGTCTTAATTGGTCGGAACAATATCCAAAACGATTATCTGACATTTCGCGTCGCTGGCGACTATGATTTATGGTTTCACGCCCAAGAAATTCCCGGAAGTCATGTTTTACTGAGACTTGAACCTGGTACAGTTGCTGAAGAAGCAGATTTACAATTTACTGCTAACCTTGCTGCCTATTTTAGTCGCGCCCGTCAAAGCGAGCAAGTACCAGTAGTATACACCTTACCTAAGCACGTCTACAAACCCAAAGGCACAAAACCGGGACTTGTTGTTTACAAGCAAGAAACTATCATTTGGGGAAAACCACAAGGAATAGGAGTCAGGAGTCAGGAGTCAGGAGTCAGGAGTTAGAATTAATTTTCTTCCCCATCCTCCCAGAAATATAAAGACTGACTTACCCAAGGACAGATATTTTTTGAGAATTTTACATGAAAAAACTGTACTGACTGTTACAATCTTGTTAAGAAAAGTTGCCCGTTGCATTTTGGGAACGCGCAATTTGGTTTTGACTCTACTGAGAAGACAACACGAACAACGTTTTTTTACATTTAGACCAGCCTGTGGGAGGGCTGGTCTTTTACTTAACAAGATGAGTTTAAAAGAATTTCCAGGAGTCAGGAGTCAGGAGTCAGGAGTCAGGAGTCAGGAGTCAGGAGTCAGGAGTCAGGAGTCAGGAGTCAGGAGTCAGGAGTCAGGAGTCAGGAGTCAGGAGTCAGGAGTCAGGAGGAAAATATTTATCTTTTGTCTGTTCCCTGTTCCCTGTTCCCTGTTCCCTGTTCTTAAAAACTGAAGGTAGTTCTCAAAGCACCAATTACCACATCATTATTATTAGTGTTATGGTTTGGTGCTGTTAACCAAATAACACCAGGGGTAATGGTGATATTGTCGCTAACTTTATATTGATAAAATGCCTCAACGTGATATGAGGTATCTCCGTCTCTCAATTGTGCCAAACTGGAACTTGTGCCTGTAACTTTCGGTTCCATACCGACGATAATACCAGCTAAGTTACCTTTTTTGCCCAAGTCTGGGAAACCAAGGGTAACGGCATAGTTCCAAATGTCAACATCTCCCCTAATACCTGTCAACGTACTGCTATTGGTATATCCAGCCCAACCACCTAAGACAAATTTCTCACTAATACCAACGGATGCTTGTACACCGTAGGAATTACTGGAAAAATTGTCACTAATACCATCAAAAGTTGCTCGACTACTACCTGTAGCGAGTGATATGTTGTAGGAATTGATGTAAGTGAAACCAAGGGTAATGCGATCGCTTGGTTTTACTGTCAACTGTGCCAAAGCACCATAGGGACCATCAAACAAACCACTTCCCGCACTGGGGTTGTTAGCATCACTACTCAAATAGGCTAAACTTAGTCCTAATTTATCGCTAAACTGGTGAGTGGCTCCCAGTCCTTTACTACCTAGTTGTCCATAAATTGGGTTGCGTGTACCAAAAGTGGACAAAGCACCAAACGCACCATCACCATCGAAGATATTAACTGTACTGGTAACATCGTCTGCTGCACCACCTTCAGCAATGGCTATAACCTGTGTTTTTTCGCCTACGGGGAATTTGTACCACAGTGTACCTAAGAAAGCGTTGGTATCACCATTAGGACCTTGAAAAAACAAATTTCCTTCTTGAGTAGTCAGAGGAGGAGTATTGATATTATTACTTTCAATTCTGGTAAACAGCGTATCTTTACCCGTAAAGCTGCTGACAAATTCAATTCTTGCCCTTGCACCCAGTGTAGTATTTTGGTTGGTAGCATTATTACCTGCCAAAACATCGCTAACAACAGCAACTACTTGTCCTTGCAGTTTGGTGGTAGTCGAAAATTGATTTGCTTCTAACTCAGATGTCCTTGCTTCTAGCGCATCCACACGTCCCCGCAAGGTTGCTAGTTCCGCAGAAAAATCTTCTTGCAGTTTTTGAATTGTTGCTAAATCTTGTTTTGTTACCGCATCAGCAGTTGCTGTGGCAATTAATTCGTTAACCCGATCCAAACAAGCATTCAAACCTGCTGCAAATTCATACCGGGTTAATGCCCGATTACCACGGTATGTACCATTAGGATAACCTGCAATACAACCGTAACGTTCTACTAAAGATTGTAACGCTTGAAACGCCCAATCTCCAGGCTGCACGTCTGATAGCTGAGATACTGATGTTACTTGTGATATTTCCTGTTGGGAAAGCTGTTCAGTTTCCGTTGTCTTTGCTACTTCCCCTGCTGAGGCAACAGTGGTAATAGAAAGCACTGCGCTGCAAACTGCCGGACTTGTCAGTAGATATGCCCAAAATTTTTGCATTTTACCCTCACACCTGTTTATAAATGTCACCTTCACCACCAATATAGAATGGTAAAATTACTAAAGATTTCTGTCAATTTAATCACAAAAATAAGAGTTGTTTTATCTATAGGTCAACAAACCCTAATCAGTTGGACAGTCAATAAAAGCAGTATGCACTGAAAAAAGTTGGTTGTCATTACTGACACAACCAATTTTTGTGAATATTACATGATATTGTTGTTAGTATTGCATGATAATGATAATTATTATATTATTTGTCCAATCGGGTTTCTTGTCAACAAGAATCTTGCATACAGCTAAAAACAGTATCATTGAGGAGGGGAAACCAGATGATGAGGAATTATTTAAGACTCACAGTAAACAAACAAAAAAGCAAGATCCTGGCTTTAATGGCACTGCTAATATTTTTACCAATTTATGGATGTAATGAATCGAACTCTAAAAGCGATATAAATTCTGAACAATCACCAGAGGCAAAATTAAGTAAAACTAAGGTTGTGACAACAATTTTGCCAGTTTTCTTGTTTACTAAAGCTGTGGTTGGGGATGTAGCAGATGTAGATATTTTAGTGCCACCAGGTACTGATGTGCATGAATATCAGTCCACACCAGATAACGTGAAAGCGATCGCCACTACCAATATTCTCGTAAAAAATGGCTTAGGTTTGGAGGAATTTCTTGAAGATACTGTGAAAAATGCTCAAAATTCTCAATTAGTAGAAATTGATGCCAGCAAAGGTATTAAAGTGATAGATGAGGAAAAAAAACATCAAGACCATGACCACAAACATGAACACAAACAAGAAGATAAACATAATCACGCAGATGGTAATCCTCATGTTTGGCTAGATCCAGTTTTTGCTAAACAGCAAGTTATCAATATTCGAGATGGTTTAATTACTGCTGATCCTGTAAATAAAGAAGTTTATCAAGCTAATGCAGCAGCTTATATTCAGGAATTAGAAAAGTTAGATAATGAATTTCAGCAGACTTTAAGCAAAACTCCTAACTGTACATTTATCACTTTTCATGATGCCTTTCCTTACATGGCCAAACGCTACAACCTCAAACAAGTTGCAGTAGTAGAAATTCCCGAAGACCAGCTTTCACCAGCGGATGTGCAGAAAGCTATAAATACAGTAAAAAAGTACAAAGTCAAAGCCTTATTTAGTGAACCAGGAGTAGATAACAAATTACTAACCAGCCTTTCTCAAGATTTGAAATTAACGTTGTATCCTCTAAATTCTTTAGAAAATGGGGAAACAAATCCGCAGTATTATTTTCAAGCAATGAAAGCTAATTTACAGAATTTAGCAGCAGGATGTAAATAATTGATAATTGATAATTGATAATTGATAATTGATAATTCAAAATCTAAAATCTAAAATCCAAAATCCAAAATTGAATGAATGAAGATCAACAATTAATGACATTGCCGATATTAAAAGTTGAAGGGTTAACCGTCTATCAAGGAAGCTATCTAGCTGTAAGGGATGTTTCCTTTGAATTATTTCCAGGAACAGATACAGCTATAGTAGGACCAAATGGCGCAGGTAAAAGTACCTTAGTTAAAGCTATCTTAGATTTAGTTCCCCGCAGTGCTGGGACAATTGAAATTTTTGGTCGTCCCATTTCCAGGTTAGGGAGTTTGCGTAATCAGTTGGGCTATATGCCACAAAACTTTATTTTTGATCGTAGTTTTCCCATTTCTGTGAGCGAGTTAGTAGAACTGGGAATAGGTGATAAGGGAAGGGTGACAGCTAGGAATAAACATTTATTTTTCTCCAATTTTTGGCAAAATAAACGAGAGAATTCAGCCGCAGTTAAAGCAGCTTTACAAAGAACAGATGCTTATCACCTACGAAATCAAGCTATTGGTACTCTCAGTGGTGGTCAATTGAAACGAGTTTTATTGGCTTATTGTTTGGTAACAACGAGAAAATTGTTGGTATTGGATGAAGCTTTTGCTGGGGTAGATATGCAAGGTGCGGCTGATTTTTATGCCTTGCTAAATGAGTTAAAACGGGAGGAGAATTGGACAATTTTACAGGTTTCCCATGATATTGATATGGTAAACCGTCATTGCGATCGCGTCCTTTGTCTTAATCAAACTGTTGTGTGTAGTGGTCATCCAGAAATTGCCCTTTCACCGCAAAATCTCTTAGCAACTTATGGTCCTGGTTTTAGTCGTTATCAACATCATCATTAAAGGAGTTCAAGGAGTCAGGAGTCAGGAGTCAGGAGAAAGAATTAATCTTTTTCATCTATATGTTCAGCTACAGCTTGATAAAGGTTTTTGTTAAGTCAATTTATTTATGGAAAAAAGCGAAAAACTTTAACTGTAAATATATGGACTAAAATTTTAAATTTAAATTTAATGAGCAAATGAAAGATAATCTATTGACAGGATAGATAAAAATAGCCGTCAAACCAGAGATATGGATATATTGATTGATGTTCAAAGCGACTGGTTAGGTATTACTAATATTAATGAGTTAATAAATTTGCTACAATTCCCGTTCATGCAACGTGCCATTATCGGTGCTGTATTAATGGGAATACTAGGCGGTTTATTAGGCAGCTTTGTGACTCTACGCCAGTTATCATTTTTTAGTCATGCTGTAGGTCATGCAGCATTAGTAGGTGTAGCATTAGGAGTGTTACTAAATACAAATCCTCACTGGATGTTGTTGCCATTTACTTTAATTTTTGGTGTAATTGTCCTCTATTTAATTGACAAAACAGATTTAGCTAGTGATAGCGTTCTGAGTATAGTTCTATCAGGAGCATTAGCCATAGGTGTCATTCTCAGCAGCATGATTAAGGGATATCGTGGTAACTTGATGGCTGTACTATTTGGCGATATTTTGGCCATTGATACCACAGATTTAATGTTGACGCTGCTGGTGCTGGTAGGTAGCAGCATTTTTTTATTATCAACTCTGCGATCGCAAATTTTGTTAACCCTTAACCCCGATGTTGCCCAAGTCCAAGGCGTTCCTGTGCAATTATATCGCTATGGGTTTGTAATCTTACTATCTTTAGCCGTTGCTGTGGCCATTAAAGCCGTTGGGGTTTTATTGGTAAATGCCTTTTTAGTCATTCCCGCTGCTACTGCTAAACTGATGAGTCACCATTTTAGCCGTTTTCTCATTCTTTCGGTCATAGTCGGTTCCACCAGCAGCATCGCTGGAATGATGGTTTCTGGGGTGTTTAACCTGGCTTCTGGTCCGAGTATTGTTCTGGTGCAGTTCCTCGTGTTCGTCGTCGTTTTCACCTGGGTGAAGTTAGGAGTCAAAGCAGCATAAAACTTTTTTCTATAAACCCCTTGACAAATCCATTTTCTTTTGCTACATTTAGTAATCGTGGCGCACATAAAAAAAGCCCCACGCCGGGATAGCTCAGTTGGTAGAGCAGAGGACTGAAAATCCTCGTGTCACGAGTTCAAGTCTCGTTCCTGGCATACGTTCTAGAAAATTAAATATCAGCCTTGTCCAGATTTTGCCCATTTTAGGTAAAAATCTGGATTTATTTTCGCTGCTAATCATTAGCTAATGCTTTCTTTTTTGCCAATCGGAATTGGACATCATGTATCCACGTATATCATATTGTGTGAGCTTACGCAGGTCTGATTCTCTTCTTTCTTGACTTTGCACTACTAACCATCTCTGTTCTATTCCGGCATAATTTTCGGTTTTTGATGCTAATTTATATCCTGGTATTTTACTATCAATAAATTCTGATTCGGGGATTGTTGAAATTAATGATTTCCCTGCTTTTATACTTAATGGTACTCGACATAACCAACGCAATTCTGACATCATTTTCAGGTTTGATTCTGTATATAAAGCAGAGTCAGCAACAATGAGACTATTAACTTCTAATTGTTTTTGATATTCTACTGCTATTTTACCAAAGCATGATGAATCTGCTTGATTTCCCGATGCTAATTTCAAAAATATTGGTATATCTCCATCTCCTGAACATATCATTTCTATGATGAATTGTTTTAAGTTCAATTATTTCTTATTTGGTTATCAATTCATTTTTTTATTTTGTTTTTGTTACCAAGCTTCACTTTCTCACACCATCTCCCTTTTAATGCTATTATTTCTCATTAAGTCTCTTAATCTTTGGATTGACTTTAGTTTTTGTGTACTACTTTAATGGCTTTTTTACCTTGTGACAGTTGAGGGTGCGGAATGTGGGTTGTATATGTACTACAAATTGAAGTGCGGAATGTGGGATAAAGAGTAATGTAAATAATTGAACAACAAGATACCCAACTTCTGAAAATAGTCGGGTATCTGCGACCAAGCAAAATCACGCTACAGTTACCATAGGCGATAAATAAACATCTTGAATGGCATGAAACAACCTTACTCCTTCCTCAAACGGACGCTGAAAAGTCTTTCTTCCAGAAATTAAACCAGTACCACCAGCACGTTTATTAATTACAGCAGAACGCACAGCTTCCGCAAAATCATTTTTACCAGAAGCACCCCCAGAATTAATTAATCCTACCCGTCCAGCATAGCAATTTAAAACTTGATAACGAGTTAAATCTATGGGGTTTTCTGTTGTTAATTCTGTGTAAACTCGCTCATCAGTTTTACCGTAACTTTTACCAGCAGCTTTAGCAATTGCCCCATAACCATTATTGCATTCTGGTAACTTTTGTTTAATGATATCGGCTTCAATAGTTACACCCAAATGATTCGCTTGTCCAGTTAAATCAGCCGCCAAGTGATAATCTTGATCTTGTTGAAAATTACTATTCCTTAAATAACACCAAAGCACAGTTGCCATACCCAATTCATGGGCGTGTTTAAAAGCTTGACTTACTTCCTGAATTTGTCTGCTAGAATGTTCTGAACCAAAATAAATAGTTGCCCCGACTGCGGTTGCTCCCAAATGCCAAGCTTGCCAAACATCAGCAAACATAATTTGGTCAAATTGATTCGGATAAGTCAACAATTCATTATGATTTATCTTAGCAATAAAAGGGATTTTATGGGCATATTTGCGGGAAACACTGCCCAATACACCTAAAGTTGTCGCCACAGCATTACAACCAGCTTCTATTGCTAATTTAACAATATTTTCTGGGTCAAAATAAATAGGATTAGCTGCAAAAGCAGAACCCGCTGAATGTTCAATACCTTGGTCTACAGGGAGAATAGAAAGATAGCCAGTATTTGCTAAACGTCCAGTAGAATAGATTTGTTGTAAATTTCGCACCACACGGGGAGAGCGATCGCTATTTATCCACACTCGATCTATAAAATCTGCTCCTGGTAAATGCAGCAATTCTGAAGAAACTTTGGCTTTGTATGTCAGCAAGTCTTCGGCTTCTTTACCTAGCAATGATTCCAGGAAATTGGTTTGTAATAAGGTTGTAGTCATATTTTTACTTACACAGAGAACGCAGAGAATTTGTTTGGTTAGAAACTATTACTATTTAGGTCTTGAAAACGAAAATTGTGTCACTCTCCCAAGATATATATCAATAGGTAGATGTAATTAAAAAATATTTCGAGGTGTTCGTAAAGATATTGATTGCTGATATTTAAAATTTCAAATTTTGATTCTTCTCAACTCAGTCTCCCTGAGTCATTTTGTGCTTTTTACTGCATATTACACTGGTAAAAATGTAAAATTTAAGCAGTTAAATTGCTAGTATCCATTTAAATTTGCTCTAAAAAGTCCGAGTTTGTTTACTAATTTGGTTTGCTTGGAACTAAATTCACACCAATGTCTGTCTGATAAGCATAGAGTTGTTGACATAACAACTCTAGTTCAAAATTTTGCACTGAGTAGTAGTGAAAATACCCAAAACAGGTGAACTATGAATCATCAAAGCTTCAAGAAGACATCTCTCAAGTTGATGCAAGCTTTTCTGGCTGCGGCTACACTAATAACGGCCTCTGTCGGACCAGCCTTTGCTAACGAAAAAGTTAAAATTAAAGGTGCAGAATATGGTGGTAACGGTTGTCCTGAAGGATCTGCTAGTGTCAACGTCAGTCCTGATGGTCAAGAGTTAAGTATTCTCTTTGATAAATTTATAGCTGTAGGGAATAAATCAGCAGAAACACGCAAAAGTTGTAACTTAAGTATTCCCATTCAAGTACCCCAAGGCTTTCAAATTTCCTTCTATGATGCTGATTATCGGGGATATGTTGCACCCGCAACAACAGGAAGACTAAGAGCAGAATACTTTTTTGCAGGCCAGCGTGGACCTGTTTTTTCTAGAACATTTCGCGGCGAAACTGACTACAACGTTCGAGATAAATTAGTGACTGTGGGTGATATCTGGTCAGCCTGTGGCGATAGTGTAAATATGCGCGTGAATGCTGCAATGATCGCTAATGGTCAAGGGATGGCAACTGTTGACTCCTTTGACCTTGCCCACCGTGGTTTAGTTTATCACATCAAATATCGCAGGTGTCGATAACTGATTTTGACTATTCGCTGTTCAAAGCGGAGAGAAAAATTTGAGTTTAGCGACTTCCAAATAAAAAAATATTCAATTAATTCTTGTGGGGTAGGCCGGACAGCCTGCCCTTAAACTTGGACGGACTAGAAGCCCATCCCACAAAATTGGATAATTTATTTCCTGGAAGTCCCTTACCAGTAGCCCAAAGTCAGCAAGGTTGATTTTTGGGCTATGTTACAGGAATGCAAGGATGCTATTACTGGGTTTTGGTTTTCGCGTCGGCAATAGTCTTAATTCAATACTTGATATCTTAGGATTATATAGCAATCCGAAATAAGATATGAACACCTCTCTCTTCTTCTCTACCTCTGCGCTCTCTGCGTCTGGAGCGGTTCGTTTTAAAATTTCGTTCACAAATCAAATAGGATTGCTATATATATCAAATAGTTGATTTTTTAACTAAAGAGAAATTGATTTTTGTCTACATAAGTATAGCTTTGTCTAGAAAATCGTCAGCTTAGGACTAGCTCTTCCTATTGCTTCTTGCATGAGTGCCTTTTACCTCCCTTCACAGATATGATAAGTAGGTAGGCGTGAATATTTGTCATGAGGTTCAGGCAAGGGGCTTTCTGGCAGGGGGAAAGAGGGTTTTAGCCTCAGTTCATCTTTCTTCACATAGTTTGGTTTTTTTGTGCCAATATACTTACATCTGAAATAATTAACTTAAATATTACATGGAGACAAGTATGTTAGGTGCGATCGCAGGTGATATTATTGGCTCAATTTATGAGTTTTACAATATAAAAACTAAGGACTTTCCCCTTTTCGATGATAGATGTCATTTCACAGATGATACAGTATTAACCCTAGCGGTTGCTGAGGTTATTCTCAATGCAGACGAATTCCCTGATAAAACTAAGTATATTGATAAATTCCAATATATTCAGCAATTCAAATCTTATTATGGAGAATATCCCCATGCTAGTTATGGCGGTCATTTTATGAAATGGGCAAATTCCAGTAGTACCGAACCATACAACAGCTGGGGTAACGGTGCAGCTATGCGGGTTAGTCCTATAGCATCTGCATTTGATAACCTAGATATTGTCTTAGAAGAAGCAAGACATAGTGCAGAAGTTACTCATAACCATCCTGAAGGCGTTAAGGGCGCACAAGCAACAGCCGCATCTATCTTTTTAGCTCGTATTGGCTATGATAAAACTACCATCAAATCCTATATCCAAAATACTTTTGGTTATAACTTAGAACAAACCTTAGCCGAAATTAGACCTACCTATGAATATGATATGTCCTGTCAAGGTTCTGTTCCTCAAGCTATTATCGCTTTTTTAGAATCAACTGATTTTGAAGATGCAATTCGCAATGCTATTTCTATTGGTGGAGATAGTGACACCATTGCTTGTATTACAGGTGGTATTGCCGAAGCATTTTATGGTGGTGTTCCCGAAGATATTGCTGAATGGGTATTCACTAAATTAGATGATCATCTTTGGACTATTACCGACAAGTTTATGTCTCAATATTATGCCTGACTGGTGACTGGTGACTGGTGACTGGTGACTGGTGACTGGTGACTGGTGACTGGTGACTGGTGACTGGGAGAATGAACAACTCAACTACCCATTACCCATTACCAGCCTAAACAAATATTACTAACAAGAGATTAGTCATAATCATAATCAGATTCATATATCTCAACATCTGGGGAAACTCCAGTATCAGACAAATCAAAAGTATCATCTGTGAGGCGAATGATTTCCCCAGAGAAAAAATCTGCCAGACTTTTAGCCGCCTTTGCTACTTCATCATTATCCCAAGTTGATACAGGTGCTTGTAATTTGGGTGCTTGTGATATAGGTGCTTGACTTGGTGGGGGTGCAAAGTTCTGCACTGGGGCTGTGTTTGTGACTACAGGCTCGATTTTTTGTGGTGGTTGGGTGGGTTGTGGTGCTGGTTGTGGTGCTGGTTGTGGCTGGTTATAAATGGGTGTCGTCGGTGGTTGCTGAACACGAGTAGAATCTTGTGGGAGAGGATTTCTTCTGGTTGTAGTAGAGGTTGATGAAGTTGCTTTTTCGAGATTTACTTGAATTTCCCGCTGAAAAGTTTGGTGAAAAGCAGTTGTAATTATTGGCAAATCCGATTTACCCTTCTCATACCATGCCTGTTTAATAGCAATACGAGCAAAAGCGCCATCAAAGTCCAGAAGTTGGCTCATTTGACGTAGCATTTCCCTCCTTGATGGTGGTTGGAGATTAGCAAGTACCTGTTGCCAAATCTGAGTTAAGTCATACTGTGATCCGGCTACAACTTCCTGTGCGGGTGCTGTAGGTGTTGTCACAGGTTCTGGAGGAGTATACACAGGTTCTGGTGCAGGTGCAGATGCTGTATTAGGCGTTGAATTATGATTTGCTTGGGGATAAGCTGCTGGTGGTGGGGATGCTGTATTAGGCGTTGAATTATGATTTGCTTGGGGATAAGCTGCTGGTGGTGAAGATACTGGAGAATTGTAATTTGTTTGGCTATAAGCCGATGGGGGTGGAGATACAGCAGGTGTATTGGCAGCTTGGGGGATATTCGGGGCTTGTGGCTGAATATTGGCACTGGGTAATAACCCAAGTAATGTGACTTCTAACCACAAACGGGGTTGGGTGGTGTTTTTGAGTTGGACTTCTGCTGTTCTGAGATGCTGCTGTCCGCGCAAAATTGTAGTTATCTCTAACCTGTGGGCAAAGTTAACTAATTCTGTCCAGGTTTGTTGGGTACAAGCAACTAAATCTTGACGATTTGGGGCGGTTTTGGCAATGAGTAAATCTCGGTAGAAGGCGGCAAAATTTTGGAGAATTGTCAGGGGTTCCCGTCCCCGATCTAGGATTTGTCGGGTAGCATCTAATACTACTTCGGAATTATCTTGAGCGATCGCCTCTAACAAAGCCAGCAAATCTTTTTCACTGACTGAACCCACCAAGTCCCAAACTTGATCTGGTGAGACTTCCCCAGGAAACAAAGCTAGTTGATCCAGTAAACTTTCTGCATCTCGCAAGCCTCCCTGCGCTATTTGTGCTACCAAGGTGAGGGCATCCAGGGCAATACTGATGTTTTCTTGAGAGGCGATCGCACCTAAATGTTTGACCATCGCTTCTAACTGAATGCGTCTAAAATCAAACCTTTGACAGCGAGAAATAATTGTTGGTAATACTCGCTGGGGGTCCGTTGTCGCTAGAACAAAAACCACGTGCTTCGGTGGTTCTTCTAATGTTTTCAGTAACGCATTAAACGCAGCGGTACTGAGCATATGACATTCATCTATCACATAAACCTTATACCGACACTGCACCGGGGCAAACTGTGCCTTTTCAATCAATTCCCGGATGTTATCAACACCAGTATTACTAGCAGCGTCAATTTCGATTACATCCAGGGAATAACCTTTAGTAATACCTTGACAAATATCGCAAACGCCACAAGGTTCAGCAGTTGGCTTGTCACTTTTAAGACAATTTAAAGATTTAGCCAAAATTCGGGCGCTAGAAGTTTTCCCCGTACCTCTAGGACCTGTAAACAAATAGGCAGGGGCGATTTTTGACGAGCTAATGGCATTAGTCAGGGTAGTTGCGATCGCCTCTTGTCCCACTAGTTCAGCAAAACTTTTGGGGCGATACTTGTGGTGCAGGGGTTCGTAAGACATGGAGAGAAATTTCAATGCCTTGGGTACTTGATTTGTAGCACCCATTAAGATTTAGGTTTAACCATTTTAACAACTCAAGACCATTTCCTTGAGGAAAAATTAATTTCAGTATTATTACGCATTTCTTAATAAAGAACGTATTTTTAGTAACAAAAAGTACAAAAATTTAAATAGAGAATTTAGTCTTATTACAGCACTTCTCGGTGTAATGAGATACACTTTATTTTAAGACATAAGGTAGAAGTCAAAAACCCAGAAGATTAAACTGTACCTCATAACAAAGGAATCTGCTGCACAACTTTATGCACCAAAGTCTTAAGAGAAAAATCAGGTACTTTACATTTTATGTTTGCAGCCTACAAGATTAGCGACTTTGCTTCAAGGGAAACGATGATATGCTCAGAATACTGCATTTTCAGTGTTAATAAGTTTAACTTCAGTCACTTGATTAGCAGTAACTTGAACCGAAGCAAAGCTCCCATCTGCTGAGAATTTATTCAAATAAAGATCAGAACCATACTCTGCTAATACAGTATACTCTCCCGGAGGCAATCCTACTTTAAATTGTCCACTAGAGTCACTAACTGTCCATCCAATCAAACCAGGATGTTGTTGCGCTTTCTCTAGCGGCCAACGAGGAGAACCAGTACCTATAATTTTACCAGCAAAGATCCAGACCTTGGTACTTACTGGCTGAGAATTTGATCTTGATTCATCAGGTTGATTTATAGGCATTTGATTACCATTGAGGGAAAAAACAAAACCGCTAATCCCTTGAGATTGATGAGGGAGTTGTTGTTTGGCAGGAGTTATAGGACCAGACAAACTTACCTGTGTCATCGTATCATAGCCTCCAACCAAATTTACTGCTGTTAACGAGGCACTACACCCAAGAATTAAAACCAACATTCCTTGTTTGATTTTGCCAAACTTTGTCATAGATTTCATGGGTTAAACTGCTGCTATCGCAACTAGAATTAATGCAAGCGGAACATCAAAGTTCTGAATTTACTCATGTTCCGCTTTGCTCCCGGCAACTAATACACCAATTGGTGACAGATGTTGTACATAACTCTAGGATAGTCTCACAGCAGAGCTAGTGAGAATTTCTCGAACTTGAGCATGGGTCAAGTTGCGATTCGCACTTAACATGAGTGCCACCACACCAGCCACATGGGGAGCAGCCATAGATGTACCACTGGAAAAGCCATAGGTATTTCCTGGAGTAGTTGAGTAGATATTTACCCCAGGAGCAACTACGTGCTGCATAGCACTATTAGAACCTGCTCGATTTGAGAAATTTGCAATAGTTCGGTTAATGTCAACAGCACCGACTGAAAGACCATACTGAGTGGCATACTGGGCAGGAGTGCCAGGAGAAGATAGACTACTGTTACCTGCGGCACTTACCGTGATCACGTTGCGGCTTGCAGCATAAGCTAGAGCATCTCTCAGTTCTTGTGAATCAGTCCATCCCAAACTCATATTGATCACATTGGCACCATTATTTACGGCATAGCGAATTGCCGTTGCGAGACTGCCAGCATTCGTGAATCGCCCCTGGTCATCAACATCTCCCATCCGAATCGCCATGATGCGAGCCTGGTGAGCAACACCCGTAACACCTATGCCATTGTTACTAGCAGCAATTGTTCCAGCTACATGAGTTCCATGTCCTTGACCTTGAGAAGTAGTTCCTGGTAGGACATTATTGTTGTTTTGATTGCTACCGAAATTCCAACCATTCACGTCATCTATGTAGCCATTTCTATCGTCATCAATCCCATTACCAACAATTTCCCCAGTATTACGCCAAATATTATCTCTCAGGTCAGAGTGGTTGATATCAACCCCTGAGTCAATCACAGCAACGACAATGCCTTGCCCTGTATAACCCCTTGCCCAAGCTTCAGGAGCATTGACTATATCGTTCCCCCAATTGTTACCTCCTAAGTCAGCAACGTTGGCAAAGGGAGTTGTCTGCCCAATTGCCCTTGCTACAGCCGAGGCAGCATTCACAAGACCATATCCATAGGTGGAGCTAAAACCAGCAGATCCTGCAGTTGCTGTCAGAACCAATTGATAGTTGGTGTTGGCACTAAGATAAGGATAAACTCGAACATAGTAGGTTCCAATTCCCAAGGAACGGGCAATCAATTCAGAAGCTGATCCACCGGCTACGGAACTATCAATCACCTGACCACTGCTGTTGAGCAATTGCACATCTGCATCTGCACTTAGACCGCTTAATGTCAGACTAAAATTACTGTTCTGGGTCAAATTGAAGCGGTAATAGTCGTTCGTATCACTGACACCAACAAAATCTTGGAAGGAACGGCTACCAGTCAGAATGCCAATGTTCCGAGCAGTCGTCAAAGTATTGCCAGCACCATCTGCTGACGTAACTGCTGTGGCAGCAACCGTTAAGTTGTAGTTGGTGCTACCACTAAAAGGATAAACCTGAATATAGTATGTGCCTGCATTCAAAGTACGGGTAATGGATTCGGAGAGAGAAAATACTCCGTAAGAGCCTTGAATGACTGCACCGCTGCTGTCCAAAAGTTGTACGTCGGCATCCGCACTCAGACCATTGAGGCTTAAGTTAAAGTTACTCGTTTGAGTGAGGTTAAAACGATAGTAGTCATTGGTATCTATTGTTCCCACAAAGTCTTGGAAAGAACGACTACTACTTAAAAGTCCAATGTCTCGCGCTGTGCTTAATGTATTACCAGCGCCATCTGGTTGAGCAACTGCCGTAGCAGAAACTGTCAAGTTGTAATTCGTATTGCCACTGTAGGGATACACTCGAACATAATACCTCCCAGCCGTCAACTGACGGGTGATGCTTTCAGCTGATGATCCACCAACGGTCGAACTTTGAATTACAACACCACTACTGTTTAATAGTTGTACATCTGCATCTGCACTCAGTCCATTCAATCCGAGACTAAAATTGCTATTCTGGGTCAAGTCAAAGCGATAATAGTCGTTGGTGTCGCTACTGCCAACAAAATCTTGAAAAGAACGACTGCCGCTAAGGATGCTAAGATTCCGGGCGGTACTGAGGGTATTTCCTGCACCATCAACTATGGTGGGAACGGCGGTTGCAGAGAGAGCTAGAGCATAGTTTGTATTACCGCTGAAAGGATATACCCTGACATAGTAATTCCCAGCAGTTAACTGACGGCTAATATTTTCTGATGCTGTTCCGCCCAAGGCAGAGCTTTGAATGACAACACCACTACCATTTAGCAGCGTCACATCTGCATCAGCAGACAGTCCAGTTAAATTCAAGCTGAAGTTGCTGGTATTACTCAGACTAAAACGATAGTAATCATTGGTGTCGGTACTGCCGACAAAATCGTTGAATGTTTGAGTACCGCTCAATGTGCCAATGTTACGAGCTAAGGTGAGGCTATTACCTGCTCCATCGAGTAGACTAGCACTCAGATTGAGATTGTAATTAGTATTAGCACCATTGAATGGATAAACTCGCACATAGTAATTACCTGCACTTAATTGGCGGCTGATGCTTTCAGAACTCGACCCACCATTTACCGAGCTAACTATCGTCCCTCCAGTGCTGTTGAGCAACGCCACATCTGCATCAGCAGACAGTCCAGTTAAACTCAAGCTGAAGTTGCTGGTATTACTCAGACTAAAACGATAGTAATCATTCGTATCGGTACTGCCGACAAAATCGTTGAATGTTTGAGTAACGCTCAATGTGCCAATGTTACGTGCCAAGGTGAGGGTATTTCCTGCACCATCAACTGTGGTGGGAACTGCGGTTGCAGAGAGAGCTAGAGTGTAGTTTGTATTACTGCTGTAAGGATATACCCTGACATAGTAAGTACCTGCACCTAATTGGCGGCTAATGCTTTCAGAAATTGACCCACCATTTACTGAGCTAACTATCGTCCCTCCACTGCTGTTGAGCAGCATGACATCTGCATCATCAGACAGTCCAGTTAAACTCAAGCTGAAGTTGCTGGTATTACTCAGATTAAAACTATAGTAATCATTCGTGTCGGTACTACCCACAAAGCCAGAATAGGATCGAGTACCACTGAGCGTGCCAACATTGAAAGCTGTTCCGATGCTGTTGTCAAACTCAACTGCAACGTCTACACCATTTAAGTTTAAAGTACCTCCGTCGTCTTCACTCCTTAACTGAGCCAATTCTTCATCGCTAATTTCTTCACCCAAAATCATCCGACTAAACTGTTCACCCTCGTCTCCTGCTGTGTCGTCACCAGGATTAAACTGTTGATCCAGGGCATGACCATACTCTTCTAGCAATACCTTTGCTAGTCTTGTCAATTCATCCGGCTGGGTAAGAGTTTCTGACAAATAGATTGTATTGCGTGAAGCAGAATAAGCACCTGCTGCGCCCTGCAACACCTCATTGCTCAAAAAGAGAATATCTGGACGATCTGTGAAAATGCTATTTTGCCAGTCTGATAAACGAGTTTGGACTGCGCTGGGATCTGTAACATTAAAAACAAAGTTCAGCTGTTCATAAGCATTGGGAGCCAGCGCAAACTCCTGAAGCTGACCCTGGACAAAATCCAATGCGGTGTTGAGTGCATTAACATTGGGAGAGTTGAAAGATTCTTGAAGTATCAGTTGGGGAGTAGGAAGAATTTCCTGATAGAGATATTGAGTAGGAGTAACAATAGGTAAAGAGTCAGGAATCTGTTCAAAACCTATTTGTTGTCTAGATACATTGGGATGAAGATTTTGCAATGGATCTGGGATATTCAACACAGATGTTGGAAATAGCAAATTATCTTCGTTAGTGTTAATGTGCAAGTTATCCATAAATTCTTGTTTTTCCTTTATTTATTGCTGATGGTGACTAATTCGGTGGCAGTATAAGCCATGTATAAATAAGTTCTGATTATATGAGACATCAGAAGCTACACTAACTGACAACCTAAGTTAGTGTCTGCATTAACTAAATCTGATGAAAATATCGAGCATCAACAGCTTCTCAATGCTGGGAACAGATATCCAGCAGATCAGAAATCATAAAATGCAATATTGATTAGCTGAATAGGGTGTGCTGAAAAAGTCTTTTTGTGAGGGTAGGCAAGAAGCAGCAGGAAACAGGCAAGAGTTAAGATTGTCTGTTGCGGTCAGATTTTTTAGTTTCTGGAAGTCAAAATGCAGCCTTTTGCCACTTTACTAGTCAAAAACCTTGCACCTTATGCCAATTTTATCTCCATACAGGCATTGATTTATATAGCTTTTAGGTTTGTATGGGTTGCGCCACGCTACGCTATCAGCAAGCCTTAAATAGCTATATATTTTTATGGCTATAGTATAGCCTGAGCATACTTGTATCCACAAGATATTAATCATAAATATTTAGTATAGAAATTCAGCAAGTATCACACTAAATATCTATAGAAATTACGCAAAAACACGAAAAATTAAGGGTTTGCAAAAAGGGGTCAGGTGATAAATTGGTAATGGGTAATGGGTAATTTTTTCCCGTACACCCCTACACCTCTGGGTAAGTCGTGATTTTGTAAAGTTTCCTCCCTTGTTACCTTGTCTTGCCTTCTAAACCTGGAAACAACTCAATAGCAGCTTGTTACCGAACATCGCTAAAATTTTAATCAGCAGCACTCAATGGTGAAGCAGATGCTCAAGCGGGTAATTCAGTGGCTGAAAAGATTGTTTCAGGGTTTGTTTGGCAGGAAATATAGTCCTACCCCAGTCAAAAAGGATGAGGAAAAAACTGTAGCACCACCCCTGAGTGATACGGATCTAGAATTTCTGTTTACAGAACTGTTAGCAGGAGTTCATCAAGCCAGAGGCCAAACTTGGGCGCAAAACTGGTTTGATAAAATTGAGCATCGCGTCAGCACTCAACGCTGGCTAGATTGGCTAAATCGATTTGGCGAGAGATTATTAGCATCCAAGAAACCTAATAACGAATTAGCAGCGCGGTTAGTACAGTTTGGTGAGTTGGGAGTTGGTGAAGTTGGCGACTTAGCATATGACATTGGGATGCAATTGTTGACGCGCACCCAAGGCGAACCTATTTGGGAATATGACGGACCAGATGCTGTCAGCCAACTTCCCCCTGATGAGAATTTACCAGAGGAAGAATACCAAACAGTGACTTGGGATGAATTATTGGTGATGTTGCAGGAGAATGAGAGCTTGCGCCAGCAAATTACCCAAGATTGGGGAATTGAAACTGATGATCCACAAATGATTATTCAGACACTGATCCATCAATCACAGGCCTTTGGTGAATCTGCTGCCTCGGAAAATTGACATCAGCAGCACTAAATTCTATTTACTGATCAGGTTTTGTATAGTTTTTGTGGCTAGATCAACGCGTTCCCAACTTAATTGATTAGTCTGTTAGGTGATTAAATGATTTTTTTGACACAACGATAGCTACAATCTAGGAGAAAGAAAATCCAAGAATGTGGCAAATGCTCAGGTGGCTATTGCAGTGGCTTAACAAGTTTTTTAAGTACCCCTCTGACAGTCGTCGGACTCATGAGTTCGACGGCGCTAAAGGTCATGAGGTAGTGGAGTCTCTACCGGAATTAAGCAATGCGGATCTAGAAGTATTGTTTAACGAGTTGCTTGAAGGTGTACATCAAGCACGGGGACAACAATGGGCGCTGAAGTATTTGCAGCGGATGGAACCCCGGATCACTGTTGAGCGTTGGATCGATTGGTTGCTGATATTTGGTGAAAAGTTGCTGTCTTCACCAGCGCCAAATAGTCAGATAGCAACGCGAATGGTAAAATTGGGCGAACTCAATATTGGCAAAGTTGGTGAACTGGCCTCGGAAATTGGCATCCAGTTGTTAAGCCGGGAGTTCTTAGCCCAAAGGTATGAGGAAAATCTAGAAACATCACAGGTCGCAGCTACACCACCAGCACAGCCAGTTTTAGACACTCCAGGACAACAATTACTGCGGGATGTGGGTGAAAAATTATGGCAGCATGATCAGGAAGAACCTGTAATTATCACACCAGTATCCATCAACTTGGAGGAGTCTTGGACAAGTAACCGACAACATTTGAGTCATCAGGATGCGGTAGCACAGACTTCTGAGGCTGTTATTTATGAGTATGCAGGGGAAGATCATCCAGGGACTGTTGAGGAGGCTGTAGAGGAAGTTTTAGCCTCTCCCTTGGCTGAGAATTGGGATCACTCTTTGGCTAATTTGGAGCCGAAGGTAGCACAAACTTTGGATGAGTTGGTGGTGAGGTTGGAGCAAAGTACCAATCTTGTCCAGCAACTTGCTTCGGAACTAGCACTGCGCGATCAACGCCAAGCTATTATTCCACGACCTAGTTTTCAACTGACTGTCACTAACCAGGCTGAAGTCTTTTTTTACCAAGGTTTACAACAAGCTAAATCTGGTGATTTGTTGGGGGCTTTGGCTTTTTATAGTCAAGCTACTAAACTGCAACCTGAATCTTCTGAATATTGGTTTAATCAAGGTTTGACTTTGTTTCATTTACAACGGTTTGAGGATGCGATCGCCTCTTATGACCAAGCAATTAGTCTCAAATCTGATTTCTCTAAAGCTTGGTACAACCGGGGGGGAGTTTTAGGGGAGTTGGGCGATTTTGATGGGGCGATCGCTTCTTTTGACAAGGCTATTGAATTTAAGCCTGACTACCAAGCAGCTTGGGCTAGTCGCGGTTTAGCTTTGTTAAAGTTAGGGCTGATCTGGGAATCTATTTCTAGTTATGACCAAGCTTTGAATTTACAACCCGAAGACCAGGAAACTTGGTATTACCGAGGGGTAGCTTTGGGGGTAGTTGAGCAGTTTGAAGATGCGATCGCTTCTTATGACCAAGCTTTGGAAATTCAACCCGACTATCATGAAGTTTGGATTGACCGGGGTGTAGTCCTATTTAACCTCAAACGCTGGTCAGAAGCTATTGCATCTTGGGATCAAGCACTTTCTATTCAACCTGATTTTTACTTAGCTTGGTATAACCGAGGCATCGCTTTAGAAAATTTAGGCAGACGCGAAGAATCTATTAGTTCCTATCAACAAGCCATCCATATTAAACCTGATTTTCACCTCGCTTGGTATAATCAAGCTGTAGCTCTGTTTTATTTAGACAGATTACCAGAAGCCATTTCTTGCTATGATAGCGCCTTAGAAATCAAACTCGACTACTGGGAAGCTTGGCTTGGTCGTGCTTTGGCAGTAGGAAATGTAATTAATGACAAAGCATCTCTAAGTTTAACCAGTAGCATAGCTATATCTAATCCTGCCCTCAATCAGCGCGGTTATGAGGGTAAATTAGCCACCTATCAAGAAGGGTTAAAACATCTCCGTCCAGATACTTATCCTGAAGGTTGGGGAAGATTGCATTTAGCACTTGGTAATACACATTACGAACATGGTAAAAAACAACCCTCACCCCGCTATTTTTGGCAAAAAGCAGTATCTGAATATCAACAAGCACTGTTAACTCTCACGTCCGCAGATTTTACCGAATTGCATTTAGAAGTTTTGCAATCTCTGACTAAAGTGCTTATAGGTTTAGGACAAACAGAAGCAGCACAGGAATTACAACAACAAGGTCTAGATTTATTACAACAGTTGCTTAATCAAATAACTCGTCCTGAACAAAGTAAAAAACAACTAGCTTTGAAATTTGCAGGATGGAAACAATTAGGAGTTGATTTAGCTGTAGATGCAGGTGATTTAGTAGAAGCTTGGGAAATTGCCGAACATTCCAAAAATACCTGTTTAAGATTAATGCTTTCTGGTTGGAGTGATGAAATTTACTCTCCCAACTATGAAACGATTCAACAACTACTCAATTCTTCAACTGCCATAATTTACTGGCATCTTAGTCCTGTGTCTTTACACACTTTCATTATTAAACATGAAGCCCCATCACCCATACTTTTATTAACACCTATACAAGATATAGGAGGCATACCTGAAGCAGTACAACGCCTAGTTGCATTTGAAAATTGGCTTGAAGTTTGGCAAAAAGAATATCAGGGATATCGCCAAAATCAAGACATAGAAAATCACCAACATCATTCCTGGTGCTTGGATATGCAACAGAGGTTGTTACAACTGCAAAACATCCTCAATATTTCCACAATTATTCAGGAACTTGAAGGTATTACCAATCTAATTTTAATTCCCCATCGTGATTTACACAAATTACCAATTCACGCTCTTTTCCCTCTAAATCAGGAGGATTTACTAAATTACACCATCAATTATTTACCCAGTATTCAAATAGGACTGGAATTAAAAACCGATGGTTTATCAAATTGGCAACAACAAAAATTTCTCAGTGTTGAAAATATAGAAAACGCAGCTAATGAGGAAATACAATTTGCTGATTTTGCCGCAGTAATTGCGAGAAAGATGTTTGATAATGCCCAACATATCCAGGGTTCTCAAGTTACGAAAGATAACTTAAAAAATGCCTTAGTCGCAGATTACAACATCTTACATTTTACTGGTCATGCTGTTAATAATTTAAGTGAAGTCCAAAAATCTGCTTTGGTTTTGGCAGGTGAAGATAAATTGACTTTAGCAGAAATTAGTCAACAGACTTTTAACAATTACAATCTTTTTATTCTTGCCAATTCTGAGAATGTTAGTAATAACAGTCAGAATATCAATAGTGAATATGTGGGTTTAGCAACTGGGTTGCTCTGTGGGGGTGTTCCTTATGTTTTGAGTACAATTTGGAATGTTGAATCATCTGCTACAGCTTTAGTCATTATCGAGTTTTACCGCAGATTACTTGTTCATCAATCTCCAGTTATGGCTTTATCTGAAGCTACCAACTGGCTGAGAGATATCACTGTTGCTGAATTAATAACCTGGTACGAAGATTTACTTTCTAATCTGCATTCAGAGGATTTGAGACTGAGGAATTATGTAACGATGCAAATTGATAACATGAGAAAATTATCACCTCAGCAACAGCCTTATCATCATCCTTATTATTGGGCAGCATTTATCATTACAGGATGTGATTGAACAGGTAAGCCTTGAGTGTGTATTTAGCTGCTTTAAAAGCATAGATTTCTCTGGGTTCAAATTCCGAATCTCCCAAATTAGCAGCCCATAATTTACCAGTTTGCATTTCTAGTTAAACTAAATAATTGCCATAATTACAGGCTCAAAGAAGGGGTTAGGGCGAAAGTTTTCGTCAGATCACTAAGAAGAAAGCGATCGCACAAATTAAACATTTCTCCCTCAGTCTGCACCCGTCGCATCAGCCGCAGAAAATGACCTTCAGTGTCAACACTCAAAGCAATGTAGTTCAGGAACATTTTCAGGTAGGCTACCCGCGATCGCTCTGGTACAGTTGACGCTGTGGGAGTTTGCCATAAACGGTCAATATAGTTGCGTACCTCTGCTAAAGGAACAGGTGTGATCTCCTCTCCTTGCAAAGCCTGACGAATTTGATGAAAAAGCCAAGGATTCCCAATTGCCCAACGTCCCACCATCACACCCGCAGCCCCTGTTTGAGAAAGCACTTCCAGGGCAGTTTTCGCCGAGTTGATATTGCCATTAGCCAACACTGGACAATGAACCCGTCGCACCGCTTCCGCAATCAAATCATATTTAACTTCCCCATGATACATATCTTTGACCGTGCGACCGTGCAAACTCAGCAAATCAATGTTGTGGCGATTGATTATATCGAGAATTTCATAAAAGTTATCTGTATTTTCAAAGCCTACGCGCATCTTTACAGTTAAAGGTTTATCATTCACCGCAGTACGCAATTCTCCCAAAATCTGATCTACCTTTTCCGGTTCTCGCAGCAACCCGCCGCCAACATTTTTGCGATAGATTCGAGGTGCTGGACAGCCCATGTTTAAATCTACTCCCGCGATATTATATTTGCAGAGTTCTTTTGCTGTTCTTACTAAATCGGGAATACTTTCACCAATCATTTGAGCAAAAACGGGGCGACCGGTATCATTTTCCGTTATTGCTGACAGAATGTGACGATTGAGCCGTGAGGTATCATTGACGCGGAAATACTCGGTAAAGAAGTAGTCAGGACTGCCGTAGTGAGCGATGACTTTCATAAACCAGAGATTTGTTACATCTTGCATGGGTGCAAGTGCAGTCAATGGTAGGTCTGGCTGAAGCGATTGGGGGAGCGATATCTGGGACATAGAGATGACGAGAATTTGCGAAGTGAATCCTTAACTATCAATTAAGTAGGTAGGCGTTAAAAATTGTGTACCAATCCTACGGGATCTCCTGACGGAGATTGCGAGAAACAAAATCTTAAAAATCCTCATCATCAATAAAAAATTCCGCCTCCTCATCAACCCTAGATTTCGACTCACCCAAACCCCAAAGAGGCTCTAAAACCGCCCCACCAACCAAACCCACAGCCACCCAAAAAGCCAACATCAAACCAAAGGGAACTTGTATAGATTGAAAAATCAAAAACTTCAAAGATACAGGTGTTGCATTCTGCACAGAAATAAGAGCGATCACCAACACCCAACCAGCTATAACTATAGATATAAATAAATTCACAAAATTTTTCATAATTTTAGATATAAAAAAGGAGTCAGGAGTCAGGAGTCAGGAGTTAAATAATATATTTCTAGTCGGTTTTAACGGACTTTTGCTTTTAGACAGGGAATTTATTCCCTGGCTATCTATTATTCTGTCCCCAGTCCCCAGTCCCCAGTCACCTATCCTAACTTAGCAATTTCAGCTTCCATTGTTGCTGCAATTTGACCAAGTTTTTCCGGTGAGTTAGTTTCCATATACACCCTCACCAAAGGTTCTGTACCAGAAGGACGCAATAAGACCCAGCTACCCTCTTCTAAATACAGTTTAATACCATCCTTTCTTCCCACTTCCTTCACCTTAATTCCTGCTACTGCGGAAGGAGGATTTTTGGTGTAAGCATCAATTACAGCGTTTTTGTGAGACTCGGTAAGATGTAAATCCAAGCGGTTGTTATACAAAGGACCATCAGCTTCTGCAATAGCTTCCTGAACCAACACACTTAAAGGTTTACCTTCATAAGCGATCGCCTCAGCTACCAACATATCAGCTAGAACCCCATCCTTTTCAGGAATATGGCCAATAATACTCAAACCACCTGATTCCTCACCACCAATCAAAACAGCGGTTTCCCGCATTTTCTCACCAATGTATTTAAACCCAACCGCAGTTTCATAAATTTGCAGACCATTTTTAGCCGCAAAATTATCTAACAAATGAGTAGTCGCTACAGTTCTCACAATTGCGCCTGTTTTACCCTTGTTTTTGATTAAATGCCTTGCTAAAACTAACAGCACTGTGTTGGGAGTGAGAACATTTCCTAGTTCATCCACAATACCAAAGCGATCGCTATCTCCATCCGTTGCTAAACCCAAATCAGCTTTATCAGCCTTAACAGCTTCCACCAACTCAACCAACTGATCTCCCTTGGGTTCTGGCATCCCACCGCCAAACAGTACATCCCTCCAAGTGTGGAAACTTTCTAACTGACAACCACTCTGTTGCAGCACCTCATCTAAATAGCCACGAGATGTAGAATAGAGAGCATCGTACTTAACCTTTAAATTCGCACTTTTAATTTTTTCCACATCCAGCAAGGTGTAGATAAAATGCAAATAATCAGGCTTTGGATCAAAAGTAGAAATCGTCCCAGATGGGTTACTTCCTGGTAACTCATCCGATGCCGTTTCTATATTGGCCACAATAGTATCAGTAATTTCAGGAGTGGCAGGACCAGCGTAGTCTGGGATATATTTAATCCCACAATAAGGTGCAGGATTATGACTAGCAGTAAACATCAAAGCCCCTGCGGAATTCAAATGTCGCGCATTGTAGGCAATTACTGGTGTCGGGCAATCCCGATCCGTAATTTTCACATTCCACCCTAAATCAGCTAAAACCGCAGCAGATGTCCGCGCAAATTCATCAGCTAAAAACCTTGTATCATAGGCGATTAAAACTGGCCTGTCTTTAGTGTAGGCAGTTTCCAGATAACTAGCTATTGCCCTGGTTACTTTCCGCACATTGGGAAAAGTAAAATCATCGGCAATTATTCCGCGCCAGCCATCAGTACCAAATTTTATTTTACCAGAATTGTCAGGGTTACTCATTTTGCCACTCTCTCCCGTGCATCATCATTACTATTAGGAAGCATCCCGCAAAGCAACTGTTTAGCCACTGTGCTGCAAGTATCCCCAAGGTAATTTCTCTCACTGTACCTGAGCAATGTCAACCCCCGCTAGACCCTTTGTAAGTTACCACCTTTGGTCCTTAATTGCCCCCGCAAGAGGGCAAGAACATTGGCATTGTCAAATGAGAAGGGGATTTATTAAAGCTCGACAACACGAACCAGAGGTGAAAGCTTTATTAGCACAAGCTACACCACCGCAGCGTATAGGTATCCTAGCTCAAAAGGGTATCTATGAATTTCATCATCATCTTAACTGGTTAACTCAGTCTGATGGGGTGGAAAAAGTAGCTCAGTCACTGAAACTCAGTAACTTCACTTTTCAAGTTAAGCAACGGGTAATACAAATTTTACAAAAATATCAAAAATCACCTTTACTTTTGGGTAAACGCATTCTGCAATTAACGCCTGGTGATGAAGGTTTTCCCAAACCCATTTTTATTGAACAAGCTAATTATTGTTTTCGGTTATATGCAGCTATGGATTGTGTGTTTATTGATTCTGATAGCACTTTGCATATTTTAGATTTTAAAACTGGTAAGTCCGCTTTTGATAAACGACAAGCTTTGGTTTATTTATTAGCCGCACGTTATCTTTATCCCGGTAAAACGGCTGTCGCATCATTTTATAATTTGGAAGTTGGTCAAAAATCTGAGATAATTACTATTAATAATCATGAGTTAACATCTCTGGAATTGGAGTTGGCTAATGTAGCGAATAAACACCAACTTGATTTACAAAAATATGCAGACAGAAGCAGTAACTTTAATCATATCTTTCCCCCGAATCCCGGTAATCACTGCCGTTTTTGTCCGTTTAACTCAATCTGTGAATTTTCTACTTTTAATCCTGCAAAATCACACTCAATGCCAATTACTAAGAATAGGTAATAGGGACTGGGAAGAAGAACCTCCTCACTCCTTGATAGCGAAGCGTGGCGTTAGCCATTCTTCTGCTTTTAACAAAATCTCTTAAAAAACGATAAATCAATATTACCAAAGTGAATGCTCATCGCAATATTTAATTGTTCTAATGTTCCCACTAACCAATCAATAGCATCAGTAGTCGCATTTTCATAGTGATTGAACAAAATTGCCACTCTTTTTTCTAAATATGGTTTAACTTTATTACAGATTAACACCACTTTTAGTAACAAGCCAATGGTGGGTAGGGAACCTTGATTACTAATTAAATCTAAAAAGGTTGAGTGTTGCGGTGAGGCTTGGCTATTGACAACTAAAAAGTTTAATAGCTGACTGCACGTTCTCACAATCAAGAAATCATTGATCTTTTGCTGATCAGCATCCGGTAATGTATTTTGTAAATGAGTGTATAAACGTTGGTTAAATTGGCGTTTACCATATTTTCCATCAATTGAGGATATTAAATATTCATATAAATCATCCTTAAAATCATGGAATTTGGCAGTTGGACTAGTATATTTTAAGAACTGCTGCGCTCTTTCTTGGTAAGTATAGTTACCTTCACTTTTACCAATAAATTGTTTTACGCTACTGTAGAGATCACTATCATTTAACAATGTAGGATTATTTATAGGGCGTAAAATCCGATTGGCTTCAGATGGGGGAACTTTTCTTAAAATCTGAACTCGACGTACTTTATATGTTATGTATTGTGACAAATCAATTTCAAATTTATTTTGTACCTGTGCTTGAAAGTTTCTAACTGTTTCTTGTTGTTCAAAAGTCGAATCTTCACTAATTAAACAATGTTCATATAAATAGGGATAGCGACTAATCAAATTCATTAAAGGCTGATTATCTTTGCGGCTATTTATATTAGGAGTGTGATTCACTAATTGCAAAAATCGCCGTAAGATTACATACTGCTCACTTTCAGTAAAAATCTGCAATAGCTCGCGCAAGCGCCTAATTTCTCGCGTACGTAAACTACCTGCTGTTAATCTAATCAGTGGTAAATCAAATAAGCCAATTAACTCCCTAATAGCATAATGAAATTGAGGCTGCATATACCAGCGGTTAATTAAAATGTGACAACAACGGTTGAGGAAAAATTTAAAATCTTCTGTTGCTGTCCTGGAAGCTGTAATTTTGTCTAGAATTGGGATAATTTCTGGCTCAGGATAATTCGCACGTTCAACAAAGAGCGCACGAAAACGTTCAATCATTTGGTCTGGAGATTCCATTTGTACCAAATGAAGCAGATGCTGATATATCCACTGTTCTTCTTGATAACAGTCGTGGTAGTTGTGCAGGTACTCTCGTCTACCACCATACACTTTTGCTGAGGGTGTTTGTTCCACAGTTTTTTCAGATTCAGAACTCGTCCAATTTTTCACCTTTGATTACCGTTTACAAATTGGGGTATAAGTCATTTTTCATACGTAAATAAGGTAGTGTCAACCGAATTAATACGGTTTCAACAATGCTTAGATGAATGTTATTCTCCATATTGCTATGGAAGAAGTTCATATCACCAGTTTACAGCTTCAACCGGAAAATTACTGAGTTTGTCAGTAAAGACAGCATAAATATTTGCTCCCTCAAGTTAAATTTTCGGTTAAGCGAGGTAGGGAACTTGTAGCCAGGGGCGTTTGCAGCTAATTTAACAATGATCCTACCTGATACCCCATTGCTAACTACAAACTCCCAATTCTGAATTCCCAAATTAAATGGGTGGTAATTCTTTAAGAATTGTAAACCGAATATGATTAATCGCCAACTCGCCAATGGATATGTCTTCTTTGGTTAACCGATCGCCATTACTGGTTAGGGTTTCAAAGGATACTCCTTTACCAATTTCGACATGATACCAACATAACCCCATAAAAAAGCGTGTGGGATAAGGACCATAATCACCTATATCATCGGGATTTGATTCCATTGGTAACCAACCAAAATTAGGGATGTAAAACTCTAGCCACACATGATTAAAGTCGGGTTGCAGAGGGACTCCCTGTAGTTCACCGTAGGGAGGACATTTATACCTGCCGACAGTGCGACAAGGAATACCATTCAAACGACACAAAGCCAGCAATACGCCTACATATTCCCCACAAGAACCAACGCCTCGTTCTAAAACTATATCTGGTGTATCTATGTGGGGTTTAATACCATAGGATAACTCATCATAGACGTAGTTGCGGATATTATACATTTTTCGTAACATATTGGTTTCCGAACCAACAGCTTCACGGGCTGCACGGCGGACAATGGTTGTGTCCATTGCTAAATCATCATCATCCACCAAATAGCGAGTTTGTAACTCTGGTGTCAGTGCTGGTATTTCTTCTACATCTTTGGGTGTGATGCGATATTTAATCCCGCGAACTTCCAAAAGTGCTTTCCAGCCGAAGATATGACGTTCACCGGGAACGAGGGAATCAAATTTAAATACAGCTACCCTTTGTCCTGCGATAATTTCTTCTGTGAAGGGTAAACCAATAGCTTCAACTTGTTTGACCTTTTGGCGTTCTGTTTCTGAAGGGAGAGCAATTCGCCATTCGACATTGGTTAAATAAACCTCGTCTAGGGGAGAAATTTCTTCCACATAGGACATTTCCACCAGATAACCATTAGATAGGGCGTAGCGTTTATCTGGTTGATAATGATAATACAGGGGATGAATAAAAGTAATATCCCGGTAAGTGAGCTCATGACTAGGGTCAGCATTGGGATTATCACGAATATAAGGCTCTTCAGTAGAGTAAGCAACGTAGAGTAGATCCTTACCTGTTTGATCCTGACTATGGATAGCGATACCTGTAGGAGAAGCAAAAGGAGTGAGGATGCTAAAACGAAGTTCTCCTGTTGCCCGATCCATAGAGTAAACTGTTTGCTCAGTGCGATCGCAAACCCAGAGAGTTTCCTCACTAACTGCCAAATTTTCTATCCCCACACCAGGGGCATAAAATCGAGTAATCTCTTTGCGTGTATCTTTATCAAAAATCAGAATACAGCCTAGTCTTTGGCAACTAACATAGACAGTGGACTCCCAAACAGCAACACCATCAGCAGCATAAGGTAAAGTGACAAAATGCTCCAAACCCAAAGAGGCCAACTTACATAAATAAATACTATTACCACGGCTGACCCAGAGTGTATCTTCCCACACTGCTAAACCAGTAACATCTGTAAATTCCTTGACTTGGTGGGGATTAAGAATTTTACTGTTATCAGATATGGGATCAATCTCCAGTAGATGCCCTTTGAGAGTGTCGATCGCAATAAGTTGATCTTTGATGAACGCGATACCATACAGGGTAGCAGCAGTAAGCGGTCGGATTGTTTTTTGCCCAAACATCTGGCTAACATTCAAACTAGGGAGTGCAGAACTCATATTATTTTATTGGTCATTGGTCATTGGTCATTGGTCATTGGTCATTGGTCATTGGTTCAGTGGAAGAAGCAAAAGATAAATAAATATTCTTCCCCAACTTTTCCAGTTTTCCCTGTTCTCCCTGCTTTCTTAAGAGTCCCCAGTCCCCAATGTAACTTTAGTTGATGGAATTCCTGGCATTACTCAATTATGATCGAATTTTGTAACCATTTCCTGTAACCTACACGATGTCTGCTCATTCTTTGCCTGAAGGTGCCGCAGTTTGGCATAGTTTAGAGGTTGATAAAGCTTTAGACCTGCTTGATAGCAATGCAGACAGCGGCTTAACACCCCAAGAAGTTGAACAACGTTTGCAAAAATACGGTCCCAACGAACTAGAAGAACAGGGTGGCCGTAGTCCTTGGGAGATTCTACTCGATCAGTTTACTAACATTATGTTATTGATGCTGATCGGTGTCGCTCTCATTTCTGGTGGGTTAGATTTTTTGGCTTTGCAACAAGGTACATTAAAAGCTGGTGAAGTACCATTTAAAGACACAATTGCGATTATGGCGATTGTAATCCTGAATGGCATTCTCGGTTATGTCCAGGAAAGCCGTGCGGAAAAAGCACTGGCGGCCTTGAAAAAACTCTCTTCGCCCTCAGTACGGGTGATCCGTGACGGTAAACTAACGGATGTAGCGGGGAAGGATCTTGTACCTGGGGATGTGATGCTGCTGGAAGCGGGTGTACAGTTGGCTGCTGATGGACGCTTAATAGAACAGTCTAATTTGCAGGTGCGAGAGTCAGCATTGACTGGCGAAGCTGAAGCTGTCAATAAGCAAGCCATACTTACATTACCAGAAGATACGTCTTTAGGCGATCGCATTAATTTAGTTTTCCAAGGAACAGAAGTTGTCCAAGGCCGCGCTAAGGTGCTGGTTACTAATACTGGCATGACAACGGAACTAGGCAAAATTGCCACGATGTTGCAGTCGGTGGAAAGTGAACCTACTCCCCTGCAACAACGCATGACGCAACTGGGTAATGTTTTGGTATCTGGTTCTTTGGTGCTGGTTGCTCTGGTTGTCGGTGGTGGTCTAATCCATGATTTAGTGAAAGGAATAGGCTGGAAAAATTTACAAGAGTTGGTAGAAGTTTCTCTGAGTATGGCAGTGGCGGTAGTTCCAGAAGGTTTACCTGCGGTTATTACTGTAACTCTGGCTTTGGGAACTCAACGCATGGTGCGTCATCATGCTTTAATTCGTAAACTCCCAGCTGTGGAAACTCTCGGTTCTGTAACTACCATCTGTTCTGATAAAACCGGGACTTTAACTCAAAATAAAATGGTGGTGCAGTCAGTCTACACCAATCAAAAAAATTTCCGGGTGACGGGAGAAGGTTATGCTCCTGTAGGTGATTTTCAATTAGATGGTCAAAAAGTAGATTTAGAAGCACATCCAGAAATAGCCGCCCTGCTAGTTGCTTGTGCTGTGTGTAATGACTCGGTACTGCAAAAAGAAGCGGGAGAATGGGTAATTTTAGGCGACCCCACCGAAGGCGCTTTGATGACTTTGGCGGGTAAAGCTGGTCTTGAAAAGGATCAATGGAATAGTAAGTTACCCCGTGTGTCTGAGTTTCCCTTTTCTTCCGAAAGAAAACGCATGAGTGTTATTTCTCAGGTGGAAGCAGTGGCCACTGGTGATCCGGGGATGACTGGGGTTGACCCGGTAATTGCTGGTTTTGTGGACTCGGAACAGTATTTAATGTTTACCAAGGGTTCCCCAGAATTAACTTTAGCTCGTTGCACACACATTTATTTAGGCGATCGCTCTATCCCCATAGATGAAGAACGACACGCCCAAATTTTAGCAGCTAATGACCAAATGGCTTCTCAAGGTTTGCGGGTCTTAGGTTTTGCCTATAAACCTTTAACGGAAATACCCCCTGAAGCTTCAGAAGATACTTCTGAAAATGATTTGGTGTGGTTGGGTTTGGTGGGGATGTTGGATGCTCCACGCCCTGAAGTACGAGCAGCTGTGGCAGAATGTCGTCAGGCTGGTATTCGTCCAGTGATGATTACTGGTGATCATCAGTTAACTGCTAGGGCGATCGCTGTAGACTTGGGTATCGCTGATGCAGATGCTAGAGTTCTCACCGGTCAAGAGCTGCAACGCATGAGTGATCCTGAACTAGAACAACAAGTTGATTTAGTCAGTATTTACGCTAGAGTGTCCCCAGAACACAAACTACGAATTGTTCAGGCATTGCAACGTCGTGGTAGATTTGTGGCCATGACTGGGGATGGTGTTAATGATGCTCCTGCCCTCAAACAAGCTGATATCGGTATCGCTATGGGTATCACCGGTACAGATGTGAGTAAAGAAGCCAGTGATATGGTGCTGTTAGATGATAACTTTGCCACTATTGTTGCTGCTACTAAAGAAGGTAGAGTTGTTTATACCAATATTCGGCGGTTTATCAAATACATCCTGGGTAGTAATATCGGTGAAGTTCTTACCATTGCTTCAGCGCCACTTTTGGGGTTGGGTGGTGTTCCCCTCTCACCTTTGCAAATTCTCTGGATGAACTTGGTAACGGATGGTTTACCAGCTTTAGCTTTAGCAGTAGAACCCCCAGAACCAGATGTGATGCAGCGTCCTCCTTTTAGTCCCCGTGAAAGTATTTTTGCCAGGGGTTTGGGTGCTTACATGGTGCGAATTGGCATTGTCTTTGCGATTATCACAATTATTCTCATGCAATGGGCTTATGCTCACGTCAAAGTAGCCACTGGGGAAGGTCTAGATCCCGAACGCTGGAAGACAATGGTATTTACTACTTTATGTCTTGCCCAAATGGGTCATGCGATCGCTATTCGTTCTAACAATCAACTAACAATTGAAATGAATCCTCTTTCTAATAAATTCGTATTGGGGGCTGTTGTTGCCACTACGATTTTACAGTTGATGCTGGTTTATGTTCCACCTCTGCGAGCATTTTTTGGTACTCACTATCTACCTTTTAATGAGTTACTAATTTGCATTGGTTTCAGTGCCTTGATGTTTGTTTGGATTGAAGGAGAAAAGATTTTCTTCCGCGTTATGGGCAAGAAGAATGTTTGATAGGTAATTGGTAATTGGTAATTGGTAATCGGTAATTAATTTATTCTCCCTTTTGCCTTTTACCTTTTACTTCCTAGTTCTTGAATTTTTAATTTTTAATTTTTAATTGTTAATTTATCAAGATGTACTTAAAAAATATACACCTCAGAAATTTTCGTAATTACCAAGAGCAAAAAATTGATTTTACTGCCCCGAAAACTATTTTAGTCGGTAATAATGCTCAGGGAAAATCTAATTTGTTGGAGTCTGTAGAGTTGTTAGCGACATTGCGATCGCACCGCATGGGTAAAGATCGTGATTTTATTAAAGATGGTGAAGATATTGCTCAAATTAATGCTACCCTAGAAAGAAGCGCAGGAATAAGTGATTTAACATTAACTTTACGCCGACATGGCCGCCGTAGTGTGGCTATAAACAGTGAAATAGTCCGCAGACAAATGGATTTTCTCGGTGTTTTAAATGCTGTAGAATTTTCTAGTTTAGATTTAGAATTGGTCAGAGGTCGTCCTGAAGTTCGTCGTAATTGGTTAGATACACTTTTGATTCAACTCGAACCAGTTTATGCTCACATTTTACATCAATATAACCAGGTTTTACGTCAACGTAATGCTTTTTTGAAAAGGAGTCAGGAGTCAGGAGTCAGGAGTCGGGAGGAAGAATTAGCTATTTGGGATGCACAATTAGTTACCGCTGGAACAAAGGTAATTAGAAGACGTGACAGAGCTATTCAAAGATTAACACCCATCGCCGCAGCTTGGCACGCTAGTATTAGTGGTAGTACAGAAATTTTGGAAATTAATTATGCTCCTAATGTGCCACTAAAAAAAGATGATAATGAAGATATTAGACAATCTTTTTTCAGTAAAATTCAACAACGTTCTACTATTGAATTGCACCGAGGTACTACTTTAGTAGGTCCGCACCGGGATGAAGTAGAATTAATTATTAACCAAACACCTGCTCGTCAATATGGTTCCCAAGGTCAACAACGTACATTAGTTTTAGCTTTAAAATTAGCAGAATTACAATTAATTGAAGAAGTCGTTAATGAAGCTCCTTTACTTTTATTAGATGATGTTTTAGCTGAATTAGACTTATCCCGTCAAAATCAATTACTTGATGCTATTCAAGACAGGTTTCAGACTTTAATTACTACTACTCATTTGGGTGCTTTTGACTCTCAATGGTTAAATTCTTCACAAATTCTGTTTGTGAAAGCAGGAGAAATATCAAGTTAATTCATAATTCATAATTCATAATTAATTACAGCAGATTGCAGATCAATGAGGTACAGAATCAAAATTTAAACCTATACATAAAGCCAGTTTCACTCCTGACTCCTGACTCCTGACTCCTGACTCCTAAATTATGCTGTATTATTCCTTAGTCTCTATTTACCTTACTGAAAAAATATGAAATTGCAGCCAAATACAATGATGTTAAAACCAGAAGAAATCGCATCACTAGGTGCATCATTGAGAGCTATTGAGCCAAAAATACTCAAGCCATCTGAGAAAGCAGATACAGCGAGAATTTGGTTCCAAGGGGGAGAACCTTATTTTGATATTTTTCTGGAATTAAAAAATGATGAAATTATCTGGTTTCAATTTACATTACGTGGTAAATCTCTTTGTTGGGAAAGAAAAAATGCTGGTTTTCAAACAGGTATTACCAATGAATTAATGATTGATGATGTAAGTTTTTATGCAGCCAGTAAAATTATAGACAATGATAATATATCGGATTTACAATTTATTAATTTAGTAAAATCTATTTTGGAAACAAGAGTAGATGAAGATATTTTTGCCGAGGTATTGAAATTGTTTAATTTTCCCGAATTATAGCAGGAGTCAGGAGTCAGGAGTCAGGAGTCAGGAGTCAGGATGCAGGAGTCAGGAGTCAGGATGCAGGAGTCAGGATGCAGGGGGAAGTTAATAACCCAATTACCAATTACCAATTACCAATTACCAATTACCAATTACCAATTACCAATTACCAAACTAATGAAATTTTTCTAATTTTTTAAATATATTGAGAACGATAACCGTCAACAAAGCAGCAATTAATCCTAGCTGCCATAAACCACACCCAGAGGCAATTCCTAAAGCAGCTGCTACCCAAATAGCTGCGGCCGAAGTCAGACCATGAATTTCAACTGACCTTGATTTTTGAGAAGATTCGCGCAAAATTTCGCCAGCACCGAGAAACCCCACTCCAGAAGCAATTCCTTGAATAACGCGACTGAGAGCGTCGGCGCTGATGTTTTCTCCACCGACTTGGATAGCAGTGATAGTAAACACAGCCGAACCCAAACTGACTAACATATGAGTTCTTAACCCAGCTGGTTTATGCTTGAGTTGACGTTCTAAGCCTATAATTGAGCCAATTAGCAATGCTAGACAGAGCCGAAAGCAGATATTCAGCCAATCATTACTGGCAATGTAATAAGAGTTTGTCAATTAATTTCTATTTGTTAAAAACAATATTATATCCTACCTTAATTGGTAATATAGTTTCAAAAGTCAGTGATCAATAATATTTACCTGAAACTGGTTTACCAATTCCATTTTACTATAAGGTCAGTTGGTCGATCACTGACAAATGATACCTAAAAACTGCACAAATGACACCTAAAGACTTGAGTGGACAAACTCTACTGGCTTGACCAAATTAAATCACAAGACCGCGCCCAAGTTGGGGATAAAGCGTTTTACTTGAGCAGAATTATGCAAAGGGGCTATCCAGTAGTGCCTGGTTTTGTAGTTGGGGCGGATGTTGGGCGAGAATTTCTAGAAACCCTCAATAGTTCCGAGTCATTAGTTGCGGACTTGCCCTATTCTTCTCTACATTTAGATGTGGGTAATTGGCAACAACTTCAGCAGGTGGCTGGCCGCTTGCGTCAGGAAATTATTGCTGGTATTGTGCCACAGTATTGGGTGAGTAAGATTTTCCAAGCTGCGACAACTTGGGAAGGGAAATGTTTAATTTTGCGTCCGAGTCTGAGCATATCATCTGGTCATCAGGTGATGGGAAATATTTCTGGGTTGCTGGAGTCGGTGTTTTGTGTTTGTGATCCTGAAGCGATCGCTCAAGGTTTAAAACAAACTTGGAGTCAATTATTTCGTGCTAGAAGTTTACTATATTGGCAGAGTGTAGGCATTAATTTAAAACAAATTAATTTAGGGGTATTAGTACAACCTGTTGAAAATGCGATCGCCTCTGGTTCATTTAAAGATAATACATCAGGAGCAGAAATTGAAGCTACCTATGGATTAGGAGTAGCTATTACCAAGGGTGAAGTATTACCAGATGTTTACTACATCGAAGAAAAAACCGGAGTTATTCAAGAACAACAATTGGGAAATAAAATTCTCGCTTATTGTGTTCATGATCCTACATCTGTTGCTGCTGAGGAATACCAGTCTAGATTAATCACAGATCACAATTGTTTACTATCTTACTTACTCAGTGAGAATCAACAAAAACAGTATGCTTTATCAGAAAATTGTCTACAACAAATAATTATTTTAGGCAATCAATTAGTGAGTGAATTAGGTGCAAAATTAACTATAAAATGGACAATTATTGAAACAACTCCCGCTCCTAAGCTTTACATTACTCAAGTTAGCGCCCCTCCATCTTTAATTCCTAGTTGGCATATCCTCAAAGGTATAGGGGCGGCTAGGGGACGTGTGATGGCTACTGCTTATGTTATTGTTAGTTCACAACTCAAACCAGAACAAATCCCCAAGGGAGTAATTTTAATCGCTCCAGCCATTACTCCTGATTGGTTGCCTTTACTACATAACTTGGGGGGCATTATTACGGAAAGAGGTGGATTAACTAGCCATGCGGCAATTTTATCTAGAGAGTTGGGTATTCCTGCTGTAGTCAGCGTCACAAATGCCACCAAGCAGATTCAAACTAGTGAAAGACTATTACTTGATGGTGACAGGGGGGAAGTTTATCGTTGCAGAGGAGAGGATGATAATTTAGCTGATGGGGAGAAAATTTCTTTACACTACCACATAAATGAGGCACTTGATGATAATTCAGAACAGTTTCACGATGGGTTTAGTAATGTTAAACTCCTACCTATGATTGCTACCCAATTATTAGTTAACCTCAGTCAACCTAATTTAATTGAAAAAGTACAAAGTCTACCTGTGGATGGGGTAGGTTTGTTACGTTCAGAATTGATGATGTTAAATATTTTGGAGGGAGAAAATCCTCATGCTTGGCTGTTAGGTGGAAGACAGACGGAATTATTAGAAAATATATCTGAGCAGATTAAAAAGTTTGCGCGAGCTTTTACACCCAGACCTATTTTATATCGTTCTTTAGATTGGCGACCCCAGGATTTATCATCTTTTAGTGATGTTAGACAATCTTCATCACAGTCAATATTAGGTGAACATGGGACTTGGAGTTATTTACGAAATCCGGCTGTTTTTGAATTAGAATTGAAAGCTTTGGCAGGATTACAAAAAAATGGTTACAGTAATATTCATTTGATGTTACCTTTTGTGCGAACTGTGGAAGAATTTGTATTTTGTCGTCGTCAAGTTGAAGAAGCTGGTTTAACGGAAAATCCGCATTTTCAATTATGGATCATGGCAGAAGTACCAAGTGTATTATTTTTATTACCAGAATATATTAAAGCTGGGGTAGCGGGTATTTCTATTGGTACTAATGATTTGACACAATTAATTTTAGGAGTAGATCGAGAACAGGGAGAATTAGCAAGTATATTTGATGAACGACATCCAGCGGTGATGGGTGCGATATGTCAATTAATTAAAATGGCTAAAGATGGGGGTATTCCTTGTTCTATTTGTGGTCAAGCACCTGCTTTATATCCAGAAATTATTGATAAGTTGGTGGAATGGGGTATAAGTTCTATTTCTGTGGAACCGGAAGCTGTTGAGAGGACTTATCAAGCGATCGCTCGTGCTGAACAACGTTTGATTTTAGCAGCAGCACGGAAACTTTTGGGGAGTTAAGTTACATTTTTATTGAGTTTCGCGCAAAGATGCAAAGGAGCAAAGACGCAAAGTTAATTATTCTAAATTCTGTAACCCCATTGCAATTTTACTGTGTTTTTCAATTTGTCCCATGACCTGTTTTGCTCTTTTAATTACCACCGTAGGTAAACCCGCTAACCTTCCTGCTTCAATACCATAAGACTTATCAGCACCACCGGGTTGAACTTGATGTAAAAAGATAATTTGATCCGGTAATTCTTTCACAGTAACTTGATAATTTGCCACATTATTAATAATACTAGCTAACTCATTTAACTCATGATAATGGGTAGCAAAAATAGTCCGAGCTTTAATTTCCACTGCTAAATATTCTGCCACAGCCCAAGCAATTGATAAACCATCAAAAGTTGCAGTACCCCGACCAATTTCATCTAATAAAACCAAAGAATTAGCTGTTGCATGATTGAGAATATTTGCAGTTTCATTCATTTCTACCATAAAAGTAGATTGACCCGTTGCCAGATCATCAACCGCACCCACACGAGTAAAAATGCGATCGCAAATTCCCAACCGTGCCGAACTAGCAGGTACAAAACTACCAATTTGCGCCATTAACTGAATTAAACCCACCTGACGTAAATAACAACTCTTTCCACTAGCATTAGGACCAGTCAAAATCACCAAATCAGGATAAGAAGATAGGGAGGTAGGGAGGTGGGGAGGTGGAGAGACTACATTACTATTCTCTTTCTTCTTCCCTCTCTTCTTCTCCTCTTCCTTCGTGTCCTTCGTGTCTTCGTGGTTCGTTCCTCCTAACCAAGTCGAGTTAGGAACAAAAAACCCCGCAGGTAAAGACTGTTCAACAACCGGATGACGACCATCAACAACCTCAATTTCCCGTCTTTCCACCATTTCCGGCCGACAATAACCTTGATGTACAGCCAACTCAGCCAACCCACATAATACATCAGCAGCAGCCACCGCACGGGAAATATTGCGAATAGTATCCGCATGATCAGCCACCTCATCCCGTAAAGTGGCAAAAATCTCATATTCTAGCTGATTTAAGTCATCTCGCGCCGTCAATATCCGCGCTTCTCGTTCTTTCAACTCAGGAGTAATGTAACGTTCTTCATTGGTCAAAGTTTGCTTACGGATATAATTTTCAGGAACTTGGTCAGATTTAGAACGAGAAATACTGATGTAATAACCAAAAGTCTTATTAAACCCGACCTTTAAATTAGGAATACTGGTTCTGAGTCTTTCATCAACTTCTAAAGTTGCAATCCATTGCTGGTCTGCTTCAACTGTAGCTTTTCTTTCATCCAACTGCGGATTTATACCAGGACGAATTAAACCACCTTCTTTTAAATGTGTAGGTGGTGATTCTACTATGTGCAGTTGTAATTTTTTCGCTAATTCTTCCAGTACGCTCGGTACTTTTTGCAAGGCTTTGAGAAATGGCGATCGCGCATCTGAAGCTAAATAAGATAATTCTGGTAAAAGCGAGATAGAATCAGCTAGAGCAATTAAATCCCGTGCATTTGCTCTCCCAGAAGCTGCGCGACCTGCTAAACGTTCTAAATCGTAGATTTTTCTTAATAATTGCCGTAAATCTTGACGTAAGGAAGTATTTTCCAGTAGTTCTTGAATGGTATCTTGTCGCGCTCGAATGCCTTTAATATCAAGTAGCGGTTGTAACAACCATCTTCTTAAAGCTCGTCCACCCATTGCGGTGCTGGTTCTGTTTAAAGCCCACAATAAAGAACCGTGAAATGTGCCATCGCGCACTGTTTGGGTAATTTCTAAGTTGCGGCGGGTTTGATGATCTACGATCAGATAATCGGTTAAGGTGTAGGTGTGTAATAGTTGCAGAGAAACAGGGTTTTGTTTTTGCGTATCTTCGAGATATTCCAAAAGTCCACCAGCAGCGCGAACTGCAAGGGGAAGATGTTCACAACCGATACCTTCGAGCGATCGCAATTTGAATTTCTGCAATAATTTACTTCTAGCTTCGGCTTGAGAAAAGGGAAGTTGCGATCGCAAACTATAACAAAATGTAGGTGGTAAACATTGAGGAAGAGATGGCGAAGTTTCCCCTGGTCGTAGTAAAGTACCTAAATCCGGTGCATTAGTGGGAAAAAGCACTTCAGAAGGTTGTAACCTCATTAATTCTTGGGTGAGGTGTTCTAAATCACTGCCTTGAGTCGTGAGAAATTCCCCAGTTGATATATCAGCATAGGCTAAACCCCAATGATTAACCGCAATTACCACAGCGGCTAAGTAGTTATTACGACTTGCTTTGAGCATTCCTTCTTCTAGCAAAGTCCCTGGTGTGAGGATGCGGGTAACTTCGCGTTTAACTAAACCTATTGCTTCTGATGCGTCCTCAACTTGATCACAAATTACTACAGCATAACCTTTTTCTACCAGTAGGGTTGTGTAGCGTTCCCAAGCGTGATGAGGTACACCAGTCATAGCAATACGACCAAGTTCACCACCATGTTTACTGGTTAAAACTAATTCTAATTCTCTAGAGACGGTTACAGCGTCTTGGAAAAAAGTTTCAAAAAAATCACCGACGCGATATAGCAGCAACGCATGGGGGTATTTATCTTTCATTTCTACGTAGTGCTGATACATCTTACTCAGCTTGCTGCGGTCTTCTACCAGTTTTGTATCGCTGAGGGGTGTATTTGGTTGCTGGGGTTCTGGTGTGGAATTCGTCATGGTAGATGCTGAGGTTGCACAGTTTAGGCACTATTTCTGATGATAGCGTGATGTGGGGATTGGGGGCGATCGCTTAAAGTTTATTTATTTTTTTCTCACGCAAAGACGCAAAGACGCAAAGAGAGATATTGTTATTTGCTGCGACTACTACGACGGGTAGGTGTGGTTGGTGGTGGAGGTTCTTGAGATTTCAATTTTTCATCATCTGTGAGAAATTCTACATGAAAACCTTTTTCACTATAATAATACCACCCCAGGACAACAATACTAGCATCACCCATTGAGGTATTTTGTACAGCTTGCTTGGGAAATGTAGCAGCTAACTTTTTTAATTCTTCTGCTTCCCATAATATAATTTGTTCACGAAAAGCAGCCCAAGGACTGGTTTCATCAGCAGCAAAAATCATAATTTTTGCAAATTTTTCAGATGATGTCCATTTATCGCCGCTTTTCGCTTGTGCAATATGATTTCCTGTTTCTATAACTGTAGCTAAAGGAAGTACCAAGGTTGTTCCTTTTTCTATTTCTAATTTGATTTTATCATTAACACTTTCAAAATCCCATTTATTATTACCCGCAGTTTCTTTACCTGGAACTTTTAACCAAACGCACAATAAAGACGTATCTATTAATAAAACTTTTCTCATTTTTTTAAATTATTCCCCCAATTATACACCATGAGAAAGACTGCGTTCAATTGCGCCTTTTGTTGTCATTTGTCCCAGGGAATAGGAAGCAAATAATTTGGGGAAATTTTCAATATCTTCTAAAAGGGTAAGTTTACTTTCTCCAGTTTCTAAATCTCGATGTGCGACAACTACAAACGGAACTATTTCAGAACCAAAAGCATCCAGTAAAGCTGGGTTATGAGTAGTTAATAAAATATCAATATTGCGTTTACTACCAATTTCTTTTAATATTTTTACTAATAATGCTGCACGGGAAGGATGTAAACCATTATCTATTTCTTCAATTACAATTTGACTACCTTCGGGACGGGTTAATAATGCTGTGAGTATTGCTAGAAATCGCAATGTTCCATCTGACATACTTTTAGCATCAATTTCTGTAATTTCTCCTGGTTTCCATTCTTCTTGACAGTATAACATTGCATCTGTTTTCAGTCTTCCAACTGGTTCAGCCCATACTTTTTTTATATCACCTTCTGGTAAATATTTAATATATTCAGATAGGGTGTTTTCAACTTCTGCTTTTTTGTCATCTGGTAATGCTGCTAATACTCCAGCAATATTTGAACTATCGCTTTCTAGGTTTTCAGAAAGTCTGGAATAATCACGCATTGTAGATGGAAGAGGATTAAGAATTAAGATATTTTCTAAGTTGGATAAAACTATATCTTGTGCTTTATATTTCCCAGGGAAGAATTGTTCATCTAACTCTTCTATTGGTAGTTGAATACCATTTTGAACAATAACATCAATGCCACTTATTTTGAGATCACCTAAATCTAGACTACGGGTTTTTCTTTTCATTCCACTTCTGATATTAAAATTTACTTGATTTAGGGTATATCTCCCTGTTATTTTATTTGTATCACATTCATAGCTATCTATATATTCTTCTATCATAAGAATTTCAGGTACTGTCTTTAATTCTATTACATATAAATAATCATCCATATTATTATTTGATAAACATACTTTTACAGTAAATTCATTTTCACCTTTCCTCGCAGCTAATTCAACACCACCACGAATAGAAGGAAGTCTTCTATCTCCTGCTAAAGCTGTTTCAATATTTTCACCATTAGCTATTCTTTGCAAAAATTCCAAAGCTTCAACCACATTAGACTTACCACTTGCATTAGTTCCAATAAGTACAGTTAAAGGATCAAGGGGAAGTTCTGCATAACGGAAACTTTTCCAATTTTCGAGAATGAGTTTTTTCAACATAATTAACACCAAATATATTTTAATCAAGCCAGGGAATTAATTCCCTGTCTCATAGCTGAAGTCGGTTAAAACCGACTATTTCTATTTCCATTAATTATAATATATTTTGACATCAATTCTGGTTTCAATTTCAGTGAAAAATAGTAGGTTTTAACCTACTTGAACTATTAGCAAGGAAATTCATTTCCTTGCGGGTGTAGCAGGTAACAGAAGAATTGATATATTTGTAATATAAATCAAATTGTCTTTATTCTGCTTCTATGTTACTGCTTGATTCAGTCATTTTTGATATGATAGTTGTAAACAAGCGATCGCAATAATCAACTTACTTCCACACTTTTCTGAATTTCACTTACACTACCATCAACCTCATCCACTTTCTTCAACTCACCCGCCCGCCAACTATCAGCAATATCCTTAATAAAACTAGCGATAGGAATAGCCACCAACAAACCCAAAACCCCACCCAACTTCGCACCAATTAATAAAGAAATTACCACCCAAACAGGATTTAAACCTGTTAAATTTCCTAACAATCTCGGTGCAACAATATTAGAATTTATTTGATCAATTGTCACCGCTATAGCTGCAACTTCTACCCCTTCCCAAAAATTCTCTAAAGCTACCAATAAACTGACAATACCAATACCAATTCCCGTACCAAAAGGAAAGAGTGAGAAAAACCCAATCGCAATTCCAAAAAGTAACGCCAACGGAATTCTTAAAGCCACAAATGCTAATGTAACTGTGACAGCTAAAATAGATCCTAATACCGCTTGACCAATAAAATAATTTTGGAAATCTTCTTTAAGTGATGTTCTGACTTTTGTACTAATATGTGCGGGAAACCATAGATAAATTCCATTCCACAATTTTTCACCATTTAAAATTAAATAAATCGTTAAAACAATTGCCAGTAGTAAATTAACTAAAAATCCAATTGTATCAAATGCCAAGCCTAGAATTTTACCAGTAAAAGACTGAAATTGATTGGATATTTTCTCTAATAACTGGGTAGCCAAACCACTAATATTTACAGGTAAATCTTGTTGTGTAGCAGCCCAATTTAAAAAAGCTTGTAATTGTTGAGTTCCTGAATCAATCCAAACCGGAAGAATATTAACTAATTCGTTGAGTTGTTGGAAAATCAAGGGTACTAAAATTACCCCGACAGCCCCCAAAATTACTACTGCTAAAAGTAAGACTCCAACAATAGCTAAATTCCGAGGAACTCCGCGTTTATGAAAGAATTTGATGGGGTAATCTAAAACAAAAGATAACAAGATGGCGACAGAAATAACGCTTACCAAAGGTTGAAAATATTTGACAACCTGAATTAATAACCATCCATTAAGAATGATAATAGGAAAAGCTAAACCTACGCTTAACCAGCGCGGTAGTTTATTTGTGATTTGCATAGGATATATTTATCAAATTTATTAATTGATTATTGCAGAAAATGTCTATGAATAGGTGTGTTAATTTATCCATGACATCAATCCAAAATCTAAAATCTAAAATCCAAAATTGAACGACTCCTGAATTCTTGATTAATAAAATCCAGCATAATTTGTTGCTGAGGAACTCCTAAAGGTCTGACTTCTCCAGCTATTGTTGAATAACAACTACCCCGTTCAATATCTTCCGGTGTTAATAATCCCATATCCCACCCTTCATTTAAAACCAGTTGATCTAATCCTACTAACAATGGTGCTTGAAAAACATAACGAATAACTTTTTCATCGGCATAAATTCCAAATTTGGCAAAAGATGGTAATTCATAACCAATTTCTTCAATAACTTCTCGCACAAGTGCTGTTTCTGGGGTTTCACCTGGTTCTAAATGTCCACCGAATAATCCCCAACAACCAGGAGCAGCTATATTGGGGATATTGTCCCGTAGCTGCATCAGATATTTGTTATCTTGGTAGAGAATAGCAATAGCTACTTCTGGTAATTTATGATTCATAATTATTGTTCTTCTAAATAAACTTCCCCAAACTCTTGTCCAGCCAACGGGATACTTTTGTATTTTACTTTACCTTTTAATACTACATCTTGTCCAACTTTTAGATTACTTTGATTAGTCACAACCCAGATTTTACCAGTTGAATCAGCAATTTGATATGCTTGCTGTTTGATGAAAGGAGCGTGTTGTTCTATTTTCCCTTGAATGTAAACAGTAGCTTGGTTATCCTGTGCTGGTGTAATTTCCTTAATTGGTGTAACATTAGCGCCAATCCTCAGATTTTGTAAATTCAATTCACCAGGTTTACCGTTAGCACAGCTACAAAGTCCCACCACCATAAAAAATGCTAATCCTTGGTGAAAGAATCTGTGAGAAGTACGTTGTGTTTGTTGTTGAAAAGCACGCAATTGAGAGAATTTTTGCATTAATCTTTACCTTGTCACCAGTTTCTTCAAGTTTTTATTCATACTATCTATTCTTTATCCTTCATTTGACGCAGTTAATCTGAGAAAATAGTCATTGACTGGGGACTGGGAAAAGGTTTTACCAATGACCAATCACCAATGACTAATGACTAATGACTAATGACAATGGAAACACAAACCGCGAAAATCCTTGATGGTAAAGCATTAGCCGCTAAAATTCAGAAAGAATTGGCTGCTACTATTACAGAATTACAACCGAAAATTGGCCGACCTCCGGGTTTAGCAGTGTTGATGGTAGGTGATAACCCCGCCTCAGCAGCTTATGTTAGCAACAAAGAAAAAGCGTGCGCTAAAGTGGGAATTACCTCTTTTGGTAAACATTTTCCTACTCAAACCAGCCAAACTGAACTAGAAGAAGTAATTGCGGAACTTAACCAAGATGAAAGAGTAGACGGAATTCTGGTACAGTTGCCTCTACCTAGTCATTTAGATGCAATAAGCCTTTTACATAAAATTGCACCGGATAAAGACGCTGATGGACTCCACCCCATTAACTTAGGACGCTTAGTGCGGGGTGAACCAGGTTTACGCAGTTGCACACCAGCGGGAGTGATGCGACTGCTAGAAGAATATAAAATTCCCCTAGTGGGAAAACAAGCAGTAGTAGTAGGACGTAGTATTTTAGTTGGTAAGCCAATGGCATTAATGCTGTTAGAGGCTGATGCTACGGTCACTATTGCCCACTCACGCACCCAAGACCTCAAAACCATCACCCAAAACGCTGATATTCTTATTGCAGCAGCAGGTATTCCCGGATTAATCACTGCCGAAATGGTGAAACTGGGCGCTGTTGTGGTAGATGTGGGGATAAATCGCATTACTGATAGCGGTGGTAAAAGTCGTTTAATTGGCGATATCGATTTTGCCGCAACTGCTAGTGTGGCAGAATATATTACCCCAGTTCCCGGTGGTATTGGTCCAATGACAGTGGCCATGTTATTGCAAAATACAGTTTCTAGCTATTTGCAGACAACCAGGAATTAAGCAGTGTTAACCAAGGCAGGAGGCAGGAGGCAGGAGGCAGGGGGCAGGAGGCCGTTTTTGTAACGGGGATTGATGCCAAGCTACAAAAACTTTGGACGAAGTCCGGTTTTAGACCTGATTGTTTCGATAATTTCTCAGTTACTGAGTCTATTTGAGATTTTTTAGTCAAATTCCCTAGTTTCAACTCTGGAATCAGACTAAAATCTAAAATCTAAAATCTAAAATCTAAAATTGAAACATCATTGAGCGTTTCAACCCTAGAGCAACGTAAAATTGTCACACATATCACCATAAACCGAAAATTTTAGGAATGTAAGCATGGTAGCAACAGATAACTTTCAAAAGACATCAGAGCCAGCCCAGTTTAACCTCGCTGCCTATCTCAAAGAACGACAAAAGCTTTGTGATACTGCATTAGATCAAGCTATTCCTATCATTTATCCAGAAAAGATTTACGAAGCTATGCGCTACTCACTCTTAGCAGGAGGCAAGCGTGTCCGCCCTATTCTTTGCCTTGCTACCAGTGAAATGATTGGTGGCACTATTGACATGGCCATGCCAACAGCTTGTGCTGTAGAAATGCTTCACACCATGTCTTTGATTCATGATGACTTACCAGCAATGGATAATGACGATTATCGTCGTGGTAAGTTGACAAATCACAAAGTCTATGGTGAAGATATCGCCATTTTGGCAGGAGATGGCTTGTTAGCTTTGGCATTTGAGTTTGTAGCTACTAAAACCCCCCAAAATGTACCAATAGAAAGAACTTTACAAGTAATTGCTCGTCTGGCTCAGGCACTGGGGGCTGCTGGTTTAGTTGGTGGTCAAGTGGTAGATTTAGAATCGGAAGGTAAATCGGATACTTCCTTAGAAACCCTGAATTTTATTCATAACCACAAAACAGCTGCCCTATTAGAAGCTTGTGTTGTGTGCGGGGGAATTATCGCCGGCGTATCTCCCGAAGCCGTACAAAAATTAACTCGTTATTCTCAAAACATTGGTCTAGCATTTCAAATCATCGATGATATTCTCGATATCACCGCTACCCAAGAACAACTAGGCAAAACCGCAGGTAAAGACCTGAAAGCCGAGAAAGTCACCTATCCCAGCTTGTGGGGAATTGAAGAATCACGCACCAAAGCCAAAGAACTGGTTGACCAAGCTTGTGCAGAACTCGAAAGCTTTGGAGAAAAAGCAGTCCCTCTGCAAGCGATCGCTCACTTTATCATCAATCGTAATCACTAACGTCAACAGACAGAAGAATTTTGGATTTGGGATTTGGGATTTGGGATTAAACAATCTCAAATTTAAAATCTTGAGTACAAAATTTAGTCACCAAATCATCCACCAAAATGGTTTGAATACTGATTGCTGGTGTAAAAAACTGCTCCTCGACACACAACCACTGCTCAAATTTCATTACGTAACTAAAAACCATGCAGGACATAGGCGACATTCTCAACAACCGGGTGCTGCTGGTTGCTCTTGTAGCTTGTTTTGTAGCTCAAGGATTAAAACTCATCGTTGAAGTCATCAAACATCGCAAAATAGATGTGCGTGTTTTAGTGACTACCGGAGGTATGCCCAGCGCCCATTCAGCCTTAGTCACAGCTTTAGCAGCTGGTGTTGGGCAGACTATCGGTTGGGCATCTCCTGATTTTGCTGTAGCTGCGGTTTTTGCCATTATTGTTATGTACGACGCAGCTGGAGTGCGCCAAGCCGCTGGTAAGCAAGCGCGGATACTCAATCAAATGATTGATGAATTATTTCATGAAAAACCAGACTTTTTCCAAGACCGTCTCAAGGAACTACTTGGACATACACCAGTTCAAGTCATAGTTGGTTCGGCTTTGGGTATTACCATTTCTTGGTTGGCTAGAGCCGCTTATTTTGTAAGGTGACAGTTGACAGGTGACAGGTGACAGTAAGAAGGGAAGAGGGAATAGGGGAGCAATAATCACCAATTACCAATTACCTTACTGTGACAACTGAACGCAGTAACATGACTTTTCTACCGTCTGCTAAGAGAGCAAAAAAACCATTTTCATTCAGTTTTTGTAATGTCTTATATGCCTCTGTTTGGTTAGTAGTATAAACAGCTAACAAGTAAGGGCGTTGTCCATAGGAAACAAGACCAACATTACCTCCTACCAATCTTTGTAAATTATTTGCCAGTTCCGGGCGGTTGAAATAATCTACCAACACAGCAAAACCTTCTCCCAATACTCTGGGATTATAGCTGAGTGTCTGAGTTGGTAAATTTGCTGTTGGGATTATTGCTGGTGTGACTGTTGTTGGTGCGATGGTTGTTGGTGCGATGGTTGCTGGTGCTGTGGTTGCTGCTGTTGGTCGAGTCGTAATAATAGCAGACAAGCCAACAACATTGTTAACATACCTTGCCCAGCGGTTGGCATCATCAATTTTGTTAAACCCGCCAACCCGTGTTACTGTTTCATTCAGATATTTACAGGTAACAGTTTTAAGCTCTGACGGCAATGCACTACGTAACTGTTGTTGATTATTAGCTGTGGGACTAACAACTAATAAGAGATATTCCCCAGCACTTGGAGGTTGACAAGCAGGAATGGCTGGTTGGGATAAGACAGGACTAATACCAGCAATTATAGGAGCTATCGCTAATAATAAAGCACTTGGTAAAAAATGAACTTTTGGTAATAACATGATACTTAATCTTGTATAATCCTAAATTAATCCTAAATTTATATGTTTAGTCTGGTTTTGACCTAGTTATCAAGGAACGGGGAATAGGCAGAAGGCAATAGGCAATAGGCAAAATGCAGAAGTAAGAAGTAAGAAGTAAGAAGTAAGAAGTAAGAAGTAAGAAGTAAGAAGTAAGAAGTAAGAAGTAAGTTTTCCGTTCCTACCCCTTACACCCTACACCCTGCCTTAAATTTATGACACAGTTGTTAAAGATGCCAAAGCATCAGAAATTGTTGCCGAAGGAGCCTGAAATTCTCCAGTGATAACATACTCTAACCGCAATTTTAACCAGGTTATAAATTGAGAATTGGTAGAAATAATTGCTACCGGAGGTTTAGGACACTTAGCTTTATTTGCTGCCATTTCCGGTGCTTCTAGAAAAGCTGGGTTTTTTACTAACCAAAAATCTATTTCTTTTTCTTGTTCGTGGTAGTGACGGGTGCGTTCTTTCAACACTTCGTGTATTGGTTCTTCTTCGAGCAGAAAGTGTTGACTAGCCAAAACGTAATAGTATGTTTTCATTTTCAACCTTTGGGTACTATTTAATAATTTATAGGGTACAGTAACAGCACTGTACCCTGATCAGTTAACTTTTCTTCAATCCCTTAAACCAAGAACTGACGGGACAACCACCACCCTTGTTTTCACTATTTACCATTTTGCCACCTGCTGTCAGCTTGTCTAAGAACAGGTTATTATCAAAATAGTGTTCCAAAGCGATAATCTTCAAATCATCGGTAACACGAGCTACACTCATACCAATAATTTCCACTGTCTCCCCCGTCGGTGCAAAGTCTTTATATGCACCTTGGAAATGTCCCCAGTGTCGCCACTTAAATGTAACATTAGGTGGACCTGAGTAAACTTCTAGCACTTCCCAAGGAAAACCTTGAGGAAATGTACTGTGGAAGAGTTTAGCTGATGATTCAAAACTTTCTTCTGAAGCTTTGTAATGTTCAGTATCAGCCATAAATAGGTTGTAAGTACCTTGGGCGGATACCTCTGCTGCTGTAAACTCTTTCCCCCCATTTGTGCTGATGCGAAACTTATCATTCACCACAGATAACCATTGCTGAGGGTTACTTTTGAAAGATACCTCCATCTCAAAGGTTCTCACCAAGTTCTGCACGATCGCTTCTAGTGTACCCTCTATGTGATTACAGGTGCTTTCTTTAGCGAGATTTTCATTAGAACGGGTATAATCCGGTGGTGTCTGATAGCGCCATTGAGCATGGGTACTGTATGCAATTACTGTATCCCGATCTTGTACCCAAAGGGGTAGGTTATTAGACTGTGTGGAAGTCATAGAGGTCTTTTGGTTAAAAATGTGACTCTAATTTTTAGGATTACGCAGCTACAACCCCTCTACTTCAGTTATCAGTTATCAGTTATCAGTTATCAGTTGCTAATTACCAATTACCAATTACCAATTACCAATTACCCATCATTGCTTGTTTCATCTCTCGGACTGCTCTTTCCATTCCTACCAAAGCCGCCCGACTGATGATAGTATGCCCAATATTCAGTTCTTCCATGCCTGGAAGCGCCGCTACTGGGTAAACATTCCAGTATGTGAGTCCGTGACCAGCATTGACGCGCAAACCTGCTTTAATCGCTTGCTCACATCCCCTGGCTAATATAGCTAATTCATGCTGGCGAGTTGTTTCATCTTTAGCCTCAGCATATTGTCCGGTATGCAGTTCAATAAACTTCGTTTGCACCTTGACAGAAGCTTCTATTTGTGCTGGTTCGGCATCAATAAACAAACTCACGGGAATGGCAGCATTTTGCAATTTATCAACTATTTCTCCTATTCTAGCAATTTGTCCGACAATATCCAAACCGCCTTCTGTTGTTACTTCTTCGCGCTTTTCGGGAACTAAAGTTACATAATCAGGTTTGATATCGAGGGCTATGGCTAACATTTCATCAGTCGCAGCCATTTCTAAGTTTAAGTGCGTTCTCACTGTTTGGCGCAACAGACGTACATCTCTATCTTGAATATGTCTTCTATCTTCGCGCAAATGGGCGGTAATGCCATCTGCACCGGCTAATTCTGCTAATACCGCTGCGGCAATGGGATCTGGTTCCACCGTCCGTCTAGCTTGGCGAATGGTGGCGATATGGTCAATATTTACACCGAGTGTAGGCACGCCTGGGTTTCTCCTGCTTCATTTTTCTGTGATGTTGATTTTAACTAATTTCTGGACTTTGAGTATGTTTAAGTTAAAATTGTGATTGTGAGCAGTGTGACAGGGTAGAAAATAAATAATTATGAATTAATCAGAGGCAATATGTTGTTAGAATTGCAACAAATTATTGTTCATCCAGGCCAACAAATGTTACTCAAAGATATTAGTTGGCAGCAACTAGAAAATATTTTAGAAGAAATGGGAGAAAGGCGTGCTGCGCGTATTTCCTATAGTAATGGTTGGTTAGAAATTATGGTGCCTTTACCTGAACATGAAAAAGATAAGGAAATTGTTGGTGATTTGGTGAAAATTTTGTTAGAAATACTCGATGTTGATTTTGAACCTTTTGGTTCTACAACTCTGAAAAATGAGAGAATGAGGCAAGCTGTAGAACCAGATACCAGTTTTTATATTCAAAATCAAGGGGCTGTAATTGGTAAAAATCGGATTGATTTAAATATAGATCCACCACCAGATTTAGCTATTGAAATTGATATTACTTCTCGGACTCAATTTGAAAATTATCAAATTTTGGGAGTTCCTGAACTTTGGCGATATCAAAAACAAGGTTTAGAAATTTTCTTGCTACTGGATGGGCAATATATTAAATCTCAATCTAGTCCTAATTTTCCTAATATTCCCATTGTGGAAATAGTTAATGAGTATGTGCAGCAGTGTTTAACTATTGGCAGAAGTCAGGCAATGCGGAATTTTAGGAGTTGGGTGCAGGAGAATTTACAGTAAAAGGATCTTTGGATCTTTATAGTTATCAATAGCAGACGTATACACAGGTACATCAGGATGCACTGAACAGAAATTTTCAATTCCTATGAATACATGAATACTTGCTTTTGTACTGACGTGATCACCTCTACTTCTGTATGAATAAATACAAATTATTATCCAAAAAATTCTTAATCAAGATCAGAGACTTCAATCATCTTCTGCTAAAGTTCTTTGCAAGATCAACTTACCTGTTTCAAATTCATGGATTCTTTATCTATCAATTCTCTACTGGAAGACTTGAAAAATCCTGATGCTTTGGTCCGTGAGCAAGCCACTCGCAAAATTTGGCGGTTTTGGTTTCAGCAAAAGGGAATATATGGACTAGAAAAGATTGATTATAGTCAAAAACTGATGGATGCTGGAGAACTCACCACAGCAGAAGAAGTATTAACAGAACTTATTCAATTACAAGCAGATTTTGCTGAGGCTTGGAATAGACGCGCTTTTTTATATTATAGCATAGGCAATTATCAAAAATCTCTCGCTGACTGTCAGATGGTTGTGCAGCTAAATCCAGTGCATTTTGGCGCACTTCATGGCATGGGCTTGTGTTACGCAGCACTAGGAAAATATGGTGAAGCTATCCAAGCTTTCCAAGAAGCATTGAAAATTCAACCCTATTCCTTAGTGAATCAAAAATTGATTCTCGAATGTACACTTAAACTCAATTTAACATGAATTTTCATTTCATTACAATGGCAAAAGTAAGATAACAGGTAAAATAAGGCTGAATCATATTGACGGTTCCCTGGTTATTTATAAACTTTCCAAATAACTCAAAAGGTCTGCCATTTCTTGGGCGCTGGGCTGGAATTTGGGCATTGGAGGTGTTTCACCACTGGTGACTTGATGAATTAGTCCGTATCGAGATTTGCGCTTGGAGACAGCTTGTAAGCTTGGTCCGACGAATCCATCACCTTCCGAACCATGACACCCAGCACAGTTGATTTGAAAGATAGCCTTTCCCTGTACTGGGTTTACCGTCTGTGATAAAACATTCTTGACATAAGGATCGGAGGCTTGAACTATCTGAACACCCAGAACAGCGAACAGGATGGCGATGAGTATCGCCAAAGCTGACAAAGCGATCCACTGACTCAAAGTTTCTGGTTTGGTAAGCTGGTTATCCAAGAGGTTTGCGTTTAAAGTCTAGGTGTACAAAAAACTTTTCATCTTCTACACATAGCTTAAAATTTCTTGATTATACCTGCAAGCACAGATGAAAATTTTTAGATAGTATTTACAATCCAAAAACGGTGTAGGGCGCTGGATGGATGCGGGATTTGGTAAAATCAAAAACAGGAAACGAATCTTGAAAATTTGCAAAGAGGAGATTTACAGTGGTTGAACCCCTTCTGTCAGGTATTGTTCTGGGTCTGATTTTCGTCACCCTTAGCGGACTGTTTTACGCTGCCTATAAGCAATACAAGCGCCCCACTGAATTGGGCGGCTGAGTTCTGAGGGCTGAGTTTTGAGTTTTGAGTGGTGGGGACTATTAAACCAGTACCCCATCACTCGCTCTCCTGTAATTCGAGAGTTGTGTAAAAAGTTAGGGCTGTGTTGCCATAAACTTTTTGATGGCAGATTTGCCAATTTTGTATTTCTGGGGGTGTAAAATTATGACTATGTTCTACTGCTATTTCCCCGTGAGGATCTAAAAGTTGATTGTGAGCGATCGCTTCTAAAACAGGCTCATATAAACCACTGGCATAAGGTGGATCAAAATATATTCTGTCAAATTTTTGACTTGATAATTTTTTTAATTGCTGGAGTATATTACCCCGCAATATTTGAAATTTTTGATCATTATTAGCTACCTGCTGCCAATTTTGTTGAATAATGGCACAGGCTCGACTTGATTGTTCAATTCCTACTACTAAGCTGGCTCCCCTACATAAAGCCTCAGCACCCATTGAACCACTACCGGCACATAAATCTAACCAGCGACAATTATCAATTTCTCCCTGCCAAATATTAAAAACGGCCTCCCGTACTCGCGCACTGGTAGGTCTAGTATCTTGCCCTGGCAAAGTTTTTAACAGACGATTCCCGTAAATTCTCAGACTCATTAGTTATTGATCATTGGTCATTAGTTATTAGTTAACAGAAAACTAACAACTGAAAAAAATGCAAATTTTTATTAAGCAGGGATTTTTTCACGGACTTGAGCCACAAAATTAGATAAAACTTGCAATCCGATATTAGAGGATTTTTCAGGATGGAATTGGACTGCCATGAGATTTTCATGAGCGATCGCTGCTGTCACAGTTTGACTTCCATGAGTTACTGTTGCTGCTCTAATTTGTGGATCAGTTGGCTCAACATAGTAGGAATGGACAAAATAAACCCAAGGTTGATGGGGTAAATGTTCCCATAAAATACTTTTTGGTTGAGTCAGTTGCAGTTGATTCCAACCCATGTGGGGAATAGCTATTCCTGGTTCTGGACGAAATCGGCGTACTTTTCCCCGCACTATTCCTAGTCCTGGTTGAGTTCCTTCGGCGCTAGATTCAAATAAAATTTGCAGTCCTAGACAAATACCTAAGAACGGTTTACCGGATGCGATCACATCTTTTATTGGTTGTTCCAAACCACGCGATCGCAAGTGCTGGACTGCGGGATCAAAAGCTCCCACTCCTGGCAAAACTATAGCATCTGCTTGTTCTAACTCTTTGGCAGAATAAGTTACTTTAGGAGTTGCACCAGCTTTTTCTAAACCTTTACAGACTGAGTGCAAATTTCCCATATCATAATCTACGACCGCAATGACTGGCATTTACTTGCTCCTTGTAAATTTATTAGGGAAGCATTTATATTCTAATTCTAAATAATATTTTTTATGCAGAAAAAAATCTTATTAACTTCTTTTGACACTTGGCTGAGTGAACAACAGTCAAATTCTTCTGATGATTTGTTACTCGAACTAGCCAAAATGGCTTCTATCTATCATGATTTAAATTTTCTGCATCGGCTACCTGTAGATGTTGCGCTTGCTAGTTCTTGCGTTATTGCCAAAATCAATGAACTCCAACCGGACTATGTTATCTGTTGTGGTATGGCTGCTAGTCGGAAAAATTTAAGTGTGGAAGTTGTTGCTAGTATCATGTCTGTTCAGGCTACGGATATTTCATCTAAAGATTGTCCAGAAAGTTTTTTGCCAACAATTTTGCAAACAACTGTTGATGTTGAACAATTAGTAGCTGGAACAGCGGCAGTTGAGATTAGCTACGACTGTGGTAAATTTGTGTGCGAAGGTCTTTATTATTCAGTGTTGGACTACCTGAGTCAATCTCAACTCCCTATTCCTTGCATTTTTGTTCACGTCCCGATTTTGAATCAAGAAAATTTGTTAGGCATTCTGGCTGATTTTGTTTTAATCATTAATAATTTGGTAATTGGTGATTGGTGATTGGTGATTGGGAAAAATATAATTAATTACCTATTACCTATTACCTATTACCTATTACCTATTACCTATTACCTATTACCCAGTCCCCAGTCCCCAGTCACCTATAAATGTTCAATTTTAAATCACCTATGTTACCAGTATTACTCAGTTTGACTCTTGCTCAAGTAACTTTGATATCACAAACACCAGAAGAAGTAGTAGTACCTCAAGAAGTGCGGTCATTACCAGGACAGTTGGATACAGTACCAGTATTTAATAGCAATAGTCCAGAATTGGTATTAAAGGAAGGAATTTTACTTTCTACTTTTCCTTCAGAGGATAAAAAAGTACCCACTGCACATTTAAACTTTCCTTTTCAGGGACGGTTTGATGTTTTTTCTCATCATATTGCTAGAGCAGAACCACCGGAAGATTTACGTTCCCTTTACCACGGGATAATTTTACATAATCCTGGTGACAAAGCAGTAACAGTAAATATATTGCAAGGTGCAAGTTATTTAAGTCAACCAGACGCACCTTTTTTACCATTACCTGCTTATATTCCTAATGATTCAGGTTTGGTGTTTGCAGGTCCAGGTAGTAGGGTAATGTCTGATATTTTGAGGGGGAGAAGACAAAATATTTTCCCTGCACAAATAGTCATTCCTCCTGGGGAAAGTCAGATGTTATTAAATTTACCTATTCCCGTTAAAGAATTAGATCCACCTTTAAACGGTCGTTCCACATATATGCGACTGCGGAGTAATGGAACTGTGTATGCTGCTAGTTTAGCGATGTTTGCAAAGACAAACGCTGATGGTAGTGAGCGATCGCCAACTTTAGCAGAGTGGGAAGATTTATTAAAGAATGGTGAATTATCGACACCAAGAGATAAAACCCCGACTCCTATACAGGGAACTGGTAAACCTGCAATTTATGGAAGAGTTGCGGGTGTGTCCCGTGGGTCACAATGGCGATCGCTTTTAACAGATAATTCTAACAGTAGGTTTTTAACTATTCCTGAACCGGGTAAAGCTTTTTCCTATGCTTTAAGTTCTTTACATGGGGGAACTTTTGGTACAGGTCAAATTCAAACAGCACCGATGTTAGTGCGTTATCCTGACACCGCTTATTTTGCACATGGTAATTATGGCATTCAATATAGTTTAAGATTGCCTTTATTGAATAATTCTCAAAGTGCAAAAAATGTCACTGTATCTCTACAAACTCCCATAAAAGAAGATCAGTTAACAAAATCAGGTTTAAGGTTTTTTACAACTCCTGCGCGTCAAGTTTTCTTTAGGGGTACTGTACGAGTACGTTATCGGGATGATCAAGGTAAACCTGCGACAAAGTTTGTACATTTGGTGCAAAAAAGAGGTGAACCTGGTCAACCTTTAGTGTCTTTAAATATGAAACCGGGGGATAATTCCTGGGTAGAATTTGATTTTCTTTATCCTCCTGATGCGTCTCCTCCGCAGGTTTTGACGGTTGCTACTCAGGAGTAATTTAGTTGATAGTTGATAGTCCTCGTTCCCAGTCTCCAGACTGGGAATGCAGTTTTAGAGTCCTTAAATCCTGGATATCCTGATTCTGACAAATAAAGAGATTCAAGAAGAATAACGCTGTAATAAAGAATCCAGAAATTTTGATGAAGCGCGAAATGTTGTTTTTTTCAAACGACTAATTACAGAGGGTAAATCAATTAAATTGTTTGATGCAGCTTGATCTAACACCCCCAGTAAACCAGTCACTTTCAAACCACGATCACTGGCAATTTTTCTACCTAAACCATCATCAATAATGATTAAACTAGCATTTTCTTGTTGTGCTAAAAGAATCGCTGCTGTTTCTCCTGGATCTAAAACTGATAAATCTTTGCTAGATAAAGAAATATCAATATTTTTAATAATTAACCAATTAGGAGGAGAATTAATCCAATTTTGTACTTCAATTGGTGATTTTTCATTCAATAATTCTTCTTGAACTATTTGCGGAATTAACACTTGATTATAAAGTTGATCAAGCAGATTAATTTCACCAATTAACACCAAATAACAAATAGGAGAAGTATCAGATACAACTAGCATTTTATCTAAACCGTACCTGATTGTTCTAATGCTTGATGAGTTTGATAATCCTGTTCTAAATCTCTTTCGTCGTAAGCTAAATCAATTCCTTGGGATTTCAAAAAAGCATCAGCTTCCAAACGAGTTTTCATCCCTAATAATTCTCTTAACTTACCCACACTAATTAAACCTTGACGATAAGCCTCAACAACTATTATTTCCGTAACTCTACTATCTAAACTACCCCATTTAGCTGCCAGACAATTGGCAAATTCATCAGGTAAAACAATAGAAATCTGCATAGAAATTACTTTGAATATTTGTTACTATGACTATCATTTTAGCATAGCGATCGCCTACTACCCAGATATCATAAATGAAGCAACTTCACTCAAAAACATCCTAAACATCTTGATTCAGACAAAATCAACATCCTGGAAATCATTAAATCCTGGAAATCCTGATTCAGACAAAAATCATCATTCAGCTTTTTATGGGTCGCCCGGGATTCGAACCCGGAACTAATCGGTTAAAAGCCGAGTACTCTACCGTTGAGTTAGCGACCCTTTTGCGTTTCGCAACTTTCTTAATATAGCAAACTCTCTCTAGCTTGTCAACTGTTTTTTAGAAAAAATCCGCAGTTAATTTCACAGAGGTAGTTTTGCTTGCTCCTGGCGCTAACACAGTCAGATTTTCACCAGTATTGAGCGAGTTGCGGCCAGCCGTCCAAGGTTCGAGACAATAAAAATCCTTACCCTTGAGCGTCCAGAAAACCAGCATAGCATAGATATCGTCATAATCAAGAGTCAATTTCAACTTGCGGCTATGGTCTGTCACCGCAGCAGTCTTACTCCGTAAATGACCAAAGGCAAAATCTATCTCATCCTGTTCAAAGTCGAAATTACCGTTAAACGGGTGCATTTCTTTGGTTTTCTGGTCTAGATACTGTCCAGAGGGAATATCAAACGCTAACTGGGACTTTTCCCCACATTGAAAGTAGGGATGAAACCCAGCGGAAAACGGCATAGGTACAGCAGACAGGTTTTGATAAATCTGATCTATGACCAAAGAATTACCTTGCAGCGTGTAGGAGAAGGTTACTTGAAAATCAAAAGGATAAACAGCGCGTGTTACCTCATTACTCTTGAGAACTACGCTTAAGCTGACCTTGCCTTCTGTTAGTTGTTCTGTAACTTCCCAAGGTAAATCTCGCCCAAAACCATGTTGTTTGAGAGTATATTGTTTACCGTTGTAGGTGTAGGTATTATCTGGCAAATTTCCACAGATGGGAAATAAAATTGGTACACCACCGCGAATACTTAACTCTGGGTTAGTGAACCTTTCCACATCTAAATAGAGAATTTCCTCACCTTGAATACGCCAACGGGTAATAATACCGCCTCTTTCTGGTACTACTTCTACTTGAGAGTTAGCGGTTTCATCAGAAAGGACGTAGGTTTTGTATTGTTCCTGTTGAAGAGCAATGGTAAACACCATAAGAGGGAATAGGGAATAGGGAATAGGGAATAGGGAATAGGGAATAGAAGGCAAAAGGCAAGAGGCAAAAGGCAAGAAAGAGTTAATATTATCCCCAGTCACCAGTCACCAATCACCAGTCACCAATCACCAGTTACACGTCTTCAGCAAAGATAAAGCGATATAATTCGCTCGCATCTGGTTCAGGACTGCTTTCGGCAAATTTCACGGCATCGTCGATGACACCCTGAATTTTCTTCTCAATGTCTTTGAGTTCTGCTTCTGTAGCGAGGTTTTGTTCTAACAAATAAGCACCTAGCTTTTTAATGGGATCACGGGAGAACCAAAATTCTTTTTCTTCTTTGCTGCGGAGTTCGTCGGGATCTGCTAAGGAGTGACCACGGAAGCGATAGGTCATGGCTTCAATGAGGGTTGGACCTTCACCTGCACGGGCGCGGGCTACGGCTTCTTGAGCGACTTGACGCACTGCTAAAACATCCATGCCGTCTACTTCTACGCCTACCATGTTAAACACACTGGCTTTTTTGTAGATTTCGGGATCTGATGTAGCGCGATCGTGAGCCATGCCGATCGCCCACTTATTATTTTCTACCACAAAAATAATTGGCAGTTTCCATAGTGCTGCCATATTTAATGTCTCGAAAAATTGACCGTTGTTAGCAGCACCGTCACCAAAGAAACAAGCAGTTACTTGATCTGCTGTTTTGTCTCCTAAGACTTCCCGACGGTATTTACTTTGAAAAGCTGCCCCAGATGCGACAGGAATACCTTCAGCGACGAAAGCATAGCCACCTAATAAACGGTGTTCAGCAGAAAACATATGCATGGAACCACCGCGCCCTTTGCTGCAACCTGTGGCTTTACCAAATAATTCTGCCATAACTTCTCTGGCTGGAACTCCGGCGCTCAAAGCGTGAACGTGGTCACGGTAGGTACTGGAAACGAAGTCTTCACCGGGTCGCATTGCTCCTTTGATGATACCACTGCAAACGGCTTCTTGACCGTTATACAAGTGAACAAAACCAAACATTTTGCCACGGTAGTACATTTCGGCGCATTTGTCTTCAAAAAAACGCCCTAAAACCATGTCCTCGTATAATCCCAGTCCTTCTTCTTTGGTAATCTGGACGGTGGCAGCATCAAATTTGGGTAACGTGCGTTCTTGAACCATTATTGTGAAGTATCCCTTTCGTACAATTTAAAGCTACGGTGTTAAAGTTATAGCAGGAGTCAGGAGTCAGGAGTCAGGAGTCAGGAGTCAGGAGTCAGGAGTCAAGAGTAAAACTGCCTTGGTGTCTGACCTTGAACTTAGATTCTCCACCTCATTTCTCTGTAATCTGCTGTAAGTAAGTCTTAATAATGTTAGCTGCAAATAGGCCAGCCTTGGCAAAAGTCAACCATCCAACTATAAAATCTTCATTTATGACTTAGAAAAAACCTTTAGAGAATGGATAAGGTGTAATTTCGCCATTTTTAATGTTTATTGCTTATTTTTGGTCTTCAGTGTCGTAGCTGCGGCTGTTTATGTTCGCTCTTTACCTTAGCAATTAGCACAGATGTTTTTCTGCATAGCTATTAACAATTTTGAGAAGTTAGATCAAGTTCACTTCAAAAATTCTCTTCCATGCTGTTTCCTGCTTTTTCTCAAGAAAGCAGAAAGTTAGTAATATACTAAGTAGGTTGGCGTTAAAAATTGTCGTTGGGGCAAGGGAACAGGGAACAGGGAACTGGGAACAGGAAGAGAGTTTTGGGTGATTTTACTTTTCTTCACATACCTTTAAATTTTTCTGTTCACCTACTTATACATATGTTTAATTAATTGTCATGAAAATTTTATTATGATATATTATGTTTCCTAGTTATCAGGAGTAAGCAGTGCTGGGGGTATTTTTTCCACTACCTGACTGTGAACAGCCTCAACAAATCCTAAATTTTATATTATAGTTTGTGCAACATCTCTACCACTATCAAAAGCGGTAGTTGTGTTTGTAAGTGTTGAAGGTTAATTAACAGTATCTATCTTGAGGTTGCAGCAGCAACTATACTTAAAGAATCACAGCGAAAAGCTAACTTTCTTTAGCATAGCGCATCATTTAAGATCCTGGGGGTGCTAATGGTGCTGGGTTAAATCAACACATTTTAATTTTGAGGATATAAATCCAGTGTTAGCAAGAAACAAAAAAAACTGTTGTCATATACACTTGAATTGTATATTATACACAGTATTATTAAAGCTATGATTATGGCACGGTTTTACAAGCCTGGAATGCTCTAGGTTAATTATGTCGATCTCTAGGAGATGCTACGTAAACACAGTGCAGGGGAAGTAGGCTGTGCGAATTCCGCTCGATTACTACCGGATTTTAGGATTACCGTTGGCGGCAAGTGAGGAACAATTGCGGCAAGCTTATAGCGATCGCATTGTTCAATTGCCCAGACGGGAGTATTCGATTACAGCTATATCCTCTCGTAAACAACTCATAGAAGAAGCTTACGTGGTTTTATCAAATCCCAAAGAACGCAGTACCTATGATCAGGCTTATCTCACCCACGCCTATGATCCAAATCGGGCTGGGGCAAAATCGCTATTAGAAAACAGCAGCGAAAGCAACAACCGTAATCACGATGTCCACAGTCTCAGCATCGAAATTGAGCAAGAAGAATTGGTTGGTGCTTTATTACTTCTCCAAGAGTTGGGAGAATACGAATTGGTTCTGAAGCTAGGTCGTCCACACCTGGTGAATAAAAATAGACCAGCTGGTGTTAGAGTCGGCTCTCATCTCAACAGTGAGGAATTTTTTGCCAGTCCTGAACTACCAGATATTATTCTCACAGTGGCTTTAGCCTGTTTGGAACTAGGACGTGAACAATGGCAGCAAGGTCATTATGAAAATGCGGCTATATCCTTGGAAACTGGGGAAGAATTACTAATGCGTGAAGGTCTATTTACCAGTGTGCAAGCAGAAATGGCTGCGGATCTGTGTAAGCTACGACCATATAGAATTCTGGAATTACTGGCACTACCTCAAGAGAAGATCAAAGAACGCCGTCAAGGTTTGGAATTATTACAAAATATTTTAGAAGAGCGTGGTGGAATTGATGGTACTGGTAATGATCAATCTGGTTTAAATATAGACGATTTTCTGCGATTTATCCAACAGTTACGCAACCATTTAACAGTTGCAGAACAGCATAAACTTTTTGAAGCTGAAAGCAAGCGTCCTTCTGCTGTGTCTACATATTTAGCTGTTTATGCCCTGATAGCTAGGGGTTTTGTCCAACGTCAACCAGCTTTAATTCGTCAAGCCAAGCAAATGTTGATTCATTTGGGTAAACGCCAAGATGTGCATCTAGAACAGTCTCTCTGTGCTTTGTTACTTGGGCAAACCGAAGAAGCAACCCGTGTTTTAGAGCTAAGTCAGGAATATGAAGCTTTAGCTATTATTCGGGAAAAATCTCAAGATTCACCAGATTTGTTGCCAGGACTTTGTTTGTACTGTGAACATTGGTTACAAAAAGAGGTATTTCCTCATTTTCGGGATTTAGTCCGCAAGCAAGCCTCTTTAAAAGAATATTTTGCTGATAGACAGGTACAAGCTTACTTAGAGGCTTTACCAACAGATACGCAAACAACTAATGAATGGACTCCGATTAATAATCAGGCTTTTCCTTCATCACAAATCAATAGTCCCCGTCATCGCAATTATGACAATGTAGCCAATGGGAAAGTCAATCATAGCCACACACCTGATCCTGAGTTTCCCACTGGAGCAACCAGCGAAATCTCTGAATCTGCCTACTCCTCTCCACCAGAATGGCATTCTAGGAGGTACAACAGCAATCAAACACCAGAAATGGCTGGAGAACATTCGCCGACAGCAGCAGAGCTAGGAACTGAATATTCTCATCAGCTAAATGTCAGTAATTATATAGATGCACCTAGCCAAACACAAAAGCGTAGGCGACGCAAACCAACTTCAGCTAACAGTCGAGAGCGGATTTGGGAAAATGGACATTCTCATGCTCGACGACGACGCACTTTCCCTAATACCATAACCGCAAAAAGTCGCTTAGTTTTGATGTTATTATTAGCAACGGGAGGTGTTTTAGTTGTGTGGTTATTGGTTTCTACAGCTTGGGGATGGTTAAACAATATGTTTGTCCCTAAACCAACTTTGCAGGGAAAACCCTTGGCTATAGAATTGAATCAACCACCAGTGAGCATTCCTGACCCCAATAGCAAACCAGAAGTTGGTCAAGCACCACTAACAACAGCGATCGCCCAGGAAGTGGTTAAAAACTGGTTATCTACCAAAGCTGCTGCTTTAGGTCCTGAGCATGAAATTGAACGTTTAGATGAAATTTTAACCGGCTCTGTAGTTGCACAATGGCGGTCAATTGTCAAGCAAGATATCGCAGAGCGCCGATATCGTAAGTATGAACATGATGTCAAAGTAGAATTTGTGAATCAGAAAGACACTACTTCAGATAATGCCGTAGTAGAAGCTACAGTTAAAGAAGTTACCTATTTCTATGAACAGGGACAAAGTAAAAATTCTTCTCAGGATCGCTTGCGGGTACGTTATGATTTAATTCGTAAACAAGGTTCTTGGCGAATTCAAGGAATGACAGTTGTTAAATCACAATCCTAATTCGTAATTAACTGTTATCAAGTTAAAATAATCAAGCATTTAGAAATATACAAAGTTCAGGCAGCCTTTAGGATCTTCGACACAGATAATATTTGAATATGAACGCTACACAAGAACAACTTAAACTTAAATTACAACAAGCTTTAGTGGCTGCATTTGGCGCAGATTATACTAAAGTAGATCCGATTTTAGTACCAGCAAGTAATCCTAAATTTGGTGATTTTCAAGCCAATGTTGCTTTATCCCTGAGTAAAAAATTGGGAATGCAGCCAAGAGCGATCGCATCTGCTATAGTAGAAAAATTAGATGTATCTGATATTTGTGAACAACCAGAAATTGCAGGACCTGGTTTTATTAATTTAAAATTACAAACATCCTATCTCGAAGCACAACTCAACGCAATCAAAACAGATTCTCGTTTAGGAGTTCCCAAAGCGAAAAACCCCCAAAAAGAAATAGTTGATTTTTCCAGTCCCAACATTGCCAAAGAAATGCACGTCGGACATTTACGTTCTACAATTATTGGAGATTGTATTGCGCGGATTTTAGAATTTCGTGGACATGACGTATTAAGATTAAATCATGTCGGTGATTGGGGTACACAATTTGGGATGTTAATTACTCATCTTGTTGATATTTATCCCAACATTATATTGATGGAAACCTCTCAAGGCAATTATTTACATGGTGATATAAATATAGGCGACTTAGTTGAATTCTATAGAGAAGCTAAAAAGAAATTTGATAATGATGAAGATTTTAAAGAAAGATCCCGGAAAGCAGTAGTAAATTTACAATCTGGAGAGGAATTCACAAACGCAGCATGGAAGCTCATTTGTCAAGCTTCTCGAAAAGAATTCCAAGTAATTTATGATTTACTCGATATCAAATTAGAAGAAAGAGGAGAATCATTTTATAATCGCTACTTACCAAAAGTTGTAGAAGATTTAGAAAAAGCTGGTTTAGTGGAAGAAAACCAAGGTGCAAAATGTGTTTTCTTAGAAGGTTTCACTAACCGAGAAGGAGATCCTTTACCATTAATTGTCCAAAAATCAGATGGTGGTTATAACTACGCAACAACAGATTTAGCATCCCTCCGCTACCGCATTCAAGAAGATAAAGCAAAACGGATCATTTATGTCACCGATGCGGGACAAGCAAACCACTTTGCTCAATTTTTACAAGTCGCAAAAAAAGCAAATTGGATACCAGATGATGTGGAATTAGTTCACGTTCCCTTCGGTTTAGTTTTAGGAGATGACGGGAAGAAATTTAAAACTCGTTCTGGGGATACTGTAAGGTTAAGAGATTTATTAGACGAAGCAGTTTCTCACACTCGTGCAGATTTAGAAGCGAGATTAACAGCAGAAGGTAGAGAAGAGACTGAAGAGTTTATTAATAATGTTGCTGATGTAGTTGGTATTAGTGCGGTGAAATATGCAGACTTAAGCCAAAATCGCACTAGCAATTATGTTTTTAGTTATGATAAGATGCTTGCTCTGAAAGGAAATACAGCACCTTATATGCTATATGCTTATGTGAGGACTCAAGGTATTAGTCGAGAAGGTAATATTGACTTTGAAAATTTAGGAACAGATGCTAAAATTATTCTGAAAGAAGATACAGAATTAACCTTAGCAAAGCATTTGTTACAACTGGATGAAGTAATTGCAGAAGTTGAACAAGATTTATTACCAAATCGTTTATGTGATTATTTATATAATCTCAGCGATAAATTTAATAAGTTCTATGAAAATTGTCAGGTGCTGAAATCTGAAGAACCTATCAGAACATCGCGGTTGATGTTATGTGATTTAACAGCTAAAACACTGAAATTAGGATTAGATTTATTAGGAATTAAGGTATTAGAAAGAATGTAATAACCCAGCAATTTAATCCTTAAAATATCGAAAAGACGCAGAGAGAAAACATTTCCTTTGCGTCTTTTTCCATTTCAGGAACTTATATGTTCTAACTACGTCTCTTAATGTGTGAGAGATTTACAGCAGTTTTCATATATTTGTATTGTACAATCCCTTGTTTTTCTCTTCCTTCCTTTCTTTGCGTCTTTACGTCTTTGCGTGAGATATAAAAATGAAACCAGTATTTATTATCAAAACACTCATCACATCCTTGGGTTTATTAGTATTATTAAACCCCAGTCAAGCATCAGCACAAATTGTCCCCCAACCTTGGGTTTCTGTCGGTGGAAAAGATGGTGATGTTACCTATGCAGTGGGTGCTAAAGCATTAGGTTTAGGGGTTGAATTTGGAACAGGTGAAGATGGTGCAACAGGTGTAGATGTCCTAAAATTCATCAATTTACCTGTAATTTCTCCTTATGTTGGAGTTGGTTACTATTCAGAAGATAAAGGTGTTGCTTTTTCTGGTGGAGTGCAAGCAAACGCAACTAAACACATTTTTATCGGTGGTGGTTATAATTCTGTACGCGGTTTCAATGGACAACTAGGAATAAAATTCTAATTTTTCAAAAATTGGGAATTTGAGACAATAACTATAACTTAAAAATAGCAACTATTAGCTGAAATCTAGAGCTTACATTAGTCTCAATTCAATCACGCTGATTTATTAGAATAACAAACTAAATTCCTCAAAATATATGGAAATTTGCTAGTCAAACATTAGCTAGGTTGTCAATTTAGCCGATGTTTGACATTTTTATGGTTGCTATCAATTCATTTATATTGTAATCTTTAGTTAGTCACTCAAAACTATGCCCTAAGATAGTAGTATAGGGAATATCTATTAATTTGCTCAATCAAAAATAGAAGTAGGTAAAGAAGATTACCTGTCTGTAAATTTCATATTTCTTGTAATTAAGTTAACAAAAGATTGGTATTAATTGTATTAGATAGCTATTAGGATTTCTTTATGCAACCAGGATTAAATCTACTAATTCAACTGGTGTTAGATTTTGCACCTGTGATGGTAAACATCATCCAAAAGCAAACATCAAACAACTCAAAAACCGACAATTCGCCAATTTTTCAAGTAATTCAAGATTTCATTCACACAGTAGATAATGTAACAAAATTAGATATTACTAAAGCTGAATTGAACCAGCAACAGCAATTAGCAGTTTACCATCATGCCACACAATTAAAAATAGCTAATCAAGAAAAAGAAACAGCGATTAGACTACCAGAAGTGCATAAAATTCTGGATAGTTGGCCTTTGAGATTATATCCTTCCCAACTTTTAGAATCTTCTGTTAATTATCAACGTACACCATTAAAAGTTTTTTTAGCAGCACCACAAATACAGTTTGATAAATTTGACTTACACAACTCAAAAATTAATGATGAAATTGAGCTAAAATTGGCTGAAGGTTTGCGTGAATTTATCAATAATCACTATTCTTTACATCATCCAGAAAGACCAATAGAATTTTTAGCTGGTGCTTGGGATAGTAAGCGGTTTCATAGTGAATCTAGTATCAAGGCTTTATTTAGTGCTTTAAAAACCCAACCTACTTTAATTTTAGAATCCGAAAAAGATGGAGATTATCTAAATTTCCGCATTGGTTATTGGGGATTAGGACAAGATAATTATTACTATAAAACTATTTCTAAATTACCCTATAAGCAGATTTTACAAGATTCGGCTAAAAATCGGGCTTTAGAATGGAGAAAGGTTAAAAAACAACTTTTAGAACTAGGAGAAGATTTAGAAGTAATTAATGATTTAGGAAAAGAGAAAAGCCGCAACTTGGAAATTTTAGAAAAAGTAGAAAAATGGCAATCTCAAGGAATAGATGTTAGTCATTTATCAGTAGAATATGAAACTTCTTCCCAAGACTGGGAATATCTTTATCAAGTTTTAATTACCTCTCATTGTTTAGTTACTGCTTGGGTGACAGATGTTTATCACTTGGTTAATTATAATGTACCTCCCTTGTTACCCAAATTGCTGCCAAGTTTAATTAATGAAGGAATAGATAGACAAGCATTAGAGGTAATTACTAATAGTTATAAACAACTTTATGAAGCTTTCAAAAATGAAAGACGTTTAAAAGTTCCAGAAATAGCTTTACAATTAGCTCACGGTTTATCTCATGTTTCTAATTCTTCTTGGTCACAGGAACAAGTTGATTACTCTATTAATACCTGGTTACAACTACGGCAAGTATCAATAACAGAAGTCACTCATCCGTTAAAGGCAATGCAACTAGCATTGAAAATAGAGGATGAGAATTATATCACTACTTTAAAACAATATTTTGCTGCCATTGGTGATAGCGATAATTTGGTTTATGTTGAGAGTCTTTTAGAAGAAATAGCCATTCTGAAAAATAATCGTAATTTGGGAATGGCGAATCTTAACTATACTCTCAATGGACATTCTGGAAAAGTTTCTTCTGTAGCTATTAGTCCAGATAATGAGATTTTAGTTAGTGGATGTGCAGACAAAACTATCAACATTTGGAATCTACAAACGGGTAAATTAATTCGCACTCTCACAGGAAATTTAGGTGCTATTTCTTCTGTAGCTATCAGTCCAGATAGTAATTTTCTCGCTGTGGGTAGTTGTGAACATCCACAAAGTAATGTCAAAGTATGGCATTTGAAAACAGGTAAACTAATTCATACACTTTTAGGACATCAAAAACCAGTTAATGTAGTCACAATTAGTTCCGATGGTACAATTCTCGCTAGTGGCAGTAATAAAATCAAAATTTGGAATTTACAAAAAGGAGAAAGAATTTGTACTTTATGGCATTCATCAGAGGTTCACGCAGTTGCCATAAGTCCAGATGGTACAATTCTCGCTAGTGGCAGTTCAGATCACAAAATTAGATTGTGGAACCCCCGCAACGGAGATCCTTTACGTACTATTGCAGGTCATTTAGGAGAGGTGACATCAATAGCTATCAGTCCCAATGGAGAATATTTGTTTAGTGGTAGTGCTGATTCTACTATTAAAATTTGGCAGTTAAGTACAGGGAAGTTGATCAATACTTTAAATGGACATACAAATAAAGTAAAATCTCTGGCTGTGAGTCCAAATTGTGAATTTATTTGTAGTGGTAGTGCTGACTCTACTATTAAAATTTGGGATATTTCTACAGTGGAAGTTTTGCAAACTTTGACGGGACATTCTGGGGTAGTAAATTCTATTTCCCTGAGTGTGGATGGTAAAGTTCTCGCTAGTGGTAGTTCGGATAAAACTGTTAAAATTTGGCAGGTGATGAAATAGGAGTGTGTAAAGTTCATGGAATTAATAGAACAATTTGGACCAAATCCTAATAATCCTTATCCCATACCAGAACATCATCGGGTTTGCTTTATTAAAAACTTCATCAAATCACCCAATATTATTATTGGTGACTACACTTATTATGATGATCCAGAAAACCCGGAGGAGTTTGAAAAAAATGTTCTTTATAACTATGGTGATGACTCTTTAATTATTGGTAAGTTTTGTGCGATCGCCACTCATGTAAAATTCATCATGAACGGTGCAAATCACAAACTTGATGGTATCTCTACTTACCCATTTCCGATTTTTGGTAATGGTTGGGAAGCAGCAATGAATGATTTAACGAACTTACCCAGTAAAGGTGACATCATCATAGGTAATGACGTTTGGATAGGTTTTGATTCCTTAATTATGCCAGGAGTGAAAATAGGTGATGGTGCGATAATTGCAGCACGTTCTGTAGTAGTTAAAGATATTCCACCCTACACTATAGCAGGTGGTAATCCCGCAGTTCCTATAAAACAGCGTTTTAGCAATGAAGAAATAGAAATCCTGCTTTCTATTCGTTGGTGGGATTGGGAAATTGAGAAAATCACCCGTAATCTTGATGTGATTATGAATGGGGATGTTGAAAGGTTGAAAAGTTTAGTGTAACCCTATGAGGAAGTTTTAAAAGTTTTGGATGCTGTTTTCGATATTTTATTATCCACTCTAATCCAGTAATTTTAAGATTCATAATCAGGGATATAAAATTCTGTATACACCATGACATACTTTTAAAACATTCTGTTTTTTTGTTTCATAGGTTCATTGGTGACAAGTTAAGCCTGAAAGTCTTTTGTCAAGAGGCTTTGAGAGAATTGTTGAAAAAAAACTGGTCAGATCCTCGTTGTAGATCGGGAAAAGGAGCGACAATTAACTTAACATTTGGTTT
>JBJOKS010000025.1:0-98187 GCA_046045965.1 Cyanobacteriota bacterium | reverse complement strand
ACTTCATTAAAAGGACGTTCTAACAAACGTTTGCCATTAAACCAGTAGTGATAGTAACAAAATCCATGTATACCATATTCCCGTGCTAGGTCTGCCTGAGCTTGTCTTGCTTCTGGAAGTCGCAGATCGTAAAAGCCTAGATCCGCAGGGAGATGTGGTTGGTAATGTCCTTTAAACAAAGGTTTGGCTTTTGTAACATTAGTCCATTCTGTAAAACCCTTTCCCCACCACTCATCATTCTCAGGAATAGGATGATATTGGGGAAGGTAGAAAGCGATCGCACGAATCAGGTAATTTAAAGAAGACATACTTGAATAAGATATTAGTGATTGATTTCAGTAAGTAGCTGTTGCATTCTTTGAAACTGCTTTTTTCTTGAAAAGTTTTCCCAGTAACGAATGTGTCCTCTCGCGGCTAATTTCTTGGCAAGTGTAGGGTTCCTAGCCAACTGCAAGATTCCTTTTAATAGTCCTTGTGAATCATCTGCGTTAAAAAGGATTCCTGTTTCTCCATCAATCACTAATTCGGGTATTCCATCTACGGCAGAAGCAACAACTGGAAGTTTTAAGGCCATTGCCTCAAGAATAGTACGGGGCATGGCTTCCGCTCGTGATGGAAACGCAAGCACATCTGAGGCATTCATTATATCCAGAATTGTTGATCTTGATGACAAATAAGTAACCCATTTTTTGTACTTTCCTAGAATCGACTTATTCAACAAGTCCTGTCCCCACTGAGTAGTTAATTCTCCAACTAATAAAATACGAAGATTAGGTATTTCCAATATTAATTCAGGTAGAATTTGAATTAATAAATCTTGGCCTTTTCTATATTCAATACTGCCGGGGCAAATAACAATAAATTCATTGGTACTCAATCCTAACGCTTGTCGGCTATTGTCATTTCTTTTAGCAAGCTCCTTTTCAACTTCCTCCTCTTCACAACAGTTAGGGAGATAAAAACTTCTTTTATGCTGTAGGGCGGGGAATTTCAACCATTCCTGGCGTACATTTTCTGATACAAATATCAGGTCATCAAATAATAAAAAGCCGTCAATGAGTTGTTGTAATGTAATTTGACGGTCACCACCGGAAAAATGCCTTGGAGATTCACGAATTATTATTATCTTACGACCCTTAAATCTGCTTTCGACGGATAACCAAAAAGAATAACTAGCCCAACCATTAACTATTACAGTTTCATACTGAGATATACTTTGAAACAGTCTCTTTCTTTGCCGATCTTGTTGCCAAGCTCTCAGGGTTGATGGACGAATTTTCCATATCCTTCTGGGAAGGCGAATGTTTTGGGGAAATTCCAACCATGTAGGCACAGATAATGAACACTCACAAAGTTCTGATGGAAATTCTTCTCTTGTTGGGCTAATGACTTTAACATCTGGTAGACAGGCCAGCAATGCTCGTAAAAAGTCACGTGCAGATTTTGCAGTTCCATGAGTTCCACCTAGATAAGCCGTGACAAAAATCATAAACAACCTGTCTCTAAATTTTGTATCACTTAATATACCAATCAACAAAGCAAGATACGCTGTCTAGCTAAGATATTTTTGAATATCGGGCTATATTCTTGTGCGTTCACAATTGCTTCGATACTTACTGGCGAAATGCAAAGACATCTAATCGCAAATCTTTTCCGTTATATACAGGTCGAGAAATGAAAGGTTGTTGAGCCGTACTCTCGTCAAGAATATGAACTCTAAATCCTGCATCTTCTAGTAAAGAAAAGAATTTACCAAGATTTTGAGGTCTATCTATAAATGAATGATACTCAACAAACATATTTTCTACATTATGCAGTAGGTCTTGGCAATCAAATAAAACTTCTATTTCAGCCCCTTCGATATCAACTTTTAACATACTGCATGGCTTTTGAAGATAATCTCGAAGACGCTTGACAGGGATAGTGATTTTTCTTTTGTCTTCTGTTACCTCTTCTGAAAAATCAGCAATGTGTCCACCATCAGCACCGTTTGCTAGAAATTCTATTTCACCTTCAAAAGTCCAAAGTCCTGTCTGAATAAGAGTTGTAGAAGAAAAGTCTTTACAGTTGATAGTTAGCAATTCAAAAATTTCTGGATCTGGCTCAAATGCTATAATTTCTGCATTAGGATAAAGCTTCTTCCAATAGTAAATGGTAGCTCCAATATTAGCTCCACAGTCAATAATTCTTGGAGTATCTAGCTCGGTTGTAAATTTGCAATATTCTTGTTTGAAAAAACAGTTATATACTTGCAGAATTGATGCTGGATCAACACCAATAATCTTTTTATCCCCAATTATATTAGTTTCACATTTCGTCTTTCTTGGAAGAGAACTAAGCCTTGTAATTTCTTGCTGAATTTTTATATCTTGACTCAGTTCTTTTTCGCCAAAGATCAACTTTATTTTTCTAAAAATATTTATCAATAGAGGAGGGATAGATAAAATAATAGCCTTCTTGAATGAATTGATTAACATTGATGTTCTCCTTTTTGATCACGAAATCTTAATAATTTTGCCGGAACTCCTGCAACTATAGAATAAGGAGCTACATTTTTTGTGACTACAGCCCCAGCCGCAATAATTGAGCCTTCACCAACTCTAACACCATCAAGAATGACACATCCTGTTCCAATCCAAACATTATCTTCAATAACAATTCCTTTAGTAGACAAACCCTGATTCATAATAGGTACGTCAATTTGTTCAAAATTATGATTGGCAGATACCAAGGTACAGTTGGCTGCAATTCTGGTCATTTTGCCTATACTGACACCGCCATGACCATAAATAATAGTTCCGGGATTAAGACTAACTTGATCTGACAATATTATATTACCACCGTATGTTGCAACTATACACCCACTATGAATTGAACATTGACTACCTATTGATATAGAACCACTGGTATTACTCAAAAAATCATCATCGAAACTTAGGTAAGAACAAGCCAAGGTGGCGTTAGAATGAATTTCGCTACCAAAGCCAATGGAAATTCCTCTATGCGCTAAAATTCTACAGTTACTGGATATCTTTATTCCTGCTTTTCTCAATTTTTTAAGCCACAGATATTTATTTAAAAAAATTTTAAACTTCATCATTAATTTTTACTTTATGACTATTAGATATAATCCATTCTCTTGGCTGAAAGTACAAAGAATCAATTGTATTTTGCCGCAAGTTATCGAGGATCTCAAATTGGTGTGACTCAATTACATCTAAAATGTAGTGAGCTTCAAGACTGATATAGACTTTTGCATCATAAAATCCTGGTTTTAAGCCAAGGAATGGCAAAAACAATTTAATCTCATGAATGCCTTTTTCAAGCGTAAAAATATTCTTGTCAGTATAAGAGCTAAGTCGCAAAACTCTCTGATTCATATTTGCTCTGTCGTGAAACAGAAACTCTACTCTCAACCCTTCTAGAAACTTATACGCCTGAATTTTAATTTTTAAAATTGTGGGTAAGCCAGAATGTATATTTTTTATTTCATTTCCCTCTACATCACAAAAATCAATAGATAAAATTTCTGCCTCTTGTGTTGCAACGCGGCTGTAATTTTCTTGATTATTATCAATTATAGATTCTGAATTATCCTTCTTTTCTGAAAGCAATTCCTTTTCATAAAGGTTAACAACTTCTCTAGGCTCACCTGATGTTACGACTTTTCCCTTATTCAAGTAAATTGCAGAAGAAGACACTGCCAGAATTGCATTAGAATCATGTGAGACTAAGACAAATGAACTTGTTTTTCTGAGTGTTGCTAAATGCCGATAACATTTAGCTCGAAATTTCATATCCCCAACTGCTAAGACTTCATCAATGAGCAAAATATCTGGTTTGGTAAAAATCGCACTTGCAAACCCTAACCTTGCAGCCATCCCAGAACTATAACTCTGTACTGGTGAGTCAATTGCTTCCCCAATCTCCGCAAATTCTACAACTTGATCAAACCGCTCATCAATCTCCTCTTTGGAAAGCCCCAAAATTGACATATTGACATAAATATTTTCTCTTCCTGTCAAAATTGGGTTAAACCCTGCTCCCAAAGCAATTAACGGTGCAACTCGTCCCTTAACCTCTACCGTGCCATGATCTGGTTTAATCAAACCACTAATGATCCGTAACAATGTTGTTTTACCAGCACCATTCGCACCTACAAGACCTAATGCTTCACCGCGCCGCAATTCTAAACTGACATCTTTGAGCGCCCAAAACTCTCCCTTTCGTAACTGCACATCTTGACGTTGAGCGCCAAACACCTCTCCAGCAATATCTTGTACACCATACAGTAAAGACCGCTTCAAGTTTCGGCAAAACCGCTTAGAGACATTTTTGATAGACAGAACAATTTCTTTATCTTCACTTTGGTCGTGCAAGCTTTGGTCTGGCAAATCTAACATCATAAACCTTACTTTTAGTTGTTAATTTATAATTGCTCAGTCATGATAATAGCTTTTTAGTTCACAGGAAAAGAAAATAGAACATTTATATGTTGCCTATTAAGAACTCATACGCTCGATAATAAATGGCATGGACAAACGATACAAAATCCAAGCAACTAATAGCAATGCAAAACTCAAACCACTGACCAGCCAAAACCTTGTGGGATCAGATACTACTCCAGTTGTTGCCAAATCTCTGACTGTGACTAATAGTGGTGTGACAGGATTCCAATTCACCACCACACTAAACCACCCTTGTTTGGGAACCGGATAAATTACAGGAGTTAACAACAGCCAAGGAGCAACTATTATGGGAATCAAGCGTCCCACATCTCCATACAAAGCCCCAAAAGGAGCAAGGAGCAAGCCAATTCCTGTCCCTAATATGACCAAATGGATCAAAGCAACAGGTGCTAGAATCGCACTCCATGTAATAGGAATCTTAAACCAAACAAACAACCCGAAAATTAAAATTAACTTAATACTAAAATTAAAAAACACTTCCCCTAACTTAGCTAAGATAATCGCTTCTCTAGGAAAATTAATCTTAGCCAGCATTGGCTTGGCAGCATTTACAGCAGCCAAAGGACTATTTAAAGCTTCTACAAAGGTCTGCCATAGTGACATACTAAACATCACATAGGCTGGATAGGGAATATCAGTATTACCAATATTTACAGCCCCAGTATTTTTGGCTATTACTAACCCCAAGGCAGTGATGATCGGTGGAAAAAATGCCCACAGTACACCAAAGAAAGACTGACGATATTGGGCGCTAATATCTCTTACTAACAATCGCCACGCTAGTTCCCGTGATGCCAATAAATCGCGCCACATCACTTTTAATAAAATTAATGGATGACGGATTGTACTCTCTGGTGTGTATATGACTCTTTTAGTTTTATGGCAATAACTGGCTTTACTCATCTTATTCAAATTATTTAGTAGTGTGATTTATCTACTTTTAATCACTTAGGGAAACCATAAAATCGTAAGAATCTTTGATAAAAGACATTTGCATTTCCTATCTATCATCTTTGAGAAAATTAACAAAAATACATAAACCCCTGTCAATATAACTCTAATCAAGAGTAATGTACGTGGTTATACTTGTCAATCCGTTGATTAAACTATTTTTAGCTAACGTTCTACATCAGGCACTGTATGTAAATGTTCTGCTGTTCTGGATTGCGGGCTTATCATACTAAATATTATTTGTCAATAATACTTTGGATATATTTTTTCCTATTTCTCTAGATAGATGAGATTTAGGAGAAATACGTTATATCTTCAATGAAGAGGCATTGATAGGATTTCCTTCAGTGGAAACTACATAGTTGTAAAAGCTTTTCCTTGCACAATTGCAGCTCACCTATTATCCAATTTCTCTGCTACATCCCCCTCTCTTCATAAGAGGCATTAATGACTTCAAATTACCCCTTTATAGGTTCTAATGAGTGTAGAAACTATGCAGGGGTATTTTTCATTTATCATGACCTACTATGATATTAATTGCTGAAAGCTCTGCTCTTGGTTAATATCATCAAAATCAATATCAGTCGCTGCATCTTCCTTATAGCTAGGTTTAAGCTGAATCGCTTTTTGCAAATTCTCTACAGCTAATTTTACTTCTCTTTGCAGTGCATAACAAGCTGCTTTATTATAATAAGCACTAACATAGTCTGGTTTTATTTCTAGTGCTTTGTCAAAGTTGATAATTGCTTCGTCATCTCTTCCTAATCTTACCAATGTGTAACCGCGTTTATCCAAGATTTTGGGTGAGTCGGGTTGGAACTCTAACGCTTTATCAAAGGAAGCGATCGCATCTTCGTAACGTTCCAATTCTATCAAAGACAAACCACGATTTAACCAAGCTACACCATCATCTGGCTGAATTTGCGTAGCTTTATCAAAACAGTTGAAAGCTTCTTTATGCTTACCCAAATTACCACAAGCAACACCAATATCACACCAAGCTTGATGATAATTGGGGTTAATTTTAATAGCTTTATTATAGGACATAATCGCCTCTTTATAGCGTTTTAACCTATTCAGAATTAAACCGCGTTTCAGCCAAGTTTCTGCATCATCAGATTTAATTATAACTATTTGCTCATAGATAGCTAAAGCATCTTCATAGCGTTTCGCTGAAAATAGCATTTCCGCTTGTTTGATATAATCATCAGCAGAAATTTCAGGTTGTGTGGGTTTTGGTAATTTTTCTGGTAATTTTTCTACGATTTTTTCCGGTTTTGGGTTAGGTTGAGGTTTAATTTCTGCTAACTCTTGTAATATTGCATCTTTCCGTTTTTGAGCATCTAATTGTAATTCTGAAAGTTTTACAGTAAATTCAGCTTCTAACTTTTCTAAATTTTCTAACTTCTGTAAAATCTTCAATTTCTGTTGTTGAATATCAGTCTGAATATCTGCAAACTGAGAAGTAAATTCACCACCTGATGCTTCTAAATTGTCAATAATTTGTTGTTGACGTTTGTGAGCATTATTCTGGAATTCTGCAAGCTGGTTTATCACTTCAGATTCTACATTTTGCAACTTCTGTAAAATCTTCAATTTCTGTTGTTGAATATCAGTCTGAATATCTGCAAACTGAGAAGTAAATTCACCACCTGATGCTTCTAAATTGTCAATAATTTGTTGTTGACGTTTGTGAGCATTATTCTGGAATTCTGCAAGCTGGTTTATCACTTCAGATTCTAACTTTTGTAAATTTTCCCGAATGATAAATTGCTGTTGTTGAATATCTTTCTGGACATCATTTTGTATCTCTGAAAAACGAGAACTAAATTCTTTACCAGATGCTTCTAAATTGTCAATAATTTGCTGTTGACACTGGTGAGCATAATTTTGTACTTCTGCGAGTTGATCAGAAAATTCTAATTGTAATTGTACAAAACCAGCAAGCAGTTTATCTTTTTGGTTTTGAGCATCAATTTGTAACTCTGAAACTTGTGATTTAAACAGATTATTGATTTTTTCGAGATTATCTATAAATATATCTTTTTGATGTTGAGCATCTGACTGAAATTGAAATAATTGATCAGTAAATTCTGAGCGCGATTGTGATATACTTTCAAAAGTATTTTCTTTTCGCTGTAGAGTTTCCGACTCTAACCCATGCAGTAGAGATATCAACTGAGAACGGGATTGTTCAATATCATTAATAGCTATATCTTTTTGATTTTCAACTGCTAATGTGAGTTTGGTAAATCGAGAAACTAACTCAGTTTCTAATTTCTTGACATTTTCAATAGTGATTCTTTGTTGTTGAGCAGATAAAGTGACCTGTTCTAATTGAGTATTGAGTTTAAATTCTAAATTGCTGATATTTTCTTGAGCAGATTCAACTTCTCTTTCTAATGCTGTTAAAAATTCTTGTTTTGATTTTGGTAAATCTGATAAAAGTATAGATAAATTTGCTTCTTCACCTTGAATTGCTGTTTTCAGTCTGTTAGCTTCCTGTGCTAATTCCTGAATGATATTTTGAGATGAGTGAAGCAAATTTTCCGCATCTTGGTTAACAGTAATTAGTTGAGTTTGCAACTTTTCTATCCCTTGTACTTGTTGCATTGCTCGTTCAACAATTTCCCGAATTATGGCTTTCCGTAACAACCATAATGTAGCAATTAAAACTACAGGAAATAAACTTAAAATGGTTAACCAGATATTGAGCAGGGTATTCGTGCGAGTGAAAGCACTCTCAAAGTCTGACTGTACTTGCTTTTGAATGCGGTTTTCTTGTCGCAGTCTGGTTAATTCTTCCCGTTCCTGATTTGATAATACCTGAGCAGTAGCGGAAAGTTGCAGTTTTCCACCCAAAAAACCAGTAGATAACAGCAACGGTGATAATAAAATGGCGATTTTTAAAGCTAATTTTGAAAAAATGGGGTTTTTGCTGTTCATGGCACTTTCCCTAGCTGTAAGGTGGTTTTTTGCTGTGGTATGTCTATGATAGATTATCAATGTAGGGTTACTGGTTTTCGGGGTGGTTGTCTGATATTAGCAGATTAAGGGAGATAAAACAGCTATTGGAGGATTGAACTATGGAAAAATTAAAGATAGAAAGTCTAGAAGCTAAAGGTTGGAAAGTGGGAACAGTTGCAGAATTCCTGGAACTAACTCCAGAAGAAGCAGCTTTAATAGAAATTAAATTAGCACTTAGTCGCAGCAATAAGACCAAGGAAAAATCTTAGTCTCAGGTTGCTGTTGATTCGGGAATAGTTTATTATGACTATAATTACCATTTAAAATTTAAAGTAAATTCTGTGCTGGATTATATCACTGCTAATCTTCCATTGTTTGCTGATTTGGATCGAAAGTTGATAGTGAAAATAGAAGATATTGATAAAGTTAATTTTGAGCAGTCTAATTTTATCATCAATGGAGAAGCTTTAGATTCTCTGAAAAAACTACCAGATTCATTAGTACAAACGGTTGTTACCAGTCCTCCTTATTATGGTCAGCGTGACTATTGTGCAGAAAAACAAATTGGGATTGAAGAAAGTACAGATGAATATATAAACCGACTTTTAGAAATATTTGATGAAGTTAAAAGAGTATTAAAAGAAGATGGTACACTGTGGTTAAATTTAGGTGATAAGTATATAGATGGAAATTTAGCGGGTTTACCTTGGAAATTGGCATTAGCATTAAAACAAAGAGGATGGATTTTAAGGTCAGATATTATTTGGTATAAACCTAATGCTATGCCATCTTCTGTAAAAAATCGTCCTACAACTGACCATGAATATATTTTTTTATTTGCGAAAAGTTTAAAGTATTACTATGATGCTGATGCTATTCGTGAACCTCATGTAACTTTTTCGGAAAATAGTAAAATGCGGGGTGGAAGAAATCATTTAGGTAAAAAAGGGGGAACTCCAGAACAGGGTAAAAATGCAGGTAATTCTAATTTACATAATGGTAGATGGGATCAAGCTTTTCATCCTAAAGGAAGAAATAAGCGGACTGTTTGGGAAGTTCCTTTATCTAAATTTAGAGATGCACATTTTGCGGTGTTTCCAGAACAATTAATAGAACCATGTATTTTAGCAGGTTCATCTGAGGGGGGAATAGTTCTTGATCCTTTTTTTGGTGCTGGTACTGTGGGTTTAGTAGCAATGAAGAAAGGACGTAAATTTATTGGTATTGATATTAATGAAGATTATTGTCAAATTGCTAGTAAGAGAATTTTGTAAGTTATTAATAATTTGGACTATCAAGAACGAACCACGTTCACCGAAGGTGTTCCCGAAGGGTAGACACGAAGTACACGAAGAGATAAGATTTTGAGAGAGTTATTTTATAATCCCTGAAAATAAAGAAATAAAAAAATGAGTAGAACAAGACCACTCATTAAATAGAATAATATAGAAATTTACTATTCTCTGATTTTCCTAATTTATTTAGGAGAAGCTACCATTAAACCAGTTCCTCCTCCTACTGCTAGTCCGATACCAGGACACATTCCTGCTAGATAAGCTGCTGCTGGTGGTGCAACAGGAGCAACAAGAAAATCAACTGCATAACAAGCTGCTATAGTACCAGTAGCACCACCAATAGCACCACCTAAACCTTGCCAAAAACCTGTTACCAATGAGTCAACAAGCGAACTAAAATTAAAAAAAGCTAGACTATTTGTTTGCAAGAATAAATTAGTTGTTGAACGACTATCTGCAAAAGCTGAACCAGTAAACCCATTTAATGCAATAACACAAGTCAAGATTACAGCAAATGCAGAGCGAAATATTTTTGATAGTGCCATAGGTAATTTTTCAAGAGTTAAGAGTTGCTTGAAATTATGTTGCAACTTGGAAGTTAGATAAACAACAAAGCTACACTTCACAATTTGTTACCACTAATTTTAAATATGAGAAATTATCACAGCCAAGGTAATTTTTACCTAAACTTATATAAAATTGTTAAGAATTTATTAATAAATCTTACGTAAATATACCAGAACTCACAGAAAATCTCTCTCTTACCCTCTTCTCTTCGTGTTCTTCGTGCCTTCGTGGTTCATTTTTTCCTACCTATACTTAACTCCCACTGATAAAGAACCTTTCCCCCACACTCACCGTCTACAAAATGACGTAGTTTACAAAGTGCATCAACCATGAAAAACAGACAAAAAAAGGCTTGTCACCAACTCATCAGCATCACCCTACTAACCACCTTCCTCACACCCTACTCCGTCACCGCAACCCCACCCAGAAACCCAGATAAAACCGTCAACTGTGAAATTCTCGTTGTCGGTGGTGGACTTTCAGGAGTTGCGACAGCTTACGAAAGCTTACTCGCAGGAAACACCGTTTGTTTAACAGAAATTACCGACTGGTTAGGTGGACAAATTTCCTCTCAAGGTACATCTGCGTTAGATGAAAGACCAACCCAACGAGCTAAACAATTCTATTCTCGCGGATATTTGGAATTGCGAAATCGCATTCAACGCAAATATGGCAAACTTAACCCCGGTGACTGTTGGGTAAGTGACTCCTGTTTTCTTCCCCGTGATGCTCACAATATCATTTCCCAAATGTTAAAAGATGCAGAAAAACAGGGTCGAGGAAAATTACAATGGTTTCCCAATACTATTATTAAAGAACTACAAATTAGTGCAGATGGAAAGATTATAAATGGTGCGATCGCAATTCAACATCAACCAGCAAAAAACGCCCCACCTTTAAACACCTTCACCCTCTCCCAAACCATAGAAGACGCTTACAATTATCAAAATTCCTCCCGTTTTAATAAAACTATCATTCGTTTTCTACCCAAACAATCACAGAAAAATAATAATAAATGGTACGTTGTAGATGCAAGTGAAACTGGGGAAATTATCGCCCTAGCTGATGTACCTTATCGTTTAGGAATTGATCCCCTTTCCTATCTCGAACCTTCATCTTCTAGCACTACAAATGATCCCTATTGTACCCAAGGTTTTACATATACTTTTGCAATGGAGGCAACTAAAGAACCACAAAACCAAATCATGCCCCCATTTTATAATCAATATGCCCCATATTTTAGTTATGAACTATCAAGATTAGCCAATTTTGATTTAGTTTTCACCTATCGTCGTATTTGGAGTCCGCAAACAGGTAAACAAACTAAATTCGGTGGTATCAATTTTACAACTACCACCCCAGGAGATATATCTATGCAAAACTGGACTTGGGGTAATGACTACCGACCAGGAACAGCACAAGATAATTTAATTTATACACGTCAACAATTACAAGCCACAGGTCAATTACAACCCGGTGGCTGGATAGGAGGACTAAGAACCGAAACCCTCCGCAAAGGTGAAGAAAACGCACTTGCTTATTATTACTGGTTAGTTGCGGGAAATACAGATTCTCAACTCGGTGCAGGTGTGAAGCAACCCCAACCGAATAACCGCTTATTAACAGGTATAAATTCACCAATGGGAACTGCACACGGTTTATCAAAATATCCATATATGCGAGAAGGAAGACGCATTATAGGCCGTCCCAGTTGGGGACAACCCCAAGGGTTTGGTATTTGGGAAGTTGATATTTCTCGCCGTAATTATAATGATGAGTATTACAAGAAAACTCTACCCGCAGATATGTATCTTCAGTTAAAAGCGACACTGGCAGGTTTAGAAGCAACATCTGTAATTAGAGGTGAAGTCAGTCCAGATACGGCGATAAAGCGTAGCCGTTCCACTATTTTTCCGGATGCTGTGGGTATAGGACATTACGCAATAGATTTTCATCCTTGTATGGAGAACAGTCCAGCGGAAGCACCCGGTAATAAAGAACGTGCGGGAGAAAGACGGGGTGCTGGTAACGCTTATCCTTTTCAAATTGCTTTGAGAGCAATGATTCCGCAAAAAATTGATAATTTATTAGTAGGGGGTAAAAGTATTGCTACCAGTCACATAGCTGCTGCTGCTTATCGGGTACACTCTTTTGAATGGTCTTCTGGCGCTGCTGCGGGAACTGTAGCTAGTTTTGCATTGAAGGAAAATATAGCACCTTATCAGTTAGTTGATGATTTACCAAGATTAGAACCCAAATTACAGGTTTTAAAAGGTATTTTAGAGAAAAACGGTAATCCTACAGCTTTTCCTGATACTTCCATTTTTAATCAAAATTGGCAAGATTGGCGGTAAATTCAGTTATCAGTTATCAGTTGTCACCTGTTATCTGTCACCTATTCTGGTAAAAATTCAGAATTGAGGGTTTGTTCAGAAGTGTAAGGACATATTTCTGGAAATACTTTTTCACCAAGTTGAGTTTCCCGTATTGCTAATGCTAAACCGAGTTCGTAAGCTGTGAGAAACATTTCCTGTAAATAGGGTTTTAAGCTAGGACTATCTTCTAAAAGTAGTTTGATTTGAATACGTTGTTCTTTAATTGTACTCAACCAACTGTTAGTACGTTTGTCTGCTTGAAATTGCCATTTTAATAGATGTCCTAGCAACACCGCTAGTCTATTTCTCAATTCTTGTCTTTCTTTTCTTCCCAAAGTTTCCAGTTCTTCAATGAGGTTAACGGTGTCTAATGTATCCCATTGTTGAGTTTTGAGTAAATTAACCTGTTCTTGAGTCCAAGCATGGAAGTCGGTTGTATAAAGTTGAAAGGTGTTCATTGTTGCACCTGTTATCAGTTTATATGTTCTTAATTGTAGTCTTTCTCAACTCTCTACTTTTCTCTACCCAACAATGAATTAAACTAGTTATTTGAAGTGTTTTTTTGTAAAACGTAGTTTATTGATCTATGGAGACAAGACTTGCAACTGTTTATGGAATGGCTTCAGCACCAACTGTAACACCTGATCGGGTTAATCAAGTTACTCGAAAAACCTATCCTAATTATAAGGTGATTGTATTGAATGATGATTTCAATACTTTTCAGCACGTGGCTGAATGTTTGATGAAATATATTCCCGGAATGTCAGGCGATCGCGCTTGGGATCTCACTAATCAGGTACATTATGAAGGACAAGCGATAGTGTGGGTAGGTCCCCAGGAACCGGCGGAGTTATATCACCAACAGCTGCGTCGCGCTGGGTTGACAATGGCTCCTCTGGAAACAGCTTAATCATCATGAGCAAACCCACGGATGGTAGACTTGTTTGGAATCACTCTACCCACATTTCTGGTCTAATTCCTATTTTAGAACGTTTATGTCAGTATGATGGCATTCACACTGTAACGCCAGCAGTAATTGGACGAGTGAAAGGTCATGCTCCTAAAATGCAGCTGCGTGTGTCTGTACCCATTCGCGGGGGTTATAAAGTTATCGCACGGCAGGGTAAGACGGTGCAAGAGGTATTTATCCTCACAACTTTAGCACAAGAGCAACTGGAAACAGCGATCGCTGTTGCTATGAAAATTGCATGAATATAACAAATAATCAGGAGAGGAGTTAAAAAAGCTCCTCTTTTGATATTTGACTATTCCTCAATTTCATGCACAGCAAATTTATATAATGGCAAACTGAGAATACAAGAAAAAGTTAAAAAATATGACAAAGCTGTAGTAATTTTTAAAGTCATGGTTAAACTTTCCCAATTCGGTAAAACCATTTTCTCAATCCCAAAAGCGATACAGTAAACAAGCCAGTAAGCAAAGCTCATTCTTAACAGAACTTCTTCTGTTGCTTGCGCTTCATCTTTTTGTTTCTTGTTCTCCCGTAGTAACCATAGACCAGCAATGCAAGCTACAAAGGAAACAGCAACCACAAACTCGTGACAAAAGAGATTTATTAAACACATTTGCCTTTATTCCCATCTGATGATGTCTGGATCGACATTAGTCTAAAGGCATATTCCTTGAGGTTGCACAAAATAGTTACAAACTGAAATATTGTAAATGATTGCAACAAAAGCTGCTGGTATTGTTAAGTATTTTTACACGCAGGTTCTCATTTGGGAGACTATCACCCTGTTAATATACTAGACTTATCAAAAGTTCGGGGATATTTTTGTTTACATAAAATTTGTATTAGCTCATTACCTAATTATCTTTGTATCCTTTGATCATTTTTCTTTAGATTCTCAACAAATTTTCTGTGTAAACTTTCCACTAACTCTGAATCATCTGGGCGATTTTTTACCCACTCTTCTCTATCTGTACGGATTTTAGCCAGGTGAGATTCAATATTTTCTTTATTTATTAAAACACCAAAATCTTTTGGTACTTCGTTTTCTTTATAGCCCAAAATCCGATTTAAGATTAAATCACCAACTGGTTTGGTGTAATGGGAACTATCGGGATAGTTTTCCATCACATCATTAATTTCTTCAGTAGTAATGGTATTATATCCAGAAAAATCCCAAACCGGAGTTACTTGCACAACTTTCCTTTTCCAGTTTTCAAAAGTTTGCCATTTTCCTACAGCTTTGATAGTTTCCCATTGAGTAGCATGAGCAGGAGAAATAAAAACAGTTAATTTAATATTTTTTTCTCGGCAAATATTCACAATCTTTTGAAAATAATTAAGATATTTATCTGACAATTTATATTGATGATAAGTATTCAAATACAAACTAATTGAGTATTGAAAGTTACTTTTGGTTTTGCCATCTTTAGATTGAAGATAAGGTGTAAAACCATTTTCACCAGCAGAATATTTATTTTTGTTAGGCTCCTTTAAACTAGCCAACATTGTTTCCTTACTGACTGCAAAAGTATCTAATGAAAATAGAGAATTCATAATATCAGCGGGAATTAAATAAGTTTTTTCTAACCTATTTTCATCAAAACCAGGTCGATTATCAAGTAATTCACTAAACGTAAAAAAATCAATTCCCAAAATTACTTGTTTGAGATGAGGTTGATTTTTAATACTATGTTGTAAATAGCGCATTACTTCGTAAGGATTAGCACTATCAATAGCCAGGTTGTACGCAGGTTGAGCATGAGATAAGCCAGAATGACTTGGATCTAAACCTTGTTTAGTTCTTGATGTTCCTAAAAATATAGTCAGTGGTTTAATACGAATAACATCAATTGCTTTATATAAGCGGTCATTTAAATGTTTTTGAGTTTTTACATGATTAATACCCAAAAAATTGGGAGTTTTATAAATTCCGTAAGGATCAACTACTGCATTAAAACTTACTACAATCAAAATTGATATAGCTAGAGTTAATAAAAACCATTTATTGAAGTTGGGATAATTAGCAAATTTTTTCGATCCAGGTTCAGAAGTATTAGTCAAATCAGACAAAGGTGAACTACTCATATAGTTTAGTTGTTTTATTAAAGTAAATTATGCTTAATCACCTTGATGTAACCAAAGATATTTTCCCATGACTTTTATACTTTATTGTTTCTGATTCCTCTGATTCTGATTTTTATTCTCCACAAATTTCTTTTCCAGAGTTTGCACTAACTCTAATTCATTTTTGCGGTTTTTTACCCATTCTTCTCTATGACTGCGGATTTTATCTAAGTGAGATTCAATATTTTCTTGAGTTAATAAAACACCAAAATCCGCTGGTAATTTATTTTCTTGATAACCAAGAATACGGTTAAGTATTAAATTACCAACTGGTGCAGTGTAGTGTGAACTATCTGCATAGTTTTCCATTACATCATTCAACTTTTCCGTAGTAATTGAATTATATCCAGAAAAATCCCATACAGGAGTTACCTGTACAACTTTCCTTTTCCATTTTTCAAAGGTTTCCCATTCTCCAGTAGCTCTGATAGATTCCCATTGAATAGCATGAGAGGGAGAGATAAAAATAATTAATTTTATGTTTTTTTCGCGGCAAAGATTGACAATTTTCTGAAAATCATCAAAATATTTATCAGAAAATTTATATTGATGATGGAAATTAAAGTATACATTAATAGCATTGCTAAATCTACCTTTAGTTCCTCCATCTTTATATTTACTATGGGGTACAAACCCATTTGCACCATAGCTTTGTTCTCTATTGGGTTTATTCAAACTCGCCAATATTGTTTCCTTACTTACATCTAAAGTATCTATGGAAAATAGAGAATTCATAATATCAGCAGGAATCAAATAAGTCTTTTCTAACCTATTTTCATCAAAACCAGGTTGATTACCTAATAATTCATTAAACATAAAAAAATCAATGCCAACGATTACTTTTTTTAGATTAGGCTGATTTTTGATAGTATGTTCTAAATAACGCCGCATTTCGTAGGGATTAGCACCATCAAGAGCAAGATTATAAGTAGGTTGAGCATTAGATAAAGCTGGATGATTAGGATCTAATCCCTGTTTAGTTCTTGATGAACCTAGAAATACAGTCAATGGTTTAATACGAATAATATCAATAGCTTTATATAAACGATCATTGAATTGTTTTTTCGGTTTTTCATGATTAATTCCCAAAAAATAGGGACTTCTATATATTCCATAAGGATCAATGACAAAATTAACACTGACAACCATGAAAATAGATATGGATATAGTCAATAAAAACCACTTATTAAAGTTGGCAAAACTATCAGACTTGCTTGGTTTATTTTCAGAAATATTTTTTATTTCAGAAGAAGGAGAAGAACTCATGGCAAATAGTTAATAAGATTACACTGGGTTTTAAAATTGGAAGTTTTAAAATTGGAAGTAGAGGAATTCAGAAACACGGTTAAGGGAGAGTATACAATAACCAGCCAATAAACCAATACCAATTCCCCACCATTTGTTAAAAGTCATTTTATTGCTGATTTCCTGGGTATTAGGAAGGAATGTAACAGCAATCATGAGTGCAAATAAGACAACAAAGCTTAAAGATTGTTTATCAAAAAATTCAGGTAAATAAGTTAGCTTACTCCATTCTTGAACTTGAATGCCAAATTGAGACAGCATAGACAATTTACCACCAGGCGCACCAGGGATAACTATCCCATTCATACCTGACATTGTTTTCAGAATTGCGATCGCATCCGGTAAATTCTGAGCGCGGAAAATTACCCAACCCACTATCACCATGAAAAATGTCATCAACCAAGCTACAAATGCCGGAATTTTAATATTAAATTTTCGCCAACCATGATTTATTGATAATAATAAACCTTGTAAACCTCCCCAAATCACAAATGTCCAACCTGCGCCATGCCATAATCCTCCTAATAACATTGTAATCATTAAGTTGGCATAACGTCGTATTTCTCCTTTCCGACTTCCTCCCAAGGGAATATACAAATAATCTCGCAAAAAGTTAGAAAGGGTAATATGCCAACGTCGCCAAAATTCAGTAATTGAGGTAGCTTTATAAGGTGAATTAAAGTTGACGGGTAGATTAGTATTAAACATAAATCCTAAGCCAACCGCCATATCTGAATAACCTGAAAAATCAAAATATAGTTGAAGTGTATATGATAAAGCTCCTACCCAGGCTTCAATAAATGTGGCATTATCAGCATTGCTAAATACTGGGGTTGCCCACTGGGATAAAGTATCAGCGATGATAATTTTTTTTGCTAAACCTATAGTGAATATTGTCAGTCCTAAAGCAAAGTTTTTACCAGAAAATACAAAATCTTTTAACTTCCGCAGTTCGGGTATTAGTTCATCATGGCGCAAGATTGGACCAGCAATAAGTTGAGGGAAGAAAAGAATAAACAACGCGTAAGTAGGTAAATCATAATTTTGTCCTTTAATTTCCCCACGATAGGCATCAACTAAATAAGCAATTTGGGTAAAAGTGTAAAAAGAAATCCCCAAGGGAAGGATTAAATTACCCACATTCCAGTTAGCTGAAAATACACTACCAACGGTCGATAAAAAGAAATTTGCATATTTATAATATGCAATCATGCTGACATTAATGACACTACCAATAATCAACAAAAGTTTAGCACGTTTGCTAAAGGGTTGGGCAGAGGCGATCGCCATACCCATTTGATGATTAAAAACCACAGACAGAATAATCAATAAAATATATCCAGGGGTTGCTGCTTGTCCTGCTGGCGAAAAAAGATTCCAATAAGAATAGAAAAATATGGAAGTTATCAGCAGCCAAGGGAGTACAAATTTATTTAATCTAAATTTGCTCAATAGCCACAATACCAGCAGTGTTATCGGCAGAAAAGCCAATATAAAAACTGAAGAATTAAATAACATATAGATTAGCTAGTAGGAGCGTTGCCTGCGGTGGACGTTGCCATCACCCCAGGATTGGTTAATTTTCATCTACTAGCCAAAAACATTACCATGAAAGTGCCAGACTTTTTTTAAAGTTGTTGTAAATTTCTTGCTAGGTAGTCTGGTGGTAAATACTGTTCACAAATTATTTATGCCCGTTGTATCAACATTCCTTTTCACAAGCACCAATACTCACCCAGGAACTAGAACCATCTTGCCAATGTTCCTTTTTCCATATCGGTGCATTATGTTTAAGAGTATCTATTGCATACTGACAAGCCGCAAAAGCCTCACCACGATGGGGACACCCTACCGCTACTAAAACACTGATTTCCCCAATTTTTAACCGCCCAATGCGATGATATATAACTACCCGACTCACATCAGACCATTGTCCGCGAATATCAGCCGCAATTTGATAAAATACCTGTAAAGCCATCGGTTCATAAGCTTGATACTCTAAAGCTACCACAGCTTTACCATCAGTTTGATTACGAACCATCCCACTCATCACCACCACTGCACCATTAGCTGGATCATCAGCTTTGGAATATATTTCTTCAAGAGACAATGGAGCTAAGGTAACGCCAAAACTATCTTCAGCTTTAGGTTTGATGAGAAATGCAAGTGGGGTTTTCATTGGTGGGTTCTGAGTCAGTTGATGGCATACTCAATTAATATATTCTCATACTATACAAAATTTTATTAAGTGCTATACACTGCGTGTTAACATTCATGCGTGCCGTTAACGCTAACAAAAGATCAGAATTGCTACAATGCGTAGGAAAGGAGTCACCAATTTGCAATTAAAATTTAAGCAGACAGTATTTGAAAGTTGCCTGTTTGATAAATCTAGAAAACGGGAATAATTATTAATTAGTAGGAAAAATTTGATGAAATTCCCAATGTCTAACAATGAAACAGTGAGGCTTGAAGTTCTTCACCAATACGACATTCTGGATACTGAACCAGAACAAGCTTTTGATGATTTAGCATCCTTAGCCGCTCAAATTTGCAGCGCCCCCATTGCTTTAATTAGTCTCATAGATGCCAAGCGTCAATGGTTCAAGGCAAAAGTAGGATTAGATTACCAGGAAATGCCCTTAGATAGTGGTTTTTGTCAGGCTTGTCTTCAGCAAGGCGATGTGTTAATTATTCCTGATACCTTGGCAGATAAACGCTTTGCCACAGCAAATGTAGTTATTTCTGAACCACATATTAGATTTTATGCTGGTGTGCCTTTAGTGGTTTCAGAAAAACAGATTATTGGCACTTTATGTATAGCAGATCAAGTTGCACGGCAAATCAGCCCAAAGCAATTAGCAGGACTCCAATCTCTTGCTCGCCTTATTGTTAAACAATTAGAAATTCGCCGCTTTTTAAAAGAAATATCGCGAATAAATTCAGAATATAAACAAGCACAAAAAGCACTTCATCAAAGTGAATCTACCTTGCACAGTTTCTTTGAGACTGCGCCGATGATGATGGGAATAGTAGAGTTAGTTGATAACGACATTTTACATATTTCTGATAATCCCCAAACTGCAAAATTTTTGGGACTCACCCCACAAGCCATGCAAAATCGTCTAGCGCGGGAGATGGGTACAGATATCAGGCATTTAAATCAATGGATTAATTATTATCGTCAAGCAGAAATTACCCAAGCACCTGTGAGATTTGAATATGCCCATGAAACTCCTCAAGGAGTAAATTGGTTATCAGCAACAGTTTCAGCAATTCCCAAAAACAATCATAGTCAGCAGCGATTTTCTTATATAGTAGAAGATATTACTGAACGCAAGCAAACAGAAGATGAATTACGTTGGCAAGAAGCACTTTTGCGCTCCATGAATAGTGTTTCACCACTAGGATTTTATATTGTTGATAATCGCACAGATAATATCCTTTATTTTAATGATCGCTTTTGTGAAATTTGGAAAATCCAACATCTCAAAGAAAGCATGGAAAACCGGGAATTAAAAAATCAAGATATTATTCCTGAATGCTTGAAATTAATCTTAGATATTCCCGCCTTTGCTGCATCATGTCAACCTCTACAGGATGAAAATAATCGCTGTGTTGTTGAAGATGAAATTTGCTGCAATGATGGGCTGATTATCCGGCGTTTTTCTACCCAAGTTCGGGATACAAATGATAAATATTTTGGGCGATTATATATCTTTGAAGATATCACAGCCCGTAAACAAGTAGAACAAAAGTTGCGTGAACAAGCCGCATTACTCAATATTGCCACAGATGCCATTATAGTCAGAGATTTAGACAACAAAATTTTATTATGGAACAACAGCGCCGAGAAATTGTATGGTTGGAAATCAGAAGAAGTTATCGACAAAAATGCTAATCAAATTTGGGTTGATGAACCCCTATCCCAACAACAGGAAATTTATCAAACTGTCTTAATACAAGGTTTATGGCAAGGAGAATTAACAAAAAACACCAAATTTGGCACAGAAATTATTGTAGAAAGTTGCTGGAGTTTAGTACATGATGAGTATCATCAATCTAAATCAATCTTAATTGTTGAAACTGATATTACCCAGAAAAAACAGTTAGAACAACAATTTTTACGCGCTCAACGGATGGAGAGTATTGGTACTTTAGCTAGTGGAATTGCTCATGATTTAAATAATGTATTATCACCAATTTTGATGTCAATCCATATACTCAAAAATAAATATCATGACCCAGAATTTAAGGAGATTATCTCAATCATAGAAAGTAATGCCAAACGGGGTGCTAATTTAGTTAAGCAAGTTCTATCTTTTGCCAGGGGAATTCCAGGTAATCGCACAGTAATTCAAGTCAAGTATTTGCTCTCAGAAATGCAGCAAATTGTTGTCCAAACATTCCCAAAATCAATTAAATTTGATAAGAAAATTCAGGAAGAACTCTACCCAGTTTTTGGTGATATTACCCAATTAGATCAAGTGCTGATGAATTTGTGTCTCAATGCTCGTGATGCTATGCCCAACGGTGGTATTTTAACAATAACTGCTGAGAATATTTGGATTGATGAAACCTTTATTAAAATTCATCCAGATGCGAAAATTGGTTATTATATTATCATCAGGGTTATAGACACAGGCATTGGTATTCACAGTAGCATATTAGATAGAATATTTGAACCTTTTTTTACAACTAAAGAATTTGGCAAAGGTACGGGACTAGGACTATCAACAGTTATAGGCATTATTAAAGGTCATGATGGTTTTATAACTGTATCTAGTTTAGTTGGGAAAGGTACAGAATTTCATGTATATTTGCCAGCGGTATATACAGAAGTTACCGAATCATTACCAGCAATGGAAATGCCTACTGGTAATGGAGAATGGATTTTATTGGTAGATGACGAAACTTCTATTCTGGATATTACCAGAAATTCATTAGAAAATCATAATTACCAGATAATTACTGCTAGTGATGGAGAGAAAGCCATAGAATTATATAGGCAAAATCAAGATAAAATTAAGACAGCAATAGTAGATATGATGATGCCAAATCTTGATGGCATAAACACTATTCACAAATTGCAAAATATAAATCCACGCCTGGGAATTATTGCTATCAGCGGACTCGTGACCAGTGAATATCTCAACATTCAAAATCAATGGAAAAATATAACTTTTTTACCTAAACCTTTCACAGTACAAGAACTTTTAAAAACCCTAGATACAGTAAAAAGTCAGCAACAGTAAAGTCACTTACTAATGGCTAAAGAAATACCAAAACAAAATGAGCAAGCGCATCAGTGGGAAACACAAATTAGGATGGCACTAGACGCAGCTTGCATGAGCATTTGGAACCTGGATATCCAAAGCAATGAAATTACTAGCTCGGAAAATCTAGAAGCTCTTTTTGGTTTAGAAACAGACAATTTTAATCCCACATATCAAGCTATTTTCAACTGCATTCATATCCAAGACCGAGAATTAGTTAAACTCACTTATCAACAGGCTATTAAAGACGGAGGAGCATTTGAAATTGAATTTCGAGTAGTTTTAGCTGATGGTAGTATTCGCTGGTTAGCCAGTAAAGGTGTCGTTGAAAAAGACTCATCAGGAAAACCCTTGCAAATATGTGGTGTATATATGGATATCACCAAGGGTAAACAAATTGAACATCAAAGGATGGAAGAGGCGCTAAAAAAAAGTGAAGAACGGTTTCAAATAGTTGCACTGGCTACTAATGATGTATTCAGAGATTGGGATTTGCTCACTAATCAGGTATGGTGGAATCAATCACTACAGTCACTTTTTGGTTATACCGCAGAACAAGTGAATTTGGATGCAACTTGGTGGCGTGAACGAATACATCCAGATGATAGACAACGTATTACTGCTGACTTGCGTGCTGTCATTAATAGTGATCAACAATTTTGGTCAAATGAATACCGTTTTTTGCGTAATGATGGTACTTATGCTTATATTTTTGACCGTGGTTATATTGTTCATGATCAGACAAATAAGCCAGTACGGATGATTGGTGTAATGATGGATATGACTGATCGCAAACGAGCAGAAGCAGAATTACAACGGCAAAATCTGCGATCGCAATTATTCGCCAATATCACCCTCAAAATTCGTCAATCTTTACAAATTGATGAAATTCTTCAAACCAGTGTCACAGAAGTGCAAAAATTACTCCAAGCTGATCGAGTTTTAATTTTGCAACTTAACGGTAATGGTTCCTTCCTAGCAGTTAAAGAAGCTGTAGTTCCTGGTTTACCTGTCATCCTGGGACAGAAAATTACTGATCATTGTTTTAATGAAGAGTACATCCAAAAATACACCCAAGGGCGAATTAGTGCTATTAGCGATATCGAAAAAGCAGAGATTCAACCTTGTCATATTGAATTTCTCCAAAAATTTGCCATTAAAGCTAACCTCGTCGTCCCCATTTTCCGCCAAAATCAACTTTGGGGACTGCTAATAACCCATCAATGTTTACATACCCGTCAATGGACTAACTGGGAAATTGGACTTTTAGGACAACTGGCCGATCAAATTGGTATTGCTTTAGCACAAAGTTTGATTTTGGAACAAGAAACCAAACAACGCCAAGAACTCGCTCGTTCTAATGAAGAACTACAACAATTTGCTTTTATAGCTTCCCACGATTTACAAGAACCACTGCGGAAAATTAAAACATTTGGTGAGCGTCTACAAATCACTTGTCGAGACTCTTTAAATGAACAGGGACGGGATTATTTACAAAAGATGCAAAATGCAGCCCTGAGAATGCAAACTTTAATTGAAGGCTTATTGACACTTTCACGGGTAACAACTAGGGCGCAGCCTTATGTACCAGTAAATTTAACACAAATTATCCAAGAAGTATTATCTGATTTAGAAGTACGTATCCAGCAGACACAAGGACAAATTGAAGTAGGGGAATTATCTATTATTCAAGCCGACCCTCTGCAAATGCGTCAATTACTGCAAAATCTTATTGGTAACGCTCTCAAATTTCATCGTCAAAATCAACCACCAGTCATTAAAATATATGGTCAATTTTTCAACAATCATATTCATGATTTCTCTGTTAGTAATGCCTATTATCAAATCATTGTTGAAGATAATGGTATTGGTTTTGCAGAAAAATATCTTGACCGTATTTTTCATGTTTTTCAACGGCTGCATGGTCGCAGTGAATACGAAGGTACGGGTATTGGTTTAGCTATCTGTCGCAAAATTATTGAACGTCATCACGGTACTATTACAGCGCAGAGTCAACCAGGACAAGGATCAAAATTTATCATTACCTTACCAATTCATTCTCATTTCTAATTTTTCTTCCTAGAGAGGGATTACTAATACACCCTAAAATGAGGTTAATTATACAAATGTGGATGGCAGTTGATGGCAATTGCATAATTAAATACCTAATTAATACAAGTAACTAGTGAAAAGGAGAAAATTGAGAGTGAAGGATCGGCAACCAACTGTTACCATCTTAATGGCTGATGACGACGATGATGATAGCCTATTAGTTCATGATGCCTTGCTAGAAAGCCAATTGCCCATCCAATTATATACTGTCAAGGATGGTGAGGAATTAATGGATTATTTATCCCATCGTGGGTTATATACTGATGTTAGTAAAGCACCCCGTCCCGCTTTAATTTTATTAGATTTAAATATGCCTAAAAAACCCGGACTTGAGGTACTAAAAGAAATTAAAACTCACCCTCAACTCCGGCAAATTCCTGTGATAGTGCTGACAGGATCTAGCGCCGAAGAAGATATATATAATACATACAACTTCGGAGCTAATTCTTTTATTATTAAACCAGGAAATTTCACATCCTTAGTAGAGGTCATGAAAACTATAGGAAAATACTGGTTTGAAATCGTAGAACTGCCCATATAAGCAGTAAGAGGCAATCATGAATGATAGAATCATTAAAGTTTTGTTAGTTGATGATGATGAAGATGATTATATTTTAACTCGTGATTGGTTTAAGGAATTTCAGGTAACTGGTTGTGAATTAGAATGGGTAGAAAATTATCAATTAGCTAGAGAATTTATCGCTCGACACCAACATGATATTTATCTAATAGATTACCGTTTAGGAGCCGATAATGGTTTAGAATTGTTGCGCGAAGCTATTGAAAACGGTTGTAATTGTCCCTTTATTTTACTCACTGGTCAAGGCGATAGAGAAATAGATATAGAAGCCATGAAAACCGGAGCAGTAGATTATTTGGAAAAAAGTCAATTAACTGCACCTTTATTAGAACGATCAATTCGCTATGCCATTGAGCGCAAACAAACAGAACAAAAAATTCGTCAACAAGCAGCCTTACTTGATGTCGCTACCGATGCTATTTTTGTCGGTGATTTAGATGATAAAATTTTATTTTGGAACAAAGCCGCTGAACGTCTTTATGGTTGGAGTACAGAAGAAGCTTTGACCAAAAAAATCCGGCATTTTTGTCCAGAAAAAAAATTATCTCAATTATCAGAAGCATTCAAAATACTCATTAAAAATGGTTCTTGGAAAGGAGAACTAGAGCAAATTACCAAATGTGGTAAAAAAATAATAGTTGAAAGTCGTTGGACCCTAATATCCGCATTTGGAAACAAGCCCCAATCTATTTTAGTTGTCAACACAGATATTACCAAAAAAAAGCAACTAGAACAGCAATTTTTGCGCGCCCAAAGATTAGAAAGTATAGGTACTTTAGCTAGTGGTATCGCTCACGACTTAAATAATGTCCTCGCACCAATTTTGATGACAGCACAAATTTTGGAAACTCAAATTAAAGATGAACGATCTCGCAGACTCATACCTATATTAATTTCTAATGCTAAACGGGGCGCGAATTTAGTTAAACAAGTATTATCTTTTGCTAGAGGCATAGATGGCGATCGCACAGTTTTACAATTAAAACATTTAATAATAGAAATTCAGCAAATTATTAAAGAAACATTTCCCAAAACTATTCAAGTAAACACCCAAATTCCCCAAAATCTTTGGACTGTATCTGGTGATGCTACGCAATTACATCAAGTGTTAATGAATTTATGTGTCAACGCCCGTGATGCTATGTCTAATGGTGGGACTTTAACAATTACTTCTGAAAATATCCTAATTGATCAAAATTATGCCCAAATGCACATTGATGCTCAACCCGGTCCTTATGTAGTAATTACGGTAACTGATACAGGAATTGGTATTAAATCTGCAATTATAGACCGAATATTTGAACCATTTTTTACTACAAAAGAATTTGGTCAAGGTACTGGTTTAGGTCTTTCCACAGTCTTGGGAATTGTTAAAAGTCATGGTGGTTTTATCAATGTTTATAGCGAAGAAAAAAAAGGCAGCCAATTTAAAATATATTTACCAGCACAAGATACAAACGAAATTATCGAAGAATCTGACATATCTTTACCTCAAGGTAATGGAGAATTGATATTAGTTGTTGATGATGAAGCCGCTATTTGTGACATTACAAAAACCTCATTAGAAAGCTATAATTATCAAGTCATTACCGCCTGTAATGGCATTGAAGCGATCGCTGTATATGTAGAACATCGTGATCAAATAGCCCTAGTATTAACTGATATAGTCATGCCATCAATGGATGGACTAACCAGCATCCGTACCCTCAAAAAAATTAATCCTAATGTCAAAATTATTGCTGTCAGCGGACTAGCACCCAGCGATAAAGTCAACGCAGCTTATGATATGGGTGTCAAAGCCTTCTTGTGTAAACCTTTTACAGCAACTCAATTATTACAAACCATCAATACAGTTAACATTGGTAAAAGGTAAAAGGTAATGGTTAATAGGTAATAGGTAATAAATATTATTCCCAATCACCAATCACCAATCACCAATTACACTCAATTACTAATTAACTCCACCGCATCCCGTCCATCGTCATCTTGTAGGTAAACTTTCACAATTTCTTCCTTAGCAGTAGGTAGTTTTTTACCCACAAAATCTGGGTGAATAGGTAACTCCCGATGACCCCTATCTACCAAAACAGCTAAACGAATTACCTCTGGCCTACCATACTCATTAACGGCATTTAAAGCAGCACGAATTGTCCTCCCCTTGAAAATGACATCATCTACCAAAACAACCGTTTTACCCGTTAAATCAAAAGGAATATCAGTTTTAGCTGGAGTTCTTAAACCAATTTGGTGTAAGTCATCACGATAGAATGTAATATCTAATGCTCCCACAGCCACACTAATACCTTCAAGAGTCTCTATTTGACGTGCTAATAAATTGGCTAATGGGACACCTCTAGTATAAATACCCAAAAGTACCAATTGTGATAAATCCCGCGTCCTTTCAATAATTTGAGAAGCAATACGGGTCAAGGTACGACGCAGTTCTTCTGATGAGAGAATTTCCACTACTTTGGTAGACATAATTACTAGGAAATGGGGACTGGGGACTGGGGACTGGGAACTCAGAAGAAATAAATTCAAAATTCAAAATTCAAAAACCCCTATTCTCTATTCCCTTTTTTATGAATTATGAATTATGAATTATGAATTATAAATTATGAATTAAAATCATTCCTACTCCCAACCACAATAAAAACGAATATCGAGTTAATTGTAAAGCCTTGTCAATTGAAGTTGGGGTGATAGGATAAATAGCCTCTCCTAAGAGTGGTTTATGTTTAGCGACTCCACCATACCAGTTTTTTCCTCCCATCTGCACACCTAAAATAGCAGCATAGGCGCACTCGCTCCAACCAGAATTGGGACTAGGATCTTGAATAGCATCCCGGCGACAAATACGCCAAACATCTAAAGGTTTACCTGATAATAGCGCCAAAGTCATCACTGTTAACCGACAAGGAACCCAGGTTAAACAATCTTCTAATTTAGCACTAAACCAGCCAATATAAGTATAAGGTGCTTCTCGATAACCCACCATTGAATCTAAGGTACTACTAGCTTTATATGCTAGAGCTAAAGGAACAGGTCCGACAACTGGTATTAATGCACCCACAATTGCATAAAACAGAGGAGCCATTACCCCATCAGTAGCATTTTCTGTCACCGTTTCCAAAACGGCTCGCAAAATTTCTGGTTCTGAAAGATTTTCTGTATCCCTACCCACATAATTACTTAAAATCAGTCGCGCTGACTCTAATTTTCCTGTCGTTAAAGGTTGGATCACATCTACAGCAGCCTTTCGCAAACTATGAAGGGCAAAACAACTGGCTAGAAAAATGCTTTCTATAGCAATTCCTAACAATGGATGTAACCATCTGGCAATTTGAACTATTAACCAGCCAGACAAACCACTCCCTATGATGAGGATAATCGCGAGTACAATTCCAGATAGACGCTGTATTTGAGAACTTTGACAGTGTTGCAGAAAAAATTTACTTATCCCAGAAATGAACCACCCCATTACTTGTACTGGATGAGGCCAACCCCAAGGATCACCAATTAGGTAATCTAACAAAGCAGCAGTAATTAATATATAGATATTATTAGTCATTAGTCATTAGCCATTGGTTATTAGTCATTAGTCATTAGTCATTAGTCATTAGTCATTAGTAAAGAGACTAATAACTGTCACCTGTCACCTGTCACCTGTCACCTGTTACCTGTCACCATTAAACTAACTAAACCACAAAACTTGCTTCTTCCCCTAGAGATGCTTGCCAACTTCGGGCATCATAATAAAGGTCTGCCAGAGTAATACTGTACAAAGCTTCTTTCAACTTTTGGTTAAGTCTTTGCCATAGGGTAAATGTTACCCAATCTTCAGCTTGTGCAGGTGGTGGACTATTGAGAGGTATGTGAGTCATATTTTCTCCAACCGCTTCTAAAATTTGTCCTATGGAGATTTTTGCTGGCTCTCTTGCTAATTGATAGCCACCAATACTGCCACGAATTGAGTGTACTAACCCAGCGCGACGCATTTCTATTAGCAGCTTTTCCAAATAGGGTGCGGGAATATCTTGACGCTTGGCGATCGCTCGTACAGATGCAGGTCCATATTTTGGCTGTAAACTCAAATCCAGCAATGCCTTAACACTATAGTGTCCTCTAGTCGTTAGTTTCATCTATCAGGGAATAGGGAGCAAGGAATAGGGAGCAGGGAATAGGGAACAGGGACGCAGGGGGAGAATATTTTTGCTAATGACTAATGACTAATGACTAATGACTAATAACTAATGACTTGAGGATCATCTTCGGTAAGTAAACCATTTTTTACGGGACTTTAAAAAACTTAAACAGATACAGTCTACCAGTAATTCACAAACTATATATATAGATATCAGCATTATCAGAATTTTATTTTAGAAAATATCTTGACAAGTTTGGTAATTGTGCAACAATTCTTCCTATGAGTGTAATATACTTGGCTATGCTGAGATAAAAATAAAGGATTCCTTTCCTATTAGCTCAGTATCAGTTAAAATAAAATCGATTCAACCACTTCAAACATTCAATTTCGACCTAAGTTGATGCCTAAACAGAAAAAAATTGACCCCCTTGTCGGTGAAGAACTGCTCAACAAAGTTAAGGAGCTAGAGAGCGAGAGCAAGGAAGATAAAGCTAAACAGTGTGGCTACTATACTGTTACCAAAAATGGTATAGAGCGCGTGAATATGATGAAATTCTTAAATGCTCTAATTGATGCTGAGGGCATTCAGTTGGACAGTACACCCAGTGCCAATGGCCGTGGTGGACGCAGTGCCAGCTATAGAATTAGCGTACAGTCGAACAACAACTTACTCATAGGTTCAGCTTATACAAAACAGATGAATCTTAAACCTGGAGATGAATTTATCATCACTTTAGGGAAGAAGCACATTCGACTTCGGCAAGTAGACCCAGAAGACAGGGAAGATGATGCTGAAGTAGAAGCTACAGCTTAATCAAAATTCATTTGTTAAGAATTCAGGAGTCAGGAGTCAGGAGTCAGGAATTAGGAATTAGGAGTCAGGAGAAACAACAGATTTTTCTCCCCATACATCCCCTGCTTCCCCTGCTTCCCCTGCTTCCCCTGCCTCCCCTGCTTCCCTATTCCCTTGACTAATGACCAATAACTATATCTGTTGTTGGTAGGATTGGTAAATATTGCTGTAATGCCTTGCGCGTAGTTGCCAAATTGCAAGTTAAAGCGATTTGCTCTTTTTCTAGTAAACCTAAAATGCAGTCGGGGTTGTTTCTTGCTACCACAGGTAGCTGATGCAAACCTCGCAGCGCCATGCGGTCTAAAGCTTCAGATAAAGGTTCATCCTGCCAAGCATAGAGAATGTCAGTTGTACAAATGTCTATGAGTGTTTGACTAAACAAATTAGCCTGTATTTCACTAGAAGAATTTTGGTACTTTTCCCAAAGAGAAAGAGTGCGGTTAATATCATCCAGAGAAAGAATACCTACTAATTGTTCATTGGCATCAATTACTAAAGCACTGGGTGAGCGATCGCGGATCATTTCCATAGCTGCCTCCAAAACCCCAAGATTTGCCGGCATTTTTTTGGGATAGGAGTGCATAGCATCTGCCACAGAAATTTGCTGCACAATTTCCACCTGCTTATCTTTTAATTCCGAAAGACCAATCTGTTGCAGATTGGAATTAGAATTAACAGTTGGTTTAATTCGTTCTACCAACCATACACTTAAACCCACCGCCGCCATCAAAGGTAAAACAATCCGATAGTCACGGGTTAATTCAAACAACATTAAAATAGCTGTTAACGGCGCTCTCACACTACCCGCCAAAACAGCAGCCATACCCACCATTGCATAGGCTGGAGGAGCAGCCATATACTCACCAATTGTTGGAACCATCAAAGCCAAAACCTTGGCATAAGCAGATCCAAAAGATGCACCTAAAAACATGGCTGGGGCAAATAAACCACCCACAAAACCACTGGCAGAACTAACAGCCGTCATCAGCACTTTCAACACCATCAGTACAAGTAACAAGTTCAAGGAAAACTCCTGATCTTGCAACATCGCTTGTACAGTTCCATAACCAATACCCAAAATTTGTGGATACTGCAAGGCCACCAAACCAACTACTGCACCACCAATAATTGGTTGAAGAGATTTAGGAATCTTGCCCAAAAATTCAAACCTTTTCAACCGTCCCGCAAAGAACGCTTGAACTAAACGAATGGATTGTGTATAACTTAGAGCAACTAAACTTGCGCCCAAACCCAAGCCGATATAAAGGGGTAATTCCAAAGGACTGCGGACTTGATAAGCAGGTAAAGCAAAAGCTGGCTGAGAACCCAAACCAATTTGAGCAATTAAAGCCGCTACCACCGCTGCAAGTAACACCACACTTACAGCAGAAGTAGCAAAAGATGTAGCTCCCATCACTACCTCTAGAGCAAAAAATACCCCGGCAATGGGAGCATTAAACCCAGCTGCTAAACCAGCCGCCGCACCAGCACCCAAAAGCAACCGCTGTCTTTCTTGAGAAACTTGCAACACATCCGACAACAACACCCCAAAATTAGTACCAATTTCCACACTAGGACCCTCTGGACCCAAAGATGCACCACTACCCAAAGAAACAGCAGCAGCTATCATCTTGGTAACAGGTCGTAGTTGCTGCTTAACTTCTCTACCCTGAGAGACAGCAATTAAAGATGAAAGTCCAGGTCCAAAATCTTGAGTGCGCCAACGCATTAAGCCTACAATTACTCCGCCCAGGGTGGGAACACAAGCTAAAGTCCAAGCACCCCAGACTCCTATCTGTGCCATGAAATTTTCCAGCATCAAGTCATGAATTAGCTGGATTAAATAATGAAAGGTGACTACACCCATACCCGTACCACCACCAATGAGCATAGCCAAAAACAGCACTACTGTTTCTGGGGAGGGCTGAAAACGATTGATCAGATGAGTTAAAGGAGCAGAAGATGTGGGAAAGGCAGCTAGTTGAGTTACCTTCCTCAGTTGAGTAGGAGGCAAGAGAGTCATGGAGAGACGGGGTAAATGTAAGAAAAAATTTAATTTTTTATTTGTTAATTCTCATTGTGAGGCATGATTTAACAACCAGACAAGCGGTTAAAATTTTTGTGAGGAGAATCGCTAAATGGCAGAGTATCTTCACCCAAATCTGGCTATACACGTGTTACAAGAAATAGTGGTAAGTTTGAAAGCCCACCAGTAACAACATGAAAATCCCAAATATTTTGAGGTTTTTACATCATGGGAGGGGTGGGAGGAAACAGGTGACAGAATTGAAATTCTGTTTGTGTCTAGGTTTTATCATCAATTAATGTCCTAACCTCCTTGTCTGTTGCTATAAATAAATGTGTGGTGTATTACTGACGATATTACCAAGGCTACTAAGTAACCCAATTTGCTAAGTAGGTAGGCGTTAAAAATTGTCGTTAGGGCAAGGCAGGAGGCAGGGGGCAGGAGGCAGGAGGGAAGAGGTTTTTAGCCATTTTACATTTTTGTACTTGCTTGGTTTTTTCGTGCCTACTTACTTACTTTCCTGTTTATCAGCCTAAAACCTTTGATTTATCTAGGTTTTATCTTTTTTCAGCAAGCCCTACTTAGTTACAACCGTGAGTGGTCGTGATAGGTGATGGGGTGATGGAGTGATGGGGAGAAAAATGCAGTCTTATTCCTGTAACTCCTCTAACTCCTGATAGCGGAGCGTGGCGTAAGCCATACTTCTAAGTAGTGAATATAGCTATTGTTATAGAGCGAGTAAATGGACTAAGCGGACGAGCTAGATGAATATACACACCTTTGATAATAATTATGTTACTTGCCCGATTTGCCAAAGAAATAACAGGACAAAGCCTGTTAAGACTTATATCGGCTTATTTACTTGTCCATATTGTCAGGAAAAACTTGTAGTTTGCAAAAGTGGTCACTACGTCCGTGATCCGTTTACTTGGAAACAAATTGTTATCTCTTCAGCTTTGCGTCGTCAAAGCCGACCTTTAGCTAGGATGGTTAGAGATTTACTTCTTCTTAAGCGTCCTTTCTTAGCTTTGGCTATGGGATGTGCAGTTTTATTAACCACAATTGCCATCACCCAGGAAAGCACAAGCCACAACCAGCAACTGCTTCCAGGAAATGAGAAGTTGACAGGTGACTAGGGACTCTTTACTGGGGACTCTTTACTGGGGACTCTTTACTGGGGACTCTTTACTGGGGACTGGGCATTGGTAAAAATCTTTTCTTCCCCTGCTCCCTGCTCCCTGCTCCCTGCTCCCTGCTCCCTGCCTCCTTCTTTACGGAGTGTCTTTTGTGATCAATTGCCAACCTGCGGCTTGAGCAACTACTTTGATAGATTTGAGTTTGAGACTGTCCAAGGCAGAAGCATTGACAAGGAAATAGGGTTGTCCACTATACTGCCAATAATATTGCAAATCGCCAAAAGAAGCAGGAATAATGGTGCGATCGCTATAAAAATCCAAAGATGAACGAGGGTAGGGAAAAGATGTGTAGATTTGCCTAACTGCGGGGTTGGCACGTGCTATCATTGCGGCCACCGGTTTGACTGGATAAGCTTCCCCTAGTTCCCATACCCAGTAGTTAGATTTCACCAACAACAGCAGGGAAATATAACTTCCCCAAACTAAAATCTTGAAAAATTGCCCATCGCCTCGTTCTGCCAAAATAGCAGCTAAAGTCATAGTTACTGCTACTGCGGCCAAAATCATTTGTAATTCTGTTATCCCTGAGCTTCCCCAACTAAAATAAATGCTACCCGCAGCAGCTACCACAGCCAAGATCGCAAAACTTGTCACCCAAGCACGGGGATAGGACGAGAATAAACGTAAATTCTCAGTTTGTATTAAATGGAAACCCAAGGCCAAAGCGAAGCTAGGATAAATCGGGAAGATATACCAAGGTAATTTGACACTAACCAGAGAAATTAGCAGTAAATAAACACTACTCCAGACTATAATTAGTTTCGCCCAGCTAAGATTCCGATTTTCCCAGGTGAAGCTCACCGTTTGCGGTAAAAATACCAGCCAAGGCCATGTCCATGTCAGAATTTCTATGAAATAATACCAAGGTGGTTGAGGCTGACCATTGGCAAAAGCAGCAATGTGATTCAAGGGTTGATTGCTTAAATCAATTTGAGAGAAAGGATAACCATATCTTAGTAGTTGGGCAGTGTACCAAGCAAAAACAGGTAGAACACCGATGAAAATTCCTGTCCACAGATAGTAACTGGTGAGTAGTCTTGGTGTATCCCAAAAAAGAAAAACTACAGCAATAGCACCTAAGAATAAGCCTACCATGCCTTTAGTGAGGCAAATCAGCCCAAAACTGATACCCACACCCAAGCAATAACGCAAATCTCGGCGCGATCGCAACACACACAATATCATTACCATCAACAAGCTTACCACTACGCCATCTAGCATGGCTAATCTGCCATAACGCACTACTGGTAACATTGTCAGATAAATCAAAGAACTATAAACAGCAGCCCAACGGAGGCGAAATATCTCTCTGCCAATGCAATACAGTAAAGGCACAGAAAGGGCTGTAAGCATAGCACCAGGTAGGCGAGTCGTCCATTCATTCACACCACCCAGAGAGTAAGCCCAAGCAATTAGCCAGTGCATGAGGGGTGGCTTGTTATAGTATGGTTCACCTCCCAAAGTAGGGTAAAGCCAGCGCATAGAACCTGCTTCGGCACGCCAAATTTCTTTAGCGACCTGTGCCACAGTGCTTTCATCCCAATCTGTTAGCGGCATTCCGCCAAGATTGATGCTAAACAACAAGATCGCAGCCAACAGCAATATTATCAGCCATATTCTGTCAATCCATTTGTCAACGGCACGATGCTGTGTTTTTTCTAGATGAGTCCAAATATAGCTTCCTTCTTGCATATTCTATGCTAATCATTTTACTCGCTGGTTTGATTTCATGGAGATCAGAGTTAATCTCCAGTGTTGCCATACCTTCACAAACTGTTTTTACAAGCAATGGCTAGATCCAAAATTAGCTCAGTTTCCTCTCGACAATGATAATTTTTTGAAGAAAATTTTTCTTAGTTATTTTTTAAACAATTTAACAAGCTTTTCTCCAGTTAAATGATATAAAGAATACAAAGCATCAGCATTCAGCCGTCAGCCGTCAGCCAGAGGTAATAGGCTCAAAAACACAAACATCAGCTTGTAAATTTCTCTCATCAACACCTGTGGAATCTGGCAAAATTCTGATTTTATTCCCAACCTGTCTACCTACAGGTGAAATCTGATGAAAGCCGATTACTGATTACTGATTACTTATGGCTGCATACTTATTACAAAGCTAAATTGGTCAATTACCCTGAAGGAGTCTGTCAATGCGTCTACCTTTTATCTTAGATGTCGCCCTGGGTTTAATTTTTATTTACCTAATTTTAAGTTTATTAGCATCAGAGATTCAAGAGCTAATTGCTACAGTTCTGCAATGGCGAGCTATACACTTAAAGAAATCCATTGAAATTTTCTTGGCTGGAGATGTTAAAAATTCAGAGGCAAAGGATGTAATTAAACTCGTCAATAATATTTATAGAAATCCTTTAATTAAAAGTATTAACCAAGAAGCTAAAGGTTTTTTCTCTATATTACCAAGAAGATTGACTTGGATGATAGCTGATATCAGTCGTCCAATACGAAAATCAATAACTAACTGCTCATATAATGAGAAGACGTTTGACCAGGAAAATAGTGCGCCTTCCTATATTGCTACTGATACTTTTGCTACAACTCTTCTAGAGGAATTAAAACTACCAAAAATAATCCATAGTTTAACAGAAGTCAGGCTAGAAAAATTCAAAAATGAACGCTTGCAAGAAGTGGAAACAATTTTAACTAGGTCACTAAGACAACTCAAAGTTACTGAATTATCAAATCAGATTACCAAGGATATCAAAGATGATTTTGAAAATCTCAAGTTAGAATATTCACAAATTGTTTTTGATTTTAGAAATAACAAATTGGATATAGATAGCAGTGTTAGTCGGATGAAAGATAGCTTGGCTAAATATATAGATAATTTTCAAGCGAATATAGAAAATGAAAATAAGATTTTAACAGAAACCTGGAAACGATTGCAAGCCTTCCATCAACATATATTTCCCAGCATTGAAGAAGCAATAATCATCGGCGGTTTAAAACCTAATATTGGCGAAATTGTAGAATTAATGGATACAAGTCAAGCTGTTTATAATGAAATCGAAACCACTCTACAAGACCGAGATAATCCCACATATAAGACTATTCGAGAATTAGTTGATAGTCTCCCAGATGGGATGAAAAGGAATATTGCAACTATAGCCAAGCGAGCGCAATACAAAGCTAAAAGCACAGAGGAAGGTATTAAAATCTTACGCAGGGAAATTGAAGACTGTTTTGATAGTTCTATGCAACGAGCCGGTGGTGTTTACAAACGAAATGCTAAAGGAGTGGCAATTTTGATTGGTATTACTTTAGCTTTTGGTGCTAATGCTGATACATTTCATATCATTGATCGATTATCTAAAGATACAGTGTTGAGAGAAGCAATTGTTTATAAAGTAGAACAAACAATAGATAAACAATCTGATCCTTCCAGCCTCCAAAATTTTGATACTCAACAGATTTTAGAAGAAATTAATTTACCAATTGGTTGGACTAGTGATAACCTACAAGATCAAATTGGCTGGAATCCGATTAAGATAAATGGCGTGCCTGTTTTCAGTTTGTTAACCATGTTTTGTGGTTGGTTAATTAGTGGTTTGGCTATTGCAATGGGAGCGCCTTTTTGGTTTGATTTACTTAGTAAAGTCATGAATGTTAGAAATGCTGGTAAATCAACAAAATCATCTAGAAGTAGAGATGAAGATTAATTGGTAATTGGGGATTGGGGATAATAACAACCGACAACTGACGAGCTAATCAAAAAATGAAAATTACCTGTAAATCCCAATCTTTACCATTCCTTATGATATCTATTTTCCGAATGAATTCCCGTAAATAAAATCGTCGTTCCACTTCTGATAAATCTAACCAAAACTGGGGAATAGAAACAGCTTCCGCCACAGAACGTAAATTTACAGGAGGGAGAATAGCTAACTTAGCTTGAAGTTGAGAAATTTCTGTGCGGAGTTTGTAAGACCTTAATTTTGCTGTTTCTTGATCTAAAACCCCAGTTTCTAGTAAATTTGGTAATTGTTCAAGAATATTTTGTTGATTGCTAATTTTCTCATTTAAGCTATTTTTAATAGCATCCAGTTGGGGAAAATTCATTCCTGATACTGCTAAAGGTAAATCTCGACAAACAATTTCAATAGTCTTTTCCAAAATATCTTGGTAAGGAATAGCACGACATTTAGGACTTTGGGGACAATTTGTATTGCGTAAATATAAATACTCTTGATTTTGATAACGCTGAGTAACACGAGTGACTACCATCCGAGACTGACACTGTTGACAAACAACCAAACCAGCTAAAGAATGAGGCGCACTAGCGGTACGAGATGGTAAACGGCTATTCCTGCGTAAAAGTCGGTCAACTTGCGCTGCTTCTTCCCTAGAAATAATACTTAGATGAGTATCAGAAATAATGTCCCCATTTTGATAAGCGGTATCACCACGATAAACGGGATTTGTTAACCAACGTCTTCCTGTAGTGACAGAGATTTTTTTAGCGTATTTTTTGGCTATATAACGAACTGAACCACGTAAAGAACCATAAAGTAAAAAGTTGTCAAAAAAATCTTTGACTATCGGCGATGTACTGCGATCAATAGTATATTTTCCTTTACTTTTGCGATAGCCATAGGGGACTTTACCTGGTGGTGGTGAAGCTTCGAGACGATTTTTAGCGTGTCCTTGACGGATGCGGCGACTGCGTTGTTGACGTTGAATTTCTTGGAGTAAGTTTAGGAGTTCAATGCGGAAGTTAGCAGCTTCGGAGGTATATTTTTGTTCTGTAGCAATAACTATTACCCCCATAGCTTCTAATTGGTTGAGGCGATCGCTAACTTGTGCTAATGTATCTCCCAATTCTTCTAAACGACGAATCAGTAAATAATTTGCAGGTTCTGTTTCACAGTCATTTAATAATTGTTGTAATTGCGATCGCTCTCCCCAGTCCTGATAAATTCGATCTACTTCCCAACCCCAACTAGCTTGATCAGGAGATGTTTCCAAGAGTGGATCACTATAACTGTAAGCAATAATTTTCATGAGTTTTCATCCCACATTCCGCACTTCAAAAAGTAGCATAGTCAAACTATATTGACAGTCAATTAAAACTTATGATTTGAATAATTACGTAACAGTGGAAAACAAAATTATGAACACAAAAAGTTAATGACCTCAATTTTTGAAGATGTTAATTTTGATGGGTAGCTTCCAATAATTTAACACTGGCGTAAACCGCATCAATATAAGGTGTGGGTGTTTGCGTGAGTTTACCTAATTCTATCACTGCACCAACAATCGCTTCTATTTCTGTTGGTCGTCCCGCTTCGATATCTTGTAACATTGAGGTTTTATGAGCGCCAACTTTTTCAGCACCATCAATTCGCTGTTCTAAGCTAATGCCAAAATTGATACCTAATTTTTCGGCTATTGTTTGAGCTTCTAACATCATATTTTTAGCTAGTTCACGGGTAAGGGAATATTTAGCAATACTTTCCAGCGTTGCACCAGTTAAAGCACTAATGGGATTAAAAGCAATATTACCCCATAATTTTACCCATATTTCTGTTCTAATTTGATTGCGTACAGGGGCTTTAAATCCGGCTTTTTTTAAAGTTTGGGATAATAATTGGATACGTTCAGTTTTAGAACCGTCAATTTCTCCCAGGGTAAACCTTTCACCTTCAATGTGCTTAATTACTCCAGGTTCTACTATTTCCGCAGCGGGATAAACCACACAACCAATTACCCGATCAATATTAATAGAGTTTTCAATTATACCATCTGGATCAACTGATTTGATGTTTGTCCCTTCGTACTCCCCCCCGTGTTTGCGGAAATACCACCAAGGAACACCATTTTGGGCTGTAACTACCATTGTTGTGTCATGATAGAGATGGGGAAGCACGGGAGCGATCGCTTCTACACTATTAGTTTTAACAGCTAAAATTAGAACATCTTGGGGAGAAACTTCTGTAATATCACTGGTAGCTAAAGCTGGGTTAGCAACGAATTCAGAACCATCAGCAGATATTAACCGCAGTCCATTTTTTTGGATAGCTTGTAAATGCTCACCGCGAGCAATTAAAGTTACTTCTTCACCTGCTAAACTTAACTTAGCACCGAGCAAACCACCAATAGCACCAGCACCAACAATACAGATTTTCATAAAAGGAATTAATTTGAATAAAATTTTACTGTAATTGAATTGTAATAAAATAAGCTGTTTTTGAATTTTAAAGCATCTTCTGAGAAAACTGGATCGAAACTTTATTCAAAACAATTGTTCACAATGCTTTACCGTCAGATAATAGTAGAACCCACAGAGAGAAAGCATTTGCCCAAATTAATATTATCTATGTAATATGATGCAACCTATAGATAAGTATTATGCTATTAAATATATACTGTTAATGTATTATCTTGATAAGTAAAAGCAATTCAGTAAAAACCCTGTGCAGAGAATCAATATACTTTATGCACAAGTAGAATTTGATTGGTTAAAAAACTCAGTAAAATTACCATGTCTAATCCCTTTTTTCCCGGAAGAGCAGTTCCCCCAGAACATTTTGTCGGACGGAGATCAGAAATTAACTTTGCCTTTGACCAAATCTGTAACCGCAGCCATTTTGCCATTTGGGGAGGTCCGGGGATGGGTAAAACCTCATTTTTAAGGAAACTTGCTTCTAAACAAGCACTAAAGGAACATGGCATAGATCCATCTGAAGTTGCAGTTGTACTACTCTACTGCCAAGATATTAGGGACTTCACACCTGCTCGGTTTTGGCAAGAAATCTTAAATTTGCTACATGATCAATTAGATAATGAACCACAATTACAAGCTAAAATTCAACCCTTACTAGAAAAACCAGCTACAAGTCGCATTATCCGCCAAGCATTACGGAAATTAGGTGATAATGGTAAATTTTTATTACTGTTAGTAGATGACTTTGATGCAGCTTTGGTAACAAACGAACAATACACTGAAACAGAAATGGAAACATTTTTGGCAGAATGTCGTAGTTTGGCGGTTCATGCAGAAGAAAGTGAATATCTATCTATGATTGTTACCTCACTGCAACCCCTAAGTGACCTGGGACCTCAACTTAATCCTCATGCTTCTCCTTGGTACAATCACTATTTATTTCAATCCCTGAAACTATTTAATACTAGCGAATTGGTGCAAATCTTGAATATTGTTAGACCTCCAACATTACGGGGTGAAATTATCAATATTACAGGTGGACATCCTAGTTTAGTACAAATTGGTGGACTTTTAATATATAGAGAAATGCAGCGAGGTCAGGATGCTAATTCTGAATCATTTGCTCAGAGATTTGAAGCCGATACTAGACAGATTTTTGAGGTAATTTGGCAAAGATGTAATCCTACAGAACAGCTTTTATTGATGCTGATAGCTTTGCTGGATCTGGATGGTCATATAAATGATACAAAATATAATTTAAAAGGCATAGGAAGAATTATGACTCAGCATGAACGTCTTTTAAATAAATTAGAAGATAGAGGTGTAATTACTTCTACTATTACAGATTCAGTCAAGTTGTATTCCTTTACTTCACCACTGATGAAAAAAAGGGCAACACAGGAAATATTAAATACATCAGAACAATTCTTTGCAGAGAACCAATTATTTCTAAATCTCATTAGTCATAAACAATTGGATCAAGTTAAAAACTTCGTAACTTGGTTAACACAGAATCCTGATAAAGTCAAAACCGTGTTAAATTGGATTCCGAAACTATTAACATTCTTGCCATAATAAAATTCCTAATCATCTAAGTTGCTAGTTGGGTAAAGTATTTTCATCAGGATGTCTAGGATTAAAAGATTCACGGGATAACAACGGAATTTTTCTGAAAATTATCCATTACAAGCATCAACTAAATAACTAGCAACTGGACTGAATAGGGAAGTTCTCCTAATCTTCCCTATTAATGGGATCTTACATAACACATTGTTAACCTAATGTGGCGTTGATAAAATCTTTTCAATAGATGAGAAAATCAATATACAATTATGACTAATATACCAAATCTACCTCCTAATCCTTACATTATAGGCCGTCCGATTAGAGACCCAGACAAATTTTTTGGGCGGGAAGATTTATTTTCTCTGATTGCTGATAGTCTTCTCCAAAATGCACAATTAACTTTATTGTATGGACAAAGACGTATTGGTAAATCTTCTATACTTAATTTAATTCCTCAAAAGATTGGTAGCGATGAATTTATTTTCATAGAGTTTGATTTTCAAGCTCAATCAAACTCATCTAATTCTCAAATTTTATGTAGTATTGCCTATAAAATTTTAGAAATATTAGATTTCCAAGATGATCCTGATGTTTTAGAACAGTTAGCAGAAAATATAAGAACCGATTTTCCAAGGTTTTCTCGTGATTTTCTACCTCAAGTTTATCAAAACATAGGTGATAAAAAAATAGTTTTTCTTTGGGATGAGTTTGATGTTCTAATTGCAAGAGATGATGAGACAGAAACCAGAATATTTTGTGATTATATTCTACAACTATTAGCTCAAGAGGAAAGATTATTTATTATTCCCGTTGTAGGGAGAAATATAAATAAATTAGAAACCTTACTTTCTTTTTTGCGGACAGCACTCTATAAAGAAATTACTCTGTTGCAGAAAGATAAAACCGAAGAATTAATTACTAAACCCGCAGAAGGCATTTTAACATATCAACCAGAAACCATAGATACCATCTTCAATATATGTGCTGGAAGCCCCTATTTTACGCAAGTTATCTGCCACGCTATTTATGGTCAAGTACGTAATAACTATCAAAAAAAACCCAATGATGATTTACGGACTATCACTCCTCAAAATGTTGAAAATGTTATAAATCAAGCAATCAAAGCAGGACAAGCTGGTTTAGCTTGGTTCTGGGATGGATTGAATTTGCAGCAGCGAATAATTATTGCAGCCGCAGCAGAGGCTCAAGAAATAGCAAACAAAAACAATCAATCTGTTATTGAAGAACCACTAACATTATTAACCAATGACTATGGTATAGTAATAACACAATATTTAACAGACGCATACGAACAATTATCTGAGTATGGTTTTTTAGATGAGACAAAACGGCGAGTGAAAATAGAGTTTGTCCGTCTTTGGTTAGTGAAAGAACATCGCTTAAAAGATGAAATTACTAACTTAGAGAAAATTAACCAAGATGATGTTAGTCAGTTATTATCAGTAGCCGAGAATTTACGCCAAAATCAGCCTGAAACAGCATTGTCTCTTTATAAAGAAGCCGTCAAACTTAATCCTAATAATTTTAAATGTGTTATTTCTTTAGCTCAAGAATATTTGAAGATACAAAATATAGATGAAGCTAGTAATCTATATAATCGAGTTTATCAATTTTATTCTCAAACTAATCATCATCAACAAGAATTAATTGTACAACCTTTACTAACACTAGCTCAACAAAAATCACAAGCTCAAAATTTTGAGCAAGCATTAGAAATTGGTACAATAGCTTACCAAATTGATAGTGAACAAAGTAAAGATGTTCTAATAGAAGTAAGAGAAGATTATGGACATGAATTAATACTTAATAAAGAATGGTCTAAGGCAGAAGAACAGTTTACGCTTGTTTTACAAATTGATCCTAACAGGAAATTATCTAAACAAAAATTAGCAGAAATTCAAACTCTGAAATCTAGAACGAATCTTCAAGTTGGAGATAAAAATCCTGCACCTCCTGCACCTGTCGCATCTGTCAATATAAATACTAATACAATTTCAAACTGGCTGAACTGGGTTTTAAGATTTAAAGGATTTCTAGGAGGATTAGCTATAATTTTGCTTGTGGGTTTAGGTGGTTATACAGTATTCTTTAGCAAGCCTTGTGCAGTAGGAGAAAAAAAAGAATTTGGGTTTTGGTGTGTAGCAGATAATAGTAGAATTAGTCGGGGCGATAAAACCATTTTTCCTAACATTAGCAATAAGTTTCGTGATCAAGGTGTTCAAGCCTTCAAAAAAGGTAATTATCAACAAGCTGAGGAGTTATTTAAACAAGCTGTAAAAGCAAATCAAAATGATCCAGAAGTGCTAGTTTACTATAACAATAGTCTAGCTCGTCAACAAGGTTCTCCTTTTACCTTTGCGGTAGTTGTACCAGCAGACAAAAACACAACTAATGCTCAAGAAATGTTACGTGGTATAGCACAAGCACAAAATGAATTCAATAAAAATAACGGCTTCAATGGTAGATTATTAGAAATAGTCATTGCTAATGATAGTAACGAACCAAACAAAGCAAAACAAGTAGCTGAGGAATTAGTTAAAGATCCTTCAATACTGGGAGTAATTGGACATAACTCCAGCGAGGCTACCAAAGCTGCACTACCAGAATATGAAAAAGCAGGATTAGCAGTAATTTCTCCTACCAGCACGAGTATTTTATTAGACAAACCAGTTTTCTTTAGAGCGGTTTATTCAGATGAAATTGCTGGTCAAAAATTAGCAGAATATACTTATAAGAATCTGCAATTAAAAAAAGCAATAGTTTTTGCTAATCCCAATAGCCCATATAGTAACAGCGTCAGAGAGACATTTACAAACCATTTTGAAAAACTAGGAGGTGAGGTAGTTCGTAAACCACTAATTGATTTAACTGCTGATAAATTTGATGCGGAAAAAGAAGTTGCTAAAAGTGTATATACAGATAAAGCAGAAGTAGCTATGTTGTTTCCAGATACACAGCATACTAATGTTGCCATTAAAATTGCTAAAGAGATTACCATTAGGAACGAAAAACTTAAGAATAATCTTCAACCTGGGCAAATCAAAGAATTAAAAATTTTGGGGGTGCATACTCTTTATAACAATGAAACTTTAGTTAAAGGGGGTAACTTTCTGGATGGGTTAGTCATTGAAGTACCTTGGTTTCGAGAAACTTCACAAACTAAAAAATTTGCCAAAAAATCAGAGGAATTTTGGGGAGGAGGTATTAGTTGGCGTACTGCCACCAGCTATGATGCTACTCAGGCTTTGATTAAAACCTTATCTAACAATATTTCACGGACTACAGTATTGGAAGGATTACAGAATGTGAAACTTTCCGAAAGTGATACATCCGGTTATCCACTCCAGTTTACACAAGAAAGAGAGCGTCAAGGCAAGTCAATTCTTTTAGAGGTTAAGGGAGGTCAGTTTGTTGAGTTGAGCAACTAAATATGAATTTTACAAAATTTTACGAAAAGTGAAAATTGACGCTTGAGATTACCCTTTTAGAGTTATGATCAAGAAATGATTACTTCTTCCAAGCCTCAAAGGAATCCATACATTATTGGTCGTCCAATAGACCAACAGTTCTTTTTTGGGCGAGAAAGCCTATTTTTATCTATTAATGATTACCTCCAGCAAGGTCAACAAGTCATCTTGTTATATGGTCAACGACGCATTGGTAAGTCATCTATCATTCGGAATATTCCTAATAAACTTCCAGATTTAAATAAGTTTGTTTTTGTTAGATTTAATTTAGAATATTATAGTCAAGACTCGCTGAGTAAAATTTTAGCAGAGTTAGCTAAAGAAGTAATTAGTGACCTCTCCTTGGATGATGAAAATATCAAAGTACCGGAAATTACAGAGCTAGAATTAAATACTGAAATTTTTTCCCATGAATTTTTACCGCAAGTATATCAATCATTAGAAAACAAAAATTTAGTATTGTTACTTGATGAATTTGATGCCTTACTAAATAATCAGGATTCAGAATTATTATTAGAACAGGTTTATAAATATTTGTTGGCGACAATTAAAGTTAATAGAAAATTATTTTTGATTGTATTTATAGAACAAAAATCAGTAAATAACTCAAGGATAAGTAAGATATTTAGGGATGTACCTATTAAAGAAATTGGTTTATTAGACAAGAACAGTACCAAAGATGTAATTATTAAACCAGCGGAAAATATCATTGAGTATGAAAAAGATGCAATAAAAGCCATTTTTAATCTATCAGCAGGACATCCCTATTTTACCCAAGCAATATGTTTTAGTATTTTTGGTAGAGCGCGAGAAAATAATCAATGGAAAGTTAGTAGTGAAGATGTAGAAGCTATAACCAGCAAAGCAATTGAATTGGCTGAAGCCGGTTTAGCATGGTTTTGGGACGGATTTTCTATTCCAGAAAAAATGGTTTTTGCAGCAATAGCAGAAGCTCAAGAAAATTCAGAAGATTATATCGAATTAATAAGAAGATTGAGACCGGATACAGATAATAAATTGATTATAGAAACAAAGCAACTTCTAAGAAATAATGGTTTTTTAGATGAAATAGAGGAGAAAATAAAAATAGAATTAGTACGTCGCTGGATCATACAACGTCACCCACTAAGAGAAGAAATTAATGAATTAGATAAATTTGAGTTTGAGCAAAAAAAAAATTCTAGTGACGAAACAGCAAATCAATCATATCAATATCAAGTAAATATCATAACTGAAAATACAGAAGAAAATACGGATAATATTCGTTATGTTCCCTATGAATTGAATGAATCTAGCAACAGTAATTCAACAAAACTTAATCCGATTATTTTAAATCTAATCAAAATAGCACCCATAGTTGCAGTTATTTTGGCTATTATGGTTGCTTTTCTGTATCGTTCTACCTCTTGTTTAACAAATGAACAAAAGGTATTAGGTATTTTTTGTACAACAGAACAGAATATTAATATTAGTCGTAGTAATAAAACTTTCTTCCCTAATATTACTAATATCCCTCGTGATCAGGGAATTGAAAATATTAAAAAGGGAAATTACGCACAAGCATATGAATTATTTAATCAAGCTGTAAAAGCAAATCCCTATGATCCAGAAGTGCTAATTTACTACAACAATAGTCTAGCTCGTCAACAGGGTTCTCCTTTTACTTTAGCAGTGGTTGTGCCAGTTAATAACATCAATAATGCTCAAGAAATATTACGTGGTGTAGCACAAGCACAAAATGAATTCAATAAAAATAAAGGCTTCAATGGTAGATTATTAGAAATAATCATTGCTAATGATAGTAACGAATCAGAAAAAGCAAAACAAGTAGCTGAGGAATTAGTTAAAGATCCTTCAATACTGGGAGTAATTGGACATAATTCCAGTGATGCTACAAAAGCAGCACTACCAGAATATGAAAAAGCAGGATTAGCAGTAATTTCTCCCACTAGCACTAGCATTTTACTAAAAAACCCTGTTTTCTTTAGAACAGTTTATTCAGATGAAATTGCTGGTCAAAAATTAGCTGATTATACTTATAAGAATCTGCAATTAAAAAAAGCAGTAGTTTTTGCTAATCCTAATAGCCCATATAGTAACAGCGTCAGAGAGACATTTACAAACTATTTTGAAAAACTAGGAGGTGAGGTAGTTCGTAAACCACTAATTGATTTAACTGCTAATACATTTGATGCGGAAAAAGAAGTTGCTAAAAGTGTATATTCGGATAAAGCAGAAGCAGCACTTTTATTTCCAGATACGCAAAACACAGATATTGCCATTAACATTGCTAAAGAGATCAAAAGTAGAAACGAAAAACTTAAGAATAATCCTCAACCTGGGCAAATTAAAGAATTAAAAATGTTAGCTGGACATACTCTTTATAACAATGAAACCTTAGTCAGAGGTGGTAAGGATGTACAGGGTTTAGTAATTGCAGTACCTTGGTTTAGAGAAACTGCACAAGCTAAAAACTTTGCTAAAAAATCCGAGCAATTCTGGAGAGGAGGCATTAGTTGGCGTACTGCCACCAGCTATGATGCTACTCAGGCTTTGATTAAAGCTTTATCTAATGATCCTTCTCGAACTACGGTATTAGAAGGATTACAGAATGTTAAACTTTCCGAAAGTGATACATCCGGTTATCCACTTCAGTTTACACAAGAAAGAGAGCGTCAGGGCGAAGCTGTGCTTGTGCAGATTCAGGATGGTAAATTTGTTTCAATTGATGCAAATTATCTCAAATCTCCTAACAAATAACAAGATGACTACTGCTGAGATTTTACCTCAGCCAGTCCCTGTAATCACAATCCTGAAAATCCTGATATGGCTACGCCACGCTACGCTATCAGACAGAAATATTCAATAATTTCGCCATCGCTAAACGTTGTAATTTACCCGTCGCACCACGAGGTAAAGTTTCTAAAATATGAATTTGTTTAGGTACTTTAAAATCAGCCAACATAGTTGAGCAATGTTGTTGCAGTTCCTTTTCAGTTATTTCACCTTGTAAAACCACAGCAGCATGAATTTCTTCACCTAAACTTTTATGAGGTACAGCAAAAGCTAAAGCTTCAGAAACCGCAGGATGACGTAATAAAATATCGTCAATTTCTAAAGGTGAAATTTTTTCTCCACCCCGGTTAATTAATTCTTTAATTCTACCCGTTAAACGCAAATATCCATCTTCATCAATTGTTCCCTGATCTCCTGTACGAAACCAACTATTAACAAAAGCTGTTGCATTAGCATCGGGGTTATTTTCATAACCATCAATAACGTTTGCACCTTTAACAACTACTTCTCCTAAACTTCCTTGAGATAGTAAATTTCCAGCTTCATCCATAATACCAACTTCCACATTAAAACCATAACCCACAGTTCCTGGTTTACGAGTTTTTGGTGGTAAAGGGTTTGTTGTCATTAAGTGCGCTGCTTCCGTCATACTGTAAGATTCTAAAACAGGAGAATTTAAAGTATTTTCCATTTGTTCAATGATAACTGGTGCTAAAGATGCACTACTAGAACGAATGAAACGGAAGGGGTTATTTTTGACAATTTGTAAGTTACGAATTGCCCGTGCTAAAATTGTTTGGTGCATGGTAGGAGCAGCAGAATACCAAGTAGGTTTATAGGTTTCTACCAGTTTCCAAAATTCCAAAGCATTAAACCCATTGGGACAAATTAAAGTTCCTCCTGATGCGAGAGTTGCTAATAAACATCCTACCAAACCATGAATGTGAAAAAGTGGCATTAAACAAAGTGTAATATCAGCAGATGTCAGGGAATAAGCACCGATAATATTATTAGCAGAAGCGATTAAATTCCGATGACGAATAGGTACACGTTTAGGACGACTGGTAGTACCGCTAGTATGTAAAATCATAGCGATATCATCAGCTTCGGGCGGTTCTGTATTGATGGTTTTTGCTGATGTTGATTTCACTAATTCAAAGTTTAAAGTTCCATCATGATTAATATTGGCATTAATTAACATCATCTCAGGTGTTGCTGCTATTGCTGCTTCTGAAGTTCCGGGTAATGTAATTAATGCTTTAGCTTGGGTATCTTGATAATAAAAACTAAATTCGTCTTGTTTATATTTAGGGTTTAATGGTGCAGCAGTTCCACACAAAGCCGATGCTAAAAATGTGATTGCCATTGGTGTACCATTATTCATAGATATGGCTATTCTGTCTCCTTTTTTTAAGCCAAAACTGTGGAGTTGAGAGACTAATTTAGTGATATTTTCCCGTAACTGCTGATAGTTAATGATAGCACCATCAGGAGTTATTAAGGCTGAATGATTGTTTTCTTGGGTAAATAATGTAAATATGTTCATTGGTTATTAGTTATTAGTTATTAGTTATTAGTTATTAGTCATTGCTCACATCCCATACCTCCAGTCCTCAGTTACGTTGCATGATGTTTGCACCGCTGCGAAGGGAAGCAAAACATAGGGAAGTTAAGACTACACTCCAAATATTACCACGACTTAAAAAAGCGATCGCAATAGCATCAAATAACGTCACACACACCCCCTAACCCAGAAAAGTAAAGTTGTCCGAAAACCTCTTCCCTCTTACCTCCTACCTTGTCATCACGACAATTTTTAACGCCGATCTCCTAAGTATTAGGACTTTGTAAACTTATAGTTTCTGCACACAGCGGGTATTTTTACCTCCTTCCTTACATGGTAAAAAGGTAATTTTCTGATCGATAATTTCCTGTTTTATCACCATAGCTTTTTCTTCCAGTGATTCTGGAACAACTTCCCCAAATTTACCTAAATATAATATATCAGGTCTTTCAAAACCAATAGTATAAATTTCTCCTTTTAACTGTTTTTGTTGAGCTAATTCGGCTAAATAAGTAATAGCTAAATCTAACCGTTTAACCGCACTAGTTAAAACTGCTTTCGGCGCAACATCTAACTGATCTTTAGTATTCCCAAAAGCATAAACTCCTTTATCATTTGCTGTTTGTAATACTGCTGCTGAGGCTGTATCTAACCATTGAAAAATTACATCATTTCCCGCAGAAATTAAAGCTAAAGCAGCTTCTTTACCCTTAGCAACATCACTCCAATCACCTGTAAAAGTAGAAGTAATTTTAATATTTGGATTCACAGATTTTGCACCTAATTCAAATCCTCGTAATTCTTGTTGAGTGGCTTCAAATTCTTGTCCAGCGATGTAAGCTAATTTGTTAGATTTAGTTACAGAAGCACCAATAATTCCACACAAATAACTAGCTTGCAGGTGATCTATTCGCAAAGCAGCAATATTATCACCTTTGATAGAACCGTTAACAGCGACAAAGAAAGTATTAGGAAATTGTGTAGCAACTTGTTCTACTGCTGCATCAAATTGTCCACCGTGAGCAAACACTACATTATATCCTTTACGGGCAAAATCTGTTAATACTTCTGCTTGATCTGCTTGAGTGACATTTTCCACATAAGCAACTTCAGCACCCAGTTTTTGTTTTGCTAAATTAACACCTTCATAACCCGATTGATTCCAAGCTTGATCTGTAATAATTCCCGGAAGTGTGATCGCTATTTTCAATACTTCATTATTACTCGTTGCTGTTGAGGTTGGAGTTGGATTATAAGTAGGGTTATTAGTGCAAGCTTTCAACAGTAAGCTATTACCTAATGTAGCAGAACTATACCAAATAAATTTACGCCGATTTAAGTTGGATATCATCGCTCATCCTCACACACATAGTCTATTTCTGTTATTTAAATACTTTAAAACTATGAGCGTTATTTTAAAAGAGGTAATCTGATTTTTTTACTTTTGACTAAAGACAGATTCACAGCAAGTAAAACTTCAGATAAAGAAAAACAAGCTTCCATAATTCCTAAATCACTGATTCCTCATGAACTAGACTGGTAAATATTGGTATTATAAATCTTGTATGGATTTTTTTAGGCTTTTTTTATGAATACATCCCAGACATTAAAACAGCTAAAAGCAGAATTGATCACACCAGAAAATTTTCAGCCTTATGGACAGCTAATATTTGCTAGTAAAGATGGAAAATCTTTTGATTCTGAAGATGCACAATTAAATTTACAAAATGGTATCCCCCGTTTTTATATTATGCGTTTACACAACAAAGGAACGCAGTTTCATAAAATTACTCGTCATATCCAATGTACTCAATGTTTAGGTTCTTTAGAAGGTAAAGATTGGTTGATGGCAGTTTGTCCACCTAACAACGACGTTAATGAACCTGTATTAGCAGAACTTGCTGCTTTTCGCATTCCCGGAAATTGTTTTATTAAATTAGAAGTAGGAACTTGGCACGCTGGACCATATTTTAACCATGAATTTGTCGATTTTTATAACTTGGAATTAAGTGATACAAATGTGGTCGATCATTTCACCCATGATTTTCTCAAAACTGATCAATTAAAGTTTGAAATGCTATAGCAGGGAACAGGGAACAGTGAACAGGGAACAGTGAATAGAAAGTTATTTGTTTATCCTCCTGACTCCTGACTCCTGACTCCTGACTCCTGACTCCTGACTCCTGACTTCTTGCTTCTAAGTTCCCAACATTTGTAAATTATGCAAAGTAGAATAAAGTCCACCTTGTGCTATCAATTGTTCATGACTTCCCTGTTCAATTAATTCTCCACGTTTCAACACAAAAATCCGATCTACATTTCTAATAGTTGATAAACGGTGAGCAATAATAATTGCAGTGCGTTTTGTTAAAAGCTGATTTAATGCCTGTTGAATTAATGCTTCTGTTCCCACATCTAAATTAGCGGTAGCTTCATCTAATACCAAAATTTGCGGGTTACGGATAGCAGCCCGCGCAAATGCTAAAAGTTGCTTTTGTCCACTAGAGATATTTGTCCCTCTCTCTCTTAATTGAGTATCATAACCTTGAGGTAATTGATTAATAAAATCAGCTATATTAGTTTTTTCTGCGGCTTTTTCAATCTCTTCAAAAGTGTAACTATCACCTAAAGTAATATTACTCTTGACATCACCAGCAAATAAAAAAGCCTCTTGCAAAATTACCGCCATATAACGGCGCAGTTCTGCTTGTTGTATTTCCCGAATATCTACACCATCAATGAGAATACGTCCTTGTGTGGGTTCATAAAGCCGACATAAAAGCCGAATAATTGAACTTTTACCCGCTCCTGTTGGTCCCACTAAAGCTATTTTTTCCCCAGGATGAATGACAAAATCTAAGTCTTTAATGACATAATCATCATCTTTGTAGGCAAACCAAACATTTTCAAAACGAATTTCTCCCAGTTCAGTATTAGTAGGAAAATTTTGTGCTTCTAAATCCCTAATTATCTCATCTATATAACCAAACTTAGTGTCTAAAATTGAGAAACGAGGATTATTTTTGTCTTTAATTTCTATGGTTTCATCTAAAATATTATTGACCCTTTCAATTGCAGTGAACCCGGATTGAATAACCGTGAATTTTTCGGCAAAATTCCGCAGAGGATCAAATAATTGCTGGGCAAATAGAATAAATGATGATAAAATTCCGAAGGTGATATTTTGCCCTAATAGCAACAAACCACCTACCCACAACACCCCAGCAATGGCAATCAAACTTATCCATTCTAAGGTTGCAGAAACAGCAGAATCATACCAAATCGTAGCATCAACTTCTTTGATATATTTGTTATTTGTAGCGCGAAATAATTCTGCATTAAATTTTTCCCTGCGGAACAACTGCACTATATTAATGCCAACAATGTTTTCTTGTAATTGGGAGTTTAGTTTTGATAGTTCTTCTCTTGATTTGTAATTAGCAAGGCGATATTGTTGCTGAAAGTAAATAATCAGCCAGGTGATTGGCAACAGAATTAATAGTAGCAAACAAGCCAGTTGCGATTGGATAGAAAACATCAAACTAATAATTACCAGCATAGAAAACAAATCGGAGACTATGCCAATAGCCCCAGTTGCAAACACATCTCCTAAACTTTCAACATCGTTAATCAATCTGGTAATTAATTTACCTACAGGTGTGCGATCAAAAAAACGCACTGCTAAAGATGTGACATGATGAAATAAATCTTCACGAATTGCAGCCGTGATTTTTTGCCCTACTTTTTGGACCAGATAACCCTGAAAACCTGTTAATGATAATCTGACAACAATTGTCACCAGAAATAATCCTTGAATAATGCTTAAACCTTCCCACAATGTACGATTTTTAAGAAATTCGTAGGTACTAGGTTCTTGACGAATTAGAGATATGGCCTGTCCAATTAATAATGGTTGGACTGAGTTAGCAATGGAAATAGGTACAAGTAAAAACATTGAAAGCGCCAGTAACCGCCCACTGCTACGAGCATAAGGTACTAAACGCAAAAATAACCGCCAGTCATTTTCATTTTGGCGGGATTTTTTCTGAGATTTTTGTTTCGATAGATAGATGCTCATGTTATCAATTACCAGTGATCAGTTATCAGTTACCAGTTAACTGATAACTGACCATTATCGCATAGTCACGAACTCTTCAGCCGAACTAGGATGAATACCGACGGTAGCATCAAAGTTAGCTTTAGTTGCACCCATTTTAATCGCGATCGCAATTCCTTGAATAATTTCCGCTGCACTTGTTCCTACCATATGCGCCCCCAGTACCTGATCGGTATTCTGATCAACCACCAGTTTCATCATTGTTTTTTCTTCTTTACCCGGTAAGGTATAGTACATCGGACGGAAGCGACTGCGATAAATTTTCACTGCATCACCATATTTTTCTCGCGCTTCTGCTTCTGTTAAACCCACTGTAGCTGCTTCGGGTGTGGTAAAAATTGCTGTGGGAACATTTTCATAACTCATGGTGCGAGACTTGCCACCAAATACAGTATCAGCAAATGCTCGACCTTCATTAATAGCCACAGGTGTTAAATTTATCGTGTCCGTACAATCTCCCACTGCATAGATATTCTCTTCATCTGTGCGGCTGTATTTATCAACAACAACTGCGCCCTTATTCAGCTTAACTTTGGTATTTTCTAAACCCAGATTTTGTGTATTTGGTTTGCGTCCAAGAGCAGCTAAACTCACAGCATCAACAACAACTGTATCTTCAGAATCGCCATCTTTGCGAACTTTGACTTTAATTCCTTCTGCGTCTTTTTCAATGCCAATTATTTGAGTATTATTGTAAATTTTCACCCCGTGGTTGCTCATTCCTTGTTGAATTTCATTTCGCAAATCATCATCAAAACCACGCAAAATCATATCACCACGAGTTATCTGGGTAACTTCTGTTCCCAGTCCATTCATAATGCAAGCAAATTCTGTACCAATGTAACCTCCACCCAAAATTACCATGCGTTTTGGCTGTGTTTTCATCTGGAAAATATCATCAGAGGTCATGGCGTGTTCAATGCCCACAATGTTAGGTTTTGTAGGATGACCACCAACAGCTATTAATATTTTATCTGCTGTTATTTGCCTTTCTCCAACTACAATTGTATGGGCATCAATAAATTTTCCATATCCTTCTAAAACTTCTACTTGGGAATTATCAAGCATTCTTTGATAAATTCCATTCAGACGATTTACCTCATTATTAACTGCGGTAATCATCTTTTCCCAATCTAGAGAACTTTTAACAGCACTCCACCCATATCCTTCCGCATCAGAAAATAACTCAGGAAAATGAGAAGCGTAAACCATGAGTTTTTTAGGAACACAACCACGATTTACACAAGTTCCACCCAGTCTATCAAACTCAGCAATTCCTACCTTAGCACCATATTCTGCTGCCCTTCTCGCTGTAGCAATACCACCAGAACCAGCACCAATTACAAATAAGTCAAAATCGTAGGTCATATCAATTTTAGATTTTAGATTTTGGATTTTAGATTGTGAATTTTAGATTTTGTGTTATCTGCAATTCTGAAATATTTATATTATAGATTGGCATGGTAATGGAGATCAGAATATCAATAACCCAATCACCCATCACCAATTACCAATTACCAATCACCAATTACACACTTTTGAGGTAATTGAGCATGGTGTCTGCATCTGACACTTCAAAAGGATCGGTAGGACAATTATCATCAAAACCAGGCTCAGTAAAGATTTTTTCAATTTTGCAGTTATTAACTACCATAGAATAGCGCCAAGACCGCATTCCAAAGCCCAGGTTAGATTTATCTACTAACATTCCCATTTTACGGGTAAATTCGCCATTGCCATCGGGTAACAAGAAAACATTTTCAGCGCCTTGTTGTTTACCCCATTGGTACATCACAAAAGCATCATTTACAGATATACAAATTACTGCATCAACTCCTAAAGCTTTGAATTGTGCATACAATTCTTCATAGCGGGGTAGATGTGAGGTGGAACAGGTAGGAGTAAACGCTCCCGGTAATGAAAACACAACTACGCGCTTACCAGCAAACAGTTCTTCAGTGGTGCGATCTTGCCAACGGAAAGGGTTTGGTCCGCCTACGGACTCGTCACGGACGCGGGTTTTGAAAACGACGTTAGGAACGGTTTCGATCACAGCCATATTGACCTCTTTATGTTTTGATGTGTGAAATTGTGTTTGCTTTCTATCTCAGAATAATTCTTATTTAGAAAATATTCAATAGTTATAAATACTTATTTTTTATAAAAAAAATCATATATTATTAATTCATTAATGTGGTAAACTATAATAAGGGTAAAAACTCTATCAATACAGCAACAGCTATGCAGGAACAAGCAAACGCGATTATTCAAACCTTAAAATCCAAGGGTTTGAGGGTGACACCTCAGCGGTTTGCGGTCTATGCAAATTTGTTATCTCGCACAGATCACCCGACCGTTGAGCAAATATTGACCGATTTAAATAAAGATTGTCCTGTTTCGTCCCAAGCCACCATTTATAGTTCTCTGCAAGCACTCAGAGAAGCAGGACTGGTACGGGAGGTGCTATTACAAGAGGGGGTATCTCGTTATGATGCCAATGTTCAACCCCATCACCATTTCTGCTGTCAGTGCTGTGGTGCTATTGAAGATATTGCCTGGGATACATTCAAGTTTATCAATCTGAAAAATCTCCGTCCCGGTTTGCGTGGAGAAACCTACGAGGTGACAGTTCAAGGAATGTGCGATCGCTGTGACAGGAGTCAGGAGTCAGGAGTCAGAATTAATTTTTCTCCCCAATCTGTGATGTAAGTCACAAATTTACTGCTGCCTTAATCACGAAAACAATTGATTATTCTCACAGGTAATAGATTAAGTCAATCACTCAACGGATATAGATTTCGGGGGATATTAAGTTTATGAAGTTCAAGGACAACCCCCCATGTCTCACATCCAAATTCTTCCTGGTGCTGTTTCGGAAATTATTGCCTCTTCTGCTGATAGTGGATTTTTGACCTTAGCAGATCGCTACGGACTCATGGCAGCTATTTTGGATGAGTTCTTGAATGAGGAAGAAGAAGAAGCACTCAACAGACTCTTGAGGAGGGTTGTTAGAGGTCGTATTCAGGTAGTAGATCATATTTCTAGCGATCGCTAATTTCTTGGTCCTGTTTTGCTATTCTTGCGCTTCAAAATCAATTTAAATCAATTTTTATCCAACTAAATATTTTCCTGTTGTATTAAATCAGTTAACAGCACCAGAAAACTTGATAACTGTTAACTGATAACTGTTAAACTCCTGCTCTTAGGTGTTCCACCAATTTATGTAAATCACCCATATTCAGACGATAGCTCAAAGGATGGACAATTAACCTCGCCGTACTTTCATATAAAGTAGCAATTTCTACCAAACCATTTTCCCGTAAAGTCTTACCTGTAGAAACTATATCAACAATCGCTTCAGACATACCCGTAATTGGTCCTAGTTCTACCGAACCATATAAAGGAACTATTTCTACAGGTAAATCCAGGCTTTGGAAATATTCCCGCGCACAATTGACATATTTAGAAGCAACTCGACCGTGAGCAGGTAAATCTAAAGGTGATTTATAGGAACTAGAAGCTTTTACCGCCACAGACATCCGACAATAACCAAATTGCAAATCAACTAATTGTGCAACCTGCGGCTTTTTTTCTTGTAGCACATCGTAACCGACAATACCCAATTGTGCCTGACCATATTCTACATAAACAGGTACATCCTGCGCTCTCACTAACAGAGCTTTCGCTTGTCCACTAGCATCAGGAATTTGTAATTGGCGGTTTCCAGAATCTAAAAAACCACTAAAATCTAATCCCGCAGATTGCAGTAAGCGGATGCTATTTTTAAGTAATTCCCCTTTTGGTAGTGCAACAGTCAGCATTATTTTTTTTGTGTCTTGTTCTTTGCGGTTTATTATCTCACCACAAGCAGCATGAGAATTCTATTAGTTGATGATGAAATTGAACTCACTGATCCCTTGAGTCGCGTGTTAACTCGTGAGGGTTATATTGTAGATACTGCATATCATGGAACAAACGGCAGCCAACTTGCACAAGCAGGAATCTATGACTTACTCATTTTAGATTGGATGTTGCCAGGAAAAACAGGCTTGCAAATTTGTCAAGAATTACGTACTCAAGGTAAAACTACCCCTGTACTTTTTCTCACTGCTAAAGATACTTTAGATGACCGTGTGCAAGGTTTAGATGCAGGTGCAGATGATTATTTAGTCAAACCCTTTGAACTGCGGGAGTTACTAGCCAGAGTCCGTGCTTTGTTACGTCGTTCTGGTGTCGAGTCCTACAGTACCACAACAGGACGATTGGTGGTAGCTGACTTAGAACTGGATGTAGAAAATCAAATAGCTTATCGTCAAGAGAGAATGATTGAGCTATCGCAAAAAGAAAGCCAGCTCCTCAAATATTTTATGGAAAATGCTGGACAATTACTGACACACAGCCAAATTATGCAACATTTGTGGCCAGATGGCGAACAGCCTGGAAGCAATGTCATCGCTGCCTTAATTCGCCTGTTACGTCGTAAGATTGAGATAGGTAATGAATCTACCCTAATTCATACTGTTTACGGTAAAGGATATCGTTTCGGATCTACGGTGATCGAATAATACAAATCTTAACTATAATTTTGATTAGTCAGAATTACTAAATTTGGTATATTTTTCTATATAAAAATAATTTTTTGGATGAATCGCTGTACAAGTCTGTTGTTATCTATGCAAGATAAGTCCAGCAATTTACAGGTTTGTCTCCGCGTCAACAGTGCAGTTACTTGGGTACTTGGGACAAAAGTAGTTAGTTGACCATGAATGACTAGATTTTGTTGTAGTAAAGTAAACTATCCAGACTAATTTGCAGATGCAAATTTCATCTAAAAAATCCTAAATTCAAAATCCTTCTAACAAGACTGAAGTAATAATATGCAGATACTAAAAAAATTATCACAAATATCAGGAGTATATCTCCAGCAAAAACAAATTTTACTGCTTGTCTTGTTAATTATTCTTGGTTATCTCGGCAACTATTTTAAAGTCACACTATTTTTTGGAGTAGACTTTCTATTTGGCAGTATAGCTGTTTTGATTATTGTAGCTATTTATGGATTTTTCTGGGGTACTATTGCAGCCATCATTAGTAGCAGTTATACCTACCTACTGTGGACACATCCCTATGCAATGGTAATTTTTACTTGTGAAGCAGTATTTGTAGGATTACTACTACGCAGAAAAAGTCAGAATCTACTTTTATTAGATGGTATTTACTGGGTTATATTAGGTATGCCCCTGGTGGTTATATTTTATGGTGTGGCATTGAAAGTTAGTATGATTGGTACATTTTTAATTGTCGTCAAACAAGCTGTTAATGGCTTTTTTAATGCTCTAGTTTGCAGCTTAATTATTAATTACTTACCTATAGAGAAATGGTTAGATCACAAAAAACATAAACATACACTTTCTTGGCAGCAATCCCTGTTTAGTTTATTAGTCGCATTTGTATTTTTCCCAGTATTATTTATCAATATTAACAACGCAATTCGTTCTGCTCAAACAATTGAAACAGAGGTCGTAAAAGATTTAACTTCTTTATCATTTGCCTTAAACAATAATATTGAATTATGGCAAGAAAATCATCTGGCAATCTTAAAAAACATTAGTAACAATTCACCTTTACTATCAGACAATAGTAACATTAAGCAGATTCTAGAAAATACTCAACAAATATTTCCCGAATTCAGTAAAATTTATCTAGTTAATAGCTTGGGTAAGATGATTATCGAATCACCTATCAATGCGGATAAATATTTAAATGTTGCTCAAAGACATGATTTTCAAGAACTGAAAATAAATCAATCTGTAGACAATAAAAATAATATATCCTTTTCCCTTAAAGAAGATAGTATAGATAAAAGTTTTACATTAGGTTTACCAATTATTAAAGACCAGCAATTTATGGGGGCAGTATTTGGAGAAATCAACTTAAATCAATTAAGTACATTAATCACACAAACAAATCTTAGTCAAGATTTTACTATCACCATTGTAGATAATAGAAATCGGATAGTAGCCTCTAATCTAGGAACAGAAGAAAATATACTAAAACCTTTTGACAGTTACCAAAACAAAAAAATTACCAAACTCAGTGATAACGTTGTTCATTTGTTATCAAACTCACCTGATATACCACTAATTAGGAGGTGGGATACATCTGTTTATTCTCATAGCATTACATTAGATAAAAATTTACCCTTTAAATTAATTATCCAAATCCCAACAAAACCGAAAATAGATTATATTCGTACTATTTACATCAAAAATTTATCAATCATGTTAGTCACTGCGATAATGGCTTTGGTAGCTGCTGTTATCCTGAGTAGAAAATTAGTACAGCCTCTATTAAGATTAACTCAAGTTACTACTGATTTACCCCAAAAAATTCTAGCACAAGAAGATATTATTATTAATAATAGTACAATTGCAGAAATAGACTCCCTCAGTCGTAATTTTAAATCTATGATCTTGGCTCTTAACCAGATGTTTCAAGAAATTAGAAATGCCAACAATCAACTTGAAGAACGGGTAGAAACACGCACTCAAGAACTATCGAAAATTAATGATGAATTAGCATCTGAGGTTGTGCGACGAAAAAAAGTTGAAAAAACCTTGCGTGAACGGGAAGAACGTTATGAGTTAGCGATTTCCGGTACAAATGATGGTATTTGGGATTGGAACTTAATCACCAACGAAATTTATTTTTCACCAGCTTGGATGAGAATTTTAGGATATGAGCAAGAACCATTACCTCATACTTACTCTACCTGGGCAGATAATGTACATCCAGATGAACTTCAGTCAGCACTCAGTGATATTTATGAGCATCTAGAAGGCAAAACGGATATTTATCAAAATACCCATCGAATTAAACATCATAATGGTAATTATATTTGGATAGCTGCCAAAGGAAAATGTATTCGTGATGAACAAGGGCAAGCTTATCGTCTTGTAGGCATAATTACAGATATTACTGATAAAAAACTAGCAGAAGAACAACTCAAATTAGCTAAAGAAGAAGCCGAAATTGCCAACCGGACTAAAAGCGAATTTCTCGCCACCATGAGTCACGAAATTCGCACCCCAATGAATGCAGTAATTGGCATGACTGGCTTGTTACTAGATACTCCACTGACACCACAACAGCAAGAGTTTGTAGAAATTATCCGCAATAGTGGAGATTCTATGCTCACTTTGATTAATGATATCCTTGACTTCTCTAAAATTGAATCTGGTAAGTTAGAAATAGAGGAACAAGTTTTTAACTTGAGGAATTGCATTGAAGAATCTCTGGATTTAGTGGCTCCCAAAGCCAGTGAAAAAGGTTTAGAAATAGCTTATATAATGGATACAAAAATATCCGAATTGATTAATGGGGATGTCACTAGATTACGGCAAATTTTAGTCAATTTACTGAGTAACGCTATTAAATTCACGAATTCTGGTGAAGTTAGTGTTTTTGTCACAAGCAGAGTAAAAAATCAGTCAAGTTCGGGAATTATTCCTCAAGTAAATCATCAGTTATATGAAATTAAATTTACTGTCCAAGACACAGGAATAGGTATTCCTCAAGATAAAATGCACAGACTTTTTAAGCCATTTAGTCAAGTTGACTCTTCCACAACTCGTCATTATGGTGGTACAGGATTAGGATTAGTAATTAGCAAGCGACTGACTGAACTCATGGGTGGTAAAATGTGGGTTGAAAGTACATTTGGTAAAGGCTCTAACTTTATATTTACCATTGTCACTACATTTGTTAATGATAATGATACAGAGAATAGAGATAATTATAAAAACCAGCAGTTAATTGCTAATAAACGTTTGCTCATAGTTGATGATAATATTATCAATCGCCAAGCCTTGATGCTACAATGTCAGTCTATTGGTATGGTAACTGTACTAGCTGAATCTGGTCAAGAAGCACTCAAATATCTTCAGAAACAAAAATTTGATATTGCTATTCTAGATATGCAAATGCCAGAAATGGATGGCTGTACTCTAGCAAATGAAATTAACAAACTGCCTAATTGCCAGCACTTACCTTTAGTGATGTTAACATCAATGGGCAACGCGCAGATCCATAAAAATTGTCAGCAATTCAATTTAGAGTTTGCAGCCTCTCTGACTAAACCTATTAAGAAATCCCATCTAGTAAATATTTTAATTAACATTTTTAGTCATCAGGTGAAAACCACCAAAGAAAAAGAAAATGTGGAACATCTGACACCCTCAAAATTTGATTCCCAGATGGCTGCAAGAATTCCCTTAAAAATTCTTGTGGCTGAAGATAATGTAGTCAATCAGAAAGTTGCTATTAATATTTTACAACGTCTGGGATACCGTGCTGATGTGGCAGCCAATGGTTTAGAAGTGTTAACGGCTTTGCGGAGGCAATCTTATGATGTAATATTAATGGACTTACAAATGCCAGAAATGGATGGCTTGACAGCAACTCGTCAAATTTGCAAAGAATGGCCATTATATTCCCGTCCTTGGATTATTGCCATGACAGCTAATGCTATGCAAGGAGATCGGGAAAAATGCCTGGAAGCGGGTATGAATGACTACACTACAAAGCCCATTCGGATTGAGGAGTTAACTAACGCTTTAAGTAATTGTCAAAAACAGGATGTGAGTAAAACTGAAATTTTTGAAATTATGCCTAATAATATACTGGATACTGCTACTTTAGTAGAACTGAAAGAGATTATTTGCAGTAATGAAAGAGATCAATTTATAGACATTATCCAATGTTATCTGGAAGATACACCCCAACGTTTTCAATCAATTCAGGATGCCATTAGTCAAGAAAATGCTGGGAGAGTATATTTAGAAGCTCATGCTCTCAAATCTAGTAGTGCTATTGTTGGTGCAAAGACTTTATCGCAAATTTGTAAAAAATTAGAAGATTTGGGACGTGATGATAATCTAACAGATGCAAAATCATTATTATCCCAAGCCATGACAGAATACAAACAAGTAGAAGCAGCCTTACAGCTAGAATGTAAGTAATTTACTTGATTGAATTTATTGAATTATTTATATGCTTTCCCTGTCCCCCACTCTCCAAGCTAGACTTTCTCAACCCCTAAAAATTGGCTCATTTGAAGTCAAAAGCCGAGTATTGCAATCTCCTTTATCGGGGGTGACAGATTTGGTATTTCGGCGCTTAGTGCGTCGTTATGCACCAGATTCAATGATGTATACAGAAATGGTAAATGCGACGGGTTTGCATTATGTTAAGCAATTACCCATAATTATGGAAGTAGACCCTAACGAACGTCCTATTAGTATTCAGTTATTTGATTGTCGTCCCGATTTTTTGGCAGAAGCAGCAATGAAAGCAGTTGCTGAAGGTGCAGATACTGTTGATATTAATATGGGTTGTCCGGTGAATAAAATCACTAAAAATGGTGGTGGTTCTTCCTTATTAAGACAACCGGAAATAGCAGAAGCTATTGTGCGCGAAGTGGTAAAAGCTGTTGATGTCCCCGTTACAGTCAAAACCCGCATTGGTTGGAATGATCAAGAAATTACCATTCTGGACTTTGCCAAACGCATGGAAGATGCAGGGGCAAAAATGATCACCGTGCATGGACGTACCCGCGCTCAAGGTTACAATGGTAACGCTCGTTGGGAATGGATTGCAAGAGTAAAAGAAGTTCTTTCTATACCCGTAATAGGTAATGGGGATATTTTCTCAGTTGAAGCTGCGGTGAGATGTTTAGAAGAAACCGGTGCAGATGGGGTGATGTGTTCTCGCGGAACTTTGGGTTATCCGTTTTTAGTAGGTGAAGTTGACCATTTCTTAAAAACTGGGGAATTATTACCCTATCCCACTCCTATTCAACGGCTGGAATGTGCCAGAGAACATCTTTATGCTTTATGGGAATATAAAGGCGATCGCGGTGTCCGTCAAGCCCGTAAACACATGACCTGGTATGCTAAAGGTTTCATGGGTGCAGCAGAATTGCGCGGACAATTAAGTTTAGTAGAAACTGTACAACAAGGTTTAGATTTGATTGATAAAGCTATTGAAAAATTATCTTCCGGTTATGAAATAGAAGAAGATGAACCCGCAAACCTAGCAATAGTTTGAAGCAGGGGGAGCAGGGGAAGCAGGGGGAGAAAAATTATATTAGTTCTTTATTCTTCTTTCTCCCGACTCCTAACTCCTGACTCCTGACTCCTTATTTACTCTCAGTAAAATCAGCATCAATTACATCATCACCACCACCAGAGGGAGGAGGAGTAGCACCACCATCTTGAGGTTCAGCACCAGGAGCAGCACCACCAGCTTGTTGATAGATATTGCTACCTACTGCAAACAATGCTTGTTGCAATTCTGGTGTCAGTTTCTTGATTTGCTCATCATCATCTTTTGCAACCGCTTCCCGCAGCTCTTTTACCAAACCTTCAACTTTGGTTTTGTCAGCTTCGGGAACTTTATCGCCTAATTCTTGCAGTTGCTTTTCAGCTTGGTATGCTAAAGAGTCAGCTTGGTTTTTGCGTTCAATTTTTTCCCGCTTTTCTTTATCAGTATTGGCGTTTTGTTCAGCTTCTCTTACCATCCGGTCAACATCGGATTTATCCAAGGTAGAAGCGCCAGTAATGCTGATAGATTGTTCTTTACCAGTACCTTTGTCCTTAGCGGTAACGTTGAGGATACCGTTAGCGTCAATATCAAAAGTCACTTCAATTTGAGGAACGCCACGAGGTGCAGGAGGAATACCATCTAAACGGAAGGTTCCCAAACTCTTATTATCGTTAGCAAATTCCCGTTCCCCTTGGAGAACATGAATTTCTACATTGGTTTGACCATCAACAGCAGTCGAGAAGACTTCTGATTTTTTGGTAGGAATTGTGGTGTTACGAGGAATAATCTTAGTCATTACACCACCCAAGGTTTCTACACCCAAGGATAGAGGTGATACGTCTAACAACAAGATACCTGTAACGTCACCAGCTAATACACCCGCTTGAATTGCTGCACCCACAGCTACAACTTCATCAGGGTTAACGCTCTGGTTAGGGTCTTTACCCAGTACCCGCTTCACAACATCCTGAACTGCGGGAATACGGGTAGAACCACCAACTAATACAACTTCATCAATATTGCTCTTGTTTAATTTGGCATCTCTAAGAGCATTTTCTACAGGGATGCGGCAACGGTCAATTAAATCAGAACAAAGTTCTTCAAATGTAGCACGAGTTAAAGTCGTATCCAGGTGTTTTGGACCATCCTGGGTAGCGGTAATGAAGGGAAGGTTAATTTCCGCTTGAGTAACGCTAGAAAGTTCAATTTTGGCTTTTTCCGCAGCTTCAGTCAGACGTTGTAAAGCTTGTTTATCTTTGCGGAGGTCAATGCCTTCTGCTTTTTTGAATTGTTCAGCTAAAAAGTCAACGATTTTTTTATCGAAGTCGTCACCACCAAGGTGGGTATCACCAGAGGTAGCTAATACTTCAAATACACCGTCACCAACTTCTAATACAGATACGTCGAATGTACCACCACCCAAGTCAAATACGAGGATGGTTTCGTTGCTCTTTTTATCAAAACCATAAGCTAAAGAAGCTGCGGTTGGTTCGTTGATAATACGTAGAACTTCAATCCCGGCAATTTTACCAGCGTCTTTTGTGGCTTGGCGTTGGGAGTCGTTGAAGTAGGCAGGAACGGTAATTACGGCTTGGGTAACGGTTTCACCCAGATATTTACTCGCGTCTTCTACCAGTTTGCGGAGGACTTTGGCAGAAATTTCTTCTGGAGAAAACTGCTTACCAGCGCCTGGAGAGTCTAGCTTGACGTTACCGCCACTGCTGAGAACTTTATAAGATACCTCAGTGGTTTCCTTGGTAACTTCGTCGAAGCGGCGACCGATAAACCGTTTAACTGAGTAAAAGGTGTTTTCGGGGTTCATTACCGCTTGGCGTTTAGCGATTTGACCCACTAAATTATCGCCATTTTTCGCAAATGCCACCACTGATGGCGTTGTCCGAAAACCTTCGGCGTTAGCAATTACAGTGGGTTTACCACCTTCCATTACTGCTACGCAAGAGTTGGTTGTACCTAAGTCAATTCCTACTACTTTTGCCATTTTAAGTGCTGGCTCCGTATAACTACAAATGAATGGGATTATAAAGGACTAAATGTTTGAACCAACTGATTTCACAAAGCAGTCAGTCTAGCATGGGTTGGCTGGTCTATGGTTGAAACCGCAAGTTATGCTGATATATATACTGAACTTGTGTAGCCCGTCCATGAAGGGTGGTTTCCCGAACCTTGGATGGGACGGTTAATTTTATAGGTTGTTTTTAGTTGGTTCATAGATTGAACTGTTGTCACTCTGACTAATGTATGAGAAATAATACGTTCACGAATTGGTGTGAACCGTAATTTCTAAGTCGTATTTGCCGTCAAAATGAGATAATGGGGATTGGGGACTGGTGATTGGTGACTGGGAAGAGAATAAATAATGATGGTAAATCAGCAATAGCAAAAGTAAAATTTTCCCAGTGGCAATTTCCCAAATCTGAATTATCCATAGTGAAAACTGACAGCATATTTTACCGACTTTTTCAAGAGTTTCCGAGTATATTTTTTGAATTAATTGGTCAGAAAACGCAAACAGCAGCAGCTTATAAGTTCTCATCTATTGAAATTAAACAAACTGCTTTTCGCATAGATGGTGTTTTTCTGCCAACACAAGATGCACAAAACCCGATTTATTTCGTGGAAGTGCAGTTTCAAGACGATGCGCGAATTTATTACCGTTTATTCTCGGAAGTTTTTTTATACCTACGGCAATATCAACCTCAAAATCCTTGGAGGGGGGTTATTATTTATCCCAGTCGCAGTTTAGATACAGCAAATACCCAACATTACAATGAATTTTTCACCAGTCAGCGTGTCAGCCGAATTTATCTAGATGAACTGGGTGAAAGTGCATCTTTACCCATTGGTATTGCTACGATAAAATTAATCATCGAAGATGAAGACAAAGCAATTACCACAGCTAAAGAGTTAATCAACAGAACCAAGCAGGAAATCAGCAATGAACAACAGCGACAGTTATTAGAATTAGTAGAAACTATCTTGGTTTACAAGTTTCCTCGCATGAGTAGAAAGGAGATTGAAGCTATGTTTAGTCTAAGTGATTTGAAACAAACAAAGGTTTATCAGGAAGGGAGAGAAGAAGGCAGTTTGGAAGCAAAATTAGAATCTGTACCTAGATTGTTAGCATTAAATTTGACGGTAGAACAAATCGCTCAGGCTTTGAATTTAACAGTTGAAACTGTTCAACAAATTGCACAAGGAATGCCAAACAAGAATGATGAAAAGAGAAAAAAATAAGGATTTGATTGTTAATTACATTTAAATAAAAAAAGCCTGATTGACTTTATTTAGTTAATAAGGCTTTTTCTTTAAGAAGGCTTTCTTAACTCAAAGAAGCAATTAACTGAATAACTCTTTCCTTCACCTCATCCCTTACACGACGGAAAGTGTCAATATCATGACCTTCAGGATCATCAAGTTGCCAATCTGCAAACACATCTCTTAACACCCATTCTTGAGGTAAATTCACACCACAACCACATAAAGAAATCACAGCATTAAAATCATTAGGATTAAAATCACTTAATGCTTTAGAAGTTTGATTACTAATATCAATGCCTAGTTCTGACATCACTTGTACAGAAATTGGGTCTACTTCACTTGATGCTAAACCTGAACTAAAAACAGCAATTTTACCCTCTCCTAAAGTTTTAGCAAAACCCTCAGCCATTTGGGAACGACGAGAATTTTTCTTGCAGACAAACATTACCTTTTTCATGATGTAATTTGTTATTTGTTAATGAACAACCGTTTATAATTTCAAAGCATTATTAGCTAATTGAATAGCTGCTTTAGCTGCCTTTTCCTTGCGTTCACTGTAGCGGTCAGTTAAATAATCAACTTGATTACGCAACAGCAAAGTAAACTTATATAATTCTTCCATAACATCAACTACTCGGTCACGATAAGCAGAATCTTTCATTGTTCCATCTTCATGAAATTCTTGATAAGCTTTTGCTACGGAAGATTGATTAGGAATGGTAAACATTCGCATCCAACGCCCTAAAATCCGCATTGTATTCACAGCATTAAAAGACTGAGAACCACCGCTAACTTGCATAACTGCTAAAGTTCTACCTTGAGTCGGTCTAACTGCACCAATACTTAAAGGAATCCAATCAATTTGATTCTTCAGAATTCCAGTTATATTACCGTGCATTTCCGGTGAAGACCAAACTTGACCTTCTGACCACATACTCAATTCTCGCAATTCTTGAACTTTAGGATGAGTATCAGGAACACTACCATAAATTGGTAATTCATGCGGATTAAAAAAACGCACTTCTGCACCAAAATCTGTAATAATTCTTGCTGCTTCTTCAGCTAACAAACGACTGTAAGAACGTTCTCGCAAAGAACCATATAAAAACAAAATTCTCGGTAGATGATCAAAACTTGTCATGGCAATTATAGATAAAAAACACTAACCAAAAATATCTCTAAAACTCTCATTTCTCTGCGACCTCTGCGCCTCTGCGGTTCGTTTTATCCTAAATCTTAATCAACTAATTATCAGCACCAAAAGCATTTATACAACGCGGATCTCGTAAAGTAGCTTTATGTGGTTCTCTGGGAAACCAAGCTGCTGTGCGTTTACAAAATTCAACCAACATCAACATTACTGGGACTTCAATTAAAACCCCTACAACTGTTGCTAATGCTGCACCAGAATTTAAACCAAATAACATTACAGCAGTAGCTATAGCAACTTCAAAATGATTACTAGCACCAATTAAAGCCGCTGGTGCTGCATCTTCATAAACCAAATTTAATTTCAGTCCCCCTACATAACTAATCAAGAAAATAAAATTAGTTTGGATAAACAAAGGAACAGCAATTAACAAAATGTGCAAGGGATTTTTAACAATCAATTCTCCTTTGAAAGCAAAGAGTAACACTAAAGTAATTAACAAGGCAGAAATAGCTACAGGAGAGAGATATTTTAAAAATTCTCTTTCAAACCATTCTCTACCTTTATATTTAAAAATCCAATAACGGCTATACATCCCTGCTGCTAAAGGCAAACCAACATAGATTACAACTGATAAAACAATAGTTTGCCAAGGTACTGTTAAATCATTTGCTGCTAATAACCATCGTCCTAAAGGTGCATACAAAAATAGCATAGTCAGAGAATTTACTGCTACCATTACTAATGTATGTCCTTGATTTCCATAGGAAAGATATCCCCACATTAATACCATTGCTGTACAGGGTGCTATTCCTAATAAAATTGTCCCAGCAATATAGGAATTAGCTAAACTAACTTCACCACCTCTAATTATTTCTGTACCAATAATTAAAGGTTTGAATAACCAACCTAAAAAGAATTGAGAAAATACTACCATTGTGAATGGTTTAATTAACCAATTCATTACCAAGGTGAGAATTACAGGTTTTGGTGTTCGTAGTGCATTTGCAGCTTGGGTAAAGTCTATTTTTACCATGATGGGATACATCATAAAAAATAGACATAAAGCGATAGGAATAGACACTTGATAGATACTCATTGCATCTAATGTCACTGCTATTGTAGGAAATAATTTTCCTAATCCAATTCCTATCAAGATGCAAAAAAACACCCACACTGTGAGGTATTTTTCAAAAAAACTCAATCTACTTCCGGCTTTAACTGGTGCTTGATTTTCTGAATGATTAATAGTCATGAATACAACTTTCTCACTAAAATTCTTTTTGTTTACGTAATAATTCCCCAATGGTTAAATCAAATTGTGGTTTACCAGCAAATACTGTTCCTGCTTTACCATTATGTAAATGCACATAATCTATTTTGTAAGCCTCATCTGGTAAAGGTACAGAACCTACAGAGTTAACAATTTTTGGTGCTTTTTGCAGATAGAAATCTACAAATTTATAAACTTCTCCTCTGTTTTGACTAGACCACAAATTGACATAGATAAATAAAGGCCGAGAAAGTGGTTGATATTTGGAATTCTCCACAGTTTCTTGTGATGGTAAAACTGCACCTTTACCGTTATTAACAGCTACCACTTTTAACTTATCTTGGTTTTTTTCATAGTAAGCATAGCCAAAATAACCCAAGGCGTTAGGGTCTTTATTGATACCGTCAACTAAAACATCATCGTCTTCGCTTGCTGTGTAGTCATTACGACTGGCTTTTTCTTGACCAACTATTGCTTCTGTAAAGTAATCAAAAGTACCAGATTTTTTACCAGCACCGTACAAATTCAGGGGACGATCTGGCCAAGAACTACGTATTTGATTCCAACGGGTAATTTTTCCTTCAGCAGCAGGTTCCCATATCTTTTTTAATTCTGCTACTGTAATGTCTTTTGCCCAGTCGTTTTGGGGATGTACTGCAATAGTTAAGGCATCAAAGGCTATGGGTAATTCTATGTACCTAATATCATTTTTGTTACATTCTCCCATCTCTGCTTGAGAAATTGGTCGTGAGGCATTATTTATATCTATATTACCAGTACAGAATTTTTCAAACCCTCCGCCAGTACCGGAAATGTTCACCTGGACTTGGGTATTATTTGTGGTTGTTGCTGGAAAATCTTTGGCGATCGCCTGGGTAATCGGATATACTGTACTAGAACCATCAATTTTGATGACTGTTGTGGTTTGAGAATTAGCAACGTTTGTTGCTTGTGGTGACTGCTGAATGTTGCTGGAAGTCTCAGGTGTACTGCTACAACTGGTTGCTAATAACATTCCCACCGTGATAACTAATCTCTGTGCAGCTGCTTTCACTGGCTTTACCTGTATAGTTGCTGTTCAAGTTATGTATACATCATTTCAAAAAAAATTGATATGTCAAGCACCAGGATAACATGGTACACAAAAATTAATCAAGAAAAATTGATGGATTGGGTAGTGACGACTGGGAAGAGGTGTTCCCAGTTTTGCTTACTCACAATAAAAACGAGAGGGAGATAATACAGAATTACGGTGAATATCAGCTAAATAATGTTCTAAAAGCTGAAATTGGGGTAAATTCAGACTATAATAAATCCAGCGTCCTTCTTGACGGGAATTAACGAGATTTGCTTCTTTCAGGTTTTTCAGGTGAAAAGATAGTTTTGATTGAGTTATTTCTAAAGTATCGCATAAGTCACATACACAGAGTTCACGGTGACGTAGTAATTCTATAACACTAATTCTAATGGGGTCAGATAGGGCGTGAAAGCCGGCAATAATTAGGCTTGGAGGTGTAGTTGTGGGGGTGATCATTAATTTGTAATAATATCAGGGGGCAATTTTATTAATATCGTATTATAGCTTTTTTATGTGAATTAGGATTTACAGGATAGAAAACGCAAATGAACGCAGATAAACGCAGATTATTTTTGTCTGAATCAGGATGTCCAGGATTTAAGGATTTTCAGGATGTTATTGATTAATTTCTGGTTTTACTTTGCGTATTTGTGTGAAACCAACTATTAAATATTGTCTGAATCAGGATTTACAGGATTTGAGGATTTACAGGATTTTTGTAATGTCTATTTTCTTCAATTATTTGATAAATTGGTTATTGATATTCTGAAAATCTGATGTTTAATGATCTTCATTTATTAAGATTTACTGCATGACATTCTATTCATTTATAATTAATCATCATAAATTTTGATTCTGACAATTAAAATCTGAACAATAACAAATAAACCCCTATCCTGAAAATCCTTAAATCCTGGATATCCTGATTCTGACAATTAAAATTATTTGCATTTAGCAATTATCAATTCCTACTGTTATGTTAAAATTAATTCAATGTATATTCTGGAGTTATTATGGAAAGCACTCAAGCAGTGATAAACCCCACTACTCCCACAGTTAAAGATATTCATACACCTAAATTCACATTACCAGATCATACACAACTACCTGATTCAGACGGAACATTTGTGAAGAACTTCCAGGAACATCCCCAAAGTATTGTTTTAACCAGTTCCATTGAACCAATTTTACAAAAAATACATCCTGATGGTAACTATTGTATTGGTCAGGATAGCGGTATTTATTGGCGGTTAACAGACCCACCAGAAAAAGGTGCAGAAGCTCCAGATTGGTTTTATGTCCCTAATGTACCACCAAAACTAAATGGAGACTATCGTCGTTCCTATGTGTTATGGAAAGAATTTATAGCGCCATTAATTGCTATTGAGTTTGTGTCAGGAAATGGGGAAGAAGAAAGAGATCAAACTCCTCCCAGTGCAACGGAAAAAGCTGGGAAATTTTGGGTTTATGAACAAGCAATTCGTATTCCTTTTTATGCAATTTTTGAAGCGAGAAAAGCGTTACTAGAAGTTTATCGTTTAGTAGATGGTAGTTATCAACAAATTCAACCTAATGAAAGAGGACATTTTCCAATTTCTCCTATGGGTGTGGAATTAGGTTTAATAGAAGATGACGGTGTACCTTGGGTACGTTGGTGGGATGATGGGGGGAATTTGTTGTTAACTGGTGATGAAAGGGCTATTGTTGAAAAACAAGCCCGCTTAGAAGCGGAAGAAATTGCCCAACAAGCAAAACTAGCACAGCAACAAGCGGAAGAAATAGCTGAAAAAGAACGACAACAAAAGGAGAAGTTAGCAGCTTATTTAAGGTCTTTGGGTGTTAATCCTGATGATATTTAACAGGTGAGTTTAAACATTAAAAATGGGTAGGCACGGGGGCGCTACCCCTACGTTAATTACACAGAAACTACCGCTTCCTGTTGATAACAAATTCCTGCTTCTTTGAATCTTTGTAAAGCTTCACCCAAGCGATCGCAATCTGCAATTAAACTAATTCTCACATAGCCTTCACCACCTGGACCAAAAGCATTACCAGGAGTAACAACCACACCTGTTTGTTGCAGTACATTCAAAGCAAAATCTGTAGAACCCATACCTACAGGACATTTAACCCAGAGGTACATTGTGGCTTCAGTTTTGGGAATATTCCAGCCTAATTTCCCTAAACCATCAATGAGAAAATCTCGACGGGTACGATAACGTTGTTGAACTTCGTGTAAATAAGAATCTGGCAATTCTAAAGCGGTTTCTGCGGCTGTTTGTAAGGCGGAAAAAATGCCATAATCTAAGTTAGTTTTTAAGGTTCTTAAACCTTGGATAACATGACGATTTCCTACCACAAAACCAACGCGCCAACCTGCCATATTATAGGTTTTTGATAAAGTGTGAAATTCCACACCGATATCTTTTGCACCGGGAATTTCTAACAAGCTGGTAGGTTGATAACCATCAAAAGCTAATTCTGCATAACATAAGTCATGCACTAAAAGAATTTCATACTTTTTAGCAAAAGCAACTATTTCTTCAAAAAATTCACGGGGTGCGGTAGCTGCGGTGGGGTTACTGGGATAATTGAAATAGAGAATTTTGGCTTTTCTAGCTACTTCATCGGGAATGGTTGTTAAATCAATTAACCAGTTATTTTCTTCTTTGAGAATTAAACTGTGAATCACTCCACCAGCGATGATAGGACCACGGAAATGGACAGGGTAAGAGGGTGAAGGTACTAAAACAATATCACCAGGATTGATGTAGGCGATCGCTAAATGTCCTAAACCTTCCTTAGAACCAAGCAAAGGCAACGCTTCACTATCAGGATCTAAAACTACACCATAACGGCGATTGTACCATTTAGTAATTGCCTTGCGGAAATTAGCTGTACCTTCAAAGGGTGGATAACCGTGATTAGCGGGATTTTGCAAAGCTGCGATCGCTGCTTCTACCACCGGTTGAGGTGTGGGTCCATCGGGGTTTCCCATCCCCAAATCAATTAAATCCAGTCCTTGTTCCCTGGCCTTTGCCTTCAGTTCATCCAAGCGGGCAAAAACATAAGGAGGCAATTTTTGTACACGTTCTGCGGGAGTAATCCAACTCAAACTCATTCTCAAACCTCGATATAGGGGATGGGGGACTGGAAGGGACTGGGGAATAGATGAAATTTTACCAACTACCCATTACCAATTAGCAATTACCGATTTTTAATTTTTAACTTTTAATTGGTGTGGTGCAGTGGTAGAAATCATTGCGGCCATTAACTGTTCTGACACTACGGGAAAAGGTAAACGGTGAATATCAGAATTTGGTGCTAGGGTAATTTCTGCGGCTGTTTGTAACTGGGTCAAAGTGATATTACCTAATCCCAAATCTGCTAATTTTTGCGGTAGTCCAATCTCTGCATAAAACTTTAATAACTGCTGTCTAGCTGCATCTGCAAGTTGATTACCTTGGAGCATTTCTTCTAATCGCAGTTGTACTAAAATACCATAAGCGACCTTTTCTCCATGAATGCTGCCATGTCCAGAAATATGAGTTAACCCATTATGGACAGCATGGGCGGCCACAGTGCGACATTGTGCGCCACCTAATCCACCAATAACACCAGCTAATAATACAGTTGCATCAACAACTTCTTGCCAAACTTCACTCCCAGGAGATTGTAAAGCAGCGGCAGATTTTTGTAACAGGATATCTCGTAAAACTCGTGCTTGTTGGACTGCGGCAATAATTAATGTATCTTGCAAATGACCACTACTAACGGATGCTTCATACCATTTAGCGATCGCATCTCCAATACCAGCCACTAAAGTCCGTTGGGGTGCAGTCTTAATTAAATCATAATCCAAAATCAGCAAATCAGGACAGCGCGACAAACCCACATCATACAAAAACGCCCCTGACTCTGAATATACATTAGATAAAGCCGTCCACGCTGCACAAGTAGCCGCAGAAGTAGGAATTGTGACAACTGGTAACTGCAATTGATGACCGACTAACTTAGCTGTATCTAACGCCTTACCACCACCCACACCAATAATCACATCTGCTTTATGTTCCTTGGCCGCTTTGTGTAAGGCTTTCAGACTGGTTTCACAGCAATCTGCACCATAGGAAACCGTGGCAGTATCTAAATGTTCCGCCAGGAGAATGGGTTGTAAACTTTCTTGGCAAATACTGAGAGTGCGGTTTCCTGCCACAATTAAAGGACGAGTTCCCAAATGGGCAATTTCTCCGGGTATGGAATGCAACACACCCGCACCCCGGACGACTTGAGCGGGAGCAACTGTCAGTGTTAATAATGAACTAGAGGTTTGAGTAGACAAAGTTTGAGTAGAAGATTGATTAAGCATAATCAGCTATTATGTCAAAAATTGATATTTTTTCATCAAACAGATTAGTCTGATTAGTCTGATGATTAAGGGTTCTTGTTGCCACATCAATAGAAAACTATTGCCGATGGTAAAAATTCTGAAGTTTCAACATCTTAATATACAAATTCTCTTTCTTGTATTGTAAGTCACAAAAAAAATATTTTCTTTGGGGACTGGGGACTCTTAAGAAAGCAGGGGAGGTAGGGGAAGCAGGGGGAGAATATTAACTTTTGCCTTCTGTTCCCTGTTAAGAGTTCCCTTATTTCCCAATTACCAATTACCAATTACCAATTACCAATTACCAATTACCTGATAACTGATAACTGATAACTGATAACTGATTTAAGCCTGGGGTTGTGGTAATTGAGCAAATTTGTCAAGGTAAACTTCTACTGTCATTTCGGAGTCTTCCCGACTTGCTAAAGTTCGTTGTACCCTGCCTAAGTAAACTGGTGTAGAAATTCCTGGTTCTGGGTGGATTATAGTACGGGCGCGAACTGTCAGTAAGTTGTTGCCTCTACTACCTAAGCGTCCATAAGAATAGAGATTACTAGCAGCTTGGCGTAAAGTTGCTTCTAATTCTGTAGGGGTAATCTGGGGGTTAGTAGCAATTACTGCTTGGTTAGAACCATTGTCATAAACTAAAGTGTACTTCATTGCTCCGGGAATCACAGTCCGACTTAGAGGTACTAAAGACAGGGAAAATAACCCAGCTGTCAGCACTAACATAAAGCCTGTAGTACCAACCAGCCGAAAGCGGAAGCCCCATTTGAGGATGAAAGCCAAAATTGTCAGGACTGCAAATACTATCGTCGCAATACCTGACCATTGGGTGTATTGGAGAAAATCAGCTGTACTAGGCATAAGGTTTTAATTACGGACACACCCATTTTACAGTTATCAGTTCTTTTCTCAATCTCTTGCCTGTTGCTTCTTGTTTTGGGATTGACACTGATAGATTACACCACACAAGGCAGCCAAAAACACCCAAAATAGGGTACTTAACCGAATATCAAAAGTAGTAACATCAACAGTATTAAAAAGTATCCAACCGATAAAAGCCAGTAGATAGCTAAAAAAGATGATTCTGTTTTCTGGTTCTAGAGATTTTGATTTCCATAGTAGTTGACTAGAGTTAATTAAAATCCATAAGAGTAAACCACAAAATAACAAAGTGGTAATTAAACCTGTTTCCGCAGATAGCATTAAAAACAAGTTGTGGGGATGACCTAAGTCAGTTTCCATTTTGGCTTTGTAGAGACCGCTAAAACTGCGTAAACCCCAACCAGTAAAAGGATGTTGTTGAGTTAAATTCCAGGCAAATTCCCACTGGGTTTTTCGCATTAATGCCACTGGTCTATCGGGATACATATCATCATTTAACCGCGCCCAGATAAAATAAGGAACAAAGCGACGGAAAAATTGAGCGATCGCTGAAGGTGCAAAAGCTGCTAAAATAATGCTAGTGGCTATACTCAAAAAACCAGCAACAATCAACCGCCAACCTTGATAAAAAGCATAAGCTAAACAGGTAATAATAGCTATTACCCAACCATTTCTAGAGTTGGTTAAAATCAAAGCGAGGAAATTAGCAATTACCGCTATTATTAAGAAAATAATGGCACGGTAATTAGTTGTGATTTTTTGTTGGAGTTTTTGATAGTTTTCTAACCATAAACCCAAACCCAAAATAAAAACTGTCACCAAATAAGCGGCTAAAGTATTGGCGTGCATGAGTACAGAAGCCATGCGTCCTGGTGGTTCTCCTCCAGGGGCAATGTTCCAATCTATTAACACCCAAAGAAATTGTATTTTAAAACTCCAACCTAAAAATAATTGTCCAAAACCGATAATTACCACAGGTAAAGAACCTATGATCATAATCCAAGCTATTCGCCGTAATTGGGCAGGTGTTTTAATTAGGGAAGTTAAACCGGCAAATACGAAAAAATAAGGTAATAAGTTGAATAAACCCAGGAAAGCCTCTAATTTATGAGCAGCAAACCCAGTAGTTATCAACAACAATAAACTTAAAATTGCAAATCCTTGGTGGAGGGGATGACGGCTAATTGTGCGATATTTTTTAGCCCAAGTTATTAATGATGCTAAAGAAATAGTTACAGCCCCCAAAAAGGGGTTAATTGGGAAAAAAAGTAACCCAAATTGAAGGCTTTGCCAAGGGAATTGCAAACTAGGATCAGGATGATAAAAAACCTTGTTCAAGCTAACTCCCAACATTCTTCTGCACGGGTGAGACGAATTTGAGCTAGGGTGAAAATAGTAGGAATAATGCGACCGTAGTTAGTAGAAATTGCTCTCCAACCCAAATCCGCAAAAAACCAAGCCCACATCATTGGTCCAACAACAGCAAATACTGTGCGAACTGCACTATACCGAGCTGCATTCACAGTCATTCCCCGTCGTGCCATCTGTACTGTGACATAGTTTTGAAACTGTTTGCTGGCTACTTGTGTACCTGTAATTGCAGCTTCCTTAGCAACTTGATAGGTGGCTAAATGAATAGCAAATTGACGAGCAATTTGTTTGAGTACATAAGGTTGAATAACGGAAGTTACAGCTAAAGCACTACCCCCTTTAAAAATTAATCCCAAAGGATCTTTTTGTAAAGATAGGGGTAATGGTTTTTGAACATCTGATGTTAACAAATGATTCTGGATCTTGGTAGTGATTTTTTGCTGTTCTTGTTTTGGCAGCTTTTTCCATACTTTTCCTAAAAGATGCAAAAATACCTCTGCTTCTAAATCGACGGTTGCTAATTCGTCATAATAAGGAATTTTCAGATACTTACATACTTGAATTAATGCTTGACGGTAAGTTACTTGATCAGTGCGTCCGCGTAATACCGTGATCCCATCAGCCGCTAAAAAGCGAAAACGGTCTTCTAGTGCATTTAACCAAGCTTGACGATCTTGGCTCTGCACTTCAATAGGTTCAGGTGTGTGAACATAATCTAAAGGATTAAATTTGCGACTAAACAGAATGGCTGTTAAGTCTTGTAGTTCTTCTTCAGTTGCTAACTCTAGTACAGCCCTTAGTTCATCCAATTTCCCATCCTCCCTTCCGTGCAGCTTGTCTGTACCCTATTCTACTATTAGCTTTTAAAAGTTATTGTCAAGGTTGAGTTGTGAAATATGTCAAATTCTCATATTACTGATATTGCGGTTATTGGTGCGGGTATATCTGGTTTAGTTTGCGCCCAGCGGTTACGTCAAGCTGGTTATGGGGTTTTAGTTGTGGAAAAATCTCGCGGTGTCGGGGGAAGAGTTGCTACACGGCGTTTACAGGGAACTTGGGCGGATCATGGTGCTTGTTATTTGCAGCCAAAGGGTAAATTATTGAGTAAATTTGTGGATTTATTGCAAAATCAGCAAGTTATCAAAGTTTGGACTGATATAGTTTATGAATTCTCCACAGATGGGGGTATATCTCAACCAGCAAACCGGAGTCCGCGTTATATTGCACCAGAAGGAATGAGTGCGATCGCTAAATTTCTGACTCCTGGTTTAGATATTTTATTAAATCAGCGCGTGATCAAAATTAATCCGACAAAAGAAAATACTTGGCTTCTTACCTTAGAAAACAACGAACAATTAAACGCGAAAGCTTTAGTAGTAGCCATTCCCGCACCCCAAGCTGGGGATTTATTAGCGCCTTTAGGTAACAATATTTTAGATGCTGAATTTCTCAAAAACCTTCATTCTGTAGAGTTTCACCCCTGTATTAGTGTTATGGCTGGGTATTCTCCCAACTCCCAAATTTTGCCTAATTGGCAAGCTTTGACTTTTAATGATCATGTAGATTTAGGATGGATAGGATTTGATAGTAGCAAGCGTCCCCACTCACAACAACCGCATTTTGTGTTACAAAGTAGTGCCGGGTTAGCGCAACAACATCTAGAAACCGAAGATTTACAACCAGTAGCCAATTTTATGTTGCAAAAAGCAGCAGCAGATTTAGCACTTCCCTGGTTAAATAATCCTGAATGGATGCAAGTACATCGTTGGCGTTATGCTTTTCCTCGTACTCCTTTGGATGTTGCTTGTTTACCTGCCAATACTCCTTTACCTTTAGTTTGTTGTGGTGATTGGTGTGGCGGAAATCTGGTAGAAGGGGCAATGGTTTCGGGACTCGCTGCTGCTGAACAGATTGATCACCAATTGCGTCATTTGCTTTCAGAAGATGGAGATTTTTTAGATTTATTTGTTGTCTAAAAATACTTGAGCTTGCAGTTATACCCAGATGCCCGATTTATCACAGAAGTCGGGAATCTAGATTCTAGATTAATGTAAAGTATGGAGTGAGTTTAACTTTACTTTTAAGTGAAGCATAATTAACATGATTTATGGTAAATAAAATTGATCCCTAATAGTTTATGCTGCGTTTTGTGTAGTTTTTCTCTGAAATAGCATAAATTTGAAATAATTGAATTTGTAGAGCTATAACATCGGTAATTAAGCATTAGCTTCAGTCCCCTTTGAGAATTTATCCTGCAAATGGGTGGGTATAACTTGGAAATAAATATTGAATTAAGGGCGTTGGGTATGGTACGGGAACTGGTGATCACTGCTGATCATTACCAAATTGTTAATTGAGAGCAATGTTTCGTTGTAAAAATCATGAATTGGATAGAAAAGGAGATCATAAATTATGAAAACCGTAGTTAAGTTAACACAGCAATCAGTAATTGGTGAAATTGAAAGTGTTTTGCATACATATCCATACCAACCTTATCAACAGGCTTTTGCAATTCCTGATTTTCGTCAAGAGCTAATTTCTTTTGTAATTAATCGTCTTCCTGGCTTTAATAGTTTTAATAGCAAGGTTAATGACAGTCAGATATTGTTAAGTGAAAATCAAAAAGATGATTCTTTAAATCACAAAATATCCCGTAATCCTTTAGAACAGCAATTACATCTACAAAATTTGATTCACCAAGGGATTTTTTCAATTATCCAAGCAAAAGCAGATTTGATTAGTAACCACCTTTGTGAAAAAGTTCAACCAGGTTGTCAACCTTCTAACTGGTTTGGTTAATTGCTGAGGAGGCTAAAATGTATTTGTTTCCCCCTTTTTAAGAGGGACGCGTGGGGGATCTCCAATCAATACTTTTCGGTTAAGCTCAAAAAATATAAATATGTAGGTTGGGTTGACGTTAGAAAACCCAAAATTGATAGGCTTCTGTTAGGTTGCGCTATCGCTTAACCCAACCTACGAAAACTCTTAACCGAACAGTATTGGGCTGTTCATCCCGTACCACAAGAAATTTTTGGAGATTTTTGTATTTGGAAGTCCCTAATTAAGATTTAAGTAAGTCGGCAAGAAAAAACCAAGCAAGTACAAAAATGTAAAAATGCTAAAAACCTCTTCCCTCCTGCCTCCTGCCTCCTGCCTCCTGCCTACTTACTATCATTAGCCTCAGTTATAATTAATTCGGCTTCTAGTGCTGGTTCTTCTTCTTGTGGTGGTAAACCATACATTGAGCGATAGAGATTATCGTACTGTTTAGCAGATTCATACCAACTGAAATTTTGACTCATACCCCGTTTTTGTAATTCTTGCCATTGGGGTTTGAAACGGAAACCTTCCCAAGCCCTAATCATACAGGTAAATAGGTCTAAAGGTTCATAACGGTCAAAACAATAACCTGTACCTGCATCATTTACGGGGTCATAATGTGATACGGTATCGACTAATCCCCCTGTACGACGGACGATAGGGACAGAACCGTAACGTAAAGCCATCATTTGGCTGATACCGCAGGGTTCAAAACGACTAGGCATTAAAAAGGCATCAGTACCAGCATAGATGCGACGAGAAAGAGCGTCATTGTACAGTAGGTAAGTTGCCATTCTGCCAGGGTAGCGGGATGCTAATTGCCACATTTGGGTTTCATAATAGCGATCGCCTGTTCCCAACAAAACAAATTGAGCATCTGTATAAGCCATAAAGCGGTCAAGAATTTGTAAAACCAAATCCAGACCCTTTTGTTCTACCAACCGACTCACCATGCCAATTAAAAAGGCTCCAGAGTTAACTTCTAACCCCATTTCTTCTTGCAAGGCAATTTTGTTAGCTTTGCGTTTGTCTAAGGTATCGGTGGTGAAAGTTTGGGTAATATATTTATCATTTGCAGGATTATAAACATCAGTATCTATACCGTTGATAATTCCTGATAATTTCCCGCTAATAAAAGATAGCAAACCTTCAATCTGTTCACCATAGGCAGGTGTCTTGATTTGCTCTGCATAAGTGGGCGAAACTGTATTTACCCTGTCAGCAAACTGTACTGCTGCGGCCATGGTGTTGTGACCTTGCATATACCAAGGACACCAAGTAATTTTCTCCAAATACCAGCGCCACGGACCTTGATAAGCAAGATTATGTATTGTAAATACAGTGGTAATATCTGGGGATTGGTTCAACCACACGGGTAACATTCCTGTGTGCCAATCGTGACAATGGACAATTTCTGGTTTCCAGTAATTCCAACAAAATTCTGCTGCACCATTGGAGAACAAGGTAAACCGCCAATCTTCATCCTCTCCACCATAAATGCGCCGGGGAGTGAAAGCAGGATGTCCAAATAAATACAAGGGAACATCAGTACCTGGCAGAACACTTTCGTAAACTGCAAAGTCCTGAAACATGGCGTATCCCTTCCAAATCGGGTCTTTGGGGACTTCCATTTTATCTGGCAGGAAACCATAATAAGGCAAGAATATCCGTACATCGTGTCCCATTTGTCTGAGGACTTTAGGTAATGCACCCACAACATCACCCATTCCACCTACTTTAGCAATGGGAGCAGCTTCAGCTGCCACAAATAGAATTCGCATGGTATTTATTGGTAATTGGTAATTGGAAAAGAAGGGAACAGGGAACAGGGAACAGGGAACAGATTAAGAATTTTCTCCTCATCTCCCCATCTCCCCAGTTACCTTATGATCCGCGTTGAATCTCGGTAAAGATTTGTTCTAATATTTCTGTTGCGCCTTGTTTTCTCAAGGTGTTTGCTAGTTCTGTACCTAATTTTTCGGCATCTTTGGCCAAGCCAGTCACGGTATCTTTAACCAGTTTTTGACCATCAACACTAGCGACAATACCCTTTAGTGTTAAATTATCACCAACTATTTCTGTGTTTACACCAATGGGTACTTGACAACCGCCTTCTAAAGACCGGAGGAAAGAGCGTTCTGCTAAACAGCGATCGCGGGTTTGCGGATGTTCAATAGCTTTGAGTAAGGAAATTACTTCGGTGTCATCAGCACGGCATTCTATACCTAAAGCACCTTGTCCCACTGCATGAAGGGAAATTTCTGGGGGTAAAATTTGGTGAATGCGATCGCTCATTTCCAATCTTTCTAACCCAGCTACAGCTAAAATCAAAGCATCATATTCACCTTTATCTAATTTCTCCATGCGTGTAATTAAGTTCCCACGCACATCTTTAAATGTAAAATGAGGGAACTTGTAGCGTAACTGTGCCAATCTTCGCAGGGAAGATGTACCAATTACCGCACCTTCTGGCAAAGTTTCTAGAGATTGTCCTTTGTATTTCTCATGGAATACCACCGCATCAGCCGGGTTTTCCCGTTCCGTAATTGCTGCCAGTGCTAAACCTTCTGGTAAATTAGTAGGCAAATCCTTGAGCGAATGAACCGCAAAATCAATCTCTTGATTGATCATTCCCAGTTCCAGTTCTTTAGTAAATAGTCCTTTATCGCCAATTTTGGCTAATGCTACATCCAGGATTTTGTCACCTTGGGTAGACATGGTATGGACTTCAAAATTGATATCAGGGAAGCTTTTCTGAAGTTGCTCTTGTACCCAGTATGTTTGAACTAGAGCAAGTTGGCTTTTACGTGAACCAATACGAATAGTGCGTGGAGGGCTAGAAACTGAAGTCATAAAATAATTTGTCAAACCAGGCGATAAATTCACATTGATCTAGACTACCTCAGCAAGTGACTTACCGGATGGAATCACGCTCTTTACATTCGGTTACATTTTTCCCACATCAACAACAGCCACCAGGTTGATAAAATTTCAGGTATATTTTTACATATTCTATTTTTAAACATCTACCTATATGCAGATTTTTTTAGTTACCATCAAGATGATTGATGTTGGTACTATGTCCTTGATGGTCAGTGTTGCATCTATTTTGCAATCAATTACCCTGGTATTTTTATTCTTCTTAGCCAGTCAAAATCAGGGAGTTGGTATTTATGCCCTTGGTACTGTATTATCAGCTTTGGGATTTCTGATTTTTCCCCTCCGCTCATTGTTAGCAAATTTATTAGATCCACTATTACTTTTAAATTTGCGGTTTTTTGGTAACTTATTGATGACCAGTGGACAAATAATGTACACTATTGGCATTGCTAAATTTCTCAATAAAAACCTAAATTATCTCATTTTATTGGCTGTTAGCTCTACATTTTTATTGACTCAGATTTATTATGTCTATATTAAAGATGATTATTTATCTAGAAATTTGATTACTATTTTATCTATCACAATTATCCATCTTTTAGCATTTTATTATCTGATTATTCATATAGATAGATCAATTTTTGCTTCTTCTATTTTTACCGCGCTTACTTTTATAATCCAGATTATTTTTTCTCTCAGCCGTATTGTGATAGTACCAATGAGTCACACTAAATCTTTTATGCAGCCAAATCAAATAAATATAATTACATTTGGCTCAATATTTTTATTTGATTACCTGCGTAACTCTGGTTTTATTATGATGGTTAATCAACGACTGCATCAGGATTTGCGAAAATTAGCAACCACCGATTTTTTAACAAAGGCGCTCAATCGTAGAGCAATAGAACAGTATTTACACCATGAGATAGGAAGATTTGAACGTAGTAAAATACCCTTTAGTTTAATTTTAATAGATGTTGATAAATTCAAATCTATCAATGATAATTATGGGCATAATTGCGGAGATATTGTTTTAAAGAACCTAGTTAACACCCTCAAACAATCACTTCGTTCTCAAGATGTGGTAAGTCGTTGGGGAGGAGAAGAGTTTCTAATTTTATTGCCAAATACCTATCTTGAAAGTGCATTTTTGATTGCTGAAAGGTTGCGAATAACAGTTGCAGAAAATTCAGCAGGTGAGGAAAAAATGTATTATACTATTAGTTTGGGTGTTGCTACTTTTGAAAATGCTTATATTAATTCACTAACTTCATTTTTTATTGCTCTTGATCAAGCTCTATATCAAGCTAAAGCAAATGGTCGTAATCAGGTGGTTGTTGTGCCGAAATTGACTAAATTTATTGACTGAATCCCAAATTACTCATTCAGATAAAGCAGTCTTGAGAGGGAAGTTTAAATTTGAAAAATATGCTAAGAATAACTTGGTTTCATTCATAACTCTATTATTTTATCCTTATGAGTCGTTCCGCTTGTTTAATTTTTAACCCAGTTGCAGGTCAAGGTGATCCAGAATTAGAACTAGATCAGATTAGGTCAATATTAGAACCAGAAATTGATTTAGATATTTATCTCACCACCGAAGAAATTGATGCTGACGAACTCGCACGCGCAGCAGTAGAAAGGGGAGTAGAAGCGATCATTGCTTCTGGAGGAGATGGGACATTATCAGCAGCAGCAGCAGCAGTAATTAATACTAATATTCCCTTGGGGATTATTTCACGGGGAACAGCAAATGCTTTTGCTACAGCTTTAAATATTCCTGATACAATTGCCGCAGCTTGTCAGACAATTTTACAAGGTAATACCTGGAAAGTTGATGTCGCTTATTGTAATGATCGACCAATGGTATTATTAACAGGTATTGGCTTTGAAGCAGAAACTGTAGAAAAAGCAGATCGGGAAACTAAAAATCGCTTTGGGATGATGGCATATATTCTAGCAGGAATTCAAGAATTAGGAAACTTACAGAAATTTGCAGTGGAAATTGAAACAGAAGATAAGATAATTAAAACAATTGCTTCAGCAGTAACAGTAGCAAATGCTGCACCTGCTACTTCAGTTTTAGCTCAAGGACCGTCTGGTATTATTTTTGATGATGGATTATTAGATTTAACAATTGTATCTCCAGATAATAAAACAGGTGCGATCGCAGCCGCATTTCATTTATTCCAAACCGCTTCTACAGGTACACCAGTAGAAAGAGACGACATTGGTTATTTGCGATCCCAGCAATTTAAAATCACAACTGAACCACCGCAAAAAGTTGTTGTTGATGGGGAAATAGTCGGCACAACTCCTGTAGAAATTAACTGTATACCCGCAGGGTTGACGGTTTTTGTTCCATTTGTCCAAGAAGAAATTCCCACAGAAAAATTAGATGGACTGCCTAATTTAACTGTGGAAATAAAAGACTCATTACCAGATAAATAAATAACTAAATCATTCCAGTCCCTTTACCGCGTCTGTCTGTTTTTTCTGTTAACTCACCTTCTTGATCTTCATTAACTTCTCTGAGTTCTTCCCAACGTTCTGCGGTGTCTTCAAGCATTTTGTGCCGTGCATCACCAGGAGTTTCATAATACATTTCTGGTTCAACTGGATAGTTATTTAATAAACCTTCTTTATCTACTGTGTAACCATCAGTAGTGCGGATACTTTCTGCATTTGTTTGGTCATCAGTGGGCGCAACAGAAAGATTTTCTTCGCTGGGAACGTGTTTATAATTTTCTCCTTCTCTGGCTTTACGTGCCGCTGTTTCCGCTGGAATAATTCCCCGATCATAGGTATCTGTTTCAACTCGATGAGCAGAATCTATTGCTTTTTTAACTGGTTTATTAGCCATAAGTTTAGTTCTCTTTAATTATGTTTGCAACAACTTCGAGAACTAGATTACTTTTGTTTGAATGTTTATGATACTATCTGAAGAAGTGAATTGAAGATAAATTTTAATTTAGATTGTCTATCTTGAGATAGGTTGTAGCCTGTAGGGAGAGAAAATTTTAGATTTTAGATTTTAGATTGTGCTAAGTAAATACAATCCAAAATCCAAAATCCAAAATCCAAAATCCAAAATCCAAAATTCAGAACATCTGACTTCTGACTTCTGAATTATTAACCTAGAAGTTGCTGTTTGAATGAACTAACCTTGTGGGATAATTCTTGCCGAGTTTCAGCTTTAATGAGATAACGGAAGGTAAACCAGATAGCATAAAATATGCCAATGATTTCAAAAATGGGAGCTAGTAACGGCACACCATTAACAGCATCGAGAACGGCGATCACTACCTTAACGGTAACAAACGCAGACAAAATTAAAACAATGGTTAAGATAGCTTGCTGATTTTTGGCAAAAAAACTACCTAGATAATCTGGCAGTTGGTTTAAAAAGTCAATAATTTGTCTGCTAATTCGCTGCCATTGGCTGTCAGGCGCTTTAGCTGGCGGTAGTTTGGGCAAATTTCCAGTTTCTGCACCTTCAAGGGATAATAGGCCTTGTGGTGATATGGAACTTGCGGACTCTGATTGCTGTTGTTGAGTTTCCATAATGTTTGCCATTTGGCACAACAGTGTTGATAAGTGAGTGGACGTTAATAAATATAACAGTCTCGACTCAGAATACCAAGTCAAAAATATTTCACTTTGTATCTTGATTACTGAACCTTGACCCTAAAAATTTATTTGTGTCCATTAAATTAGAGATATTAATTGTTAGCTGTTTCAACTTTGTGGTTGTGCAACAGTTGCTTTGACAACTACATTTTTGACTCCATTAATTTCTCTTGCTAAAGGTTCAATCTTAGCTAATTGATCCTGATTACTTACAGTTCCTAATACAGTTACTGTACCATCATCGGCAGCATTAACTGTTAATTGACTAGCAGGAATATTCGCCTCTAATTTAGATCGGACTTCACTAGCTAAATCCGCAGCTGTTCTATCTGTACGATCAGCAGTTAGCAGATTTCGTTCTTCACGAGCGCGAATATCAGCATTAAGTTGTCTTCTGCGGAGTTCACTTTGAGCGTCTTCTGCTGGAGCTTGCGTTGTTTGTGCAGCGGGACTTGCTGGAGCTTCTCCAGGTTCAGGTGCAGTCACAGTTGTTTTAGCTGTGTTATCACAAGCAGCACTAAAAAGTAGAATTGAACCAATTAAAAAAGAAGTTAGCTTTTTCATTTTTTTATGCTTTGATATAAATGTGATTGTTTGGTTGGCATCATGGTGAAATTAGGAGCAAATTATTGATGTTAATGCTCCTAATAGGGGAAATCATTGCCAAAATTAAACCGTTTTTTCGCGGTGGTCAATAATAATTACTGGAGGTTCTCCGGCCAAATTACTGCGAACGGTTTCCGTATGTCTGACTGGTTCAAAACTAGGTTGACGTTCGCTGACATCACGGGCATCATAAATAGCAAATTCTTCAATTCCCAAACCTTTGAGAATTGTTTCAGCCTGGTGAATTTGTGCTTCACTGCCATCAACAATTACTAAATAATGTCCTCTTTGGAAGCGATCGCTATAAACTCGCGCTCTTTCTTCAGGAATTCCTAAACCAATCAACCCCCCAGCAATACCTCCCACTGCTGCACCGACAACTCCACCGGTTAAGGTTGTGGCCAAAGCAGTCGCTACAGCGCCACCAGCCATTACAGGCCCGACTCCAGGAATTGCTAAAGTTCCTAACCCAACTAATAACCCACCTAAACCACCGATAGCGCCACCAGTAGCAGCACCAGCTTTGAGTCCCTCGTCTGCTTTATTACCTGTTTCTAAATTACTTTTTCCACCGTCGTTTACATCTTTAGCAATGAGGGAAACTTGGTTCATGGGAAAACCAGCATTTCTTAAATTTCTCAGTGCTGCTTCGGCATCACGTCGATGGGAAAATACACCAATTGCTCTTTTAGTGGTTTGTAAAGGCGCTTTTAGATGTTCGGTGGCTTCGTAAATCTGCCATTGTTGAATTCTATGTCGGTTGAGAATATTTGCTGCACGGTGGATGTCAGCATCTGTACCACCTACAATGACTATATAGTCTCCTTGATGAATGCGTTCTTTGTATAACCGAGTCTGATGATCGGGAATATTGAAGCGTGTAGACTCAAAGCGATCGCTCCAATGAATACCGCCAAAAGCATCTCTGTGTTGACGTTCTCTGTGAATTACAGCAATTTGGCTCAAGGGAAAATCTGCATTTCTTAAATCATTAATAGCAGCTTCCGCATCTTGTAGCAGTGAAAAATAGCCAATTGCATATTTATGAACAGTCACATTATGAATCGGTACATCATGAACTGGAACATCTTTGTGAACAGTTACATCCTCATGAATAACATTTGTAGTTGGCTGTCTACCATCTGGTTGATCATAAACTTCAAATTCTTCAATTTTCCAGCGATGAAGAATTTCTCTAGCTCTAGCAATTTCAGCATCTGTTCCATCAATGATGACTAAATATTCTCCTCTTTCTACTCTTTGATGATAAACTTTGGCTCTTTCTTCGGGAATTCCTAAACCAATCAAAGCACCAATTAAACCACCTGCTGCTGCACCAATACCAGCACCAGCCAGAGTTGTCATTAAAGCTGTTGCTGTAGCACCAGCCAACATAATTGGACCTATTCCCGGAATGGCTAAAGTTCCCAGTCCCACTAATAAACCCGTTATCCCGCCTAAAACACCACCAGAAATTGCTCCAACTGTTGCACCTTCTTCCGCCTGATCGCCAACCTTTTCATGAACTTTATGACCAGCAATTTCGTCTCTACCTTCATGATGTCTAGCGATCACAGAAACTCTTTCCATTGGAAAGCCTGACTGTCTCAATTCATGTAGTGCCTGTTCTGCATCACGGCGATCAGGAAATACACCTACAGCACGCCTATGTATACCAATAACCATACTTAATAATCCTCCAACAGAAACAGAAACAGAAATATAAAAAAATATTTCCGAATCTCTTTAAGGCAATAACTCTATTACTACGTTTTTGGCTGTCAGTTTCATCAATCCCTTGGAGGAAGTTATATTTATGTCATTAGTTATAGATGTTATAGATAGAGTGTAGGAATTCAGGAGTCAGTAGGAGTTCTGCTCGCACCCGTACAGAAGTCAGGAGAATTGTCCAATCAGGAATTAACAGATTGGAGATTCTCTTAAAAATATCCAACTTATCGGCTCAAAATCCGATTTATTCTGCATTCTGTGTCCTAAATTCGTTTAGAATTATTGCCAAAAAGTATGCCCAAAAATGGAAAAAATCTACATCCAGTGAAAATACTGTTGTGATATTGATCACTATATTTTTAATATTAAATCATTGCTACTAGATTAAATAAGCTGTTACTTTATAGTCAAGTAAATTATTTCCCAATCCAAATATATAAACTATTTAGTTATTGCTTGGTGATTATGAGGAGTTAAGCTTATGCTGGAAAAACTATTATTAGCATCTATTCTAACATTTAGCTTCAGCCTGTTTACAGAGATGGGTTGGTCTAATGCCAGAAAGGAAATGGCACAAACTCCTTTACCTAATCATGCAGTTTTTACGTTAACGCAACGTTACAAAACTACAGAGATGGATTCAAATCGGTAATATAGCTGAAGGAGTTAGGAGATCGAGAAGTCAGGAGTCAAGAGTTAGAAGAATCTTAGGTTTGGGATTTTGAATTTTGAATTTCCCTATTGCCTATATGTTACATTAGCTTCAATATTTTACCAGTATTTTGACTTCTGACTTCTAAATTCTTTCTCTTGTGAAACTGATTATGAACAGCCGAATTATTGCCACAGCAGCATTTTTGCTCACCATCACCTTGCCAGTAACCGCGCAAGCTTCAAATTATGAAGAGATAAAACAGTTATTAGCGACTAATAAATGTCAAAATTGTAACCTACGCAATGCGGGTTTAGTCATGGCTGACTTATCAGGAGCTAATTTAAGCGGTGCGAACCTCGCAGGTGCTAACCTCAGTCGTGCTAACTTGAGTGGTGCTGATTTGCGGGGTGCAAACTTAACTGGTGCGAGTTTATTTGGAGTAAACTTAAGTGAAGCTAAACTCAGTGGAGCTAATCTCACGGGTGCTGATTTGAGAAATACCTATTTAATGAATGTAGAATTGACCAATGCTAACCTGAACGGGACTAACTTCCAAGGTGCGGTAGGGATACCTTCACAAATAGCTAAACCAGAAGAATTCTATAATTGGGGTGTAGCAGCAGCAGAAAAAGGCAACCTCAAACCGGCAATTGATTATTTTAGTCAAGCGATCGCCCTCAAACCCGACTACGCAGGTGCGTACTTATCCCGTGGTGTAGCTAGTTACCAAAGTTTAGACAGAAGAAGCGCCTTGGAAGATGCCCAAATGGCAGCAAAACTGTTTGAAGAGCAAAAAAATACTGAAGGTTTACAAACAGCACAAGCTTTTATTTTAGAACTAAAAACACCTTATACAGAAAAAGTCAGCAAAGGTAAACCTAGTTTTATGGATTTTGTCGGTAGTCTGGGTTCAGTATTACTGCAATTTCTGCCCTTTTAGGAGGCAGGAGGCAGGAGGCAGGGGGAAAAGATTTATATCAATGCTCAATGCCCAATGTCCCATGACTAATGACTAATGACTAATATAGCAGGAGGCAGGAGGCAGAGGGCAGGAGGCAGGAGGGAAAGCCTTGTTATATCTAAGTCTCAAGGATTAATGATGTCCTAACTATCCTGGCTACAGCTATAACTAATGACTAATGACTAATAACTAATGGCTAATTTTTGAGAGAATAAATATCTACAAAAATCGCCATCATGGCGATCATGGTATAGAAGGAACAATCATAAATGTCAGAAAATTTAAAAAGTAAAGTAGTAACTCAAGGGGTACAGCGATCGCCTAATCGCGCTATGCTGCGGGCCGTTGGTTTCCAAGATGAAGATTTTAACAAAGCCATTGTCGGTATCGCCAATGGTTACAGTACCATCACTCCCTGTAATATGGGGATTAACAAATTAGCACAAAGGGCAGAAAGCGGTGTAAAAACTGCTGGTGCAATGCCCCAAATATTCGGTACTATTACTATTAGTGATGGTATTTCGATGGGAACAGAAGGGATGAAATATTCCCTAGTATCGCGGGAAGTCATCGCCGACTCCATTGAAACCGCCTGTACTGGACAAAGTATGGATGGTGTGCTGGCTATTGGTGGTTGTGATAAAAATATGCCAGGGGCAATGTTAGCGATCGCTCGCATGAATATCCCAGCTATCTTTGTTTATGGTGGCACTATCAAACCAGGACATTATGATGGTAAAGATTTAACCGTTGTCAGTTCCTTTGAAGCTGTTGGCCAATATAGCGCCGGCAAAATTGACGAAAGTGAACTTTTAGCAGTTGAACGTAGTGCTTGTCCTGGTGCTGGTTCTTGTGGTGGAATGTTCACAGCTAACACCATGTCTTCCGCTTTTGAAGCGATGGGGATGAGTTTACCTTATTCTTCGACAATGGCCGCAGAAGACGCGGAAAAAGCCGACAGTACAGAAAAATCTGCCTTTGTCTTAGTCGAAGCTATCCGTAAGCAGATATTACCTCGGCAAATTATCACCCGCAAATCTATCGAAAATGCCATATCTGTAATTATGGCGGTTGGTGGTTCTACCAATGCAGTTTTACATTTTTTAGCGATCGCTCGTGCAGCTGGTGTAGAACTAACTTTAGACGATTTTGAAACTATTCGTGGTCGTGTTCCCGTTATCTGTGACTTAAAACCTAGTGGTAAATATGTGGCCACAGACTTACACAAAGCTGGTGGTATTCCCCAAGTCATGAAAATACTATTAGTTCATGACTTATTACATGGTGACTGTCTGACCATTTCAGGACAAACTGTAGCCGAAGTTTTAGCAGATGTCCCCGCAGAACCAGATCCCAACCAAGATGTGATTCGTCCTTGGGATCACCCGATGTATGCTCAAGGACACCTGGCAATTCTTAAAGGCAACCTAGCTACTGAAGGTGCAGTTGCTAAAATTACAGGAGTCAAAAAACCCGTAATTACTGGACCGGCAAGAGTATTTGAATCTGAAGAATCTTGTTTAGATGCAATTTTAGCAGGGAAGATCAAAGCCGGTGATGTAATTATCATCCGTTACGAAGGACCTAAAGGTGGTCCGGGTATGCGAGAAATGCTCGCTCCTACCTCAGCTATTATTGGTGCTGGTTTAGGTGATGCTGTCGGTTTAATTACTGATGGGCGCTTTTCCGGTGGTACTTATGGGATGGTAGTTGGACACGTCGCTCCAGAAGCCGCAGTGGGTGGCAATATCGCTTTAGTAGAAGAAGGTGATAGCATTACTATTGATGCTAATTCTCGACTATTACAAGTGAATGTATCAGATGCAGAATTAGCTAGTCGTCGTGCTAACTGGCAACCTCCCACACCACGTTACACCAAAGGCGTTTTAGCAAAATATGCCAAACTTGTAGCTTCTAGTAGTGTCGGTGCAGTTACAGATTTAGATTTGTTCGATCATTAGTTTTTGCTGATTTCAAGTCATTAATTTTTAACAGAGATGAGTTTGTTTTCAAGCCCATCTCTTAATTTTTTATTTTCTAATTAAATTATGATTAAAATTTGGTTAAATTCCATAAATTTGCTTAAATTAACCAAGATCCAATACTGTTCGGTTAAGAGTTTTCGTAGGTTGGGTTGAACAAAGTGAAACCCAACAAACCCTTGTAAATGTTGGGTGTCCTATTGTCAACCCAACCTACATGATTATACAGCACTTTTCGGTGTAATGAGGTACACTATGGGCGGGCTGCCCGGCCCACCCCACAAGAGTTTTATTATTATGATTTGTACCTCATAGCAATGAAATCTGCTGTATTTTTTGGGCTTAACCGAAAAGTATTGAACCAAGATCAAAAAGCTCAAACTTTGGTATTGTAAAAATTGAATATAAATATGATATAATTTCCCAAAAATCTACCTAATGATAGATAGTAGTTATAGCTAAAGATATATTGCTCCTAATAATTTAATATAGTTTGATTAGTTTTGATACCTTAAAGCATAAAACTTAAAGCATAAATAAAATTTATATGATTAAGTGGACATCCAGATATTTTCCTCTATCTTGATATAGGTTAAATTGGTATGAATAGAACACAGACTGATCATCTAAAACTTGATTTTCAATATCGTAATCTTTCTAATCAACTAAGTATTACTACAGCATTAATTGGATTTATTGTTTTATTAGGATGGATATTTGATTTGCCACTTTTGAAGAGTGTTTTACCGGGATTGGTAACCATGAAGGTAAATACTGCTTTATGTTTTCTGTTTGGTGGTACGTCTTTGTGGTTGTGGTCTCAATATCTGCAAAAAAAAAGATTGCACTTGAAATTAATCTCCCAAATATTAGCAGTAATGGTGATATTGATTGGCTTACTAACACTCATCGAGTATGGTTTTCAAATTCACTTAGGAATTGATCAACTGCTGATTAAAGAAGAAGCAAATGCGATCGCTACATCTTATCCTGGACGCATGGCACCAAATACAGCCATCTGTTTTTTTTGTTTGGGTTTAGCCTTAATTTTAGGACGATATAGGTTGCATAGTATCGCTCAAAGTTTAGCCTTTGGTAGTTTTTTGATTGCTATTTTGGCGTTAGTTGGCTACGTCTTGAAAATTCGTAGTTTCTATCATTTAGAACCTTTTACTGGTATAGCACTGCATACAAGTATTTCCTTGATATTATTTAGTTCAGGGTTTTTACTTGCTAATTCTCAACATGGCTGGATGCAGGAAGTAATGAGTCCTTATCTGGGAGGAGTTATTGCTCGTAATATCTTTCCCTTGGTGATGGGTATACCAATTTTAACTTCCGGATTATTTTTATCAGCTTACCGCAGTGATTTTCTACCTATAGAGATAGGATTTTTACTTCAAGGTATTGTAAATGTTATTATTCTTAGTGCAGTGGTTTGGTGGAACATCAAATACTTGAATAGTATAGACAATAAATATCAAAATCTTCAACAATCATTACAAGAATCTTATGATAATTTAGAGATAAAAGTACAAGAGCGGACAAATCAATTAGAACTGGCAAATCAGGCATTAAGAGAAAGCCGTCATCAGTTATCGAATCTAATTAATACTTTACCAGGAATTGTTTTTTCCCGCAGTTTTCATCATAATTTTTCAATTGATTATCTCAGTGATGGCTATTTTTCTATAATCGGTGAATGCAAAAAAGAATTATGCCAAAGTGAGCAAAAATGCTCATTCCAAGATTTGATTGTGCCAAAAGATATACCCAAAATTCTCGCCGCAATTGAAACAGCTATAGATAACAAAACTGCCTACGAGGTAGAGTATCGAATTCGGACTCAATGTGGTCATGAAAAATGGCTGTGGGAAAAAGGGATAGCAACATCATCGCAAACCATTCAAGGATTTATCACTGAAATTACATCCTTAAAAGAAACACAAGTAGCACTCAGGGAGAGCGAGGCCAAGTTTCGGGAAATAGCCGAACATATTCACGAAGTCTTTCATATCTACTCTGCTGATCTAAGCGAGTTACTATACATCAGTCCTGGCTATGAAACAATTTGGGGAAAAAGTTGTGAAAGTGCATACCAAAACTCCGATTCTTGGAGTGAGTCCATGCACCCAGATGATCGCGATCGCTTCTTTGCCGCTTGTGAGCGTTTGATTCAGGGAAAACCTCTGGAAGAAGAATATCGGATCATTCGTCCTGATGGTGATATTCGCTGGGTTTCTGCCCGTGTTTTTCCTGTTTACAGTCAATCTGGGCAAATTTTACGTCATATAGGAGCTTGTACTGATATCACAAATCGCAAACAAGCAGAACTGGAAATTCGACAACTAAATGAACAACTAGAGGAGCGAGTACAGCAACGCACAGCCGATCTGATAGCAGCTAATAAGGAACTAGAAGCATTTTCTTACTCAGTTTCCCATGACCTACGTGCTCCTTTACGTGGTATAGATGGCTTTAGTAAGATATTGTTAGAACGTTACCAGAATAAATTAGATGATCGAGGTCAACACTATTTAACCAGGATTAGGGCGGGAACACAGCGCATGGGAGAGCTAATTGATGATTTACTGCAACTGTCGCGAGTCACCCGCTCCCAAATGCAGCTGACTCAAGTTAACCTCAGTGCGATCGCTCAAGAAATAGCTCAACAACTGGGTGAAAGCGAACCAGAGCGACAGGTAGAATGGCTGATTTCTCCTGATCTGATTGTTCAAGGTGATTACCAACTATTAAGAATTGTCATGGAAAATTTATTAAATAATGCTTGGAAGTTTACCTCTAAAAAAACACAAGCAACAATTGAATTAACTTATCTAAAGTCTGAAAGCGAAAAAAGTGATCACATCACATACATGATCAAGGATAATGGAGTGGGTTTTGATCAAAGTTATGTAAACAAGGTATTTCAAGCCTTTCAACGTCTTCATACTGTAGAAGAATTTCCAGGAACAGGAATTGGTTTAGCCACGGTGCAACGAATTATTCACCGCCATGCTGGTAATGTGTGGGCAAGTGCAGTGGTTGATGAAGGTGCAACTTTTTATTTCACCTTACAGAGTTAGTTGTTGTGCTAAAACAGGGACAATGGTTTGTGTAAACTATTTGTCTTTAAACCATTATGCTTCAAAAATCAACCTTGTTAATTGTTGAGGATAACCCTGATGATGTAGAGTTAACATTGCTTGCATTTGAGCAAACTGGACTGCAAGAAAACGTCGTAATTGCTAGAGATGGCGTTGAAGCAATAAATTATCTATTTGCAGAAAATAGATTAGAAGCCCTCCCTGATTTAATTTTGCTAGATTTGCAGCTACCCCGTATCAACGGTTTAGAAGTTCTTCGGCAAATTAGAGCTAATGATCGGACTAAGTTGTTACCTATTGTGATTCTGACGACCTCTCTGGAAGAGAGTGATCGACTACAAGGCTATGGTTTAGGCTGTAACAGTTATATTCGCAAACCTGTGGATTATGACCAGTTTGTGAATGCTATGCAACAGATAGGCAGGTATTGGTTGGTTCTCAACAGTCCTCCTCCCCTAACCCAATAACTTAATATTTATTTATGAAATCTCAACTCAAGATTCTCATTGTTGAAGACAACTTAGATGATGCTGAATTATTAGTCTTGGAACTAGAAGCAGCAAATTATCAAGTAGTTTACAAACAAGTTGATACTGCTCAAGCAATGGCTGCTGCTCTGGACTCTCAAAGATGGGATGTGATTTTAACAGACTATTCAATGCCGCAATTTAGTGCTGTGGCTGCTCTTGATTTATTTAAACAACGGAAATTAGATACTCCTTTTATTGTGGTATCCGGTTCTATTGGTGAAGAAATAGCAGTTCAGTTAATGAGAAATGGCGCTCATGATTATTTACTCAAGCATAATTTAACCAGACTGGCTCCAGCAATAGAAAGGGAATTGCGAGAAGCTAAGGTAAGATGTGAACGCAAACAAGCATTGGAAAAGGTACAATTTTTAGCATTTTATGATGAACTAACCTGCTTACCTAATCGCCATGCTTTCCTAAATGTTCTGCAAAAAAATATAGATAATACTGTTAAATTTGCAGTAGTGTTTATAGATATTGATCAGTATCGCCAAATTAAATATGGTTTTGGGCATCTTAAAAGTGAACAACTATTAATTGAAGTAGGAAAACGTCTACAAACAAACTTAAATTCTGGTGACTTTTTAGCCAGAATTGGCAAGGATGAATTTGCGTTAATCCTCACTAATCTTCATCATATAGATGAGATAGAAACTATCACAACAGAACTGCATCAACTGATAGATCCGCCGTTTGAGCTAGAAGGTTTTGTAATTTATGCCTCAATTACAATTGGGATAGTAGACTCTCAAGCTAATTTTCATGAACCAGAAGAGTTTTTACGGGCGGCGGAAATTGCCAATTACAATGCTAAGGAACAGGGATTACAATATCCCACTGTTGTCTACAAAAACAGTATGCAGACTAGAGCTTTAGAGCGATTGCAGATGGAAACTGAACTTAGACAAGCAATCAGTGATCAGCAATTAGAACTTTTTTATCAGCCAATTGTGGACTTAAATATTTATCAAGTGGCGGGATTTGAAGCTTTAATTCGTTGGAAACATCCCCAACAGGGATGGATTTCACCAGCTAAATTTATTCCTTTAGCAGAACAAACTGGGTTAATTATTCCCCTGGGTGAGTCAATTTTAAAAACAGCTTGTCGTCAGCTGACTATTTGGGAAGATCAGTTTTTGGATCATCTACCGCTGAGTTTGGCAGTAAATGTGTCAGGTGTACAATTGAATGAACCGGGAGTAGTTCCTAGCATTATTAATCAATATCAGCATCTGGGTTTGCATCATGTCACTCTCAAGTTAGAAATTACAGAAAGTACATTAATGAATAATACACCAACAATTATTAATTGTTTACAGGAGTTTCGCGCCGCAGGTATTCGAATTTGTATTGATGATTTTGGTACTGGTTATTCTTCACTATCTTATTTACGAGATTTGCCTATTGATATTTTAAAAATTGATCGCTCTTTTATATCGCGCATGGAAGATGAAAAAAATTTAGGCATTGTGGAAGCAATTATGACTTTAGCAGATACACTTGGTTTAGATGTAGTTGCTGAAGGTGTGGAAACAATTTCACAGATGCAGGTTTTGCGATCGCTTGGTTGCAAATATGGACAAGGCTATTTATTTTCTCAGGCAATGCCACCCTATCTTATCGAAGATTGGCTGCAAAAAACAAAAACAGAAATCAGTTTTGATCACAACCTAGTTCCTCCATTAACAACACAATCGCTTTATCTTCAATAAACTGTTTTCTAATTTACAAAATTACTGATTTCTCAAAGAAGTTGGGAATCTGCACCTTTGTATTTTCGTAAATCAAATAAGTTTGCTATATGGAAATTCTCATCAATATAAACCTGGCTAAAACTGTTGATAAAAGCTGGCAAACAGTGAAAGATAATGTTAACTCCTGGACGAAATCAGGTCAACAATTTGAGCGGTCTTTAAAGGAGACAGCAGAGGAAACCACTGATAAGGCAATTAATACTGTAACAAACACCTTAGATCAGGTTCAAGGTTCTTTAGAAAATAGCTGGCAAACAGTTACAGAAGTTAAAAATACCACATCAGCCGCAATTGAAAATGCTATTACTAGTTATATCGAAAATTTAGTGACACAACACCCAACATTTTTACGGTTTTCGCAAATACTCAGTTGGTCTGTTAATCACCCAATTATCAGTGTAGTTATTTTCTTGTTTATCATTGCTTTACTTTGGAGCATCATTAAAGGAATTGTCCGTTTAATTGAAACCGCTAGTTGGTCAATATTAAAAGCTCCATTCAAGTTATTACAGGTTTTAATCACAGCTAGTTTTGTATCATTTACTAAATTAGTCAAGGGAAAACAAGCAATTACAATGAATCACAAAGATGATACTATTTCTAATTTAACAAAAGTAGATAATGTAGATAGGATAATTGCTGAAGATAAAAAACACAGATTAGCAGAAATTTCCCATCGTTTAGAATTAATTCACGAGGAACAAAAGCAGCTTTTACAAGAGGCCGCTAACCTAATAAGTTCAGACAGGGAATAGTTGAACGATGACAGGGAAGATAGGGATAAAATTATTAACCTAATTCCCTATTACCAATTACCAATTGATTAATAATTTCATCTTCCTGAGTAGATAAAAATTTAGCAAAGCGTTGTGCTAAAGGTGGAACAAAAACAAAAGGACTGGTAAAACCAGAGAAAATATGAATGTGTTCAAATTCAGGAATTTTACCAATTAAAGGTAATTTATCTTTGCTAAAAGCTACTAAACAATGATGCCAAGTTCCTGGTAAATTAGCTACATCTGGTAATATGAGCATGATGCTTGTTCGCAACCATTTTTCACTTTCCTCTGAGTTAA
>JBJOKS010000024.1:0-99280 GCA_046045965.1 Cyanobacteriota bacterium | reverse complement strand
TCTGTGCGGAAGACCAGAACCCATTAGCACTACATCCCGCACAAATTATGGCCGTGCTAACACCGGAGACTAGCAGACCAATTACTTGCCTCAAATTACAGGCTTTGACCGCAGCAGTAGACATAATTACACCCTTTACCCCAATTGACTTTCGCTAGAGTCTGAACAGCTTTAATCCTCATATATTCAGAGAGTTCGACTCTTTATTTGCCCCGTTTTATTGACTAGATAAATTGTAATATAAATTACTATTTACAGGGAATAGGAACAGGGAATAGGGAACAGCGAATAGGAACAGGGAACAGATATTTTTCTTCTTCCTCCTGACTCCTGACTCCTGACTCCTGACTCCTGACTCCTGACTCCTGACTCCTGACTCCTGACTCCTGACTCCTGGCTCCTTTTATGAAGAAATGTAACAAAATAGCCATCAAACTGTCTTACTGGCTTGACAAGAAATCAAAGAACCGATAACGTTATTTACATACCCGGGTAAGACCGTTAAATAGTCATATGCAAACTAAGCAAAAGGTAACGTTGTATTTATCGCCGGAATTGCACAGAAGGCTAAAGATTCGTTCCGCAGTAGATTCAGAACCAATGTCTGACCTTGCAGAACGGGCGCTCAATTTCTACCTGACCAACTCAGAATTAGTAGAAGAATTTGAAGAGTCTTCTTACGGCAAAACACACAGGGTTTATTCCTGTCCCACTTGTGATAGTTCACTCGTTTTGCGGAATGGGGAATTAGTAGCTTTGGGTAATCAGCCAGGATTAATTGGTCAAGAACATCTGTCCATTGAGGAAATGGAAGAAGAAGAAACCCACCCCAAGGGTGAGGGAGAATTGGTTCCCTGCTAGTTAGGAATTATGAATGGATCAATTCATAGTTTCGGTAGTCTTTACCAGCGGCGATGATTGTACTGTCTCTATAAGGTCTCAAGTAGGTCGATAGATATGAAAGAAGAGCTCAATATTCTAATTCAAGCTCAATACCCTTTAATCTACCTTGTGACCTCCGAGGAAGAACGGGCAGAGCAAGCAATCTACACAATCGCTCAATTGTTAAAGCCTCAACGTCGAGTTTATGTTTGGACAGTAACTCACGGTATAGTGGAGTACGGTCAACCCCGGAGTACAACTCAACACAATACCGTTTCGCCAGAGGCGGCGATTGAGTGGATAATTCGGCAGAAAGAACCCGGTATATTTATTCTTAAAGATTTACATCCTTTTATTGATGCTCCGGCAACAACTAGATCGCTTCGGGATGCGATCGCTAGTTTTAAGGGAATGCAAAAGAACATCATTTTGATGTCTCCGATGCAGCAAGTACCGATAGAACTAGAAAAAGAAGTTGTTGTTATTGACTTCCAACTGCCGGATATGTCAGAGTTAAATAAAGTTTTAACTCACCATCACGAGCAGCATCGTGGACGACGGTTGACAACTGAGGCTAGAGAAAAACTTCTCAGAGCCGCTTTAGGTCTAACTAAAGATGAAGCTGAGAAAGTATATCGTAAGGCTCAGGTAACAACGGGGCGATTGACGGAAGATGAAGTAAGCATAGTTTTATCGGAAAAGAAACAACTCATTCGCCGTAACGGTATCTTAGAATACATAGAAGAAGATGAAACTATTGAAGCTGTGGGCGGTTTGGAGGAGTTGAAAAAGTGGCTCAAACAACGCTCTAACGCTTTCACAGAAAGAGCTAGAGAGTATGGTTTGCCTCAACCAAAAGGGATGTTAATTCTCGGTGTTCCTGGTTGTGGTAAGTCACTGATTGCCAAAACTACTTCCCGTCTGTGGGGTTTACCAATCTTGCGGTTAGATATGGGGCGGGTTTACGATGGCTCAATGGTGGGTCGAAGTGAAGCAAATCTGCGGAACGCCCTGAAAACAGCAGAATCAATTTCCCCAACGATTCTGTTTATTGACGAGTTGGATAAATCATTTGCGGGTAGTTCCGGTTCTGGTGATTCCGATGGGGGGACATCAAGTAGAATTTTTGGTTCTTTCCTGACCTGGATGCAGGAAAAGAAATCTCCAGTTTTCGTAATGGCGACTGCTAACCGGGTAGAACGCTTACCGGGTGAGTTTTTGAGAAAAGGTCGCTTTGATGAAATTTTCTTTGTGGATCTGCCCACACCTGAAGAACGTCAGGATATCTTCAACATTCATCTGACTAAAAGACGAGAAGATATTGCTAGATTTGATCTAGAACAACTAGCAAAGATGTCAGACGGTTTTTCTGGGGCAGAAATTGAACAAGCGATAGTGGCGGCGATGTATGAAGCTTTCGCCCAAGATCGGGAGTTCACCCAATTAGATATTATTGCTGCGCTCAAGGCAACTTTGCCGCTGTCACGAACGATGCAAGAACAGGTCACAGCTTTAAGAGACTGGGCCAGACAGCGTGCTAGACCAGCAGCGTCCTCTGTCGCTGAATATCAGCGGATGGAGTTCTAAAAGCTTTCTCCTGCAATGTCAGGGGGGAAAGGTTAGCTACAAAGCTAACAGGTTACGAAAAAAGCCGCTTCCCAAATTAATGCGGCTTCGCTGAAAAAGAAACCGTTGTCGTTTTTCTCATCAATCTTCTCATTGGAGGAAACCCAAATGTCTCACTTTAGCACTCTGCGTACCAAAATCACCGATGCCGAAATCCTCAAATCTTCTTTGCGCGACCTGGGTATCAGCGTAAAGACTGAAGCTGATGTTCGTGGTTATAACGGTCAGCGTGTACGTTCCGACATCGTTGCTGTATTGGAAGGCGAGTACGATTTAGGTTGGTCTCGCAATAGCGATGGTTCTTTTGATTTAATCGCTGATTTGTGGGGCGTTGCTAAGAAGCACAACCAAACCGAGTTGATCAACTCTATTAACCAAAAATATGCCGTTAACAAGACTTTGGCTGAAGTAAAACAGCGCGGCTTGCAAAACGCTAACGTTAAGTTGGTGTTGCAATAAGAATTTCTCTGCGCGTTCCCAAAGCTGAACGGGTTAACCAAGCATTAGCGGTTAGCCCGCTTTTTTTGTGGGTACATTTTCCATTATAGTTAACACAACAAAAAAATTGTGTTATAATAGAATTAATTTTTTTAGATGACTTAGATGTAGAGGGAGATATGGATATGTCAACTTTAAATAAAAGGATAAATAAAAATGATCCCAAAGTTCGAGCAAAATGGGAATTTACCTGCGGGTATTCATCTTTCTAGCTGGGAAGAAATAAAAGATGTTCTAGCTTTTAATGAACACCGTCAGCAGCTTTTAGAGGGTATGAAAAGAGTTAGTGAAATATTAAAACAAGCCGGATGTAGTCGAATTTATATTGGTGGTAGTTTTGTGAGTAGGAAAACTTATCCAAAAGATTTTGATATATGTTGGGAAGATGAAAAAGTAGATTTTGAAATTCTCAGTAATTTAGATATAAACTTATTAGATGCTGGTAGGAATAAAAGATTATTGCAAAAAAGAATTTATGGGGGTGAAATATTTCCCGCTTCAACTTATGCTAATGATTATGATACTTTTTTAGAATATTTTCAAAAAGATAGAAATGGTAATATTAGAGGTATTATAGCAATAGATATGTAGAACATTAACCAAAGAATATTATTCTAGCTTGGGTAATATTCTTGCCAAGATTAATAAATAAGGATGTTAACTATGATTTTAAATGAACGTCAATATATGATTACTAAAGCTCAAATTAAAAAATTTCAATCAGCTATAGAAAATCTGAAAAAAAAAGTGCCTCCAGAAGATAATAAAAATGAACAGTTACGATATAAATCACATCTAGCGTCACTCAATGGTGAACTAGAAGAACTGTTAGAACAAGTAGAAGAATATGAAAATCTCAAGGATAGAAAAATACATAAATTAGAATGTAAATCTTTGGAAGAATTACCAGAAGCTTTAATTAAAGCACGGATTTTTCGCGGTTTGACTCAGGCACAATTAGCAGAACTTTTAAATGTGAAGGAACAACAGGTGCAACGCGATGAAGCTAATATGTATGCTAATTCAAGTTTTAGTAAAATTTTGAAAATTCAACGTGCTTTAGATATTGAAATTAGGGAGGAAGTAATTTTTAGATAACTCTTAATTTAATTTAGATGAAATGAAATTAACAAGCTCTTGAACTGTCCTGATCATCTCGGCTTCTGCATCAGAAATTTCAAGATTAAACTTTTCTTCTATAGCCCTTAATAATTCTACAGCATCTAGTTGATCAATACCCAAATCATTATATGGAAGATCAAAGTTATCTGATGATGATGAAAAGAAACCTGTACTAAGATATTGTCCTAAAAAAATGGAGTGATCTAAACTTATATTTTCTACATCTATTGATAATTCTTCTGAAATTACTTGCTTTACTCTTGCTATAACTATATCTTGACTCTTTAAATCATGGTTAACTTCTTCAGAACATGAATTATTAAAACATTTCTCGAAGTCTTCACCTTGCCAAGTTCCAGCAAATTTGAGCAAATCTTTGGCTTTAGATCCGCGTAATATTGGTTCTCCATCTTCTACAGAAATATTAGTTGATTTGATGGTGGAGGTATTTGTTTTAGTTTTGAGATATTCGAGATAGTCGAGGGTTTGTTCCAGTATCGGTTCTGGAGTGTTTTCAATGGCTGCAATTAGTTGTTCTTTGATGGTGGTCATAGACGTAATTAGGGAATGATAATATTATAGTTTTATGATTGTATCCGTAGAATAATAATTGAAAATTGCTGATCTATTTTTGACAGGGATAGAATAAAATATAAACCATCAGGGTGCTAAGAGGAAATGCCGAAGAAGATTAGAGAATTGAAAGCAATGGTTGTAAAAGTTGGGTATGTCCTTCAACCAGGTAGAGGTAAAGGAAGTCATACTTATTGGAAACATCCGTTATTACCAGAAGAACCTTTAACCATACCAGGAAAAGATGGGGATGATGCGCCGTTATATTTAGAGAGAAATATTCAACGGGTGCTGAAAAAGCTTAAAGAATTGGAAAACTCAGAAAATCAGGAAGGTGAAGAATGAACTATCACTACAGTATGGTAATTCAATGGTCAGAAGAGGATCAACTTTTTTTAGTTCACTTACCTGAGTTTCCCTGGCAAGAGTTTCATACACATGGTAGAACTTATGAGGAAGCTGCTAGAAATGGTCAGGAAGTAATTGAGACTTTTGTGGAAATGTTGAAGGAAGAAAATAAAGTATTACCAGAACCGAGAATGCTGCCTAAAAAACCATTACAGGTTGCTTAAATAATACTATATTGTCTAAATCCTGTAAATCCTAAAATCCTGGATATCCTGATTCAGACAATCTGCGTTTATCTGCGTTTATCTGCGTTCTTATCCTGCAAATCCTCAAATCCTGGACATCCTGATTCAGACAAATTATGACTCGTATAAAAATATTATCAGAAAATCAATCTTACACCTTCCGATCTTACTTGGAAATTGGTAAAATTTGTACAGATGAGGTGTGATGAGGAACTAAATAAATTAAAAAATTCTGTTTTGCTGCTTTAGCTAATTCTAAAACTTCTTGTAAATTTTCGCTATGTGCGATTATCCCATTCGCATTATAAGCAACATATTGATTTTTATATAAATCCAATAATTGATGACGGTTTTTGTTTAACCATTTGAGAATTTCATCTCTTTCGCTAGGGGAGGGTTTTGTGTTCATATTTATGAATATACTGCACTTCTCTTATTATACAATTATAATTGTTCAATCAATATCATCTCTTCCCAAAGTTGTATTATGAGTTCCCGTCGCATTCTTAAACCTGGTGAATCTTATACTTTTAGTAGATATTTTGAATTAACTTTTACACTTGATGACATTTTAGCAGAATTAAACTGTACTGTTGAAAGAAAAAATTTAACACTTCCTGAATATTCAGAAACTTTAAACTTGGAATTTTTAAACCGTCAAATTCAACGCAATTTATCTCATATTGATTTAGTCAATGAAACTGCAAGAAGGGAAGCATTAATTGGTCCGATTTTATTTGAAGTTTGTGATTTAACTAATCAACGACTGAATATAGAATATTCTATTGCAGTAAATGATTATTTAAAAGGAACATTAGATTATTATATTCCCTCACCTCAAAATCTCCTAGTGATTGAAGCTAAACAATCTGATTTAGTTAGAGGTTTTACTCAACTTGCTATAGAATTAATTGCACTGGATGAATGGACAAAATCAACTTCTAATCTTATTTATGGTGCGGTTACTACTGGTGAAGATTGGCGTTTTGGAGTTTATAACCGCACCAGTCGTCAAGTAACTCAAGACCAAAAACGTTATCGAGTTCCTGAAGATTTATCAATTTTGGTAAAAATTCTGATTGGTATTATTAGTTAAGTAATTCTGCTAACAGTAATTTAACGCAGATGAACGCAGATAGACGCAGATATTTTTTACTGTATTTGACAAATAAATGATATAATCATTTTTCAGGATTTTAATAAAACCTCTATGAAAACTTTTACTATTGGACATTCCAACCACACCATAGAATCTTTTATTGAACTATTACAAAAACACGATGTTACAGCTTTAGCTGATGTCCGTTCTAGTCCCTATAGTCGCAGGTTTCCCCAGTTTAATCAATCTAATTTAAAAGCTGCATTGAAAACTGTAAATATCGCTTATGTTCCTTTGGGTGATAATTTGGGTGCGCGTCCTAGTGATAGAATTTGTTATGTTGATGGGATGGCCAGATATGATTTAATTGCTGCAACGGAAGCGTTTAAATTAGGTTTAGATCGTTTAATTCAAGGTTCACAAAAATTCCAAATTAGTTTAATGTGTGCAGAACAAGACCCCATTGTTTGTCATCGGGCAATTTTGATTTCCCCTCATTTAAAAAATGCAGGTTTGGATATTTATCATATTCATAAAAATGGAGATTTAGAAGCTAATGAAGATTTAGAAAATCGAGTTTTAAAACTACACGATTTATATAAGTTGCTTCCAGAAAATCAAAGTTTTGCAAAACAACTTTCTCTGTTTGATATGCAGTCTACCCAAACTATTGAAAAAACTTTTACCCGTGCGGAGTTGGTAGAAAAAGCATATCAATTACATGGTGAAAAAGTCGCATATACAGAAAATAAGGATGAACATGAATAAGGAAAATCAAGAAGTGAATTTATTTACCATTGGGTTTACTCAAAAAAAAGCAGAACAATTTTTTGAGACATTGATAAAATCTGGTGTGAAAAGAGTGATTGATACCAGATTAAATAATGTTTCTCAACTTGCGGGATTTGCAAAAAAGCAAGATTTACAATATTTTCTGCGTAAAATTGCAGATATTGAATATGTCCATATTCTTGATTTAGCACCTACTCAAGATATTTTAGATGCTTATAAAAAAAAGCAAATTACCTGGGATGTCTATGAGGAAAAATTTAATCTTTTGATTTCACAACGACAAATTGAAAAGAAATTATCTATAGATATGATAGATAAAAGTTGTTTGTTGTGTAGTGAACTCAAACCCCATAACTGTCATCGTCGGTTAGTAGCTGAATATTTGCAAGGTAAATTAGATAAAAGTATTAAAATTCATCATCTTTGAGTATATTTCCAGACATGGTTATCTTTATGTTTTGTTTAAGCGTTAAGTAGTTTTACTGTTCATTTTTAGAATCTTCTCATTTTACTATTACTGAAACAAGTAAGGTGCTAATGAGACTACAAGATGTTCATATTTGATATTATTTGTTTAGCCAAATCTACTAAACATGGTGGACTTTGTATTGCGGGTATAAAAACCGATGGTTCTGGATGGTTGCGGCCTATTTCTAATAAAAAAGATGGGACTTTATATCCAGAACATTACATTACTAAAAATGGTAAAGTACCGGAATTATTTGATATTATTAGAGTTCATTGTATTCAACCTGAACCGAAATTTCATCAACCTGAAAATTGGGTGATAGCAACAAATAAGTCTTGGGAAATTATAGATACTGCAACACTAGAACAAGCTAGAAAGCTTTTAAATCCAGAAATTGCTAAACATTCTTCTGCTCAAGAACTGTTAGGAAATTCAGAACGAAAAGTTAATTATGAAGATTTAAAAAAATCTCCTGCTCAGTCTTCATTAGCATTGGTCAAACCTCGTCAACTCCAATGGTACATTAAAACTGAGCAAAATGAGAAAAAATTTAGGGCTAATTTTTGGCTAAATGGAAATAAATATGATTTACCAATTACTGATTATGTATGGAAATCTAAACTTGATGATCTTGAAGATGGATTATATTCTTGTGAAGAAGTGATAGAAATTCTTGAACTTAAAAATTTTGAACCTGATAAATTTACATTAACGATCAGCTTAGGAGAACCTTTTGATGGTTTTTGCTATAAATTAATTGCAGCAGTAATCAATGTTGCGGAAATTAAGACCAACTTAGGATGGCGTTAACTTTATATTAATTAGGACTTACGCATTGACAGGATCAACCAAATATGAGGTATGGGTTTCGGGCATTTTAACGTGATTTTTTGATGATTTTTGAGCGATAGCGAAGTGCTGCTGCAAGCAGTTCGCTATTGAGCGGAAGTTAATCGCCAAAAGCCTGAAACGACGGATTCTCGTTCACTCACATCATGGTGAATTTGTACAGTGCGTAAGTCCTATTAATGTGCTTTTTCTTCACCATGATTTTTAATCAAATCAGCATAAACTAATTGATGAAGTGAGGTAATTTTGGCTGTAGTATGACCACTTGTACCAGTAGATATTGCGTTTGATTCTATGATAGCGACGGTTTTACCTGCACGTTTAAGTAATGTAGCTGCTGTTATTCCTACGATACCAGCACCAACAATAGCAACATCTACAGATAAATTATTGCTGAGGGATGGAAAATTGGTTTTGGGTGTTGAGTCAATCCAGTAAGAAATGTGCTTTCCTGATAAATTAGGCATATTTTTTTCGGGATATTCTTAAATACACAACTGACAATCTTTTTATTTTTCTTTTTATTTTATAGAACTTTACAAATAAAAATTAAAACTATCTTATGGATTATTTTGAAGCATCAATTTTAAAAGATTATTGTCCATAAGGTAGATATCAATATTCACTAACATAGTTTACTAACCTTGAAAAGTATCCTATTTGCACAGTTTTACACTACCTATAAACTTATTTTTTCTTAAATAAATTATTTCTATATATTCAACATAAGGAAGATACATATATTGAATAAATATGATATGGCAGAATGTTGATAAAATTTGAATATCTAGATTTGTTGATTTATCGCTAAAACTGTGTTTTTAAATACTGGTTTAATTAATTATCAGCTATAAAATATCTTTCTAATGTGTTTCTAATCAGTTGATAAAAACAGGGAAATATATTTTTTAAGGTTGTGTATCTATCGCTGCAAAAGAAAATCTAGCAAGTATTTTTTACCCTTTTAGGTATTGATAATGACTTACAGTTCAGAAGAAATGCAACAAATTCTGGAAGTTGCTTTTAAACGTAAGCAGCAGGGAGAATTTACAAGGGAACAAATAATAGAAATCGCTTCAGAATTAGGGGTTTCTTCGGAATCTCTGAAAGCTGCGGAACAGGAATGGTTAACAAAAGAAGTGGAAGTGAAAAAAGAGCAAATGTCTAATAATCAAAAACGCCAAGAATTTCAATCACATTTGATGGTTTTTCTGATAGTCAATGGCTTTTTAATTCTGTTGAATCTGTTTACCAGTCCTAGTTATTTTTGGGCGATTTTCCCACTTTTGGGTTGGGGTTTAGGTTTGTTACTGCATTGGATGAATGCTTATAAAAAGTAGGGTTTAGAGTAGGTTTGAGATCCCTGACTTCTTCAAGAAGTTGGGGTTATGGGTATTAATTAACTGAAAAGTTCTAATTTTATAGTATTGATCGCACTATTCAATTATCATTTAAAATTACCTCTATATTTGTGCTAATTATCTGGTCTATATCTGCAAAATCATTTTTAATAAAATCCTTCCAAAAATCCTGAATTTTTTTCATTGCATTTTCAATATCACCATCCTCATAATTTCTCTTTGTCAAAATTTCCTTACTCTTGTAAATGGTTGTCCACTGTCCAGTGAGTTTTGTTTTTTTGGCTTCTTTGAAAATTGTTGGATTTTCTTTGGCTAAATTAAATATAGCCTGACGAATCTTTTGATTTCCATTTGGTCCAATTTGCATTATAATTCCAAGACTATCAGGAAAAGGTTTTTGTTGATTTGCAAATTTAAAATAAATAGAATACTTAAGTGATTCCTTGTCTTTGAAATCAGAAGTTTTCCAGTCTTTAAGACAAAAATCTGTATGTCCCTTGTCCTTATAAGTTATAAAGATTTCGCGAGAGTCAATACCTTGATCTAGTAATTCACGAATATTTTCATCTATTTCTGATTGTAAATCTGGACGATGCTCAAATATTAAATCAAGAGCTTGTCTATGCTCTCTATAAATTTTCTGACAGAGTTTTGCTATTTCCGAATCACTCACAATATGTCTCCTAATTTATTTAGAATAATGGGTCATTAATGTATAAATATCTGCCCCAAGGTTAGATTTGTGATGTGTACAAATATAATCAATTAATTCTACTAATTTATAGTAGTTGTAAATTCTCCAATTTGATTCAGAGGGTCTATTTCCTGCTGGTGTTAAATAAATCAAAATTTTTCGACAATTTTGATAATAGCTGTTAATAGTATTTTTGTATTTTTCTAATTGATTTGAATGTTCTCCAGAATCAATTTTATTTTCTATAGCACATACTAATTTATTACGCGGTGAATGGATGAGAATATCAATATTTTGCCACTCGCGTCTAACTTCCGCATCTTTAAAATCAGCTATATCTATATCAACAGGATTAATTTTTGCATCATTTGAATCTGTAGGGTTATCCGTTTGTAAAAGCACTTGCTTCAGAAATTGCTTGAGAAACATATCATCAAGTCTATGATTTTGATATGGATCTAACAGAAATGCTAAAAAATGTGAATGCTTAATTTCTTGTCTGACTACACCAATAGCTTCAAAAATATTGAACTCAGCTAATTTTACTTCTAGTTTGTCTAAGTCTTCATTATCAACTAGAAAGCTTTCTAATAATTTTGTGGTTTCATAGGTACTATCATTAATATTCATATTTGAGCTACTAACATTGCATTAATGTGAGTGAAAATTCTGTCCAATTCTCCAATAGCTTCTAGTTCTATAACTTCCTCTGAAGTCAGCAAGTCAGCTTTTTTTCTATCTAACAGTTCTTCCATTCGGTTCTGGAGTTCATCACTAAATTTGAATAAGTTGAATTCATCTACTTTTTCAACTTTAATTTTACCCAGCAATGTTGAAGGTCTACTAATAGCTTGTATCATCAGTTTAGCTCCAATCTTGACTTTTATTTAACGTCTCCTCATATTCTTTTTCTGGTTCGGAGTCTGCAACTAAACCTGCACCAACTTGAACGGTATAGAATATTGGCTGACAATTTATTACTGATCCATCTCAGACTGTAACCATATTTCCAAATCATTAATATCAGTAAAATCTAATAATGATTCTCCTAATTTTTCCAGTTGTTCTATGTTCAAACTATTGAGATTTTGAATGTAAATATCACTCAACTTTCCAAACCGCTTAGATAACATTCTTAATAGTAAGTTGATTGCTTCATCTTTTCTACCTTCTTGTCTACCTTCTTGTCTACCTTCCTGTTTACCTTCTTGTTTACCTTCTTGCTTTGCTTCTTGATAGACTCTTGTTTGCTTAATATCACTGACTAAAAACATTGCTTCTATCTCCTGACGGCTTAATTGTGAAAACTTTGACAATAAAACAGTCTCTAATAATTCTATAATACTTTGTTTTTTGCTGTCATCCTCAATTTCTGTTTTTGTTCTTTCCATGAGGTTTTTCACTAATTCTGGTGCTTGTGCTTCTTTACTCACGATTAACTCTATTAACCCCATCCCTATTGAACCTGGTGGTAGTTCATCTAAATAAATTCTTTTAATTCTGCCACTATTAATAAACTCTTGTTGATAAGCTGTTAGTTCTCCTACGTCTAAACTCCGTTTTGCAAATAACGCTATTGCTTGCCAATCTTGCACAGGTTTAAATTGATTGAGATAAATGTTTATTTCTGCTATTAATTCCCAGTAAAAATCCGGTTTTGGTTGAAATTGAACTTCCACAAAATAGATGGGTTTTTCTACATTCTCTGTCTGAAAAATCCCATCAAATCTAAATGCTTTTTCTTTCACTTCTACTGAGGTGAATTGATAATCTTTGGCATTTTCTGTTGGTTCACCCAGAATTTCAAATAATAGGGTGTGGAATGTCAGGAATATTTGGTAAAATATGGTATCTGTGTGCATTATTTTGTTTTAATTATTCCCTCTTTTTAACCAGCAGTTTTTAACTAACAGAACTTATCTTAAACATCTAATTGCTTCTAATAAACCTCTGGCTTTATTTAATGTTTCTTCATATTCTTTTTCTGGTTCTGAGTCTGCAACTAAACCTGCACCAGCTTGAACGGTGACGATATTATTATTTAATACCATTGTTCTAATGGCGATCGCACTATTTAACTGTCCTTCAAAGTCATAATATCCATAGACCCCAGAATATACACCTCTCCTGGTTGGTTCTAGTTCATTAATAATTTCCATTGCGCGAATTTTCGGCGCACCGCTAACTGTTCCCGCAGGAAAACACGCTTTCAATAAATCCCAAGCTGTCTTATTTTCTGCTAATTTACCAACTACATTACTAACAATGTGCATGACATGAGAGTAAAGTTCAATTACCATTAATTCGTCAACTTTAACTGTGCCACTTTTGCAGACTCTTCCTAAATCATTACGTCCTAAATCTACTAACATCACGTGTTCGGCAATTTCTTTAGGATCTTGTAATAAATCTGCGGCTAAAGCTTCATCTTCTTTGGTGGTTTTTCCTCTCGGTCTTGTGCCGGCAATTGGTCGAACTGTGGCAATAATTCCCCCTTCTTCATCTCGTTCTGCTTTCACCATCACTTCAGGACTAGATCCGATAATTTGCCAGTCTTGGAAGTTAAAAAAAGCCATGTAAGGTGAGGGGTTAATTTGGCGTAGGGAACGATATAAAGCAAAAGGATCGCCTTGATATTCTGTGGATAATCTTTGAGAAATGACAACTTGAAAAATATCGCCGGCTTTAATATATTCCTTGGCTTTTTCTACACTGGCGCAAAATTCTTTTTTAGTAAAATTGCTGGTGTATTCTTCTATTCCTGCTTTGGGTTTATTTTGGGGTGATGTCCAAGGTAATTTAGTGTTTTCTGGTGATATGGGTAAGGATAATTTACTCACCATTTCTTGAATGCGATCGCACGCTTTTTGATAGGCAATTTCTAAATTTTCATTATTCCTTAAATCAGCGTAGGCGATCGCCCAAATTTTGCGTTTTACCTGATCAAATATCAATAAATGATCTACCTGCATCCATAACCCATCAGGGATATTACGCTCATCTTGGGAATGAATTGGCACACGAGGTTCAATCCAATTTATTAACTCATAGCCCCAAAACCCGAATAAACCGCCAATTCCTGAAGGTAGTTGTGGTAATTTTACGGGGTGATAAGGTGCTAAACATTCTGCTAAGACATTAAATGGATCACCTGTAAAAACTTTTTGTGAACCATCTCGATGGGTTTGGGTGGTTTTATCTCCTCTTGCTTCTAAAATCCAAAGCGGGTTACAACCTAATAAACTATATCTGCCTACTTTTTCCCCACCTTCCACCGACTCTAGCAAAAAGCTATAAGGTTGACCTGCACAAACCTTGTACCAAGCGGAAACAGGAGTATCTAAATCTGCTACCCATTCTTGATAAACAGGAACAAAATTACCTTGTTGAGCGAGTTTTGTAAATTGTTGGAAATCGGGGAAAATCATAAACAATTAAAAATTAAAAATTAAAAATTAAAAATTAGGAACAGGCGGATAAATAACCCAGTAATTAAGGGGGATTGGTGATTGGGTGTGAGGATGATTATAGAAGATGAATGATAAATTATCAGTATTTGTCATTATCTACAATTCCCAGTCCCCAGTCCCCAGTCACCAATCCCTAGTACCTAGACCTTATGCGTCGTGGGTAGCTTTACCACTGAACTTGAGTTGTGCAGGACTGGGGTTTTGACCAATTCTGCGGGGTACGTGGCGCACCATTTGACGACCTTCATTTACCTTTTCAGGGAACACACCATCAGCAGGGTGAATGAAAGTGGTTTCACCGCTTGGTAAAATCCGGTAAATTTTGTAGTCAGTAATTTTGAATTTGCGGAGTTGAGCGCCTAAAGCGATGCCATACTCTTTACGAGCTAAGTACAGCAAGTTTTCGCCTTTACGCATTGTAGCAGCACCGCCAGTGGGCATTTCAAACACTTTTTCTTCTTTGGCAGTCCAGGTGATAGCGTACTTTTCTTCTACTTCTGCTTTTTTAAGTAGACCGCCAGTGCTACCGCCGAAGAGGGGAGTTTGTCCAGTTAGAGTTGCCATAAGGTTAAGGTTTTCTCTCAACGTTTTTAGGGCATACTAACACCGTAACCCACCTTATGTTGCGATCGCGTTATAGACTGTAACAGTTTTTAGTGATTGGGCAGGAAATTGGTGATTGGTGACAGAGAATAGGGTATGTTAGCTCCCGCGTAACCTATCCTTATCAATGTTGCATCAAAAACCATTTGATCTGATTATTAAACAATGTATAAGCATAGTAATGTAATGCCCCTATCAGTGATATTTTTCACCTACGCTATATTTCCACTATCACTATTTGCCTCTTGAGGTTCACTTTGACCATAAGGAGAAGATGTTTCACCTCGCAATTGATTAGCTAATTCCTCGTTACTATTAGATTCAGGTATTGATTCTTGAGGTTCACTTTGACCATAAGGAGAAGATGTTTCACCTCGTAATTGATTAGCTAATTCTGCATTACTATTTGTTGCTGGCTGTGATGCTAAATCAATATTATAGCTATGAGTTTCAGGTTTTTGACTCAGACTAGCGATATCAGGTTTAGGGAAAGTTTGCTCAGGAATTGGAGTGTTTACTCTCAATTCAGGATCAGTTACTCCACTTGCTGTTATGGGTTCTTGTAATTGAGCATACTTATCTTCTGATGGTACTAGACAAGAAGTTAATTCAGGCGGTGATCCTGATATAGTAGGTTGATTAAGTGCATTAGCATCTTTTTCAGCTTGCTCTCTTTTCTCGTCGTTGCTTTTATCGTGTGAATCTCCAAGCTGCTGCATTTCCTCTGAGGGAATACCATATTTCTCTTCATCTGATGGTTCTTTTGATTTGTCAGCAAGAGGATCGCACTTTGCTTCTGTAGTTTGCACCTGAGAAGAACTAGGTTCATTAGTAGGTATTGCTTGTTGAACAGTTGGAGATTCTAAAACACCATTTAATATACCAATTCCAGCTACCACGGCTGCTACTTTTTGTGCATTATTACTCATAATTTAATTCTCCTATTTTCTCTAAGTTTTCAACCAATAAACTGACTTAAAAACTTTGGCTTACCTTCAGTTATCTCAATTGCAGTACCAACAAATAAAGACTTTCTTAACTGCGATGATAAAACTGGAAATAAAAATGGTAAAGATTGAGAAATCCAATCTTCTAAACTCTTTCCTGGTGTTGTTTGTGATTTGCTTAAATACTGGAAAAACTCTTCTTTTTTATTTCTTAAAATATTTGCTTCATACCTAAACACCCCCGCAAACTCATGTTTACCATACTCAGGATGCGGTAAACCCAACTGCAATAAATGATTAGGAATTTGACAAATACTCACCCATTGATTTAATACTTCACCTCCAGGATTTAAAATAGCCTTCATCAACAAACCATGAGCAAATTCCACATCTTTACCTAACCAACCATGTACCTTTCCCTTTTCCTGCACCGCTTCCAATGCTAACAAAGAAATGGCACTATTTAAAATTCCTTGAATTTGCTCAACTTGTAAATGATTAACTCCCCTACTAACTAAAATTTTACCTAATACTGGCTTAACCAAATCTAACACAGGTGTGCCAAAGGGAGCGGCTAATAATTGTAAAATTATGTTAGGTTTCAAAATCTTATATTCGGGATGTTCAGAAAGTATCTGTACTATATCTGCACCCTGTTCTAAACAATGGGCTAATAATGGGCTTGTGGGACAACCTAAAGGTAAAGCGTAGAGTTGAGGATATTTTGCTTGAAAACTTCTTTGAAAGAAACTTTGAATTTCTGCATCTGTTAACCGGGGATTAAAACCATTAACAGTATTATCTTTAAAATTAGGAGCATTAGTAATACTGGGTTCGGCATTTCCGCCAATATAATATAACATTTGCCCAGTTCCTAAAGAAGCTAAAGATTTTTCTTGTTGGGGAGTTAATAACATGGAACGACTTAAAGCTTCTCTATTTTTCGCTTCTACAACGCGATGGGCTAATTTAATATTCGTATTCACCATTACATCTGTCACCAAACCATTAGGATTTTGTTCAGCTACCGCGATTCCTTGACCAAAACCCCGCACTTCTGATAACATATTGGCGAAGTTTTTCACGGCTTTACCTTTGGGATTTGCTTGTTCTTGATTACTTGATTCAGCTACATCTCCTAATAAATTATGTGCTTCTTCAATTAATAGTAAATGTTTTAATTCTCCCGTTGCTTGATGTCTTCTCGCTGTCCAATGTTGATAACAACGATTGAGAATTAAACCCATAATAAAAGCGCGGTCATCGGTATTGGTAATTTGGCTAATTTCCAAAATTACCGGACGCTGCATTAATTCATCAAAAGGTACTGAGTGAGTAGTATTTAACATTCTCCCCAAAGCACCACGACAGAATTTATTTAACCGCACTGATAAAGCCGCCGTAATTTCATCAGTGGTTTCTTTTTTATAACCGAGTTTGGGAACAATTTCAGGAATTAAATTGATTAAATCCGAGAATTGGGGCGGACTCAATTTACTGTTATCACCTAAAATCGTAAAGCCTTTGCGTTTATATGCCTCTTGGATTAATTGTTCTACCACATTCGGCAAAGGTCCCCACATACTCATAGACACAGAAAATAAATCTATCAATGCCCCTAAATGACTATCTAAATTGATGGTTGGGGGAACTTCAAAAGGATTAAATCTAAACGGTGCTACCCGTTCATCTCCCAAAGTAAATATTAATAAATCATTGGTTAAACTAGCAACAGAACGCAGTCCGCGATATTCGGTTTTTGCAGGTTCTAACACCATCCAGGGAATACGATGTTCCCGCCATAATGTTTCTAATAAATATAAAGATGTATTGGTTTTTCCACTTCCAGGAACACCACAAATTAATAAATGTTGTGTTAATTGTTTTTTGCTTAATTCCAGTGAACCAAGGCGAATTTCTGACGGTGTGGTGCTGACGTTTTGCGGACGACGGGCATCTTTAGCACCTGGTGCGGAAGGTAAACCCCACACACCGTTTCTATCAGCAATGGGGAGACGAAAAACACTATGGACTTCTTCAGGACTAAATAGCCAAGGTAAGCGACTTAAATCATAACTATTTGCCCAACGGTGTACAGTTAAGTCAACCCAATTTTGATAAACTGCCATTTTTTGCGCTTCTGTTTCGGCTTTAACTACTTCTCCACTTCCCCGCAGTTGGGTTTCGGTTTGGGGTTTACCATCAATAGCGGTTTGAAATGCGGCAATAACAGACTGAGGTAAAGCAGACTCAGACATGACGCTAATAGTCATTGTTGGAATTATTAGCACACCAAGGGTCTATACGCACACCAAAAGCATCGGGAATATCTGCACTGGTAATAGTTTGTAATTTGGTAACAGTGCGGCGAAATTCTCCTATTTGTCCTTGGGGTGAAGGTAAAAAAGGTAAACGCAGTAAAGCTAATTCTTCGGCATTTTGACAAGGTTGGAGAGGGTAGCCATTGGGGAAAGTATCGCGGACTTTGTTAAAAAAGTTACGGGCAGCGTTGATGGTTTCCGCTTCGTTTTGTCCTTCGGTTTTACCCACTAAACCAAAGATTAAATCTTGTTCTGTATCACCGCTAGTAATTAAGCGTAAAGAGAGGGTAAAACGACTTTCTCCATGTAGTTGTTGTATCCATCTTTGTTGTGATTGTAGCAGTTGATTGAGGGCGGTATCATAACTCATCCCTGTGCGGGACTGTTCGAGGGAGATAATATCAGGAATTGCGGGAATTATAGCACCCCAAAATACGGCGATGGTTTGGGTTTCTGTGGGTTCAATGGCGACGGATGGGGAGGTGTTTGTTTCCCATTTGGTGAGTTGTGAGAGCATATTTTTTTATCAAAATTAATATGAGATTCGATTAATATGAGACTTTAACTTGGATTGTTACGGAAGCGCACTCTGGCTTATCATTAACTAATTGAGGTGCTGGTGGTAGGGTTTTTGAGGGGTTTTGAGTTTCACAGATTATAGTTATAGGAATGATTGTATGACCTCTAGTCACAAAAAGTCCTCCTGAATAACTCTTTAATCTATCTTTTTTAGCTACTGCTATAGTTTGGATTGCTGTATTACTGAGAATTTTAATACTATAAGAGTAGTATTTCATTTCTTCTTATGTCTTTAGTGCAAAAAAGCTAGGGTATGCTTGAGTTATATCAGTAGGAAATTGATTGTTTGCAACTTGATAATTCCCTATTTTTATATTTATAACTTCAATAGTTCCTTGAGCTATTTCTTCTTGTTTTTTTGGGTTGTCGTAACTTTGAAATAAAATAAAACCAGCTATACTAATTAAAATAAATGTTATTTTATAAGCACGCAAGCCACGGAATAAAAATGTAAAATCAGGATATAAGGGATATAATTTTTTTTGGTAAATTTGTAAGTTATTTGAATTTGATTGATTCTTTAAATGATTATTTATGGCTTCTATAACATCCATAAATATTGAATTATTTGCTGATTGATTTTTATTTTCACCATTAACAGCTTGATTAACTGAGGAAGAACTTAAAGGTTTAACATCTGTATACAAATCCAAAGCTGCTATAATTTCATTAATATAATTAAACCTACCTTGTGCAGAATTACCAATCATCCGATTAATCACATCTGTAAATTGGTCACTCACAAAACAATCATCTTGCCAATTCCAACTACCATCAGCGTTTCTTAATGAACTACCTACCTTACCCGTGAGTAATTCAATTATTACAATACTCAAATCATAAATATCTTGCTGTATATTTATCTGATTTGCTGTTTGTGTTGTTGGTGTTGCTGTAAGGATTATCTGCTGATTATTTTGGATAATGGTATCTAAGGAAATTTGACAATGTGCTTGATTCTGTTGATGTAAATAGTCAATTTGTGGGAGAAGTTGACGTAAAATGTTTGTCGCTTCAACTTCAGAAAATCCCTTTCCTTGACGTTGTGCGAGTACAGCGCGTAATGTTTGGTTTGGAGAGTGGTTTTGCATGGTTTAAGTTCCCCTAATAATGTAAGTTTTATTTGTCTGAATCAGGATGTCCAGGATTAAAAGATGAACAGGATGTAAACTGGGATTTTATCAACAAGTGTCTAGGTTTTATCTAAAAGTGTATTTTGCAAAAAATTAGGATTTAAATACCAAGTTTCATCAATAAATTCCAAATTTTCATTATACATAAGTATAACCTCACCGATATCTTGCGATTCCTGTAAATGATTATCAATAAAACCTTTGATGACAAATTTTAATTGGATAAATCTTTGTTCACGAGTAACACCAAGAGAACTACTAGCTAATTCGGTTTCTATGTTAAAAGGTAAATTAACTGTTTCATAATATTGATCATTCTCATCCCAATATCCACATATTTGATAATTACATAAATTCAAATGTTCTCTGATCAGAGTATCAGGATTGAGATTTACTAAAACCTCACTTAAATCTTGCCAAACAGGATGATCTTTTAATTCTATTTTTGTCATATTGAACCTCAGTTAATGTTCTGTTACAAAACCTGGAAAGTGTAGCACTCCTTCTATAAACTTTCCGTGAAATCTTCTATCACCACCTTTTCCTAATACCTTTGATTTTAAATCAAAATTTAGTTCTTGAGAAGGAACAAGACCCATATTACCGCGTGGTGGAACTTGACCTTTTTCTATAATCAAGTAAATGTTTCATCATCAGCAACACCTTCACCTATTTCAATTCCCACACCTACCCCGGAGGTGCAATCAATTTCTCAGCAAGATGCTGTGAATTTTGTTAATACATGGTTACAAGCAAAAAGAAGACTATTTGCATATCCTTATGATCAGCAACTTGGTGCAGAACTAACTACAGGTAAAGCATATAGAGATAAGATCAGAGGACCTAACAGTAATGGAGAACCAGAAAGCTCTTTAGAATGGTTGCGTAATCGCAATTTTTACTATACCTATGGTTTGCAAAGAATTGATTCCGTAGAAAGATTTGAACAATATAATAATGAAGCAGTTATTGAGGTTATTATTACTGAACAGAGAACTATGTATGGAAAAAATGGCAAAGTAGTTAAAGAAAATTCAAGACTTGATACTACCTTGATTCGTTATATTTTACGACTGGAAAATGGAAAACTGAAGCTATCAGACATTAACACTGTAAGGAGAATTAGTTAAGTTTTATAATTTTCATGTAATTGCACAATGTCATAAATAATTCAAAATAGTAATAGTGTTAACAGTAGACGATCAACATAAATTTATCGTTATAGCCATTTTTGGAGATGACAAAGCTTATGCTCAGGATGAGAAAATTTTTCCAAAAATGTCTCGTTTAGTATACGATCGCATGAAAAATTATAGGTGAGATGAGTCAGGAAAAATACCAACATTTTCTGCATCTTCCCTACTCCCCCCTATTTCCTCATCTTTTGATTTTCTCCACCTCCTGACTACTCTGAACAATGGGAATAGTGAAATGAAACTGACTTCCTTTATCCTTACCTTGAGACTCAGCCCAAATTTTCCCGTGCCAACCGTTGACTATTTGCCTACAAATGGCTAAACCCAGTCCTGTACCTCCCGCAGTCCGCCTCAAAGCTCCCTCTTCTTGATAAAAGCGGTCAAATACTATTTCTAAGCGATTGGGTTCAATTCCCCTACCAGTATCAGCTACAATCACTTCTACCTCATAATTTTCATTTTGACGGGCTTCAATGGTTATTTGCCCTGATGTGGGTGTAAATTTACAAGCATTATCTATAATTTTTGCTAATACTTCCACTAGCCAATCACCATCAGCCCTAACTAAAGGTAAAGTTTCAGCAATTTGTGTTTTGATGGTTGGCGGTTTTTCCGATGCGGAGCGTGTACGTAGACGACTAAGGGCTAAATCTACACATTCCTGTAAAGTTAAAGATTCGGGATGCCATTCTACACGACCGCTTTCTAAATTAGAAAGGGTGAGGAAATCTTGCACCAGTTTACGCATTCTTTCTGAATCAGAAAGTGCTGTACTTAACATTACCTGTTGCAACTCTAAAGGCATATCCGGTTCACTGGCCAGACTTTCTAAACACACTTGAATGGTGGAAAGGGGAGTGCGGAGTTCATGACCGGTGATAGCAATTAAATTACTGCGGGTACGGTCAAGGGCTTCTAATTGTTTATTTAGTTCTTCTAAGTTAGCAAAAGCTTCTGCTTGAATTAAAGCTGCACCTACTTGAGTAGCGATCGCCTTAACTAAATCCAATTCTCCGGCTTGCCATTCATGGGCAGGTAAATTACAAAAATGTAACTCTACTATTCCCAGTAGTCGCCCCTGGGAAAATACAGGTTCTATCAACCACGAATGAATAGTAAACCTTTTGACAATTAAAGAAAGTGCGGTAGAACTGGTAACGCGATAATCAGTAAGTGTATCAGTAATACATATACCTTCACCTAGTTGGGTAATTTCGTGAAATAAAGGATTTTGTGCCAAATTCCAGGTTTGTCCCCGCACAGAAATCACACCAGGACTTAAAAACTCATGTTCAATTATTGCTTGGGCATCGGTAGCTTGAGCGCGATAAATCAAACAACGATCAGCTTCTAGATGTTGACCTAATTCTTGAGCAGCTACTTGCAAAACTGCTTGAGGATCAAGCGATCGCCTAATTGCCATGCTAATAGAATTGATCAGCTTTTCTTTTCTAGCTTGAGCAGCAAGAGAACGATAAGCTTTATGCAATTTATATTGACTAGCTTGCAGGTAAGTCACCAATCGCTGTACAAAAGGGTCAGTATCAATATTTAAAGCAGATTCATCGAGCGATTTTGGTTGAGACTTGAGTGGTACTGAACCGATACCAAACCTCTGACGTACCTGATTAATTTTGCCCGTTAAATCGGGTCTATAAACCTCTATTCTTTTTAATATCAATTCTGCGGACTTGAGACTGACTCCTCGCTCAGAAGTCCAAATTCCCTCAAATCTCCGCGCTGTGTCCATGTCTAAACCAGGGGGAATTTCCGGTAACTGCTGATTTTTGACAATTGACCTCACACTTTCTCGACACACTAAACAAGTGGCATAATTATCCGCGATTACAACTAAATGCCATTCTTTACTTAAAGCATCATCCGGTTCAAAAGCCACCTTTTCATAGTCATCCGAACTATTAGCAAACTCTGTTTCTGGTGCAGATAATACGTATATTTGATCACTTCTCTCGGCAAGGCGTTGATAGCGATGAGCTTCTTGACGATAAAATCGCTCTCGCTGAAAACTAGCAATAATAAGCGGCTTATCCAAGGTCGTCGCCAAAACCTGATCTTCCATTGCATGGGAGAGCGCAGTTAGGGAAGCCTTGAAATACAACTGAGTCCGCAAGTAGGGTAGTGACTGTAGCAAATCACTCAGCACAGAAGTCGAAATGCTCATGAATATCTTTAAACGCCCAATCTAGACCTTTGAAAAGCACCTGTCCAGATATTAACCCAAAAACTACCTCTGTAAGTTTGGTGACTGTTGACCATTGACAAAACTCAAAAATTTTTTAACTAAACATTGACTAAACATATTTATGAGTATTTCCCAGGTCTAGTATCTCTCAATGCTGCTCAAAGAATAAAACCCTTGAAAATCCTCAGTTTTCAGCCTTGACTTCAGATGTAAAAGGTATAGATTTATTGGTGACTGGGGACTGGTGACTGGTGATTGGTGATTGGTGACTGGGTTGGGTTATTTACCCCCCATTACTTCCCCTGCTTCCCCTGCTTCCCCTGCTTCCCCTGCTTCCCCTACCTCCCCTACGTTCCTCACACACCACACTCTACTTCTCATGACACTGGATTTATTAACGACTGCCGATAAAATCGTCCTTGATGGTAGAACTTTTATTCCCGCAGAAAAATTATCTATTCCAGAATGGCCTTGTGTTGTCAGTGAAAGACCACAGCCCACTTTAACGGTTAAAGATGATGATTTATTTTTGGTGACAGATACAATGGGGAACATTTCCGGTTGTTCCCTGACTGATGAGAATCCTAGTGTGGGTTTGTTTTGTGCTGATACGCGATTTTTGAGTCGTTTAGAGTTACAAATTAATGGGCGATCGCCTGTTTTATTAAGCAGCACTGCGGATAAAGGTTTTGCGCTCTCTGTTTTATGCACTAACCCCAAAATTGATGATCACTTAAATGCTGATACTATTGGCATTCGTCGGGAAATAGTGCTTAATGGGGCATTATTTGAAGAAATAGAAGTTGCTAACTACAGTACCAACAGTATTACTTTTGAAATTAGCCTCAGCTTTGATGCTGACTTTGCGGATTTATTTGAAGTCCGGGGTCATCACCGAAAAAAACGCGGTATATTATTACGTTTAGCAGAACTAAAAAACTGTTCAGAAAACCTCAGCCTTGCTTATCAAGGTTTAGATGGTGCGGTGATGGAATCCCGGATACAATTCCAACACCAACTACCAGATCATTTTCAAGGTTATACTGCAATTTGGCGTTTAGAATTAGCTTCTCACGAAACTAAAAAACTCGGTTATCGGTTGCAGAGTTTAACCAATAATCAACCGATTTCTAATGTCAATGCTGCCACAACTTTGGCACAAGCAAAAGCTTCTGAATTAATGGAGGAGCAGAACTGGGTACAACAAATTACCCGCATTCACTCAGATAAAAGTTTTTTCAATCGTGTGGTTGAAAGAGCAGAACAAGATTTGTATTTATTACGCCAATCTTTTGGCAAAAATAAAACCGTTTCTGCTGGTGTTCCTTGGTTTTCTACTTTGTTTGGCAGGGATTCTATTATTACTGCTTCCCAAACTTTGATGTTAAATCCCCAAATCGCTAAAGAAACTTTAATGATCTTGGCAGAATATCAAGGTAAAAAAGAAGATGATTGGCGGGAAGAAGAACCAGGGAAAATATTACATGAATTGCGGTTTGGAGAATTAGCAAGGTGTCAAGAAATTCCCCATACACCTTATTATGGAACAGTGGATGCAACGCCTTTATGGTTGATGTTGTATGCTGATTACTATGCCTGGACTCATGATCAAGAAACACTAGAAACACTGTGGAGAAATGCTTTATCCGCAATGGACTGGATTGATAGAAATATTCAAGAAACAGGCTATCTTAGCTATAATCGTAAATCAAAAGGTGGTTTAGTTAACCAAGGTTGGAAAGACTCTGGCGATTGTATTGTTAATAGAAAAGGTGAGTTAGCCCAAGGGGCGATCGCTCTTTGTGAAGTGCAAGCTTATGTCTATGCTGCAAAAATCAAATTAGCAGAAATAGCGAAGATGAAAAAGCGGCTAGATTTAGCGGAAACTTGGTTAGAAGAAGCTAAAAATCTCAGAGTTAGATTTAACAAAGATTTTTGGATAGAAGATCAAGATTTTTGTGCTTTAGCTTTAGATGGGGAAGGAAATCAAGTAGATAGTATTAGTTCTAATCCCGGACATTGTTTATCTTTGGGAATTTTTACCCCAGAGAAAGCATACAGTGTGGCGGAAAGATTGCGAGCGCCTGATATGTTTAATGGTTGGGGAATTAGAACTTTAAGTAGTTTGTCACCTGCTTATAATCCAATGGGTTATCACATTGGTTCAGTGTGGCCACATGATAATTCTTTAATTGCGATGGGATTGCGTTCTTTGGGTTTAATTGATCAAGCTTTGGAATTATTTCAAGGTTTGTTTAATATGACTTCTCAGCAGTCTTATCAACGTCCACCGGAATTATTTTGTGGTTATGAAATGAATGGGGATAATGCACCTGTTCAATATCCTGTTGCTTGTAGTCCGCAAGCTTGGGCTACAGGTAGTATTTTTCAATTGTTGCAAATGATGGTGAATTTAGTCCCAGATGCACAGAATAATTGTTTACGAATTATTGACCCTGCTTTGCCGGAATCAATTAATCGTTTATCGTTGCATAATTTGCGTGTTGGTGCGACGATTCTTGATTTAGAATTTGAGCGAGTGGGTAGTACGACTTCCTGTAGAGTTGCGAATAAAAGGGGGAATTTACGAGTTGTAATTGAAGCGTAGATTGTTTGAATCAGGATTTACAGGATTTGAGGATTTACAGGATAGTTAGAAAATACATAATCAATTATGTTAATTTTTTATTTATCCTCTAAATTCTCTATAATCTTATTAATCCTGGTTCTCACATTTAATGATTTACTTACAGGATGAGTAAAAAAATATTGTCAATCTTAATCCTGTTCATCCTTTCATCCTGGATATCCTGATTCTGACAAAAAGATCAAAATCCTCTTCATCAAGAATTAACATAAATTCCGGTAAATCGCTTTCAGTACAGAATCAGAATAATTGAACGCAGATGAACGCAGATAAACGCAGATTTTGTTAAAAATATCTTGTTAATCCTTTCATCCTGGATATCCTGATTCTCACAAAAAACCCTCTTCATCAAGAATTAACATAAATTCCGGTAAATTACTATTGGTGTCAACTTAACGTAAAACCAATAACCCGACTGGGAATTAATTCCCAGTCTAATAGGAAAAGTCATCTTTAGATGACTAAAAATACCCATAAATTTATAGTTTACTTGAGTAAACTTTGACTATTAGCCATGATAGCGTAGCGTGGCGTAAGCCATAATTCATTTCATGGTGGGTAGGTCAGCTAACAAATAAGCAGTCTGTAACCACAATAAAGATTTTTAGCGGTAGCTTACCAAAGGTATCGCTTTTTTTGTTATTATCTTATACACCAACTACAAATACCCTATCAATTAATTATCACTCTTAAATATCTTTCTAAAAAAACAATATTATCATGAGAATCATTGCTAGAAGTACACTAAGAGAATATTGGGAAAAACATCCTGATACAGAACAACCTTTAAAAGCATGGTTTGATGATGCGGCTCGTGCTAATTGGCAAAGTCCATCAGATATTAAAGAAATATATGCTAATGCCAGTATTATCGCCAATAATCGTGTAGTTTTTAATATTAAAGGTAACAATTATCGTTTAATCGTCCATGTTCGTTATGACATTGGCATTATTTTTATTCGCTTTATTGGCACTCACCAAGAATATAACAAAATAGATGCTACAATTATTTAAGGAGGTTTAATATTATGAACTTGAAAACGATTAAAAATGAAACGGATTATCAACAAGCATTAAAAGAAATTGAACAGATTTTTGAGGCTGAACCAAATACACCGGAATATGAAAAATTAGATATTTTAACAACTTTAGTAGAAGTTTATGAACAAAAACATTATCCTATAGATCCTCCATCTCCCATCGCCGCAATTTTATATTATTTAGAAAGTCGTAATCAGGGAATAGCTGATTTTATTGAAAATTTGAAACGTCACGGAGTAAGTGAGGAAATAATTAATTTAGCCTTAAAGGAAATGACTAATTAATGATATTATGTTAAACCTCTCTAAAATTCAAACCTTAGCTCAAGAATACAGTCCCCAGGAACTTTTTGCAGCCTTAGTATGGCAACGTCGCTTTAATCAATTTAACGGGGAAGAAGTTATTCAGGATCTTATTCAAAATGCCCATTTATGGGCGAGTTTTTTATTTACAAAACCGATTTTTGCACCCGATGAACATGGTTTAAGTTTTGGTGGTTTGGTGGATACTTTATTAGCAATGGCAAATTATCGCCCCATGCCAGAATCAAGTATAATTCACTTTATTCCTTATCCTGCGGATACTCTCTACATATTAACAGAAAACCAAGATACTATAGTTTCTCAGCTTTTGGATTTGGGTAAAAAGTGGCGTGCAGATTCAGTGGATATTACTGATGGTAATAATGAAGAATATGGTTTGCGTCTTCAGCGCAGGTTACAAATGAGGTTACAAGGTGGTTTGGAAGGTGAGTCACTTTGGGAACAGCGAGATGGTGTAGTTATTGCTTATTGGTGGGATTAATGATTTAAAAAAAGGTCAATCTCAATCCTGAAAATCCTTTTATCCTGGATATCCTGATTCTGACAAAATAAGCTGACAACTTGTGGGGTGGGCATCCTGCCGGCCCAAATATTTAAATTAGGTGCGTTTTAGCTGATGAGAAAACCGCCTATTAGTAGTGTTAAAATTAACAGTAAAATAAGCGGATTTATAGGATATTTAAAAGTGAAAATTAGTTATTAGAAGCAGCTAATTCTGCTAAACGTTCCTGTTGATCCTGAGAAATACAAGATTGAACTAAAGTTTCTAAATCACCTTCCAAGACAGGGTTAAGAGTGAAATTTTGACCTAAACGGTGGTCAGTTACCCGGCTATCTTTATAATTGTAGGTGCGAATTTTTTCAGAACGGGAACCTGTACCTACTTGCGATCGCCTCATGGAAGTGACAGCTTCTTGTTGTTCCCTTAACTTCATTTCATAGAGTTTCGCCCGCAAAATTTGCATCGCCCGTTCCTTGTTCTGCAACTGACTCCGTTCTTCAGTACAAAAAATTCTGATTCCAGTCGGTTTGTGGAACAAGTCAGCGGCTGTTTCTACCTTGTTAACGTTTTGTCCACCAGCACCACCAGAACGGGCTGTACTCATTTCAATATCTTTCGGGTCAATATGAATTTCTACTTCATCCACTTCCGGCATAATAGCGATGGTAGCTGTAGAAGTGTGAACTCTTCCCCCAGCTTCTGTAGCAGGGACGCGCTGCACACGATGTACACCAGCTTCAAACTTCAGCTTACTGTAAACGCTGTCGCCTTGAATTTCTAAAATCACTTCTTTGAAGCCGCCCATATCACCCAGCGACTCGCTGACTAGCTTCACTCTCCAGCCTTGAGTATCAGCATAGCGGGAATACATCCGTAGCAAATCACCAGCCCAAATACTCGCTTCATCACCACCAGTCCCAGCGCGAATTTCCAACATGATGTTTTTATCATCATTGGGGTCACGGGGTAGCAGCAACACCTTCAAACGACTTTCTAGGTGTTCTATCTTTTCTTCCAGTTCATTTACTTCCAAAGCTGCCATTTCTTGCAACTCTGGATCACCATTTGCCTCTTTAAGTACCTGACGCGCCCCTATTAATTCTTCTTGAGCGGTTTTCCAAGTTTCGTAAGTATTAACTACTTCTTCCAAAGAAGAACGAGACTTGGCTATTTTTTGATACTCATCAGGGTTTTTAGTCGTATCAGGGTCGCCCAGGCGACGAGTTAATTCATGAAAAGTTTGTTCAACAGATTTAAGTTTCTCCAGCAGGTATGATTCAGCCATGACGCGTGCGATTGCTCCTAAAAAATAACAAGTGTGGCTACTGCATTAAATGACAAGCGACCCTACATCAATGCAGGGTCGTCGTTAAAAGCTACAGCCAACCAGCTACTTTTTGTTTTTGTCGCCCTGCTCGCTGGACATACCATATTTGCGGAGAAAGCGTTCAACTCGACCCTCAGCGTCAATAATTTTCTGAGTGCCTGTGTAAAATGGGTGGTTTCCAGACCAAACATCTACGTGTAATTCGGGTTTGGTAGAACCAATAGTCATCACAACTTGACCGTTGCAGTAGACTTTTGCCTCTGGATACCACTGGGGATGAATATCAGATTTAGCCATTGTTCCTTTTGTGGTGTTTTTCTATCAGAATTATAACTAGGATTGGGGACTGGGGATTGGGGACTGGGGACTGGGGAAAATTGAGAATAACTCCTGTCTCCTGCCTCTCCGCAATTGCTCCACTTGGGCAAAGCCCAAGACCGCATTGCTCTCTGCCTCCTGCCTTACCGTTTGGAGTATTGAGGAGCTTTCCGGGCTTTGTGTAAACCGTATTTTTTCCGTTCTTTAGCTCGTGGGTCACGAGTTAAATAGCCTTCGGTTTTCAAAGGTGAGCGATTATCAGGGTCTAGCTGACATAAAGCACGAGCAACTCCCAAACGAATGGAATCTGCTTGTCCTGTCAAACCACCACCTTCGGCTTTCACCAAAATGTCGTATTCGCTTTCTAGTCCCAAAGTTTCTAAGGGCGCTTTAATGGCTCCTAAGTAGTTGGCATTGAATTGGAAGTATAATTCTCCATCTTTGCCGTTGACTACAAATTTACCTTCGCCTGGAACTAGGCGGACTCTTGCTACTGCTGATTTACGACGGCCAGTACCCCAGTAAACGGCGCGACCGCTGTTAGCTTCTGCTACTTGCATTAGTTTTCTCCAGGAATTGTATTAATAATTAGTTCTTTTGGTTGTTGCGCTGCGTGAGGATGGGTAGGACCAGCGTAGACTTTCAATTTTGTGAATAATTGCCTACCCAAGCTATTTTTAGGCAACATACCTTTAACGGCTTGTTCTAAAATCCGTTCTGGTAGGCGTTGTTGCAGTTTAGCAAAGGTTTCTGTTTTCATCCCGCCGGGACGACCGGAATGGCGACGGTAAACTTTTTGGGTACGCTTTTTACCTGTAACTGCCACTTTTTCGGCGTTGATGACAACAACGAAATCACCTGTGTCTAAGTGAGGTGTGTATTCGACTTTTCTTTTGCCTCTTAAAACCATAGCAATTTCGCTGGCTAGTCGGCCAAGGCGTTTATCGGTGGCATCTACTATGTACCAATCTCGCTCAAGGGATGCTTGAGGAGGAACGTAAGTTTTACTACTCATTGTTATTTTTCCTTTGTTTTTGTTCTTGGTCAGTTGCTGGTTGTCAGTTGTCAGTCTTTGGTTGTCAGTGGTTATTCTCCACTGTTCCCTGTTCCCTGTCACCTGTCACCTTTCCATCATGACCAAACACTAAATATGGTAGGGTGTCGTACCAAATTTCCGGGGGAAACGGAAAATCTGGATACCCTACTCTTAACAAGCATAGGCCCTGGGGTGGTGCGGCATATTTCACTTTTTCCCGGCGTTCTTGTTTCCAGATGTCAGTGAAATTATCGAGCGATCGCACTCCAGAACCTACTTCTACCAGCATCCCTACTAACAGCCGCACCATGCCATACAAAAATCCATTTGCCTGAATTTCAATATGGATAAATGGACCTTTTCGATGACATTCTGCTGCTTGTACTTCTACCCAGGAATGCGATCGCGCTGATCCTGCACGATGAAAAGCCGCTAAATGATGTTTTCCCAGCAGTGGTTTAAGGGCAGCTTCAATTACAGATTCATCCAAGGGAGCATAATAATAATGCCAACTGAAGGAGTTCACAAACAAGTTTGGTAGAGCTTCAGTATGGATTGTGTATCTATACCGTCGAAACACTGCACTAAAGCGAGAGTGCCAACGATCATTTACAACCGCCGAAGCCCTGATTAATATATCCGGGGGTAGATAACTGTTCAGAACTTTTGCCCACTTGTGCGCGGGAATTAAACCTGTCGCATCAAAATGGGCTACTTGAGCAGCTGCGTGAACTCCGGCATCGGTTCGCCCTGCGCCGTGGAGTGTCACATGATACCCCAGAACAGTAGCTATAGCTGTTTCTATCTCTTCTTGGACTGTTCGCTGCGCCTTTTGCCGTTGCCAGCCATGAAAGTTAGTACCTAGATACTGAATGACCAAGGCTACTCGATAAGTTGGTGTTGGCTGGCGGCTTTCTAACATACTGGTTTTGCTAAAAGGCAAAAGGCAAAAGGCAATAGGCAATAGGCAATAGTTCTATAATGCTTAATTGATATCTTCCCTATTTCCTGTTCCCTGTTCCCTGTTCCCTGTTCCCTTGAACTTAAACTAATTCAATAATCGCCATTTCTGCATTATCACCGCGACGGGGAATGGTATGCAGAATGCGAGTATAACCACCTTGGCGGTTAGCATACCGAGTAGGTGCTTGCTCAAATAAGGCATGAACTAGTGTTTTGTCGTAGATATAGCCCAGAGCTTCCCGACGTGCGGATAGGGAGCCATCTTTAGCTAAGGTGATCATCTTCTCAGCTTCACTCCGCAATACTTTAGCGCGGATTAAAGTTGTGGTAATACGACCATGACGGATTAGCTCGGTGGTCAGCGATCGCAACAGAGCGCGACGCTGGTCAGCTGGTTTACCAAGTTTTTTGACTCGACAACGGTGACGCATAAGAATGCACTATGAATTATTAAGGACTTGAATTAACTTTGTTTAGAACCTCTTTCTGGCGGTAAAGTAATACCTAAGCGGCGCTGTAAAGCTTCCACTACCTCTTCCGCTGACTTTTGACCAAAGTTTTTGATTTCTAGGAGGTCTTCTTGGGTATAATCCAACAAATCTGCCACGGAGTTAACTTGCGCTCGTTTGAGACAATTATATGCCCGGACAGAAAGCTGCAATTCTTCAATAGGAATCTGAGCAGTTGGATCGTCTGGAATATCTGAACCTGTATCCGTTGGTTCCAGAGAGATATCTTTCAACGGGTTGAATAAATCTACCAAAATTCCTGCTGATGAAGATAGTGCTTCTTGAGGGGAAATACTGCCATTAGTCCAAACTTCTAACAGCAGTCGATCTTTGAGAGTTCCATCCCCACGGGCTTCTTCAACGCTATAGTTGACTTTTCGCACCGGCATAAACACCGAGTCAATTTGTAGAAAGTCCAAAGATGTAGCTTCTTCCCTTCCACGCTCTACAGTGCGATAGCCTTTACCTCTCTCGATCCGAAATTCCATTTCCAGTTTGCCACCTTCGGCGATGGTAGCGACATACTGCGTTGGATCGATCACTTCTACTTCACTGGGCAAATCAAAATGTGCCGCTGTGATTATTGCAGGACCGTTAACGAGTAACCGACCAATTTGGGGTTGAGAGGAATAGCTTTTGAGGATAACTTCTTTCATTCGCATGAGAATTTCCAGCACGTCTTCCCGGACACCAGGAACTGTGGCAAACTCATGAGAAACCCCAGCTATCCGTACTGCTGTAACTGCTGTTCCCTCTAGATTGGAAAGTAAAACCCGCCGCAACGCGTTGCCTACTGTTGTTCCTTGACCACGTTCTAGTGGTTCCAGAACAAATTTACTGTAATGGCTCCGGCTTTCTTCTGTATTAGACTCTACACATTCAATTTGAAACTGCGCCACGGAGTAGCCTCCCTTTTAAGGTGCTGCTAGCAGGCATTGATTTGCCTCTCGAATTCACTTTATGCTCTGATCTGTGGCTGTGGTGGATCAAACTGCCAACATCTAAGGGGGGCTAGAGTTTGATCTGCCAATTCAACCCGCAGGCACTGATTATATTTTGGATTGTCGAAAGTTTAGCAGCCCTCCCTTTAGGAAGAGCTGATGAGCTTCCTAGTCACCGAATAGATCTGAAGTGGACAAGCACTCTACTCAAGCAGTTGATACTCTATCAGCTTCAGATGTCTTTGTAGGTGATTTCCCTTAGCATTAACTTCCCGCCTGAGCGAGCTTAGGGTTGACGTTTAAACTCGACGGCGCTTGGGTGGACGGCAGCCATTGTGAGGAATGGGGGTAATATCCCGAATCAGCGTAATTTCCAGTCCTGCTCCTTGCAGCGCCCGGATAGCAGTTTCTCTACCGGCTCCAGGTCCGCTGACCATGACTTCTATTTGACGCATCCCTTGATCGATAGCTCTACGTCCTGCGCTTTCAGCTGCGGTTTGTGCTGCGAAGGGTGTTCCCTTTTTTGCCCCCTTAAATCCACTAGAACCAGCACTTGCCCAGGAGATGACATCTCCATTTTGATCAGTAATGGTGATAATGCTATTGTTGAAAGTAGACTGAATGTAGGCCATGCCGTTGGGTACGTTCCGTTTCTGCTTCTTGCTCCCGGATTTTTTGGTTGGTTGTCTTGCCATATTTGTTGAATGAATTTAAGGTAAAACTGGCTTGGATCAGCAAGCCAAGAAAAATTATTTGCCAGGGGCTTTCTTCTTCCCAGCCACTGTCTGTCTTCTGCCGCGTCGGGTTCTGGCGTTGGTGCGGGTTCTTTGTCCTCTCACGGGTAAGCCCATGCGGTGACGACGGCCTCGATAACAGCCAATATCAACTAGGCGCTTGATGTTCATGCCCTCTAAACGCCGTAAGTCACCTTCAACTTGATAGTTGCTTTCTATTTCGGCTCTCAGGGCTGCTACATCAGCATCACTTAAGTCTTTCACGCGGGTGTCTGGGTTCACACCGGTAGCCGCTAGGATTTTCTGCGACCTTGATAACCCAATTCCGTAAATATAGGTCAGACCAATCTCAACGCGCTTATCGCGGGGAAGGTCTACTCCCGAAATCCGTGCCACAATGAATATCTCCCTCTTTTGTTCTTAATCGCAGTTGCCAAAAGGTGATTAATCACGTCCTTTGGTTTTGATGGTGATTTTAGACCACACTAGGCGCTGGTGATCAGAGTTTTATCCTTGACGTTGCTTGTGTTTAGGGTTTTCACAAATCACCATGACGCGACCACGGCGTTTGATCACGTTACACTTTTCACAGATTTTTTTGACTGAGGCTCTGACTTTCATGCCTTTTCTAATTGACTCCAAATAGTAAATTATAGCATTTCTAGAGAAATTATTTCAGTTAACTAAATAGGTAAATCTCAAAAAAGCTGCTTTATGGTAAGATTCTCTACATTATGTTTACTTTTTCCGTAGTCGATAGGTGATTCTGCCTTTTGTCAGGTCATAAGGAGTTAACTCCACTTTGACGCGATCGCCAGGTAAAATTTTGATGTAATTACGGCGAATTTTGCCGGAAATGTGTGCTAGGACATTAAACCCGTTGTCCAAGTCTACACGAAACATTGCATTGGGCAATGATTCGGTGACAGTGCCTTCCATTTCAATCAAATCTTGTTTAGACAAGTTTTTTCCTCAACTCAACAATTTCCTGTTCCGTTGCCACAGATGCAATCGGTACGAAGACACAACTTGCGAAATATATCAACAGTTTATTAATATATCTTAGCTAAAAGGGACTGGGGATTGGGGATTGGGGATTAGGGCTAAGAAAAGGCACTTAATTATTTCTTGTCTGGCTTGCCTGATCTTCTATGCTCCTATGATGCCCCCGAATTTCCCCTTAAGCAGCTATAACGTTCTGTAATTCGGTTGTTACCTCTTCTGGGGACTGATTACCGTTAACAGTCAAAAGTTTTTGGCGATCGCTATAATAATCAATCAAGGGAGCAGTTTCATCGCGGTACACTTCCAAACGACGACGAATCACTTCTTCACTATCGTCTTTTCGTCCGCGTCCCAGTAACCGAGTGATCACTATTTCATCTGGTGCATCCAAGTTGACTGCTTTTTCGCCACCCTGTCCTGTTTGTGCGAGTAATTCCTCCAAAAATACCGCCTGGGTTACTTTCCGGGGAAAGCCATCAAGAATCCAACCGTTTTTAGTATCTGCTTGCTGAAGACGATCTTTAACCAAATCTTCCACAAGTTGATCAGGAACTAACTCACCCTGATCCATATAGCTTTGGGCTTTTATACCCAAAGTAGTTTGGTCTTGAATGGCTTGCCGTAAAATGTCACCAGTAGAAATATGGGGAATATTCAAAAAATCAGCCAAAATTTTGGACTGAGTTCCTTTACCAGCACCTGGTGGTCCCAAGAAGATTAATCGCGTCACTATTGTTTCACCATTCCTTCATAGCGTTGAGATATAACGTAGGTTTGAATTTGTCTTGCCGTATCAATTGCCACACCGACTAAAATTAACAAAGAGGTAGCACCCAAACCTCTAAAAGTTGGCACGTTTAAAGTGCTTTCTACAGCCGTGGGGATAATAGCCACTAAACCCAAAAAGACTGCGCCTAAAAAAGTCAGTCTGTTGCTGACACGCTCAATATACTCACTGGTGGCTTTACCGGGGCGAATACTGGGAATACTAGAACCCATTTTCTTCAAGTTTTGTGCCACATCTACGGGGTTGAGAATCAACGAAGAATAGAAGTAGCTAAAGAAGATAATGGAAACCATGTATACCAGAGCATAAACCCAAGAACTAGAACCACTAGGACTAAGGTAAGTGTTAACTATATTGGCCAATTCAGTATTTTTAGTGAAGTTGGCAATCAGCAGTGGCAAACTGAGAATAGCAGCGGCGAAAATAATAGGCATCACACCGCCTTGATTCAGGCGCAATGGTAGAAAACTACGCTGTTCTGCCAAAACGCGGCGACCAACTTGACGACGTGCCGAAATAATAGGAATACGGCGGGTTCCTTCCTGAACAAACACAATACCAATAATGGTAGCGAGGAAAACCAGTAAGAGTACGATGACACGACCGACTATTTCTCTTCCACCAACTTGCACCAAGTCGATAGTATCGCCCAAGGATTTGGGTAGAGAAGCGACAATATTGACAAAAATCAACAAAGATGCGCCATTACCAATACCTCTTTCTGTAATCAGTTCTGATGCCCACATGACGAACATAGAACCAGCAGTGAGAGCGATCGCCGTTTCTGCTACAAAGATAGGTCCTGGATTCAAGGCAAATTGTTGTAGGAATAATGCCGAAAAAGCCACACTTTGAACTATCGCCCAACCGACAGTCACATAGCGGGTAATTTGCGATATTTTCCGCCGACCTGCTTCACCTTCATTTTTCTGTAAATTTTCTAAAGATGGGAGAGCAGCGGTCAGCAATTGGATGATAATGGACGCATTAATAAATGGTAAAATCCCCAAGGCGAATACGCCCAAAGTAGAGAGTCCCCGTCCCGAAAATATATCCAATAAACCGAAGATGGAATTATTGCCGGATATAGCTTCTGCAAATCTCTCGCGATTAATTCCTGGTACTGGTAAAAAGATGCCCAGGCGAACCAAAATTAAAATACCGACCGTAACAAGCAGCCTACCTCTGAGTCCAGCTGCTTGCGCCATCTGCATAAAAGTTTCTTGAGCCGTTGGGGCTTTGTCTCGACTGATCATAGAGTGCTACCTTTATAGTGAACCAGGCGCTGGAAGCGAGTTGACTAGCTGGGAATGCTCCGTCCTGGCTCAGTCTAAGACTTGACAACTCCCGCCAGCAGCCTCAATTTTGCTACGAGCTTGGCCTGTGAAAGCTGCTGCTTGCACTTTGAGCGCAACACCCAATTCCCCATTGCCTAATATTTTCAAGGGTCCGTTAACAGATGTAAGAATACCAGCTTCTTTTAAAGAAGCCAAAGTTACTTCTGAATCAGCAGGAAGGGAGGCCAACTTCTCTACATTTATCGTAGTGTAATTTTTACGATTAACGACGGGGAAGCCCTTGAGCTTGGGTATACGGCGGTACAATGGCTGTTGACCACCTTCAAATCCTGGTCTGGTGCTGCTACCAGAGCGAGATTTTTGACCCCGCATACCCAGACCTGCACTAGCGCCTTGACCGGCAGAAATACCTCTACCTACACGTTTACGGCGTTTTTTTGAGCCTTTTTGGGGCTTAACATCGTTGAGTCTCATTTTGATTTGGGATTTTAGATTTGGGATTGATAATCTCGTGTTGCTTGTGGATTTTCGATCAAAATCCAAGAGCAAAGCGTTACTAAATATAGAGATTCTCGATGGCAATGCCCCGATCTTCAGCGACTTCTGCAAATGTCCGCAGTGTAGATAGAGCATTAACAGCGGCTCTAGCATTATTCAGAGGATTATTAGAGCCTAATTGTTTGGCGAGAACGTTACGTACTCCAGCCAACTCTAAGACAGTCCGTACTGCACCACCGGCGATTACCCCTGTACCAGGTGCTGCTGGACGCATCATGACCTTAGCTCCTCCACCGATACCATCAATGGGATGGGGGATAGAATTAGATTTGGTAATAGGAATGTCAATCAGATGTTTTTTACCATCGGCGACACCTTTTTTCACAGCACCAATGACATCAGAAGCTTTACCCACTCCCACACCAACTTGGCCGCGTTCGTTACCAACGACTACAATTGCCCGGAAGCTGAGTTTTTTACCACCTTTTACCACCTTACTAACACGGCGGATTTGAATTACCCGCTCTTGCCAGTTGGTTTCTTCTTTTTTTGCTTTGTTTGCTTTACGACGACCCGTTGCCATAATCAATGCTCTCTCAACGTTAGTTGTCAGTTGTCAGTTGTCAGTTATCAGTTGTCAGTTATTACTGTTCCCTGTTCCCTGACAGATGACTTTAGAAATCTAAACCAGCTTCGCGTGCTGCTTCAGCTAGTGCTTTGATGCGACCATGATAGAGGTTGCCACCGCGATCAAAAACGACTTTGGTGATGCCTTTTTCTAATGAACGCATTGCTATTAACTTACCAACTTGCGCTGAGGCATCACAGTTAGCTCCAGAAGCTAAGTTAGATTTCAACTCTGGTTCTACGGTTGATGCAGCTACGATGGTTTGATGCTGTGTATCATCAATCAATTGAGCATAAATATGCTCATTGGAGCGAAATACAGCTAGGCGTGGGCGTTCTGGGGAACCGCTGACTTTACCACGCACGCGCCGATGACGACGCTGTTTTGATTCTCTACGAGTAAGTTTCATGTTTACTTCTTACCACCCTTACCAGTCTTACCAGCTTTGCGTCTGACCACTTCACCGGCATAGCGAATGCCTTTACCTTTGTATGGTTCTGGTGGACGAACGGCACGGATTTTAGCTGCTGTGTTACCTACAATTTCCTTGTCATAGCCACTAACGATAACATTAGTGTTATTTTCTACAGCAAACTGAATTCCCTCTGGTGGCTCAATTTGTACCTGATGGCTATAACCGATGTTCAACACTAGGTTACGTCCTTGAACTTGGGCGCGATAACCTACCCCTTGAATTTCCAAGCGACGTTGAAAACCCTGGGAAACTCCTTCGACCATGTTGGCAACCAAGGTACGGCTTAAACCGTGCATTTGCCTTGATGTACGGGTTTCATCCCGACGAGTTACCAGCAATGTTTCCCCTTCTTGAGAAACGATGACATGAGCAGGTAGTTCGCGAGAAAGTTCTCCTTTAGGACCTTTGACTACTACCTTTGTGCCATCAATCGCCACTTGTACTTTGGCGGGAACAGTAATTGGACGTTTACCAATACGAGACATGACTTAATTTTGTCCTTTGTCCTTTGTCAGTTGTCAGTTGTCAGTTGTCAGTTGTCAGTTGTCAGTTTTAGGTGGAACTGACTGTTGACTATTGACGACTACCAAACGTAGCAAAGCACTTCACCACCCAAGTTCTGACGACGCGCTTCGCGGTCAGTCATAATCCCACTGGATGTAGAAATAACGGCGATACCGATACCACCTAATACTCTGGGTAATTCTTTTCTATTGGAGTAAACGCGCAGACCTGGTTTACTCACTCGCTTCAAGGCTGTGATTAGGGGTTGACGATTTTTACCTTTGTATTTCAATGAAATTACTAGGTTACGCTTTATCCCTTCTCCTGATTCCGCAATTTCAGCAATAAAGCCTTCTTGCTGTAGTACTTTGGCAATACTACGAGTCATTTTTGTGGCTGGCACTAGTGTAGTTTGATGCCTTGCCAGGTTAGCATTGCGGATGCGCGTCAGCATATCTGCAATTGTGTCGTTAGCCGCCATCGTTCCCTCTTTAGATGAACTTATTGATCGCGAAAGGGCATTCCCATTTCTTTGAGTAAAGCACGCCCTTCTTCGTCGTTTTTCGCTGTGGTGATGATAGAAATATCTAGACCACGGATTTGATCGATGCTGTCGTACTCGACTTCTGGAAAAATTAGCTGTTCTCTTACACCTAGAGTATAGTTACCCCGTCCGTCAAAGCTTTTGGGGCTAATACCGCGAAAGTCGCGGATTCTAGGTAATGCTAGGCTAACCAGTCGGTCGAGAAAGGCGTACATCCGTTCGCCCCTGAGAGTCACCATAATGCCAACAGGCATACCTTGACGAATTTTAAAGCCAGCGATCGCTTTTTTTGCCCTTGTCACTACTGGTTTTTGACCAGTGATCACTGCAATTTCGTTTAAAGATGCTTCTAATGCTTTAGCATTTTGAGCAGCTTCTCCCAAACCCCTGTTAACAGTAATTTTCACCAATTTAGGTACTTGATGTACGTTGGTGTATTGAAACTGTTGGGTTAGTTTGGGGACAATTGTCTCTTGGTATAAATTTTTGAGTCTGGTTGTCGCCATAGTAATTTGTCCTTATTATCCCTGGGCTTGGTCAGGGTCGCTTTGCTCCAATTAAAAATTCAGAATTAAAAATTAAAAAGTGGAAATGTTAATTTTTAATTTTTAATTTTTAATTTTTAATTGTTGAGTATCTCGCCTGTTTTTTTGAGCATTCTCACTTTCTTGCCTTCAGCGGTGAAAGTGTAGCAGACTCGACTAGCGACGTTTTGCTTGGTGGAATAGAGCATGACGTTAGAGCTATGAATGGGATACTCTTGGGTAACTATCTGCCCAGACTCCCCTTCTTGCTGAGGTTTAACGTGCTTTGTTTTCATATTCACACCTTTGACAAGGACTTTGCTCAGTTGTGGTAATGCTTTAATTACTTCACCAACTTTACCCTTGTCTTTACCAGCTATCACTTGTACAGTGTCGCCTGTTTTGACGTGCATTTTATGGAAAACTTTCGGTTGTGGCTTTGCCATTACAGCACCTCCGGCGCGAGAGAAACTATTTTGGTAAAGTTTTTATCGCGTAATTCCCGTGCTACAGGTCCAAACACCCGTGTACCTCTGGGATTACCATCTTTGTTGATGATGACTGCGGCATTATCATCAAAACGAATGCTCATGCCACTGTCACGATTAATACTTTTCCTGGTGCGGACAATTACAGCTTCCACAACATCAGACTTTTTTACAGCCATGTTGGGATTTGACTCTTTAACAACAGCGATAATTTTATCGCCTACACCACCGTAGCGGCGATTACCTGCACCTAATACGCGGATACACATTAGTTTTTTGGCACCGCTATTATCTGCGACATTCAGATAAGTTTGGGGTTGAATCACAACTTAGTCTCCCGGATAGAGTTGTTAATTTGATAACAACTATTTATGTTGTAGCTTTAGCGTTGAGAACTTCTGTAACTTGCCAACGCTTGGTTTTGCTCAGGGGTCGAGTTTCCTGAATACGCACGCGATCGCCCACTTTGCAGTGATTATCTTCATCGTGAGCCTTATAGCGCCGGGTTCGAACTACGATTTTGCCGTACTTGGGGTGAGGAGCGCGGTTTTCCACAGCGACTACCACTGTTTTTTGCATTTTATCGCTCACTACCAAGCCAACTCGTTCCTTGACTGCCATAATCTCCTACTTTTCTTCCTGAGTCGATTGACTTGCGGCCCGTTGGCGTTCTCCTTCTACTGTCAGCAGTTGGGCGAGACGATGACGGGCGTGTCTGAACTGATGGGGTTTTTCTAGCTGTCTAGTGGCTTTTTGCAAGCGCAGCTGAAATAGTTGTCTTTTAACAGCGACTATTTCCTCAGACAGCTTTTCATCACTTAATTCTCTGGCTTCTGAAATCTTGGGAAGAGGCATGACCTACTCCTGCTCCTGTGGTTGAGAGCGCACAATAAACTTGGTTTTAATGGGCAACTTATAAGCAGCCAATCGCATAGCTTCACGGGCTATTTCTTCGGAAACACCAGCGATTTCAAATAAAATCCGTCCTGGTTTGACGACAGCTACCCAAAATTCTGGATTACCTTTACCAGAACCCATCCGGGTTTCTGCGGGACGCATGGTGACAGGTTTATCAGGGAATATCCGAATCCAGATTTTACCACCCCGGCGAATATAACGAGTCATGGCTCGTCGGGAAGCTTCTATTTGCCGGGAGGTAATCCACGCTGGTTCTTGTGCCTGTAGGGCAAAATCGCCAAAATTGAGGGTGCTGCCACGGGTTGCCAGACCTTCCATGCGTCCGCGTTGCTGTTTGCGGAATTTCGTTCTTCTAGGGCTTAACATGGTTTGCTAATTGGTAATTGGTAATCGGTGATTGGTAATTGGTAATCGGTGATTGGTAATCGGTAATTGGCTTTTTCCTGTCACCTGTCACCTGTCACCTGTCACCTATTACGCTTCATTTGAGCGATCTTCAAATTGCTGGCGGCGGCGTTGTTGTTGACGGCGACGGGGTTCGCGATCCCTTGTTGTTGGTTGGGCTGGAGTTTCTTCCTGTCCAGGAATAATTTCTCCCTTAAATACCCAAACCTTGATGCCCAAAATGCCGTAAACTGTTTGCGCTGTGCAGCAAGAATAGTCAATATCAGCCCGTAAGGTATGTAAAGGTACTCTGCCTTCACGTGTCCACTCTGTCCGGGCAATTTCCGCACCGTTGAGCCGACCACCGACTTGAACCTTAATCCCTTGAACTCCTGCTCTTTGGGCGCGTTGAATAGCTTGGCGAACTACACGACGGAAGGAAACACGGCGTTCTAGTTGTTGAGCAATGTATTCCGCAATCAAGTAGGCATCAGCATCAACTCGTTGAACTTCAACTACGTTAATGCGAATTTGGCGGTTGCTGCCCAGCATTTCTTGGAGTCCGGTACGCAGCGATTCTATACCTTGTCCACCCCGACCTACTACAACACCTGGTCTGGCTGTCCTTACTTCTAGGTCGATTTGGTCAGCTTTGCGCTCAATCCGGATTTCGGAAATACCGGCATTGTTTTGAGCGGATTTACCCAGTTTTTGTTCTATGTATTTACGGAGTTTGTGATCTTCCTGTAGCAGTTCTGGATAACGATCAGGAACCGCAAACCAACGGGATTGATGTTCTTGTGTAATACCCAGACGGAAACCGACTGGATGAATTTTCTGTCCCACAAATGCTTCCTCTAAAATTTCTTACTGTACGCAATTAGTTGTGTCTGTATTTTGCTTATTTAGCAGCAGTAGCACCAGCACCGACAGCGACAGTTATATGACACGTCGGCTTGCGAATTTGGTAAGCTCGTCCCTGCGCTCTGGGTTGGAACCGTTTTAGAACTGGACCTTGGTCAGCATAAGCTTGAGTAATGATTAGTTCCGCCCTTTCTAAGCCGGCGTTATGTTCAGCATTAGCGGCGGCACTTCTTAACACCTTTAATACTGGTTCACAAGCTCGGTAAGGCATGAATTCCAGGATTATGAGTGCTTCCCGATATGACCGTCCCCGGATTTGGTCAAGTACACGACGCACTTTGTAGGGAGAAATGCGGATATAACGAGCGATCGCTTTAACTTCTGTAGTATCAGTTGCCATAATTTTCTCCGTTTTGGTCATTTGTCATTGGTCATTTGTTCTTAGCTCATGACTAATGACTAATGACTAATGACTATCTCCCCGATTTTTTGTCACTTTTCCCATGACCTCTGTAGGTTCTGGTTGGGGCAAATTCTCCCAATTTATGTCCTACCATCTGCTCGTTCACAAAAACTGGAACGTGCTGTTTTCCATTGTGAACAGCTATGGTATGGCCTACCATCATGGGTAAAATTGTCGAGGCTCTTGACCAAGTTTTGATAACTTGCTTTTCGTTTTTAGCGTTCAGTTTTTCGATCTTACTGAGTAAGTGATCAGCAACGAAAGGACCTTTTTTTAGAGAACGACCCATAGTTTAATTTTGGATTTTGGATTTTTGATTTTGGATTGAGAATTTCGGATTTTGGATAATTAGGTTTCTTGCTCAGACTTCTCGAATTTTGGATGCCTACAAGGAGACCGAATCTAAAATCCAAAATTTAAAATCTAAAATTCTAAGACTGACGACCACCGCGACCGCGTTTAGAAGATTTACGACGGCGACGGACAATTAATTTAGTGCTTGCTTTTTTGCGCTTGCGGGTTTTAGCACCCAAAGTTGGTTTACCCCAAGGTGTCACAGGTCCCGATCTACCGATGGGCGCTCTACCTTCACCACCACCATGTGGGTGATCAACGGGGTTCATGACGCTACCTCTGACCTTGGGACGACGACCCTTCCAGCGATTCCGTCCGGCTTTACCAGCACTTAGGTTTCTTGCGTCAGTGTTGCCTACTTGTCCAATGGTGGCGTAACATTCACGGCGAATCATGCGAACTTCACCAGAAGGTAACTTAAGAGTTACATAATTACCTTCTTTAGCCACAACTTGGGCTGTTGCTCCGGCTGCACGGACAATTTGACCGCCTTTACCTGGAGTCATTTCCACGTTGTGAACATTAGTACCCAAAGGAATCTTAGACAGAGGTAAGGCGTTACCATCTTCAAAAGGAGCTTCAACGCCAGCAATAATTGTTGCGCCTACTTTCAAGCCATTGGGATGTAAAATATAGCGTTTTTCGCCATCTTCATATACAACCAGGGCGATTCGCGCATTCCGGTTAGGATCGTATTCAATTGCTGTAACTGTAGCGGCAATATCCCGTTTATCTCTCTTAAAGTCGATAATCCGGTAAAGTTGCTTGTGTCCGCCTCCCCGACGACGGCTGGTTATCCGCCCTTGATTATTCCGACCTTTGGGACGATGTACTGATTCAGTCAGTGATTTTTCTGGCTCAGTTTTTGTGATTTCCGCAAAGTCGGAGATTGTAACTTGGCGAGTACTGGGGGTATAAGGGCGATAAGAACGAGTACCCATAAGTAATTTTGAATTTCGGATTTTCGATGGAAAATTGAGAATTTTATTGATTTCGATTGGTGATTTTTAATTGTTTCTTGGCGAGTTTTTACCAGCCCAATATAAATTCATCAATTCTAAAATCTAAAATTCTTAAACATCTGGGAAGAGAACTTGTCTGATTTTTTCTGCATCCCCAGTGGCGATGGTGACAACAGCTCGCTTGTATTGGGGCTTAAAGCCGATAAACTTACCAACTCGGCGCTTTTTGCGTGGTGGTAAGGAGGTATTGACTTTGACAACTTTGACTTGAAACAAGTCTTCAATTGCTGCTCTAATTTCTGGCTTTGTCGATTTGGGAGTTACTTCAAATGTGTATTTGTTTTGCTCCATCATGATTGTCGCCTTTTCGGTGAGAATTGGACGACGCACTAAGTCGGCTAGGTTACGGGGGTCAAAGTTAGGCACTGTAGACCTCCTGAATTTTTTCTAACGCTGATGGTGTGACAACGATTTTGTCAGCGTGCAGTAAATCGTAAACATTTAATTGATCAGCTGCAATTACTTTTAAATTCTCGATATTGCGGCCTGACAAAATTACGTTTTCTGCCATTTCAGCCAAAATTAACAAGGATTTTTGTTCTGGTGCTGCTCCCCAACGGGCTAATGCTGCTACCATTTCCTTGGTTTTGGGGCGTTGTAGTTCGTTGCTAAATTCTTCTACAACTATTAAATCTTCTACGCGACTGACGAAGGCTGTCCGCAGTGCTAAACGTCGCTCTTTACGGTTGAGCTTGATGTTGAAGTCTCTGGGTTTTGGTCCAAAGATTACACCACCACCACGCCATAGGGGTGAACGAATAGAACCTGCACGAGCGCGTCCTGTGCCTTTTTGTCTCCAAGGTTTGCGACCACCACCACGTACTTCAGAACGGGTTTTGGTGCTGGCTGTACCTTGGCGAGAATTGGTCATTTGTCTGACAAGGGCGCGGTGTACTATATGCGCCGCTGTTTCTTCTCTGGCAACTCGCAACTCAAAGCTGGTCTGGCCAACTTGGTCTCCTTGCCAATTCTTAACTACACTCTCAACCATTTTTGTGTCCTTTGTCAGTGGTCAGTTGTCAGTTGACGCTGACAGCTAAACAACTAAAACTATTTACTACCAACTTTATTTGTGGGTACAACATTCACTAATGCACCTGGTTTACCAGGAATAGCACCCTTAACTAATATGAGGTTGCGTTCTGCATCTACTCGCACTATGGTTAGTTTGCGAATTGTGACACGAGTACCTCCCAAGCGTCCTGCCATCCGTTTTCCGGGATAAACACGACCAGGGGTTGTACCAGCACCGATGGAACCGGGCGCTCTGTGGTTTTTGGAACCATGAGACATGGGACCGCGACCGAAGTTGTTACGCTTCTGGTTGCCTGCAAAACCACGACCGATACTTGTACCGATTACATCGACAATTTGACCTGCACTAAAAATATCTGCCTTAATTTCTTGACCTAAAGCATAATCACCTGAAGCATCGGTGCGATATTCGTTCAAGTGCCGCAATGCTGGGGCGGATGATTTTGCTAAGTGTCCTAGCAGTGGTCTATTTAACGCCTTGGGTTTAACTTCGCCATAACCAACTTGGATGGCAGAGTAACCGTCGGTCGGTTTTGTTTTAACTTGTGTAACAGTGCATGGCCCGGCTTGAATGACGGTGACAGGAATAGCTCTTCCTGCATCGTCAAAGATTTGGGTCATGCCCAGCTTGGTGCCGAGAATACCTACAGACACAGTAACTGGTTCTCCTTATCTAGTTGCTGACCTTGGAATCGGACTGGGGACAAGCTTTGTCTGCGTCGTTTTGGGCGGGAATTTCCTCCCAAATTTGGACTGGCGTTAGACAGTGCAAATTCTTAATGACGCAACAAACTGTTTCCCTACTTTTTGGTTAATCCGTTTATTTTTTCACTGCTATATAAAACCTAGACAAGTCTAGACTTTACTTCTTGCTTTAACGGGAGCATGACAACGGTTCTCTCTCGACAACTTTTCCAGCTCTAGCCAAATGCGCTAAACAGTAATAATTACCTTTGTGATCAAAAGGCGTTACTTCGGAAATCAATCAAGACGTTATTGCTTTGCTCTTTGTGCAGCAATGCTTTCGTCCAAGCGATTGCTCTGGCACTCTCCGGTTGTAGTAGGACTTAAGTGGACATTACCACTCAGTATCCGTTTCCTGAAACTTACTCTTCAGGTTCTACTTCATAAATACCTTAAACTTGATGTTTGAGGTTTTGCCTTTTTTTAGGGGCTGCGGGAGTGAACGGTGGCAGGAAGCTTTAATTTGGCTTTGGGTTAATAGCCATTAGCTTCTAATTTTGACCTGAAAGCTTTTTTAGTTTAGCAGTCTCTTGTGCATTTTTACCAGATTATTCTTTTGAAAATTCCAATTCATCAAATTTTGATGCTCTGACTGGTTGAGATTGCTAAATTTAGAGAGCTACCTAATTTTACTGTTTGGTCACAATCTAATAATATAAATCATTAATTTGTTTTTGTCTAGTAGTTTAATGGGCAGATTTTCCTGGGAGGATAAAAACGTGGAAAATTAGCAACTTACCTGCGTTCAATGCCGAGTTTTGCTAAAATTCTGTGCCTTAATCCAACTTAATCTACCATCAAAAGGTGAATAATAGAGATATCTAAGTGGAATAAGACGAAAATCTATGGCACTAATTACCACTGGCAACGGTTTAATCCGGGATTTGGAGAAATTTGGCGCTCTGGGTGTATATGTTCCTTTGGAGGGAGGCTATGAAGGTCGGTATCGCCGTCGATTACGGGCTGCTGGCTACACCAACCTTCACATTACAGCTAGAGGACTAGGAGATGTTGCTGCCTATCTGACAAGAGTTCATGGTGTAAGACCTCCTCATCTGGGTAAAAAAAGCACTGGTAGCGGTGCTGCGGTGGGTGAGGTGTATTATTTACCACCTATGATCAGTTCTCATCTGGAACAGCTACCACCCAAGTCTAAGGGTCTACTGTTGTGGATTATTGAGGGATATATTCTTTCTGATCAGGAAGTGGAGTATTTAGCGAATTTGCCGAAGTTAGAACCACGGGTCAAGGTGGTAATTGAACGAGGTGGCGATCGCTATTTCCGCTGGACTCCTCTAGAAAAAACTCTGTTAGCTAGTTAGTCACTAGTCAGTTGTCAGTTGTCAGTTTTTTCTGACTGACTGCTGACTCTGATTGTAGGGGCTTCAAAAGCTGATAGTGTAGATTAAATCAAATTCTCGATAAATAGCCAGACGGCAAGAGTGTTCAGGATTTTCTCGCAGTTCGTAATCTAAACCACCTGTAATTTGTGTTACTGGCCGCCTCAATGGTTTCTCGAATTGATACCACTCACGGTTACTCCATTCAAATATGGTTGCGTCTAGGGAATTTTGTAATTCAGAAGCTAAAAGTAAGAGTTCTAATTTATCTTTGGTGCTACCTGTGATATAGCATCTGAGGGAAACTGACTGAGTAATTAGAGGTCTGGGTTCGTTTGCGGCTATGGTGTTGCATTCTCCCAATTCAATATCATAAGGCTCTAAGCACAGATTTTCTAGTTGCTGCCAGGAGTTGGCTATCTCATTGATACGGTTGTCTAGATATGGTAGTAGTCCTAGCTTGGCATCAGTTAACAGTTGACGAATATTAGAAGGCTGGGTCATTTAGTCAGAGTTATAAAGTAAGCGTTTATTTCGGTTTTTTAGAGTATTCACTTAGTATTACATTATTTATGCGGACAAGATGCCCACTCCACAAGAGTTATAAGAATTAGATGGAAAATATGGGACAATTTTCCTTAATAATCGTCATACTGAAGTAGGGAGAAAACAAACTACTCCCTCTCAAGTTGGCATGAAGGTGAACAAGCAAAAATGAGACGTAAATCTACTGGTAGATCAGCTGCTACTACTCCTAAACCCTCTGTTTTCCAATCCCCTTTATTTAACTTCACTACTATTGCAATTTTGGGAGGGGTGTTGATTTTGGGAATTGGGATTGGTATTGCTTTTAGTTCTACAAGCACATTAAGCCCATCCAATGTGGCTTCCCGTGAGTTTATTGATACTAAAGCCCCAAACCCTGAAATTTGCGTGCAGTATGGAGCCAGCGCGATGGTGATGGATGCGAGATTGTTTGTAACTCTTAATCCGTTTAATGTCTATGTTGCCCAGCCGAATATTCGTCCTGGATGTGTGATCCGTCAAAATAACTGGGCAATTTTAGAAAACAAAAAACTTGTCACATCAGATCAGGTGAGGGAATGTAAAAATCGCCTGAATACTTTTGGCTTTACGGGTAATTTAGACAGTGAAAATCCAGATATTAGGTGTATATATCAGAATGAATCTGCTCAAAATTTCTTCTTGTCTCAACCGGGAGCAGTTGCACCAAATCAGGAGACAGAAAGATTCTAAAAATGTAAGAATTTAGGAGTCAGGAGGGGCGAACGGCCGTTCGCCCGTACAGTAATCAGGAGGTAGAAGAAAGATGAATATTCCCTATTTCCAATTTTGACTGTTGACTGTTGACTTTTTATTTAGTGATGGGTAATGGTTGACCAAATTCAATTATAGGAATATTAAGAATTTGATTGGTAGAATTCTGGGAATTAGGAACAGTGGGTAAAGAATTAGGGACTGTAATGATATTGAGATTCTCTGAAGAATTGGGAGAATTATCTGGGATAATCATCAAGTTGGATGGTTGAGAAGGGTTTTGAGAATTAAGGGGTGGTGCAATTACAAAAGGTTGTTGGTTGGAGGGTAAATTGGTGGCTGGTGGTGGCAGAGTCATCAAAGGGTCTGGGGATGGCTGATTGGTTGAAGAGGTGCTATTATGGGAAAATATAGGGCGTAAAACCCAGCGCGTGGGATTTTTTGGGGAACTGGGTTGAAGTTTTACCTGGTTGACATCGACAAAGGTTCCTGGTTTTAAATCAATGACGATGCGGGTGATGTGAGGGCTAAATTGGGAAACGCGAATTTTCTGGATTGTTCCAGAATAGCTTTTTTGAGTGTCAACTTTGCCTAATTGGGTGTTAGGTAAATCTACAACTAAGCGCGGGGGTTGATTAAGGTAGAAATATTCAGGTTTTGTATTTGAGGATAGAGTGATTTCTAGTTGCTGCGATTTGGGGTTAAGCTGCCATTTATTTAGTGTTGCTAATTTGCTAACTGCAAGACTAATGCAAGTATTGAGAGAAATTGCGGAACATAAGCCAAATAAGCTAAATCTCAAAAGATTTGAAAGGTAAATTTTCCTGGTTATAAGTTGATTTTTCATGTTTTAATGGCTTTGTGATTGGGGTGTTGCTTTTTGGTTTGTTTGGGGTAAAGCGGTAAATTTTAAAGTTGTGGGAATGGTGTTAATTTTTATTTGACCGGGAATATTTTCTTGATTCAATTGTGACATTTGAATTGTAATTGGTTGAAGTTGACTATTTTGGACAGAGGGAGTTTGACAGAAGATTGAACTGTCAATTTTTCCCGATAATTCTAGTTGTTGATTTTGTAAAATACCTGTGAGAGTAAGCTGTTTTTTTGTATCTGTATTGGTGTTTACTGGGAATAAAGAGGCGTTGAGATAAATACCAGATTGTTGAATATTGAAAATTAATGTGTTGGCTTTTTCACAGTTTGGTAATTTTTGGGTTAGGGTGAGATGATAACGGTTATGAATGAGATTGGTAGAACGGAGATGATTTTCACCATAAGCGGTGACATTTCTGAATAAAATGAGAACTGATGCGATCGCAACTCCAGAAATTGCTAAAGATTTGAAGTTGAAGTTGTTCATGATTGATGATTGCTAATTAGGAATTACGAATTATGAATTATTTCTTGGTGGTGAACTTCGGTTAGCAGAGAACTGAGATGAGAGGTAACTTGACTGTAACGACGGGTGATGAGTAGAGAAGAACGACATTGAATAGCTAGTTCATCTGTGTATCGTCCTAGAGTTTGTCTTTCAATACCCCAAACGCGACTAGTACCAGCAATAGTTAAGTCAACATTTTCTGAGGCTGCAACTACGGCTTGCATGGGTTCTGGAGCGGCTACAATTTTGATTTCTATGCGATCGCGTACACTAATTGGTAGTTGATCAATCATCCTGTCTAGTTCATAACTTAATTCATCTTGGTTGTGATTTCCTGTTAAAACTTGTAAAATCTGCAACATACAAGTATCACGGTTGATGAGTAGTCGCAGGGCGAGGATCAGAGCTAAATCATCATGAATATTTGCGGAGTAAGGAACTAGCAAACTTTCTAGGCGATCGCCTCCTCTATCTACAAATACAGCCACATCTACTGGTGCGGTGGTGAGAATTTGCCCAACTCTGCCACCTAAGCGATTATTACTAAAAGCTGGACGATGCCATCCCACGAGAATTAAGTCTGGTTGTTCAATTTGGGCAATTTGGGCTGTTTCTCTAGCGACATTGCTGGATATGCGGACAATAGGATGGATATAAGAGCGAATAATTGGCGGTTCTAAGGTATCAATTAATTCTTCTAGTTGTTGACGACGCTCGGCTATTAATCGGTTAGCTTCTGTTGGGGTACTTTCAAAACCGTAGTTTTCTTCTAATTCAATTAAGCTAAGAGGATTGATAACAGCAGGTTGTCGATAGTTGAGAGCTATGGCTACTGCTAGATGTAGCAAACCTTTTTGAGTGCTGGGGTTAGCTACGGGGACTAAAATGCGGTAGGAGGTAACGAAAGATTCAATACCTTCTATCACCTCTGTATCTGTATCTGTATCTGTATCTGTCTCTGTTTCCTGTTCAGGTTTTGATTCTACTGTATCTAATTTGATTAAACGTTTCGGATATGTCCATTCTAGTAATGGTGAGGTCATAAATGTTGTCACCAAGGCCATAACTACCAGCATCGTAAATAGCAAAGGTGAAATTACACCCAACTCTAAACCAATATTCAAAACAATTAATTCTGTTAAACCACGAGTATTCATTAACCAACCGAGCGCGGAAGCTTCGCGTTTGTTAATGCCACTGAGACGGGCTGCGACATAAGTACCAAAATACTTACCTGCGATCGCTACTCCTAAAACTAATGCACACAATAGCCATAATTCAGGACGGTTGAGTAAACCAATTTGTGTCCTTAAACCACTGTGGGCAAAAAACACAGGTAACAGGAAAATTAAGACAAAATCTTCAGTTTTGACTGCTATTTCTCTGACTAATTCTGCATTTTTGGGCATAACTGCGCCTAATAAAAATGCGCCGAAAATTAGGTGAATACCGATAAATTCAGTAATGAGAGCAGAAGCCATAACTCCCATATAAATCAAGGCCAGAACAAATTGGCTTAACCGTCCAGTGCGGCGATAATGGGTAATGAGGCGTTTGAGAAACCAACGCCCGACGGTGAACATAAAACCAATGTAGATGAGGCTTTCAAAAATGGTGAGGATAGCTTTTTGATCGATGCTACCATGACGAGCAACAGCGATCGCTACTGCTAAAATGCACCATGCTGTGACATCATCAACGGCGGCGCAAGTTAAAGCTAATGTCCCTAAACGTGTTCCCTGTAAATTATTTTCAGTGATAATTCGCGCTAATACAGGAAAGGCTGTAATTGACATTGCTGCACCCAAAAATAAGGCGAATGCAGTAAAAGAGACATTGACATTAGAAACTAGAGGATAAAGCAGCAAAGATAAAATTGTTGCCAGAGAAAAAGGAACAATAATGCTGATATTAGAAGTCAGAATTGCTGCTTGTAAGTTACCGCTGAGATATTTCGGATTTAGCTCTAACCCAATTAAAAACATGAAAAATATTAGTCCTACCTGAGATAAAACATTCAGGAAAGGAACAGTTTCTGGTGGAAACAGGGTAGCTGCTGCATGGGGAGCAATTAAACCAAATAATGATGGTCCCAACATGATACCAGCGAAAATCTCACCAATGACCAGTGGTTGCTTAATTGATTTAAATGCCAATCCTACTAGCCGTGACATTCCCATCACAATCAACACTTCAACCAGGACTAGAATAACTGTGTGCATAGTTTACCCTCAATAGACTATCCGGGTTCCCTAAGATGATTCTTTAAAGGATGGCAAAATGTCAACCTGGTTAGACACAATACAGGTGTATTCTATTCGTTTTTGATGTTAATTATTGTTAATGGACACAAAGTTAACAGCTATCAGCTAACAGCCGTCAGCGAAAAGACTATCTGTACACAGAAAGCCTAAATCATTCATGAACAAAAATATCCCCGACTTGTTCACAAATTTGGTAGTTTTCTGGATTTTTTGGTTGGCAATAGTGTTAATAAATATGCTCTAAAAATAGCTCAAAATCTAGCTTAATTTGTGCTAAACATTTAAATTTAAACTTTATACTTGAAGAGTTTTTAGAGTTGCGATGTTTTATCAAGAAAGAATTCAGGAGTAGAGACGTTGCACCGAAACGGCTGTACAGGAATGAGAAGGCAGTGACAGGAGCTTACTGTTAAATACCTTGCAGCCTCTTGCCCTCTTCTTGTTCGTCTACACCCTGCACCATTATTTTATGTAAATATGTAGTTAAATTTTGTTAAGATAGGAGATGGCGTTAGCTGTTCCTCCCTAAATACCTATCCCCTACCTGAGACAGACTTCATGTTGAGACTTGAACATATCAGTAAAATTTATCCTACAGGCGAAGTTCTCAAAGATATCAACTGGGAAGTTAAACCAGGCGATCGCATTGGCTTAGTCGGCGTTAACGGTGCGGGAAAGTCCACCCAACTGAAAATCATCTCTGGGGAAATGGAACCCACTTCCGGGCAAATTATCCGCCCTAACAGCCTGCACATAGCCTACCTGAACCAAGAGTTTGAAGTAGATCCAACCCGCACCGTTAATGAAGAATTTTGGACAGTTTTTAAAGAAGCTAATGCAGTACAATTAGCTTTGCATGAGGTACAGCGGGATATGGAAACCGCTACACCAGAGGAATTAGATAAACTGATCAACAAGTTAGATAAATTACAACGTCAGTTTGAAGCTTTAGACGGATATGGCTTAGATGCTCGCATTGGTAAGATTTTACCAGAGATGGGCTTTCAAGTAGAAGATGGCGATCGCCTGGTGAGTGCCTTTTCTGGTGGTTGGCAAATGCGGATGAGTTTAGGTAAAATCTTGCTACAAAAGCCAGATTTGTTACTTCTGGACGAACCGACAAACCACTTAGACTTAGAAACCATTGAGTGGTTAGAAAATTATCTGAGAGGATTAATTACCCCAATGGTGATAGTTTCCCATGACCGGGAATTTCTTGATCGTCTCTGCACACAAATTGTAGAAACTGAACGTGGTGTTTCTAGTACATACCTTGGTAATTACTCTTCTTACTTACAACAAAAAGCGGAAAATCAATCTGCACAACTTAACGCTTTTGAACGCCAACAAAAAGAATTAGAAAAGCAACAGGCGTTTGTAGATAAATTCCGTGCTAGTGCCACCCGTAGTACCCAAGCGAAAAGCAGAGAAAAGCAATTAGATAAAATTGAAAGAATCGAAGCACCAATTGCCGGAGTAAGAACACTGCATTTTCGTTTCCCTCCCGCACCTCGCAGCGGCCGGGAAGTAGTGGAAATTAAAGATTTAACTCATGTTTATGGAGATAAAATTCTCTTTTTAGGTGCTAATTTGCTGATTGAAAGAGGTGATAGAATCGCCTTTTTAGGTCCCAACGGTGCAGGAAAATCTACACTGTTAAAAATGATTATGGGTGTAGAACCAGCAACAGAAGGAACTGTGAAACTGGGAGATCATAATGTTATCCCTGGTTACTTTGAGCAGAACCAAGCAGAAGCTTTGGACTTAAACAAAACCGTCATGGAAACAATTCATGATGAAGTTCCCGACTGGACAAACGAAGAAGTCCGCACACTTTTAGGACGATTTTTATTTACTGGTGACACAGTATTTAAGAAAGTTGGGGCGTTAAGCGGAGGAGAAAAAGCTCGTTTAGCATTAGCAAAAATGCTGTTGCGTCCAGCGAATTTAATCATTTTAGATGAGCCTACCAATCACTTAGATATTCCTGCTAAGGAAATGATGGAAGAGGCGTTACAAAATTATGATGGTACAGCCATTGTAGTTTCCCATGACCGTTATTTTATCTCTCAAATAGCTAACAAAATCGTGGAAATTCGGGATGGAGAATTTCGGGTTTATTTGGGAGATTATCATTACTATTTGAGTAAAATTGAGGAAGAGAAAGAACAAGCTAAGTTGGCAGCAATAGAAGCAGAGAAAGCCGCGAAGAAAGCCGCGAAAGCAGCAAAAGCGACAGCAAAGAAGAAGTAGGTTGGTTTTTAAAAACTAATACTTAGCAATCCTCAACTATTAATAAGTTGGGGATTTTTTTGTCTGAATCAGGATGTCCAAGATTTGAGGATTTTCAGGATTGTTATTGTGTAATTTTCTGTTCTTATCAGAATTTAAAGATAAGATAATATATCACGCAATCTCCGTCAGGAGATCCCGCAGGGTAGACGCAAAGGAAAAACAGAAATTTAAAAATCACATCCTGTCAATCCTTTAATCCTGGATATCCTGATTCAGACAAAATAAATCATTTGGGCTGAATTATATCTATATAAGTTCGTAAGCTAATTAACTAAAAAAGAAATTAGCACCAAACAGATTAACATTCACATCCGCCGCAATAAAACCAGTTACTCCTGATACAGTAGCTAATAACGTACCTGTACCAAAACTATTTCCCGTGATCCCATCACTAACTCGCAGTTGTGTACTTGTGCCTGATGTGAATACATCTATATTGGTAATACCTGTAAACTGGATTTGATCACCACCTACACCACGCACAAACTGAGTAATAGTATCTGCACCATCTCCAGAGGTATATTTAACGATATCTACAACCGCATCATTTAAACCCAAGTTGAGTTTATCGTTACCAAGTCCACCTATCAAAGTATCAGCACCAGCATTAGCATTAATGGTATCTACACCTGCGTAACCTGTGAGAATATTAGCTGCGGCATTACCTGTGAGAGTATTATTTAAACTATTACCAGTAGCATTAATGGCTGAAGTTCCTTGTAAGGTGAGGTTTTCTAGGTTATTTCCCAAGGTGTAACTAAGAGTGCTGAAAACTGTATCCGTTCCCGCACTAGCAGCTTCGGTGATACTATCTCCTAGATTGTCCACATAGTAGGAATCATTACCAGCACCACCCGTCATGGTATCTGTACCTAAACCACCATTGAGGGTATCATTACCATTAGCACTAGTGAGAGTATTAGCGGCACTATTTCCTGTAATCTTATTAGCCAGGTCGTTACCAGTACCATTAATGGCAGATGTACCTTTTAATGTGAGGTTTTCTAGGTTATTGCCTAATGTATAGGTGATAGTGCTGAAAACAGTATCAGTTCCTTCATTAAGGTTTTCTGTGATGCTGTCTCCTACATTATCCACATAGTAGGAATCATTACCAGCACCACCAGTCATGGTATCTGTACCTGTACCACCATCCAGGGTATCATTACCATTACCACCGTATAAATCATCATTGTCGGCTAAACCGTAGAGTTTATCAGCACCATCTAAGCCTTCAATCCTATCTGCGTTGGCTGTACCATTGAGGGTATTGTTAGCGGCTGTGCCTATGATGACGTTTTGTGGAAGATTGACATACTGACTGACATCAATAATCTTTAAGCCACCTGAATCATCAGCCACATAAGCATAGTTGCCTAATACATTCACACTATTAGCAAAACCTGCTGTATCATAATTTGCCATGAGTACGGGGGCAGCAGGGTTACTAACATTGATGATTTGTAATCCTGAATCTCCATCAGCGACATAAGCGTATTTGCCTATTACTTGCACGGCATTAGCGAAACCTGATGTATCATAAATACCCTTGAGAGTTGGGGCAGATGGGTTACTAATGTTGATAATTTCCAGCCCATCACCAGTAGCGACATAAGCGTAGTTACCTACTACATTCACACCATAAGCATAGCCAGAAGTCTGATAATTACCTTTGCTGATGGGAGAAGAGGGGTTAGTGATATCTATAATTTTCAATCCGCGTAGGTCATTAGCTACATAGGCATAGTTACCAACTACTTGTACAGACCTGGCTAATGCAAAGGTATTACAAGATCCTATTTGATAGGGGTAAGCAGGGTTGCTGATGTCAATAATTTCCAGTCCTAACAAGCCATTAGCAGCATAAGCATAGTCACCTACTACTTGCACTCCACCCGTTTGAAAACCACTATAGTGGGATCTAACATAATTACCTATGAAAGTAGGATTTGTAGGGTTACTAATGTCAATTATTTCTAGTCCTGATTCTCCATCAGCTACATAAGCGTAGTTACCAACTACTTGTACAGAGGAGGCAATCCCTGAAGTATCATAATTCCCGACCTTGATGAGGTTGCTAGGGTTGCTGATGTCTATAATTTGCAGTCCTTTATCTCCCTCTGCTACATAAGCGTAATTGCCTAATGCTTGCACACCCTTAGCATTGCCTGATGGATCATAATTTCCTATGAGGGTAGGGGAAGTGGGGGTACTAATGTTGATGATTTGTAATCCTGAATCTCCATCAGCTACATAAGCATAACTGCCTACTATTTGTACACCGACAGGATGGCCTGATGTATTATAACTGCCCTTAAAAGTAGGTAAAGCAGGGTTACTGATGTTGATGATTTGCAGTCCGGTATAATAATTAGTTAGATAAGCGTAGCTACCTACTACTTGTAAACTATAAGCATCACCCGATGAATCATTGTAATAACCTTTAAAGGTTGGGTTTGCGGGGTTGCTAATGTTGATGATTTCCAATCCTGATGATTTAGCTAGATAAGCGTAGCTACCTACTACTTGCACACCATAAGTATAGCCGTCTGTGCTATAACTACCTTTGAGGATGGGGTTTGCAGGGTTGCTAATGTTGATAATTTCCAGTCCGTAATAATAATTAGCAACATAAGCGTAACTGCCTACTATCTGTACACTGTAAGCTCGTCCTGATGTTTCATAATACCCCTTGAGAGTGGGAGAAATCGGATTTGTGATATCTATAATTTGCAGTCCTGAACTATCGTCAGCTACATAAGCATAGTTATTAACTACTTGCACACGATTAGCGAAGCCTGATGTATCATAATTCGCTATGAAGATGGGGGCAATGGGGTTACTGATGTCTATAATTTGCAGTCCTGAGTCTCCATCAGCTATATAAGCGTAGTTACCAACTACTTGTATACTCTGACCGTTAGTAATATCATAACTGCTTTTAACAACCGGGTTACTGGAGTTACTAATATCAATTATTTCCAGTTTATCTCCCACAGCATAGGCGTAATTACCCGCAACTGTCACAGCATTTGCATAACTTAGAGCATCCCATTGTCCCACTAATGTAGGTACAAATAATCCTTGATAGGCTGCTAGAGTTTCAGCATGAAAAGCGAGGGTTTGATCTCCCGCAGCGTGGAAGTTCTGTAATTCCCAATTTCCTCCTAAAGCTGTATTTCCTACCTTTTGGGTTGAAGCGGCAATTTTCGCTTTTGTGATTTGATGTAATTTGGCAATAAATTCTGAACCAGCATCACCAGCAGCTAGATTACAACCATAGAGAATAATATTTTTAACGTTCCAATGGGCAATAAGTGGTTTATAAACCTGTAAATTTTCTAAATTAAGTTTACTATTGCCTAAATATAAACATCCGGGAGAACCATGTGAAACGATGTGAATGGTGTTAACCTGGGGATGCTGTTGTAAAACCTGGGTAATTTGTTGGATACCGTTTTGATTTGGGTTAAGGATGCTTGTTTCTACACCCTTCACAACTCCGATCTGTAGGGTTTCATAGTCGGTGACAGAGGAGTCAATAAAGACAACAGTTGTATTTATCATAACTGTTGACCTCCTGATATTTTGTTTTTTCTAGATATTTCTCTATAGGTTGGTCATGACCTATCTATATTTATTATTTTACCCAGCTTTCAATGAAATCACCCTATAAGACGTAAAAAAACACACATTTTGATATTAGTTAATAAATAATGGTAATTTTTGTCAGCATCAGGATATCCAGGATTTAAGGATTTACAGGATTTTGATAGATTAAATTTTTGTTTGGTTATTCTGAACTCCTGTAACTCCTATATTCTCCAACTTCTTTCTTCAACTAGCGGTTAGTAGTGGTATCATTCGGTTATTACAAAAAGTAAAGGGCAATTTTACTATGACCAAAGCACCTGTTGCTCCTGTGGTGCTAGTCATTTTAGATGGATGGGGCTACTGTGAGGACAAGCGAGGAAACGCGATCGCGGCTGCTAAAACTCCAATCATGGACAGTTTATGGGCAGCTTATCCCCACACCCTCATCCGCACATCAGGAAAAGCCGTAGGGTTGCCAGAAGGTCAAATGGGCAACTCGGAAGTTGGTCATTTGAATATTGGCGCTGGGCGTGTGGTTCCCCAAGAACTGGTACGCATCTCGGATGCGGTTGAAGACGGTTCTCTAGCCGCTAACCCAGCACTTGTCAAAATTTGCCAGGAAGTTCGCTCTCGAAATGGCAAGTTACATCTAGTCGGGCTTTGTTCTGACGGGGGGGTACATTCGCATCTTACCCATCTATTTGGACTACTTGACTTAGCCAAGTCACAGCAACTTTCACAAGTATGTATTCACGCTATTACAGACGGGCGTGACACACCACCAAGCGATGGCATTAAAGCCATCCAGCATTTGCAAGACTATATAGACCGCGTGGAAATAGGGCAGATAGTCACTGTTAGCGGTCGTTATTATGCAATGGATCGCGATCGCCGTTGGGATCGAGTCCAACGCGCCTACGATGTGATGGCACAGGATGGATCTGGTAATGGACTCACGGCCTTAGAGGTCTTGCAAACATCCTATTCTGAAGGCGTAACCGACGAGTTTATTGATCCTGTTAGAATTGCTCCTGGCGCAGTTGCACCTGGAGATGGGGTGATATTTTTCAATTTCCGTCCCGACCGCGCCAGACAATTAACTCAAGCTTTTGTTAGTTCTGATTTTCAGGGTTTTGAAAGACAACAAATTACACCGCTGTCTTTCGTGACGTTTACCCAATATGACCCAGAATTACCTGTATCTGTGGCCTTTACTCCCCAGAACTTGACGAATATTCTGGGTGAAGTTATTGCAAATCATGGTCTCAAACAGTTTCGGACTGCGGAAACCGAAAAATATGCTCATGTCACCTATTTCTTTAATGGGGGACTGGAAGAACCTTGTGAGGGAGAAGACCGGGAACTGGTCAGTAGTCCGATGGTGGCCACCTATGACAAAGAACCGGCAATGTCAGCAAAAGCAGTGACGGATGTAGCGATCGCTGCAATTGAAAAGGGCATCTACTCTCTTGTGGTGATGAATTATGCTAACCCTGACATGGTAGGGCATACAGGACTGGTAGAAGCTACTGTCACCGCAATTGAAACTGTGGATCGCTGTTTAGGTCGTCTGATAGATAGTATTGGCAAAGCTGGGGGGACGGCAATTATTACTGCTGATCACGGCAATGCTGAGTATATGCTAGATGATGACGGTAATCCTTGGACGGCGCATACCACTAACCCTGTTCCCTTCATCTTGGTAGAAGGGGAAAAAGTCAAAATACCTGGATATGGTACAAATGTGGATTTGCGGAATGATGGCAAATTAGCCGATATTGCTCCCACTATTCTGGATATTTTACAGCTACCCCAGCCTCCAGAAATGACAGGGCGATCGCTCCTCCAAGCCGCAGAATATGATTTACAACTGACTCGTACTCCTGTACAAGCAGGGTTGTAAAACAACCTTCCAGCGATGATAAATCGCGGCTACACAGACGAAACCTGCCTTCGCAGGTTTTTTTTATCAAGTCCACGCAGGTGAAATTTGTTTGTGTAGTAGCGATAGCGCAGCGTGGCGTAAGCCATATTTTCTTCGCTGCAAATAATATCTAAATATAAATTAAACGCAGATGAACGCAGATGAACGCAGATAAATAGAGATGAATTCATGGATTTGATGATTCTGTACAGCTTTAGATAAAATTGGGATTAACAAATTTTTAATCGGCGTGCTACTTTAAATTATATTCAGTCACATCTTTAGGAATTTTTAATAGCGTATGACAGTTACTAGCATCGTACAAGGAATTTGGGCGTTCTCGGCTTTAGGTTTAATTGTACTGGTTTTATTACATAGCCCTAAAGGTGATGGTATCGGTGCTATTGGTGGACAAGCTCAACTTTTTAGCAGCACCAAAAGCGCAGAAAACACATTAAATCGTGTTACTTGGGCGCTAGTAGTAATTTTCCTCGGTTTAACAGTGGTTTTAAGTGCTAATTGGCTACCTAAATAAGTAAAAATGGGGAACATCACCCAAAAGCCAATATATAAAATCCAAAATAAATTATTTTGGCGGAGATTATTAACAGTTCTGACTTTATTCATAAGTACAGGACTGTTAGTTATTTTAACTAATTTCCAAACTAACGCTATTACCCAGAATTCCTATCAACAAAAACCCCATCCATTACCACCTACTTTGGAAAAGTGGCAGGATAAAACCAACAGTGGAGATTATTTCGATAACATTAAACCTACTAAAGTTGGTTATTTAATTTGGTCAAGTTTTCCAGTCAAAGTGAAGATAGAAACACCCACGGGAATAAGTGAAAAACAATCGCAAGTATGGGTTAATAATGTTTTACAAACTGTACAGGAATGGAATATTTATTTACCTTTGCAGGTAGTTGAAAATTCAGAAATGGCAGATATTACAATTCTCCGAAAATCTCCACCTTTACAAATTGAACCTGGTAGTAAAATTCCTCGTGCGCGTTCTGCATTAACAACCTACGAATTATACAATCAAAAGCATCAGAACAATATCTTATTTCACCGGTTTACTATTCTGTTAAGTCCTAGTCAAACAGGGGAATATTTACAAGCAGCAGCACGTCATGAACTCGGCCACGCTTTAGGAATTTGGGGTCATAGTTCATTACAAACTGATGCACTTTATTTTGCTCAAGTTCGTAAACCTCCCACTATTTCTACTAGAGATGTGAATACCTTGAAGAAGGTTTATAAACAGTCTACGAGTTTGGGATGGACGGTGGTGGAAAATTAAGGCAACCAGTTTTTATCCAAAACTTGAACTAATGTATAAGGACATAATTCAGGTAAAGTAGTGAGATTTGTTTTAGCTTTGACATAATCTAAAGCATTACTATAAATTAAGCTAAAATTCTCATCCAAATGATTGCGTAAATTAGCAGTTAAATCTTCATTTATTTGATTACGAAAACTAATAATTTCTGCTGCCCAATGATTGGCATTTCTAGATTTTTCTAAATCCCAATATTGATAAAGCAATAAATGTCTAATAATCTGTTCCAGCAGACTTCTTACTCTTCTTTTTTCGTTCTTGGCCAACTCTTCTAACTCTGCTATTAAATTTTCATAGTCAATATCTGATAATTGCTGAGACTGGAGACATTTAATAGTCTCCTCTAACCATTCCAGGTAATTGCATTCATATAATTGCTTGATGTCAATGATGGTAGTCATTTTCTGATTCTGTAGATTGATTTTCTACTAGATGAGAGCGAAAATTATTGAGATTGCATAATAAAGTAAATATATTATAGGGTATTCGCCCTGTTTTCTGCATCTGGAACGGAAAATCAAAAAAATATCACATTGTCACCAAAAAAAATTAACATAATCTTAATAGGTCAAACATAGCGATAAATAGTGATAAATTTATGGGTTACTACATCTCCCCTCGGTTTCTTGATAAACTTGCTGTTCACATCACCAAGAACTTTTTAAATATTCCTGGTATCCGAGTTCCCTTAATTTTAGGTATTCATGGACGCAAAGGAGAGGGTAAATCTTTTCAATGTGAGTTAGCGTTTGAAAAAATGGGGATAGAGACAACGCTGATATCTGGAGGAGAATTAGAAAGTCCAGATGCGGGAGATCCAGCGCGGTTAATTCGTCTCCGTTATCGTGAAACAGCAGAATTAGTGAAAGTGCGCGGTAAAATGTGCGTCCTGATGATTAATGATTTGGATGCTGGTGCGGGACGCTTTGACGAAGGAACTCAATATACAGTTAATACCCAATTGGTAAATGCAACATTGATGAATATTGCTGATAATCCCACTGATGTACAATTACCAGGAAGTTATGATTCAAACCCTATTCGTCGTGTACCAATAATTGTTACAGGTAATGATTTTTCTACTCTTTACGCACCATTAATTAGAGATGGAAGAATGGAGAAATTTTACTGGGACCCCAACCGCGATGATAAGGTAGGAATTGTGGGGGGAATTTTTGCTGAAGATGGACTTTCACAACGGGAAATTGAACAGTTTGTAGATACTTTTGCTCATCAATCGGTTGACTTTTTTAGTGCTGTGCGTTCTCGAATTTATGATGAACAAATCCGCGAATTTATTTATAAAGTAGGGTTTGAAAAAATATCTATGCGGGTGGTAAATAGTGCAGAAGCACCACCAGAATTTAAAAAGCCTGATTTCAGTTTATCCCATTTAATTGAAGCTGGTAATTTTATGGTGGGTGAACAAAAACGGGTGGAAACTTCTCATTTAGTTGATGAATATAATAGACTGAATCGGGGTAGGGGTTATCAATCTAAATCTCCGGTTTTGGAAACTCCAATTAGTCAACCTGAAATTAGCCAAACTACAAATAAAAGTCATTTAAGTTTAGAGACACAATCACAAATTCGCCAGATTTTATCCCAAGGTTATAAGATTGGAATAGAACACGTTGATGAAAGACGTTTTCGTACAGGTTCATGGCAAAGTTGCGGTAATTTACAGATAGATGGTGAGTCTGATGCGATCTCAACTTTGGAATCTTGTTTAGGTGAATATAGTGGTGAGTATGTACGTTTAGTAGGTGTTGATCCGCAAGCAAAACGTCGGGTTGTAGAAACAATTATTCAGCGTCCTAACGGAAGATAGAAAGTAGGTTGGGTTAAGCAACAGCGCAACCCAACTTTTATTGTCAGCATCAGGATATCCAGGATTTAAGGATGTTCAGGATGTGTTTTTTCAGTTAATTATTTTGAGGAGTTAATTTTTGAAATTATCATAATTAAATCAAACTTAATTTTTGTTATAAATCAAAAAACATAATTTAGATATTTTAAAATTTAGTCAAGTCAGATAAAAATCAACATAATCTGATGATTAAAACCTGGTTATTTTTTTGGTATTAATCCTGAACATCCTTAAATCCTGGACATCCTGATTCAGACAAATGCAAATAAATGTTATAATCAAACAATTACAACTTGATGCTATATCAAAATTATGATCATTGCACAAGAAAAAGAAATACAGGAAAACATCTCCCAAGATGTGATTTTTCCCCCTGGTGATTTATATAGTGATGAACCTCCCGTGGAAACAGAACTGCATCTCAGACAAATAATCCTACTTTTCAAATGTCTGGAATGGTTGTGGAAAGGTAGAAATGATTTCTATGCTGCTGGAAATCTGACTATTTACTATAGTCCCAATCAGAAAAAATCAGAATATTTCCGTGGTCCAGATTTCTTTGTTGTCTCAGGAACTGAACGCAAAACCCGTAAAAGTTGGGTAGTTTGGGAAGAAGATGGTAAATATCCCAATTTCATTTTAGAAATTCTCTCACCAACTACAGCAAATACAGATAAAGAATTTAAAAAAGAACTTTATCAAAATACTTTCCGTACACCGGATTATTTTTGGTTTGATCCTTATACTTTAGAATTTGCAGGTTTTCATTTATTAGATGGAGAATATCAACCTTTGACAGCAAATGAAAAAGGACATCTTTGGAGTCATCAGTTAGGTTTATATTTAGGAATTCATGATGGTTTATTGCGGTATTTCACAGCAGAAGGAAATTTAGTTCCTACACCTGAAGAAAGCGCAGAACTAGAAGCTAAAAGAGCAGAAAAAGAAGCAGAAGCAAGAAAAGCAGAAGCTCAAAAATCAGCGCGTTTAGCTGCAAAATTGAGAGAATTAAATATTGATCCTGAGACAATTTAAAATTTATTAATGTAGGTTGGGTGATGCTGTTGCTTAACCCAACCTACGATATATCTCCTATAACTTAAACACCCCAACCTAATGTTACAGGCCGCTGTGCTAAAACTTGAGTATAAAGTTCTTCCAACCGAGTAATATTATCATTTATAGTATAGCGTTCTAAAACTCGTTTTCTTGCTTTTTGTCCTAACAGGGTAGTTAACTCTGGATGATCTTGAAACAGAGGTAAAAGGGTTTTGAGTTGCGATCGCACAGACCTGGTGCTAATAACTACACCAGCACCTTGTTCCAATACTTCCCCATCTGCACCGACATCAGTAGCTAAACAAGCTAAACCGCAAGACATAGCTTCTAATAACGACAGCGATAAACCCTCTACTAAAGAAGGTAAAATAAATACATCTGCTCCCCGTAAAATTTCTATGCGGCGTTCTTCACTAGCGACAAAACCTAACCAGATAATACCAGATTCAGACCCATAAAAAGGTTCTAAAGATGCTCTCAACGGACCATCACCAACTATCAACAGCTTGCTATTAACGTTCATTTCTGATTGTTTCCAAGCCCGTAATAGAGATTCTACATTTTTTTCGGGAGCAAGACGACCTTGATAAACAAACAAACGTTCTGCATTAAATTCTTTTTTGATATCAGAAACACCAGGGGAATATTTAACAGTATCAACACCGTTAGGAATGACGGCTATTTTTTCTTCCCTAACTCCCATTTTCGCTAATAATTCTCTTTGAATTTGGGAAAAGACAATTACGCGATCATAGTGATCTAAAAAAGGTGCATATAACTGATAAGCCAAAAGTTGCGTACCAGAGATTAATTTTGCTCCTTTCCCAGCAAAGGGAGTGTGGAAAGTAGCAATTAGGGGCAAATTTAATTCTTGACAAATTTCTGGTAAAACAAAATCCAGCGTTGATAAAGTCAAAGAAGCGTGAACTACATCCGGTTTAATTTCTCGCAGTGCATCTTTCAAAACCTTAGTGGCATTGAAAGCGGGAAGCGTGTAAACTTGGGATTTATAAATAAAAGGTAAGGAAACTTCTTTAAAATTAGGCCAGTTATTTGGTTCAGATTCCTCTTGAGCAAAGTGGAGAAAACTGACATCATGTCCCCTGTCTAATAATCCGTTGGTTATTTCTCGACTGTAGGTGACATTACCGCAAAAAGGTGATTTTTTTCCAATCCAGGCTATACGCATTCTTTAATTAGATGTGAAGAAAAACGGGTTTAAATTATTTGGTTTTTATACTTAACTTAGCTGTTTTTATTCCGTTATACTTGCTGATTTTTTTCACCATTGATAATTACCATGTCCTGATGATCAAGCCTAGATAATACCCCATTAATTTACTAAAGTTATGGTTTTATTTATGCTGTTTGTAAGTTGTTGTTAGTTGTGAATTAACCAACAAGATTACAAATTAATCAGTCTCATGTTTGGTGATAATCGGCAAGTATTTTCTGAATTTTAGCTGGATTAATTTTAGCACAAAAACCAATTGTTTTATTAACTGATTAATAAGCTCAAACCTGATAACTAGCCACGGGAATTATACCAGGTTAATATACCTCCCAAAAAGACCATAACAGCCAATCCCAAAAAAACTAAATGTAAACCAAGAAAGGTTTCAGCTACACCTGCTAATGCCAGTGGTAGGGAGAGGGCAATATTAATCACATTATTTTGCAGTCCAAATACTTTACCGCGCATTTCTGGGGGTGTTTCTGTTTGGATAGCGGTTTGCATAGGGATACCCACCAAAGCCCCAAATACACCTAATAAACTTAAAAACAGCAGCACTGGCCATAGCTGAGTTGTGAAGATGGAAAGACCAATTAAAGATGCTGCCATACCCAGACAACCCCAAAAGCTAAGTTGCCGATAGGAAAAACGTTGACCAAATTGACCGAGAATTGTTGCTCCAACAGCGATACCAACACCCCCGGATGCGAGTAAAAAGCCAAATTGGGATGCTTTCAAATTGGGGATAACTTCTGCCATGCGAACTGCAAGAACAGTTAAAGCTGCAAAGACAGAAAATAAGATCACGAGTTGTAATAAAGCATTACGGACGCGATGATTTTCTTGGAGGTAACGTAAACCGTCGCGGAGGTCAGAAAAAACGTGAGGGAATTCTGTTTCTGGGGGGTGGGGTTTTTCGTTTGTTTTGAGTAGTAATAAAATAATGCCAGCGATCGCATAACTACCACCTACCAAAATTTCTTTCCCCAGTCCCCCAGTACCGCCAAATTTTGCCCAAATTCCATCGGCTAATACTAGAACTGGTTCTCCGACAGCAAAACCAATAATTAGGGATGCCATCATCGTAGTTGTGTACAGGGAATTAGCGGAAAGTAAATGTTTTTCTTCTACCACCAAAGGAATAGCTGACTGTTCCGCTGGTGCAAAAAACTGTGTCAATGTGGAAACTAAAAAAGTCACCGCCAAAATCATCAGAAAACCCACCGGCAAAACTCCCACAGGTTGCCAATCATGGGTTAACCAAAGTAACAAAGGAATTGCTAAAACTAGAATACCGCGCCAAATATTCGATGCCACCAGCACAGCTTTTTTTGACCAGCGATCTACAAACACACCAGCCACCGAACCAAACAGCACTGCTGGAATGGTAAAAGTCATCATTAATGCCGATACCCAACCACTGATGCTTTGATCACTCTGTTGAAATTCGCTGTTAATCAGAGCAATCATTAATACCAGATATACTTTATCAGCGAGTTGACAAAAAACCTGACCACCCCAAAGAGCTAGGAAATTCGGATTTTTTAAGACAGGAAAAAACCCTGGTTTTCCCACATCAGCTGATATGGTTTTCCCACCTGAACCAGAACCATTTAATTGTGATGTTTCTGTTTCTACTTGTAAACTCTCCTGAGTAGGATTACCTTTGCCATTTGTCTCATTAATTTTTACAGAGATTTCAGAATGTGGTTCTGATTTTTGAGGCATATCAGTTGAGGGAATTTCCCTGGTCCTATTTTTCTCATCGGAAACATCTTGGAGAGACATTTCGGGGTGATTAATTTGACTAGGCTTCAGAGGGGAAACAGAACTTAAATGATTCTGTGTTTTAGTTTCTGAGACCCTATTATTTTTAGCTTGGCTAGGTGATAAAGGCTGGTTTTTTCTATCCAAATCAGACGATTGCATCATGGTTGGGGGCAAAATAAGAATCAATCAATGTAGCAGAGCGAATAGGGCGACCAAGGTGGTACTGGGTGTACTGGCGCAAAATCTGCTCAACAGATAACCAGCCATCATCTGAGGCTGCATCTATTTGCATTATCCCTGGTTGGGACAAATGTTGGAGCATCACCAATTCTTTTGCACCAAGACGATGGGAAATTTTTGGGAGGTCTTGGTGATGGAAAACTGTTTGATAGGCTGTTTTTGGGGTATTGTTGTCGGCAGAATTTTCTGCCTTTTTTTGTTTTTCCCTTGCTTTTTTTAACTGTTCCCACGCTTGTAAGCAAATGGTTCCCCCCGTATGAATGCTAAACCCTACTTGCCAGTTGGGGTTTGTGAGGTCTGGAGTTAGGGGACGCTGGGTTAAGCAACAAAGTTGGACTTGTGGGGTTAGTCCTGCTAAAGCTAAAAGGTGAAACACTCCTTGCGCCAAATGTGCGACCACACCATGTCCGTGACTTTTGGGTAAGGCTTCTAAACGCTGAAGATGTTCATTGAGTAACTCATAAAGTTCTTCTTGGGGATGTTCGCTTAAAGCTTGACATAGGACTATTTCCGCTAAATATTGACTAGCAGCTAATTTTCCTAAGTCTTTAGTTAGACCTGGATAAGTTCTTATAGTTTCAGCTTGAGTAATTCTATAGAGGGTTGGTGTAGCTGGCTGTGAGGATCGGCCTTGGGAAATGAGTAATTCATTAACTACAAACATTCCGCTTCTACCACCCAAGCTGGAGTTATGTTTACGCGCTCCAGGAGCGATCGCCCGAATCAAACCGAATTCATGAGTTAAAATTGTCACTATCTTGTCTGACTCTCCCAAGGGTTGGGTTTTAAGATTAATGCCAGTTGCTTTGTAAGTTCTACTCATTAGTTATTAGTCATTAGTTATTAGTCATCAGTTATTTAGTCAATGGTCAGTGACAAAACAACTGACACCAAACAAATGACAAATGACTATTCAGGTTTTTCCGGGTTATTGCGTTGACGGAGCAATTCTATACCGCGCGATGTTCCTAACCTAGTAGCACCAGCCATGATTAAATCTAAGGCTTCATTGTGGGTGCGTATCCCTCCTGATGCTTTGATTCCCACCCTTTCCCGTGCTATTTCTTTTAATAAGCTCACATCCGCCACAGTTGCGCCACCATTCCAACCTGTACTGGTTTTTAAGAATGCAGCACCCGCATCCATCGCTAGTTCGGCTGCGAGTTTTTTTTCCGCATCAGTGAGTAAACTAGTTTCTAAAATCACCTTGACACATTGCCCAGCTGCTTCACAAATTGTAGCAATTTCCCGGTGAACTTCTTCTGTTTTTCCAGCTTTTAACCAACCTAAGTTAATCATTACATCTAACTCTGAAGCACCATTTTCCAATGCTTCTTGAGCTTCGTATAACTTAACGCTTGCAGTCGTCCCACCAGTGGGAAAACCAATAACAGTACAGACCTTGGGGTTTTTGTTGTGGAGGAGTTCAACAGCTTGCTTGACATAGCAGGGATGCACACAAACCGTTGCAAAGTTAAATCTGTATGCTTCATCACACCATTGTTCAATCTGCTCTGGAGTGGTAGTTGGTAAGAGCAGGGAATGGTCGATAAATGGCGCAATATCAATGTTTGGATAGTCTGCTGCCATCTTTATATTTTACCAGTAAGATTATTAAAGTTTATGAAAAAATAAAACATTTCTTATCTATTAAATCATATATATTATGAGTTTATCCTGAAAACAGGGTTGAACTTAATGTAGTATGCAAAATTTTAAGTAATTTCAATATATTTCAGTATTAGACTTGACATTGGGATATTTAAGTTAGGAAAATGAGATGTGATTATCAGTAATTTTCATCTGACATAGCCTGACACAATAATAGAAGACCATGCTCAATAATACTGAATGGTTTACAGAAACACCGAGTGGTAAATTTCGCATCAATAGTAGCGTTATATACAGAAATTTATCTTCTGAGATCGTGATAAAACTAGCACAAAACTTATCGGTTAGTGAAATTTTAGACTGGATAAAAAATGAAATAATCCAGGCTTTTAGAAAGAAGTATTCAAAAAATCCCGAAGTAGGCGCTCTAAACAAGGCTGTAGGAGCATGGAATGAGTATATGGCAACTACTTTGTTATCTGAAATAGTAGTTGACATTAGTATACAAACCAGGAAATGTATAGCTGCATTCGCTATTCCAAATTCAAAGTTTCAAATAGAAGGATCACAGGAAGTATATTCCAGTTTTTTAAATCTTTTTGATCAAGAGGATTTTTTTGATATAAATAATGCCTTGGCAAAAATAGAACCATTTAAAGATAAAATTTTTATGCCAAGCCCAGACTATATTATTATAGTTCTTGAAAATTCTCCATATTCAGAATTAGTCAATTTACTTTTACAGGAACAAGCGAAAGATCCAGATAGTTTATGTCTATATAAATTTTTAAAAGGAAAATTACATATAGAAGATATTAAAGCAGCAGTTTCTCTAAAAACTTCAAACCGTCCAGATCGTCGCTATCAGCCTTTATTTGAAGCAGCTATGATTAAAGCAATGAGTTATATATTAAACCAAAGCTGGAAATATTACATGGTTGTCAGTGATTTAACCCCTGCGGATGAGACTATATTTAGTTCTGCAATAGCACCTCATGGTGTTGCTCTAGAAGAAAATTTTAACCTAGTTGATGCTACCTATTTATATGCTAGAAAAGCAGACTTACTATCATTAGTTATAGAAGCTATTCAGAAATAAATATTTATCACATTGTCTCACATATTTATAATGGTAAGGATAATTGCTGTTTTATTTCCTTTTCATAAAACAGAACTCTCTTTGTCAAGAAGTCAAGAATATTTTGAGATAATGCTTTTGCTGCTAAGTATGGCACACCATTACCAATAGTTTTAAACTTATTGGTGAGTGACATATTCTCTGGAAGTACAAAATTTTCAGGCACAGATTGTATAGCTAACGCTTCCGCAACGGAAATTCTCCTAATCTTGTAGGGATGTAAATGTACTTCATTATTGCCATAACAAGCGGTAGGAGAATAACGCCATCTGTGAAGACGCTTATAAGATTTTTTAGAATCATCGCCTTCATCAACAACAGTAAATTTTACGATACCTGCCCTTGGTTGAAAATAATCTTCAGCATTGGGATGGTTCAGAACATTATTTTTTCTAAACCAGTATTCAACAGTTAGTTCTTCAGGAATACCATCAGGACAAGGAAATATAGAATTTTCCTTAAAGGGGTCACTTTTACGCCAAGGGTAGGCAAAAACTTTTTCTTGAGGATACAAAATACAATTATTCCAAGGGAAAGCATCTTGAGGAAGTACCTCATAGTTACTAACTTTTATTCCTATATCTTTGAGAAAATCATTTTTAAAGCCTATTAAAATAATTCTATCTCTATCTTGAGGTACGCCATATTCAATAGAATTAATTAACCGTTCTGTTAAAATATAACCTGCTTGTTGTAATTTTATTTTGAATGATTCATAAAATAACCGGTGTTTTGTAGTTCTCCATAAACCCTTGACATTCTCGAATAAAAAGAAATCGGGTAAGTTTTGACAAATCAAGTCAATATAAGAGGCTGATAGTTTACCATTATCGCCTAAATGTCCTTTATTTTTTCCACCGACAGAAAAATCGGGACAAGGTGGACCACCAATAAAGCCAATTATATTATTTGATTTACGGGAATCTTTGACTAATTCATTGAGGCGTTGTGCAGGTGTGCCTTCTGTTAATTTGCTTACGTCTGCGGCTTCACCTTGATGATATCCATATTCCGGTTGTGGGAGTTTAAGAAGTTCCCGTGAATAGCGATATGCGGACATGAAAGGCGGGAAGATTTCGTTAACGTAAGCGATGTTATAGCCTGTGGTTTCAAAGCCTAAGTCTAGGAATCCTGAACCGGAGAAAAAGGAGAAGATAGAGGGTTTAATAGTCATTAATAAACTAAGTATGATGGAAAAATTTGACTAATGCAGTTATATTGAACTACATTGTAAATCAAATTTGATGTATGGAACATCATAATCCGCCAGGGAATTAATTCCCTGTCTCATAGCTCAAGTCTACTTTAGTAGACTAAAGATTGCTGTTCAGTCAACTTTAGTGGACTTTGGCTATTAGCCTGCGATTTCAATCGTAGGCGGTTTAGTTGCGTAGTGCAAGATTTGAATCTTTGCGCCTTTGCTTCTTTGCGTGAGTGAGATTTTCTTATAAATCAATTAATAACTTAAAAAAGTGTAACCTACTATAATCAATCATTCATTCAGAAAAATTAGTGAACCCATATTGCAATGCTTCAAATCGTTTCACTATTTTATCAAAAGTTTCATCCCATTCTTGAGCATCTAAAGTTTTAGGCATACATTCGGAAATATATTTATCTTTAAGTTCCAATATTATATATACAATTTCTTTGACTTTGTTAAAAGTTTCACTTTTAAATTTATTTTTAATATTTCTACCTATAAAAATAATAGCCGCTTCATCTACTTCAAATCTTCCTTCTAAAATCTCATCAATAAATTCATCATAAACACGCTGTTCATCTTCTTCATTAGGAGACTTTAGCAAGACTGCAATAATATCTTTTAAATCTTTATTTTCTTTTCTATCATTCCACGCAAGTAGTTTCAAAGCTATAAAAGCATCAATATCAGCTAACCGAATTTCTACGTTGTCAATTATTATAATCTCGGTATTTGCAAAAGCTTCTTCTAAACCTAAAATGCTCATTTGATTACCATCAGGCCAGTTAATTTCCTGTTTTGGTTTACTAATATCACCAAAAGGAATAACATCAACTTCTAGTCCGGTTTCAATATGAATAAACTTGTGAATGACTCTGGTTTTCTTAAATAGAGGATTATTTCCAGTTGTCATTTTGGTTATCAGCAGATTATATTTATCCCAATTATCTAATTTTACTGCTACATCCCAATCTTTAGTTGCACGACCTTGAACTTTATATTGACTATCAAATATTAATATTCTTGCTTGAGCGCCTATCAACAGCATAGGAACTTTTAAGGAATCAATGATAGATTTAAAATCAATGAGGAATTTTTTAGTTTCTGTGTCAATTTGAGGATATGAGTTTTTCATGTTTATACTATTTCCGCAATTTCTTGTCTGACAATAATATATTTTTCATACAAACGTTTAGCTGTTTCTTTGAGTCTTGTATCTGGATTTAAAGACAATTCTGCATGAATAAGTAACGGGTCTGCTACAGGTTCAGATGAGTGATATTTAGGCTGATTTTTATTACCAAATTGCTTCAAAATGATAATATTACCCCTGGGGTCTGGTTTGAGATGCAACATGGTTGTTATCACACGATAATTATCTTCTTCGGGAATGTGAATAGTCATGCTGATTGGTTTTAAATAACCTGTGACAATTGCAGCGCCTAATTCTCCTCCAATTATAATTTTTTGATTTTGGGCTATTTTTAGTATTTGGTGAGTTATGTCGTTAAAATCTATATTTATATTTTCTCTGGGACTAAATGTACCTATCAAAAGTTCTGGACGCAAATTTTCTATATACCCCATTTCCCATCTTTCTAAGAGCTTTGTGTAATTTTCAATTCGATATGTTCCACTGCGTTGACGCTGTAAATAATTCAGTTGATACAAAGTTTCTAAACTGCGTTTTACAGTTTTAGCATCAACTCCCGCAACATTCGCTATTATTTCTAAAAGACTGAGTTTCACAGTCGTAGAATCTACAACTGCAACGTTTACGATTTGTTCTAAATTATGATATTGTAAAATACTTGGATCTTGAAGTAGAGCATAAGCAACTTTTAGGGTGCTGGTAGTAATTTTAGGAGCAGATAGTAATTTTTTGCTTTGTGTTGAACTACTTCTAACTAAAATATATAGTGATGGATTGTTAAGGTAAATATTACCTGTAGTGTCAATAAATTCTATATTGTTTTCTAGTAATAAATCTACAACCGTATCAGAAAGTGTGTCTGTAATTAGTATTGTTCTCTGATCATTGCTAATTTTTTTATTCAGATGATTGATATAATTAATATTTGCATCAACTGTGTCTAAAGTGATGGGTGCTTTAATTTCAACTAAATATTTAACTTGGTTGTGAGGTGTATATATTGTTAACAACCCATCCGCTAGAGTGTTTTCTAAAAATGGTTCTATAGTTATTGTTGTCTCTATTTGAGGTAATTCTTCCAACTTTTGTATACATTTTTGTAACCAAGGATGTTTAGGCTGCATAGTATATTACAAGTATTCTTTAATTAAAATGTCTTATAATGTCAATTATAACAACCAGGTGTAAAAAAATGCTTAAAATCCAAAGAATATTCATGACCTTGATATTAATCGCACTACAACTAATATACCCAATCATTAAATTATTTGCCGAAATCAAATATTTTTTCCAAAGACGAGCAGCATTAAACAAACATCAAGAAATTCTCACTTGGGTAAAAACTCAAAACCTACCCTTAGACACCAGCGCAGGTTTACAATTACCAGATCATTTACTTGGGATTACCCATGATAACCTAGTTAAAGTCCTGCATTCTGCTGATGATAAATACTATGTAGCAATCATAATTAATCATAGCTTAAATATAACAGGTACAACATACAAAGCTAGAGGTTTATTTGTTTGTGATGTACCTTTAGAATCCCAACGTCTACCCAAAATTCCTGGTGTTGTTAACCGGATCAATATTTTAGGAGAATATCAAAAACCCTATCAATTTGCTTGGGCGTTTACAAATCTTGAAGTTGAACATAAATATAATGATTCTTTATTTGCTGTTTATCGTCAACTTTAGTTAATAATATTATCAATGATAAATCAGGTATTTACGAGAGTTCATCTAAAAATATAGGGAGAAAATTTAATTACTTGATAGGTATTTGAAAAATATACCTATTAAGTATGATTTTAAATCATTAATTAGCTTTTTCAGCAAGTGCTTCTAAATGAAAAGCTAAATTATTGAGTGCAAATTGAATTTCCATACTGTAAGCTAAACTTTTCCATCTGGGGGTGGTTGCGTGATCTAATGCGGTTGTATCTAAGTATCGCGCAAAAACTACGAGTTTTTCTGAATCTGTAGTAGCAGTAGCTAAATTATCCAAAAATTCTTGAGGTGTCATGAGTTTGCAAATAGTGTAAACATCTGAGAATATCAGAGATATTATGAGAATAACTGCTACACTTTTATTAATCTGTTCAAAATTGCCTTAAAGTTATTTTTATTGACAAATAAAACCCGCCTTTTATTTGGGAATTACTCCGGTGAAAGCGGGTTGTCAATTTCTGATTTGGTGCAGAACTATGCAACAACTTCAACTGGTTTTGCTTCTGGTAACAAACGCTTGACACTTTGTTTAACAAAAGCTTCCAAAACAGCCATTTTTTGATTCTGCTGGAATACTGTTTGTAGAACTTGGCGTAATTTTTCCAGGTTTAAAGCATTTCCTGTTTCTAATGCTATTTCTTGCTGTTCAAAATATTCAACTAAACTTAAACCAGCAATTCTAGTTAAATAAGCAGCACTCACACCTTCAACTACTCCCCCAGCAACAAAGGTGACAGCATTAGTTTTGAGAATTCCTGTAACTGCTCTAGTAGATAATTCTACTAATCCTAATTTCAACATTAAGCTTCCCATAGTTCCGGCTACTTGTTGCGCCTGTTCTAAGGAAATTTTTTGTTGATAAATGTTACCTAAATCCATTACCATTTGAGCATTAATGGCCGCAGTTGCTAATATATCTAAAGCGGGAATTGGGTTAGCAAAAGCAGCAGCAGCAGCAATCCACTGATTTTGTTCTATGATGGGAGTTGAGCGATCGCGTCTGATGCTATTTAAACAATTTTTCGCTTCAGTTTTCAGTAACAGCACTTTCCGAATTGTTGTTGTACAAACTAGTTTCTGTTTCTGTTGTGCTAAAACTTCGGTTAATTGTGCAGTTAATTCTTGAATATCTGGTGCTGGTTGTTCCATCCATTCTTTGACAGAACCATCAGCTTCATGTTTTCTGACTTTCACAGGTAAGGGAGAAGCTGAAGTTGCAATTACATTACCAGAAATTCTTTGTTTCAAGGATTGCAAAATTGTCGCACGTTCATCTGTTATATACTGATCTTGTTTGTTGAAAACCAGCAATACTGATTGTTTTACGGCTTTTAATTGTTGCAAAACTTGAAATTCTGAATCTGTTAAATCTCCGTTGGTGAGAAATAAAACAAAATCAGATTTTTGCAGTTCTGATAATATGACTGCATCGGAATTTTCACTCAATCCTGTAAATAAAGGTGCTGTTTCTGAAAAATGTAGAGAGTTTGTAGATACAGTTTCTACATTCTTGAGAGTTTGAATAATTGTACTTTTACCTACAGACTTTCCACCTGTAACAGCAATTTGAATTTCTCGTCTATCTAACTCTAAACGTAAGTTAGTAAGTTGTTCGCGTAGGTTTGATAAGGTTGGGTGGTTAACTGCTTCTTGTGCAAGTTGGTTAATTACAACTGCGGTTTTATTTATTGCACTTTCTACAGATGTTCTATCTACAACTATATCATTTAGCTGTTCACTGGGGCGGTTTTTCTGCAATAACCACAAACCCCCACCGACCGCTAAAGCACTCAACAGACCAAACTCTCCCACCTGTACTATTGAATCATGCCAGGTGTCTAACATCCACAGGGAAAAGGACAAACCTAGTCCTCCCACTAATATTGGTTTATGTAACTTCACAATTTTCAGTCTCCGCGCTTTTGATGGCTGTATCTCCAGAATATATCAAAACCTGCTGATTCAAGTTAGACAAATGAACAAATTTAACTATAAAATACAATTATGCACTGGCTGAATAAATATTCTCTTATTTATAGTTTGAGGTGAATACAGATGACACAGGAATTAATCGACCTCAGAAATAGCATTATGGAAGGACGTTACACCGATGCTTTGGCTATAGTTGATGAATTAGAAGGAATGAGTAAAAAGGCTATTTTGCGGCAGATTAAATCTTTTTTAAAGATTCTGCTCATACATTTAATTAAAAATCAAGTAGAACAGCGATTAACAAATTCTTGGGCTGCTTCTATTCGTAATGCTATCTTAGAAATTCAAGATGTGAATCTCAAAGATAATAAAAAATCCCATTATGTTAATGAAGATGAATGGCAAATTTACCTAGAAGATGAACTGAACCCTGCAATAGCAGATGCAAGTTTAGAGGTTTTGCATGGTACTTTAAAACGAAAACAAATTTCCCAAATGTTAAATAAAGCCCAATTAATATTAAATGCAACGGAGTTATTAGGAATGACCTATAACTATACAAATCGGGAATTACCAGATGTTATAGATGATTATCTGGCTCAATTAACAGGGGGTGAAGATTGGATCAATAGCTAGAATTATTGAATAATTACCAATTATTAAAATCTGTAATTTTCTCAACCATTAAATTAGCAATGGTTACTAGATTTTGAATTTCATTGTTCACAACCATCACAAAATTGTGTTAAACAGGCAAAATTGTGTTAAATTAGAACAGGCAAGATGCCTGTCCCACACATAATCAAATTAATCTGACTTTTGACTTAGTTGACGTTGCAATTGTTTGAGAGATTGATATATATCTGGTAAGCGACTATAAATAGCAGATACTTTCAGATATAATTTGTGTGGTATGGCAGGAGAACCAGAGAGAATTTCCCCTGGTGCAACATTGCTGTGAATACCTGCTTGAGCAGATGCGATCGCACCATCTCCAATTGTTACCTGATTCGCTATTCCGCTTTGTCCGGCTAAAATGACTCGGTTTCCTACTTTCACACCTCCGGCCATCCCAGCTTGACCAGCAATAGCACAACCTGAGCCAATTTGGCAACCGTGACCAATTTGTACTAAGTTGTCAATTTTTGTATTTTTGCCAATGCGTGTTTCTCCGACTGCGGGACGGTCAACTGCACTGTTACAACCAATTTCTACCCCATCTTCTAAAACTGTATAACCTGATTGTTCCATTTTTAACCAACCTGTGCGGGTAGGAACAAAACCAAAACCTTCTGCACCGATGACAGCACCGCTATGAATTACGCAGTCTGCACCGATGATACTGCGTTCATGGATGGTACAATTAGCGTGTAAAGTGGTGCGATCGCCTATTTTCACTTCTGGATAAATAACGACATTGGGGTGAATAATTACACCATTGCCAATTTCTGCACCTTGAGAAATGACCACATGAGCGCCAATGTAAACATTATTACCGATTTTGGCGGTGGGGTGAATTACGGCACTAGGATGAATTTCTGGGGTAGGTTGATAAGGTTGATAAAAAAGAGCGATCGCTTGAGCAAATAATAACCGTGGTTCTGGGGTTGCTAACCAAGCAATACCCCTTTCTGTGGCTTGCTGATGCAATTTTTCATCCAGAGGTAAAATTAAAGCACTAGCCTCAGTAGAATTGATTAAAGAGGCAAATTTCCCCCCTTCCACATAGCTAATAGTACCGCTTCTAGCTTCATCTATAGCTGCAACTCCGGTAATTTCTGGGTTTAATTCTGGGTTAGGGGTGAGACTGTGAGCTTTAATATTGTCGTTTAATTTACTAACAATTTCACTGAATAGCATAATTTAATTTTGAGAATCTTAGGTTTCTGACAATCATCATGCCCTAAACCGATCTTTTTTGGTTAAAGTTTTAGGAGCAGAATAGTATGAGGAAAATACGTTGATATGGCTTACGTCATAAGTGTAAATAACAGGTAAAATATAGAGTTTGTGTAAAAACACTTAATGAATTTTTGTAGCTTGAGCCACAAAATTGTGAAGTTTGTCAAAAATTTAACTTCTATATAGTATTAACTGTGCAATATATGTTATTACTACTTTAGATAGAAATTAGAACTATAGGCTTGACAAATTTTGTATTTTGTAATCACAAAAATGTGTCAGCAAAGGTTTCAAATTTCTGCCCTCCAGAAAAAAATCCGATTTTTATAGTGGGGTGCATATTCACCCATGATCAACATAAATAAAAACTGATGCGAGTTTTTACATAATCATTGTCTAAACCTCTAAATAATACAACTCAATATGCAAAAACCGACTCTAACAATATTTTATCAATTCAATCCTTGGAAGACGAGTATTGGCGGAATTCAGACAATTATTCATACATTTATTAAATATGCTCCCACCGAATTTGAAATCAGACTAGTAGGTACAGGCAGCGATCCCCATCAACCAGTTAAGAAATGGCAAGAAGCAGAATTAGCAGGTAGAGCAATTAGTTTTCTACCCCTATTTACGCTGGAAAATGATAACGTCAGAAAACTGATACCGACTACAGTAAAATACACATCTGCCCTATTAGGTAGTTGTTTTGCTTCCGACTTTATGCACTTTCATCGCATAGAACCAAGCCTGGCCACTTGGAACTGGCAGGGAGAGAAAACTTTATTTATTCATAACGACATTCATGCTCAGATCAAAACTGCAAGTGATAAACAAGCCATTTTATGGCAAAAATTTCCTGCTGCCTATTTTGCATTAGAAAGTTTATTACTGGGTCAGTTTCAACAAATTCTTTCCTGCAACAACGATGCAGCCCAATTTTATAAACAGCGTTATCCCCAGTTGGGCGATCGCATTGAATATATCAAAAATACTTTTGATAGCGATATTTTCTATCCATTAAGTCAAGGAGAAAAGCAACACCAGAGGAGGGAATTAGCACTCAAGTTGGGGCTGCATGAAGACACACGTTTTATCCTTTTTGCTGGAAGATTACATCCGCAAAAAGATCCAATCTTACTAATACAAGCTTACGCAAAAGTGAATCAATCCCATACTCATTTACTGATTGCAGGTGACGGTGAGTTGACAAGCCAAGTAAATACAGAAATTGCGCGATTAGGGCTGTCTGCTCAGGTAACCATGCTAGGTGCAATTCCAATTCAATATCTGGCCAATTTACATCGCATTAGCAGTGTATTTGTTCTCTCCAGCGCATACGAAGGTTTACCTTTGGTAGTTCTGGAGACTCTTGCTAGTGGAACACCAGTTGTGACAACCAAAAGTGGTGAAACCCCAAAATTATTAGCACCTGACAGCGGCATTGTATGTGAAGAACGTACACCAATATGCATAGCAAAAGCTATAGATCATGTACTCTTACATCCAGAAATTTATGCCATTGAGTCTTGTGTGAGAACTGCCCAGCCTTACGCAGCCAATACTGTAATTAAAGATGTATACAACGCTATGTTAAATCGTTGGGAACGACGAGTTTTCTCGGCTGTCACCTAAACACTTTTATCAGAGCCTAATAGGCTATTTGATCCAGAAGTTTGAAGATATCTCTTATTTAAAATAACAACCAGGTAACTATGAAAATAGCTGTAATTGGTGCCAAAGGTCTACCTCCTAAGCAAGGCGGCATTGAACATCATTGTGCGGAACTTTATCCTTGGATGGTTGCACAAGGTCACACTGTAGATTTATTCGCTCGCTCATCCTATACCAATGGTTCATTGTTTAAGAGGTATGATTATCAGGGCGTTCGAGTCATATCCTTACCCAGTGTAAATGTACGAGGAATAGATGCCTTCATCAACTCAATGCTAGGAGCGATCGCTGCTACTGGCAAAGAGTATGATATTGTCCATTTCCATGCTTTAGGCCCATCTCTGTTTACTTGTTTACCGAGAATTCATAAATCTACCAAAATAGTCGTTACCTGTCATGGTTTAGACTGGCAACGTGCTAAGTGGGGCAATTTTTCTACTCGCCTGATTCAAATGGGAGAAAAGGCAGCAGTAAAGTTCGCACACGAGCTAATTGTGGTATCGGAAACACTGCAAACTTACTTTGAAAAAACTTATGGTCGTCAGACAGTTTGCATCCCTAATGCTCCAGCTAGTTATGGCGAATCAGATCCCAACTTTACCTATGGTTCCCGGTTAGGTCTCAAGCAAAATCAATATATTTTCTTTTTGGGCAGACTTGTACCAGAAAAGCGTCCTGATTTGTTAGTTGAAGCCTTCTGTGACTTGAAACCACCTGGATGGAAACTGGTTTTGGCTGGAGGTGTTAGTGATACTCGATCATTCAGCGCCAAACTATTAAACAAAGTTGCTAGCAATCGAGATATCCTATTTGTCGGTGAACTAAATGGAGCTCGTTTGTGGGAAATTATGCGGGGAGCAGGATTGTTTGTTCTGCCTTCTGATGTAGAGGGAATGCCGTTAGTAATGCTAGAGGCAATGCGAGAAGGTATACCTGTTTTGGGAAGCAACATTCTACCCCACCGAGAATTAGTAAATCAAGGTGGTAAAGGGCTGCTATTTGAAGTTGGAAATATAGACTCATGTATTCGTTCCCTAGAATGGTCTATTAATCACCCCCATGAACTAGCGATCATGGCTAAAAATGCACAAAGGTATGTGCAAGAACAATATAACTGGGAAAAAATTGCTACTGAAACTTTGCTAGTATATAGAAACGTTTTGAACTCATCAGGCTCAGTAGATATATCTACACATAGTGAAAGTAAACTTAGTAAAGTTAGCGGTGGGGATTAGATCGAAAAGTTTGTTGCTTGGCAACTAGAGAATGGAAAAAAGAAGTTACCAGCCATTTCAAAAAACAAGGTTATATCTAAAAGGTTATATCTAAATGGAGACAGCTATTTCATCCTTACCAGCAGTCTGGAAGCGACGTTGTTGGCCAGCAGTGGTTACATTTACTGCTGTCATCGCTTCCGCTATTGCTTATCTCAAAGTTACCCCCAATGTATATGAAACCTCAGCCAGAATCATGCTGGATGACAAAAGGGTAAATATTTCTGAATTGGAAAGGGATTTGAAACAAGCACCTCCAGGTAAAGGTAATCCATTAGCAGACCAAGCTGAATTAGTCAAATCAGAAACTGTTACCTCAAAAGCATTAGCTAAGGTTTTTCCCCCATCTAATAGTGCGGCAATTGCCAATGCACCTACCACCAAAGAACTCAAGAAAGCTTTGAAGGTAAAAATTGTCCCAGCTACAAATATTCTGGAACTGAGCTATCAAAACCAAGATCCAAATCTCACAGCTAAACTTCTTAATTCTGTTGTTCAAGCACTGATTGAAGAAAATATCCACGTGATTAGCTCTGAAGCCAGAAAAGTACGGGAATTTTTGGAAAAAGAAGTACCAATAGCGCGTAAAAAGCTCGAAAAAGCAGAATTTGCAGAAAATAAATATAGGCAACAAAGTGGTGTTGTTGCTATGGCTGACCAAATTAAAAGTTTAGTCGATAGTTTAGAGAATTTAGAAGCACAAGAACGTACTCTCTTGACGCAATTACAAGCAACGCGATCGCGCGATAAATCTTTGCGGCAAATTACCACTGCTGAAAACTCTAATAAAGCCTATAGTTCTGTTCGTAGTGGTCAAGATGAGCAACTAAAAAAGCTCAAGGCTAGATTATCAGAATTGGAGACACAACTTCTAGCCATGCGTGTGCGCTTTACCGATGATCATCCCACAGTGATTTCTTTAGTGAAAGAACGGGATGCTATCCGTGGCTTGTACACTCAGGAACTTAATCGGATCTCAGATGGTAATGCCACCATTTCTCCTAGCAAAGTTGCGGCGGATCAACTCAGTCAAACTCTTTTCTCTGAGCTAATTACCAATGAAATTGAAAGTTTGGCAGTTGCCAATCAGCTTAACATCCTCCAATCTATAAAAACCAATCTTCAAGCTAGGTTAGCAGAACTACCAATTAAACAGCAGTCACTAACCGTACTCACCCGCGAAAGAGAAGAAGCAGCAGTATCCCTCAAATTATTGCAAACCAAACTAGAAGAAGCACGGGTTGCTGAAGCCCAAAAAGTTAGCAATCTCAGGATGATCGACGAAGCAAAAATACCAACCAAACCCACAGCGCCAAAGCCACTGGCCATATTAGTAATTGCTACTGTATTTGGCAGCATTTTAGCCATCAGCATAATACTGCTGTTGGAACTTTTGGATAAAACATTACATGATGGTTCGGAAGCAGAAAAACTTCTACAACTGCCAGTTCTGGGAGCTTTACCAAGTCTGCCCCTGATTGGGCTGAGTCTGGAAGCAGCAGAAACATTTCTTGATGATGTGGGCTTGGTTGAACCTTATCGGATGTTATTGAAAAACATCGACTTCCGCAGTTCTGATCAAGTAAAAACTATTCTAGTAACTAGTGCCTTAGCGGGAGAGGGAAAGTCCGTGGTAGTAGCTCATTTAGCTGCTGTTTCAGCCATGTTGTATCGACGCACATTAATCATTGATGCAGACCTAACTCAACCATGTCAACACAGCCTCTTTAATTTACCATTAAAGCCTGGGATTACTGATGGTATCACCGAAAGAAAATCCTTGCTGGATATGGTGCAACCCACAGATATAGAGAATCTCTCAGTCTTAACCAGTGGCGAATTACGTGGTCATTCTTCCCTGTTGCTGGAATCAGACACCATGAGATATTTGATTGCAGAAGCAAGGTTAAAATATGAAACCATAATTATAGATACCGCACCTGTCAATGTTTCTGCGGATGCTTATACACTCGGTAAATTAAGTGATGCTGTTCTCATAATTGCGCGTCCAAGAGTTAGTATCAAAGAAATTCTGCAAAGAACAGTCTCAGAATTAGCAAAAAATGGCATAAATATTTTGGGATTAGTTGTAAATGATATTAAAGATGCAAGCCAAAAGCATTATCGGTATCCCATAAATGCTAATAAACCTATATTGTCAAAGCAGTTCCAGCGACTTGCCTCACTAGGAAGCAGCAAGGAAAATACCACCAACGGTTTGAGGTCTAAATGAATATGTTTGGGAAAGGCTCAAGTTATTCTTTCCATCTAGCACTCTGGGTTGGGTTGTTAGGTATATTTGTGGGTCTAGCTGTAGGCTTGCTTGCTGGTATTCGTCCCTTATTACTAGTCATAGCTTTAGTAGCTGTAGCTGTACCTATTTGGTTTTTTGCTAAATTTGAGCAGGCGGTCTTGGGTTTGTTGATTATACGTAGTTCTTTGGATGTCTTCTCGGCTCAACAAATACCAGCTGCTTTTGCTATTGGATTAAATGCGTTGATTTTAATGTATTTAACCTATTCTTTATTAGTAGGTCGTTCTATCAAAATAGATGCTTTCTGGTTGTTCTTTGCTGGATGGGTAGCAGTACAGGGAATGTGGGTCGTGCTCTTGCCCCTGGGAGGTTTAGGAATTGGCGCTTCCGAGTTGCCAAACGCTATTCGTGAGTGGGTTCGTATGTTTTCCTGGGTTATGGTTTATCTCCTGGTAATGCAGTTAAAAGATACAATTCATCCTGAAAATTTTATCAAGACCTTATTTTTGAGTCTAATAATTCCCTTTTCAACAGCCATACTTCAGCTAACTCTTCCCTCTTCTTTACTTCCTTCTTTTCTCATTTATTCATCTGCTCCTGATGAGTTTGTTTCCCCTGAATCACTTTCCCGTATTAACGGCACTTTTGGACATCCAAATACGTTCGCCACTTTTTTATTACTGTTCATGGGTTTAACTTGTTGGCGACTTACACAGTCAAAACAACGCGGTCTTTGGCTGGTATTGATAGGGGGACTTGTTTTTTTCATAGTGAGTACCAAAGCTCTGATTGCTTTAGCAATGACATTTATATTTATTGTGGTTCTCATTACTCCGCGATTAACACCTTTAACAATATTGGGTGGAGTCATTCTTTTCGTAGTAATCATTGGTTTATATGGAAGTACAGAGTTTGGCAGAGAAAGACTTGCATCTATCGCTGAAACACCCTTGCTAAATCCAGATATGGATATATCTCGTTCAATTTTGCTGTCTCAGTCAGACGGTAACAGTTTTAATTGGCGGTTGGCTCAATGGACTTCTCTATTACAAGTTTGGCAAGAATCTCCAATTTTAGGATATGGGTTGGCAACAACATCTGTACTTAGTTATTTTCATAATTATGCTCATAATGACTATGTAAGAGCATTAGTTGAGGGAGGAATTATTGGTTTTATTACTTATATAATTTTTCTGTTAGCCAATTTTTTCCGCTGCTTTCAATTGCTGCTTTCCTCACCCAAAGGCAGTTCTCACAGAAATCTTTGTTTATCTATGATTGGTGTTTTCGCAGCACTCACTTTTGGCATGATTACGGAAAATATCTGGAGTCACACAACTTTATTTTTCTATTGGTCAACTATTTTGGCTATTTTAGGTTGGGATTGGCAGCAACAGACAGAAATGGAAGATGTAAATAATTCCTAAATTATTTATTTAATAAATTTTTCGTGAAAAATAATGTTAAAGAGGTGAAACTTATGCAAGTTAAAAAAATGGTAGTTACTGGTGATAAATTTATGATTGATAGAAATAAATTTTTATTTCAAAAAATGAATTCATTCGATAATTCACTAGATTACATTTGGACAGAAGAAATAATTAACTCAAAGTTTCTTAAAAAAATTGCTAAATCAATTTTGATTAAATTTCCTTTTTTACCCATAAAAAATGCTAGTAGCATTTTGAAAAAACATCAAACTTTTATCAGCAGATCACAAAAAATAGAACAGAAAATTAGAAATTTAAGCTACACGCCAGATTTAGTATTTCATATTTACGGAATGTTTACTCCCTTTTGGGATAAATTTGACATTCCTTATGTAATTTACTTAGATTATACAATGGCATTAGCAAGGGATAATTGGACTCCTTGGGCTCCTTTTACAACTGACGAAGATTTTCAAAAGTGGAAAGAATGTGAATGTCGCAGTTATGACAATGCTAGTCATATTTTTACTACAAATAAGAAGGTCAAGTCTTCTCTAATGGCAGATTATGGAATTAATCCTGATAAAATCACAGTTGTATATCCTTCGGGTAACTTTTTAGAACCCTTTCCAGGAGATAAACAGTTTGGTAGTAAACAAATTCTGTTTAATGGTTCTGATTTTGAACGCAAAGGTGGTGACTTGCTATTAGCAGCTTTCAAACAAGTTAAACAAGTTATTCCTGAAGCAAAATTAGTCATAGTCGGACAAAATTTATCCATCAATGAGGATGGTATTGACAATCGAGGGTACATTTCTTCCTCTACAGAAATGCAAGATTTGTTTCTGAAAACAGACATAGTTGTTTCACCAGCACGTTGTGAGCCTTTACCACTATTTCTGATCGAATCTATGAATTATGGAGTACCTTGTATTGTCTCTGAACAAGATGGAATGCCAGAAATTATTGAACACGAAATTAATGGATTGGTTATTCCTCAACCTACTGTGGATCAACTAGCTAGTCAAATGATCTATTTATTGTCTCATCAAGATGTTTTAGAAAAGATGTCAATTCATGCTATGGAGAAAGTAAAAAATCAACTAAATTGGCAAGTAGTTGCTCAAAAAATGATAGAAACTATCAATAAAATTTAATTTATTAATTAAATCACAAGAGGAGCTTCGATTTATGCCAAAAGTTTCAGTAATTATTCCTGCCTACAATGCAATGTCTTATCTTCCGATCACAGTAGATAGTGTTTTCCAACAAACTTTTAGTGATTTTGAATTAATTGTTGTCAATGATGGTAGTTCTGATCACATTGAACAGTGGGCTAATAAAATTAAAGATGCGCGGTTTAAATTCATTTCCCAAGCTAATCAAGGTCCTGCCGTTGCTCGTAATACCGGGATTGCTCATGCTCAAGGAGAATATATTGCTTTTCTAGATGCTGATGATTTATGGGATGCAGGGAAATTAGAAAAACAGGTGCATATTTTGGATGCTAACCCAGATGTGGGTTTGGTTTATAGCTGGGTCGGTTCAATTGATGATCAAGGGAAAATTCGCAGTAAAGTTCGCGAAAATTATCCAGAAGAATACGTTTGGGAACAAATATTAGAACACAATATCATGGAGTGTGGTAGTAATCCTATGACTCGTCGAATTTGCTTTGAGAATGTAGGAAGTTTTGATCCGATTCTTGCTTATGCCCAAGATTGGGATATGTGGTTACGCATTGCTTATAAATATAAATTCCAAGTTATTAAAGAACCTTTAGTATATTATCGCGACCACCCAAATAATCGGTCTAAAAATTGGCAGGTAATGGAAAAAAATTATCATATTATTTTTGAAAAATCTTTTGCTGATCTGCCCCAGGATAAACAGCATATAAAAAACCGTAGTTACGGGTTTGCTAACCTGCGTATAGCTTGGAAAATATTACAATCCCCCAGTGGTGATTATCAACAGGCAAGGTATTACTTCAATCAAGGACTTAACTACTATCCGCAGTTAAAGTTCTCACCGGAATATCTGCGTTTTAACCTGGCAATTATGTTAGTAAGATTTTTGGGAATTAATGGATACAAAAAAATTCGGGATTTAATGTATAGCCTTAAGAGTAGTTTTGTGAATTTTTCAGGATAGTAATAATAGTTAATTTTTATTGATGAGCTTATTCAGTAAAAATTTACGGGTATTGTCTAATTTTTAAAAGTTAATTTTGTCAATAATTAGCCAAACTAATGGATTCTTCTAACAACCTTAAAAAAAAGGTCATTCAAGGTAGTATCTACTTAACTATTCAACAATTACTAGCATCAGGTTTATCGTTAGTAAGTGCATTATTTGTTGCCAGAATACTAGGACCAAAAGATTACGGAATTGTTACCACATCGTTAGGAATTTTTTATTTCTTGAAGTGGTCAGGGAGAATGGGTCTAGGAGCTTATATAGTCAGACAACCTGATTTATCAGAGGATGGAGTGCAGCAAATTCTCTGCTTTTACAATACTGTAGGTATTCTTTTCTGCTGCATATTGTGGTTAGCGACTCCTATATTTAGTTGGTCTACAGGACAGGATACTGTTGGTGAACTATTGCAGTGGTTAGTACCAGCAGTTTGGTTAGATATGATTGGTAGTGTACCTGCAAGTATGCAGGAGCGTGAATTAAATTTTAAGCAAGTTGGTTTGATTGATGCGATCGCTCAAAGTGCAAACTATTTATTATCAATAGCTTTGGTGTTGATGAACAGGGGTTATTGGGGTCCTATTGCTGGTACGATATTGCAATTTCTTGTTTTTGCAGTCTTATCATTTTACTATTATCCAATTGGTTGGCGCTTGGTTTGGAATTGGCAGTTTTTAAAACCTGCGATTCAATATGGTTCAATATTTTATTTTTCTAACTGGGTTTTTAGTTTAAAATCTCTGACTATACCTTTATTTGTTAGTAGATTAGCTGGAATTGAAGCAGCGGGAATTGCCAATATCGCTACCAGAATGCTGCAACAGCTTTCTCTTTTACGATCTGTGATCAACAGAATGTCATTAAGTGTTATGGCAAAATTAATTGATGATCCAGGAGCTACACGACGTACAATTAGTAAGGGAATGGCTTATCAAGCTCTGTTGATGGGAATAGTTTGTGCATCTTTCTCCTGTTGTGGTACTTGGCTAATTCCCACGTTGTTTGGTAATAAATGGCTCCTCAGTGCACAAATATTTCCTATCCTTGCCTTGGCTGCATCTGTAGGCTCGATTTTCGATTTGCATAGCTCTACACTTTATGCAGCCGGATACAATCGGGAAGTTGCAGTTTTTCATATTGGATATATTGGAGTGCTTTGGTTAAGTTGTTTGATTATGATACCCTTGTTGGGACTTTGGGGATATGGAGCAGCTGAAATCATAGCATTACCGGGCTATTTCTTAATTCACAGATCATTTACTAAAGTTTATGGTTCTCCTAATTACTGGAATGTTTTCTGGATATTTTTAGCGGCTATTCCACCATTGTTTGCTAGTATTTGGTTCCCAACTTTAACTAATTTTCTCATTTTAGCTATTAGCTATGCTTTACTGTTGTCTATAAATGCAAATGTAAGGAAAATCATAGTAGAATTATGGTCATTGGTGCGATCTCGTCAGCGTAAAGTTTAATCTTTAGTATTTTGTTTTCATACACCTACATTTTGACAATTATCAATACCGTTCACCTCAGCAAATGCAAAAACGTATTAGTGTACGCCTCCAAGCCAGAAAAAAAGGTAGTAGTAGTTTTATTCATGAATCTCAATCTAGTGACAAGAGTAATTGGGAAATATCTGGGGAAGAGTGGAAACAAAAAATTGTTGAGGCATCTCAATTCAACTATGATGCTGGTGATGGAAGATATGTAGCGCGTGAAGATTTAATGCCTAAATTACCATCGGGTCATCCTTTTTTCATCAATAAAATGAGAATGTGGAAAAAATATGGGAGAACGTTGAAAAAACTCATCCAGAAATAAAGGAGACCCCAAAATTCTTGTAGAGACGTTGTATGTAGCGTCTCTGCATTCATTTATAAAGATGTGTAATGAAAAATGAAACTGAAGCTACAACTGAGTTTGACTTCTGACTCCTGCTGTAAATGCGGTACTAATTTTAATCACAAAGCTTTGCACCAAAAGAGTTTTCCTCATGACTGAGGATAGGTATAAGCTGCTGTATGTAAAGTTTTATTACAAATCTAATAATTACTCATTGACCTCTGTTAGTTTATTTTATTTAACTTAAGGTTAACTCCAATTTAAAAAATGATGAAAAATGGTTAAAAAACTGAATCATTTTTGACATCCAAAGTATTTTTATTGAACAGTAGTATCAATCAATACAATTAATACTTAAAATACTTAAAATACCAGATATACAGAAAATCCAAACAGGAGGATGCAAAAGTCACGTGTGGTAAGCTGTTGTGCAGATTTCACCAGAGTTTTTTATACATTTTTAGCATTTAATTACATCAAAGCAATGAAAAAAATCAACGGTATACCTAATTTTCAGCAGCAAATCAGAATCTTAATTTTAGTAGTTTTAGCTACTCTCACACCATTGGCTGTCGTGATCAAAATTGGTATTTCAATTACTGATTTACCAGTTTATTCATTTATTGCTGATCCATTGGCTGTAGCTAAATTACCGGGTTATGTAGGCTTATTCTCAAACATCGGAGCCTTGATGTTTTGTGCAAGCGCAACAATTTGTTTTGGAACTTACTTAATCCTGAACAAGATTAAACCTTTCCGTAAATATGCTGCTTTATTTTTATGGTCTGGAATTTTAACTTTTTTGTTAATGATTGATGATCTATTCATGCTACATGAGACTTTGGATGAATATTTTGGGTTTGCAGACTACTGTATTTATATGACTTATATAATAATTGCAGTGAGGATATTAATTAAATACCTTTCTTTAATAGCAAAATCTCAGTTTATTATTTTATTGGCAGCAATTGGATGTTTCGCATTGTCTGTATTTTTAGATGTGTTGGACGATACAATATTTAATAATAAATTAATCAATTTGGAAGATACCTTTAAATTCTTGGGAATTAATTTTTGGTTTACTTATTTTTCCACATTGGCTTGGGAACAAATTAATTTGTTACTTTATTCACATCTTGAAGCTGATGAAATAAAGCTAGAAAAACCAACTATACAATCAGAAAATCCAATATTGAATGAATAGTCACAAAAACAAGAGAATCAGGAACAATACATTGAGATATATACGCGTTTTTTGTAGCTCCTGAAACTCCGTTTTAATCACTACATCCCATACTGTTTCCAGCTAAATAGGCTGTTGTCCAAGCACTTTGGAAGTTAAAACCCCCAGTAATTCCATCAATATCCAAGATTTCACCGGCAAAGTACAAGCCAGGAACTAATTTACTTTCCATAGTTTTAAAGTTAACCTCCTTAAGGCTAACCCCACCACAGGTAACAAATTCTTCTTTAAAGACTCCTTTGCCACTAATTAAGTATTCTCCCTGAGAGATTTCTTGAACTAACTGATTTAAGGTTTTGTTGGATATTTCTGCCCAACGGTCTTCCGTAGTAATATTGATACGGTCAATCAGATACTGCCAAAGCCTGTGGGGTAAGTCTACTCCGCGATGGAGGGCGATCGCTTTTTTGCCCCATTCCTGTTTTACCGCTAAAAGCCTTTGTCTAACTTCGTCTTGTGGCAAATTGGGCAACCAATTAATGTATAATCTACATTGATAGCGGTTTTCATGGAGTATCCTCGCACCCCAAGCGGAAAGTTTCAGTACCGCAGGTCCACTTATACCCCAATGGGTGATTAACAATGGTCCTATTTGTTGTACTGGGGTTTTACCTGCCACTGATAACCGTAGATTGACAGGATTAACACTAATTCCTGCTAATGCTTGCAATTTTGGATCAGCAATATTGAAAGTAAATAAAGAGGGAACAGGTGCTTCGATGTGATGACCTAATTCTCTAGCGATTTTATAACCGATTAAGCTGCTACCTGTAGCTAAAAGCAAGCTATCGCAATATTGAGTTTCTCCCGACTTGAAAATAATTTCAAAACCCTCGTTTTGTCGGTTCACAGAAATTACAGGCGTACCAATACTCAGTTCTAACCCAGCATTAAAAGCTGCTTTTATCAAACATTCAACAATGGTTTCGGAACGATCTGTAATGGGAAACATCCGCCCATCAGCTTCAGTTTTCAAATTTACACCATGAGCAGCAAACCAAGCTATGGTGTCAAGAGGTTGGAAACGAGTAAAAGCACCCCGTAAAGCTTTACCACCTCTGGGGTAATTCTGCACTAACTCTTCAGGATTAAAACAAGCATGAGTGACGTTACAGCGTCCCCCACCAGAAATGAGAACTTTTGCTAGTGGTTTACGACTGGCTTCAATTAAAGTAACTTGGGCTTGGGGGTTAGCTTCAGCACAGGCGATCGCGCCAAAAAATCCCGCCGCCCCACCACCAATAACTACAATTTGCAAGGGTAACAATTTTAAAATAATCTCAATAATACCTACTTTACTAGGTTAGCTGTTAGCTTCACTCCTCATATAGTTCAAAATCTGCTTTTGCTGCACCGCAAACTGGACACACCCAATCTTCTGGGATATCATCAAAGGCTGTTCCTGGTTCTATACCACCATCAGGATCGCCTGCTTCTGGTTCATATACATAGCCACAGACAGTACATATATATTTTTTCATTGCTGTGCGCCCTAATAAATAATTAGTTCAGTTAGTTGAGATTGTTGATATTGAATATATATATTTTGAGATCAATTTAGATTTCTGTGCTTATTTCTGTGGACGGATCTTAAAAACGCCACCATTTCCTTTGCAAGCGACTGAAAATGCCTAGTGCGATCGCTGCCAATAACAATAGCCAGATTACACCACCGGGAATAAAAGTGAGAATACCCAAACCTCTGAGTATGAATAAGGCGATTCCCATACCGAGAAAGATGCCCAAGAATTGGGTTAACTTGCGATTTAAAGAAGATTGATTCACCCGATGTTCCTTTGAATTTCAGCTAAATTTACAGTTAAACTCAAAATTAGACATAAATATGGCTAAAATGCTAAACGAAGTTTAAAAAAATTGCAACTTGGGATTTAAATCCTATTTCTGCCATTGTAGTATAGCTCCCCTCAACCTAAATTGAATCATGTCCAGAAAATTAACAAAGTGGGCTGTAATTAAAATTGAGTGCGGTTTGAAATCTATAAAATCTGATGGTTTGCAATTTCCAACCTTTGTTTGTTAGATGATGTGAGGAGTGGTCAGAATAAATATGTCTGCGTTTGATATCTCAGACTTAACTATTAAAGGTTCAGATATGTTATGGAGTCAAGATAAGGAAAAGCTGTTGATCCAGGGTGAAATTTTGCTGCAAACGCGATCGCATACTATCTGGGGTGGTTCTGTCACCGCTTGGATGTATTTACCCTTGGTACGTTCTTATGTGTGGCAGCAGATAACAGACTACTCCCGTTGGGTGCAATATTTCCCTGATATCACCAAAAGCGAGATCATGTCCAAAGGGGATGTCAAATTTCTGTATCAAACAGCACAAAAATCTTTTTTATTTTTTACAGCCCAAGTAGAAATTTATCTCAACGTTGTCGAAGTCTTGGGACAGCAAATACAATTTCGCATGGAAAAAGGGACATTTGAAGATTTCCATGCCAACTTAGAACTTAAAGACATGGGAAAGGGTACATTGTTAACCTATACAGTGCAAGCAACACCGAATATTCCTATCCCCTCAATTTTTATTCAACAAGCAATGAACTTGGAGTTACCAGAAAATATGCGTAAAATGCGACAAGTGCTTTGTAATAGTCAATAACAGTAATGTCACAGGCAAAAACTATTTTGGAATTTTGGTTTGGTCATCCTGATCAACCAAGTTACGGTAAACCCCGACAAATATGGTTTAGCAAAGAACCAGAGTTTGACCGGGAAATACGCGGTAATTTTCTTGAATATTACCAAAAAGCCGCAACAGGATACTTAGATGATTGGATGAACGCCCCGGAAACCTGTCTCGCTTTGATTTTGCTGCTAGATCAATTTCCCCGAAATATGTTTCGTAATACGCCGGAAGCCTTTGCAACAGACTGGGAAGCACTCTCAGCAGCACAACAAGCCATTGCACAAGGCTATGATCGGGGATTATTGCCTGTGCAACGCTGGTTTATTTACTTACCCTTTGAACACAGTGAAGATTTAGCTGATCAGCGTCAATGCGTCAAGCTATTTCAGCAACTTAGTCATGATCCTGATAGTATTAGTGCAATTGAGTATGCTTTTGAGCATCTGAAAATCATTTCCCGTTTTGGGCGCTTTCCTCATCGTAACCATATCTTGGGAAGGATCTCGACTCCAGAGGAAGAGGAGTTTTTGCAACAGGAAAACAGTTTATTTTAGCAGGACTTACGCAAAATATCTCTCAAACTCTCTTTCCTTTCTTGTCCTTTGTGTCCTACCCCTGCGGGAACACCTTCGGTGAAAGTGGTTCATTCTTTTGTGACTTGTGGTTAGAGTCCTATTTAGATAAAAGGGAAAAGGTCAAGGTCTATCCTTTTCCCTAGCATTTCCGGTTAACTGAATAAGAAATTAGCTCCAAAAATGTTCACATTCACATCAGCACTGGTAAAACCAGACCTACCAGATAAAGTGACTAATAACTGACCTTTGCCAAAATCATTATTACCATCAATCCCATCGCTGAGTCTAAATTGAGTATTAGCGCCCAATGTAACAACATCAATATCAGTGATACCAGAAAAATTGAGGATATCCCCTGACGCACCACGGACAAACTGAAAAACCCTATCGACACCATCACCCAAGGCATAATTCACAACATCAGTTGCTGCATCTACACCTAAGAAAAGGATATCATTACCGACACCACCAGTTAGAGTATCTGCACCAGTACCAGCATTGAGAATATCGTTACCTACTCCTCCATCTAAGATATCATTACCTTGTCTGGCATTAATAATGTCGTTACCATCGCTACCAACAAGGCTGTTATTTCCACTATTGCCGAAAATGTTGTTATTGCTGCTATTACCTATCCCGTCGATATTCCCAGTCCCTGTGAGTTGGAGATGTTCAACGTTCACTAGGGTAAAGCTGACAGTAGAAAAGACTGTATCTATGCCTTCATCTACATTTTCAATCACCACATCACCGCTGTCATTGACAAAGTAAATGTCATTACCATTACCACCAATGAGGGTATCTGTACCCGTACCACCATTGAGAGTATCGTTACCTGCTCTCCCCTCTAGGCTATCATTACCTGCTCTACCATTGAGACGGTCGTTACCATTTAAACCTTGAATCAGATCATCAGCAGCTGTTCCATTGAGTGTGTCTGATCCTGGTGTACCTGGAATGGTATTCAGAACTGGTGGGTTAACTTCAAATACTGCAACCGTTCTGCTGACTTCGTTGGCGATAACTAATAGGGGTTTACCTGTGGGACTGTCTGCTGCGGAGATAAAAGTCAACCCTTCAGCGGCAACATCTTCGGGGATATTAATGTATTGTACAAATTGGGGTTGGGAAGGATTGGTAACATCATAGACGATGACATCCCCTATCCGTTCTAGACCGATAAAGGCATAAGTACGGTTATTGATAACACCGACTACAACGCCTTCGGGTTCAGGACCCTTGTTATCGCTGCGGTTGTCAAAGCTGGCTGCTGTGCCCTCGGAGTTAAATAAGGTCGGTATAATTGCTGCGGTGATTTGTTCAAATTGATCACCACTATCAAAGACCTGAGTACCCTCTGCATTCCAGATCGAGAAGGAACGCGCCCCAAATGCCTCAATGCGATCAAAGTCTCCATCTGCGTCGGTGTCTCCTGTGGCAGTTGTAACTATTAACCGTCCCAGGTTAGTATTTTGCCTCAAGGTTGCGGCATTAGGAAAAACAGTTGGATCTAAGACATATCCGGGTTGACCAACGCGAATTTCTTCATTAAATCCTGTATAGTCACGGGCATCACCTTCGTTAGCGGTAATGTAGTAAGTTTGACCGTTAACCGTGTAGCTGGCGATCGCATCTGGTTGATATAGCCCAAACACAGGCCGGTTTTGAATATTAATCTGGCTATCGCGATCGCTGGTATCCAAGCCGTTGTTTTGCAGTGTAATTAACCCCAATACAGGTTGTTCAGCATTGGGGTCTGGGGTAAATGTACCAGTTATTGGATCAATAGTGATACCAGCAACGGTGAAGTCGTTGTCATTGATCACCGCCAGGGTATTGCGATCAATAATAGTTAACCCTTCTACCTTCTCAACCGTGTTGTAGCCAGCGGTTGCCAAGTCTACATGGAGTGTTTTGTTAATTGGCCTCACCCCAGCCGCTTGCAGTTCTGCCAAAGTCATCTGGTCCAGGGTCCTACCATTGATCAGGTTAGGCAGGTTAGAGATATCCGTAGCATCCGCCAAACTGAAGCGGTATATTCTCTTTTGGATCTGCTCTAGGGGGTCACTGTCGATGGCATCATCATCCCGTTCTATGACCAAGAATTCCCCATTACCAATTGCCACTGCATCCCCAATTTTATCAGCACGGCTATCACTGGCACTGACCGCAGGAGGGTTGTCTAGGATGTAGAGGAATTGGCGCGTGGTCTGGGTTGTCGGGTCAAACTCGACAATGCGAATATTCTGCAAACCGTTAAGTGTGCCGTTGCTGAGGGTGTCCGGGTTGCGGAGTGGACTTTGAACAAAGGCGTAAACCTTACCATCCTGGAAAGCAACTCCTTCAAAACCCCGGTTTTGGCGACGTTGACCCAGCACTTCTGGTAGCACTTCTGTACCGAAAGTACCAACGGGTTGTCCGGCTGCTGCTGCCGTTCCCACTGGCACAAAGCGGTCAATTAACACACCACTACTATTGAAGTGATAGATAGCCGGACGGTATTCATCTACCATCCAGAATGTCCCATCAGGAGCGACTACAATGCCTTCTAGGTCAGCACCAAGAGGATCGCGGGATAGAATATTACCTTGAAGATCAACCGGCACTTCATCGTTAAAGGGCTGGTTAGCATTGTTGCTAATTGATGTATTGGGCAGACCAGAGAGCAAATTGCCTGTGGTATCCTGGAGCTGAATTCGTTCAGTAATGGTGAGTTGTCCGCTGGCGCGGTTCAGTTCAAAGCGGATAATTTCTGGGGTAAAGTCGGGTAACAGGAAGGGGCGGTTAATTCCCGTTGGTTCGCCGTTGGGACCGCGATCTGTGTGGGTGATAAATTTTAGATTACCGTTAGCAGCATAACCATCGAAGGTCAAACCGGAGAAGCCACCCAGGGGTATTTCCTGTCCGGCAGCGGTGATCCCCAAGGTTGGTAAATTGGTGAATTCGTAGGTTTCTAGCCCGGTAACGGTGGGTTGGTTATGGTTCTTCAGTCCCAGGGGTTGGATGTCGGTGACAGTTGCTGTGGCAATGTCTACGATCGCGATCGCGTTGTTTTCTTGCAAGGTGACATAAGCTTGTGTCCCATCTCCCGAAAAGGCAATATATTCCGGTTCCAGGTCTTGAGCGACGGTTGCACCTGGTCCAAAAATGCGAACACCCGCTGCTCTCAGGTCATCAATTTGACTATTAAACTCTGTAAAATCTGCGGTTTGGACTGTAGCATTAGCAATTCCATTGGCTAGGTTAATAATGCTGATCGACCCTTCTGGATCAAAGGAATTGGCTTGTCCGTAGCTGTTGGGTTCTCCTTCGTTGGCTGTTAACACTTTTGTCCCATCGGGGGTAAAAATGAGCATATCTGGCAAATAGCCCACTTCTACAGCGTTTAAGAAGGAACCATCAGCCGCATTAAAAAAGCCCACTTGTCCGGTCTGTTGAGCGCCAGTTGTTGTATTACGAATTGCATAGGCTACGGCCACAATGCCGTTATTCACTGCCACACTGTTGGGAATTATTTCTGTACCAGCAGGTGCTGTAAATCCCGGTGTTAAACTACCAGCTAAGGCGAGAGTGCCTGTATTGTTTAAACTATAAAATTCAACAGTATTACCAGCAACTACAAACAGGCGATCGCTTCCTGGATCAAAGGCGGGTATTTCTGCACCATTAACACTGGTTGCTCCACCAATTTTTGTTAAAACGCTGGAATTGTTGTTAGTAATTGTAATGTTTTGAATTGTTGTATTACCTAAAGAAATACCTGCTGAGGGACTGGAGAGAGTTAAGATTGCTGTTTCTGTTCCTTCCGCGATCGCATCATCAGCAACAATGAAGGAAACAGAACCAGATGTTTGTCCGTCGAGAATAGTAATTGTGCTATTGCTGAGGTAATAATCGCTGGTGGTGATACCTGTTCCTGATACTCCTAAGCTCACAGTTTGATCGCCATAAACTGCACTAGAAGCTGTAGCGGTAACGGTGATTATTGTTGTACCTGCTTCGATCCCAGCGTTACTGCTAACGGATAAATTTACTAAGGCTGTATTTCCTGCTGCTACTGACATAAATAAATTCTCCTGTTCAGATTTTTAAACTTGTTTTTTTCGCATTTTTGACAATGCAATTACTAGAGATACCGCAGGTTTTACCCTGTATTAGTTTTTCCAGAATGTCGATGAAGTTTTGGCAAATTGGTACTTGGACAAGTTCAACCATTAACTACATCAACATCATTAATTGGTATTAATTTTCTTTGAGTTTTAAAAATTTATAACTTTAGTTTTAAGAAAAAGTAGGGCAATTGGTTAAGAAAAGATTAATATATAAAAATATCCCCGACTTCTCAAGGAATTCGGGGTTATGTTCTCGATATTAGAGCTACTGATCAAGTCCTACGAATTAATCTCACAGGTTCACTTGCAAACCATAATTCCTGTAATTCAGCTTCCGTAAAAATAAAGCCAAAAGTAGCAGCAAAGTTAACTATTTTTTTTGGATCCCAGTGACAACTATCAAAAACTCCGGGTTGACGGCAATTTTTATAGTATAGATCATAAACATCGGGTTCTAAATTCAACATTTCATAAAAACTGTCAACCTGTTCTAAAGACATAGATAACACTCCTATTTTTTGATTCTTCTTACTCAGAACCCCAACTCCTTTAAGAAGTCGGGGATCTAAATTCCTAGTCGTTAAAAGTTTTTAAAAACTAGGTTCCTCAATTTAATTATGCAGTTGAATTAACTGCTAAACACTTCCACAGGTAAACGACTAAAAGCCAGACGTTCGTTTTGGACATCGACAAAAATTGTATCACCATCGTTAAATTCACCACGTAAAATAGCCTTAGCAATTTGAGTTTCTAACTCCCGCTGAATAGCTCTTTTTAATGGTCTAGCACCAAATACAGGGTCATAACCTACTTCTGCTAAAAAGTCAAGGGCAGCAGCAGCAAGTCGTAGAGACATTTTTTTATCACTTAATCTTTGTCTGAGTCTTTCTACTTGTAACTGGACAATTTCCCGCAGTTCTGATTTTTGTAAACTGTGGAAAATGATAATTTCATCAATGCGGTTCAAGAACTCAGGACGAAAACTATTCCGCATAGTTTCCATAACTCGATGACGCATTTCATCATACCGTGAATCATCACCAGCGACATCAAGAATATATTGAGAACCGATATTACTGGTCATGATGATAATGGTATTCTTAAAGTCTACCGTTCTTCCTTGGGAGTCGGTAACGCGACCATCATCAAGAATTTGCAGGAAAATATTAAATACGTCCGGGTGTGCTTTTTCAATTTCGTCGAATAAAATTACCGCGTAAGGACGACGACGAATAGCTTCGGTTAATTGTCCACCTTCTTCATAACCAACATAACCTGGAGGCGCACCAATTAACCGAGAAACTGTATGTTTCTCCATGTATTCTGACATATCAATTCGCACCAAAGCTTCTTCTGTATCAAACATATAAGCAGCTAAAGCTTTGGCTAATTCGGTTTTACCTACCCCTGTTGGACCAAGGAAAACAAAACTAGCAATGGGACGGTTAGGATCAGCTAGTCCAGCGCGAGAACGTTGAATTGCATCAGCTACAGCAGTGACAGCTTCACTTTGTCCAATTACTCGATGATGTAATTCATCTTCTAAATGCAGCAATTTTTCTTTTTCAGATTCAACTAATTTACTGATGGGAATGCCTGTCCATTTAGAAATAATTTCGGCAATATCAGCTTCGGTGACTTCTTCCCGTAATAGAGATTTTCCTGTTCCTTGGGCGTTAGCAAGTTCGCTTTCTACGGCTTCTAATTGTCGATGTAAATCTGTTAATTTCCCATATTTCAATTCAGCAGCGCGGTTAAGATCATAGTTTCTTTCTGCTTGTTGAATTTCTAAGTTAACCTTGTCAATTTCTTCTTTGATAGATTGAATTTTGGTGATAATATCTTTTTCAGATTGCCATTGTATTCTCA
>JBJOKS010000023.1:0-101676 GCA_046045965.1 Cyanobacteriota bacterium | reverse complement strand
TCAGGAAATAAATAACAACAATCTATCAATTAAAGAACGGATTAGTTTTGGTGAAAAAATATTCAGTCCGGGTGAAGCTTCTCAACTTAAAAAAGATGGTGTGAAAGCAATAGCTGATAAAAATTATAAACAAGCGATCGCCAAATTTACAGAATCTCTAAAACTCAAACCAAACGACCCTGAAGCACTGATATATCTGAATAACGCCCGGATTGGATCAAACAAAAATTATACAATTGTTGTAACAGTCCCATTGGGAAATAACTCCAATACTGGATTAGAAATTCTACGAGGTATCGCTCAAGCTCAAAATGAAATTAATGCTAGTGGTAAAATTAACGGAGCTTACTTGAAAGTAGGCATAGCTAACGACGATGATAATCCAGAAATAGCTAAACAAATCGCTGCTAACCTAGCCAAAAATCCAGAAGTATTAGGTGCAATCTGCTGTACTAGTAGCGACTCCACATTAGCAGCAGGTACTGTTTATAATTCTGGAGAGCTTGTAGTTATTTCACCAACTAGCACATCTGTAAAAATTACCAACTTTAGCCCCTACGTTTTTCGCACGGTTCCCAGTGATTTTATAGCTGCTAGAACTCTAGCAAATTACATGATCAAAAACCTCCAGAAGAAAAAAGCAGCAGTTTTCTTTAATTCTCAAAGCGGCTATAGTCAGTCCCTTAAATCTGAGTTGGTTTCATCTATTTTACTGGAGGGAGGAGAAGTATCTAAAGAATTTGATTTATCCAAAGCAGATTTTAGTGCATCTGAAAGTTTAAAACAGGCAACTGAGCAAGGGGCGCAAGTATTAATGTTAGCTGCTGACACGGGAACTTTAGATAAAGCATTGCAAGTAGTTCAGGTAAATCAAAAACGCCTAACATTAATGGGAGGTGATGATGTTTACACCCTGAAAACTTTAGAAATTGGCAGAGAACAAGCCATAGGAATGGTAATAGCAGTTCCTTGGCATATTGATGGTGATCCCAAGTCCGATTTTCCCAAAACATCCCGACAGTTATGGGGTGGTGATGTGAGTTGGCGTACTGCCTTGTCCTATGATGCTACAAAAGCCTTTATTGCTGCATTAAAAACTAATCCCTCCCGTGCTGGAGTCCAAAAAGCCTTTTTATCACCTGAATTTTCTACCATAGGTGCTGCTGGTGAAATTCGTTTTTTACCATCTGGAGATAGAAACGCCCCAGTCCAACTTGTGAAAATAGTTCCTGGTAGTCGCTCTCTTACTGGGTATGACTTTGAGCCAATATCACCAAGCAATTGAAAATTGAAAATTAAGTCAGGAGTCAGGAGTCAGGAGTCAGGAGTCAGGAGTCAGGAGTCAGAATATTTGTTTGTAGCAGGAATCCATAGGAGTCAGTATCCTATATTCTGTATCCTGAATCCTTACAAAGTTAATAGTTAATTAAAGGTTAATTAAAGGTTAAAAAATCAACACTGAAAAATCAACACTGAAAAATCAGGAAAGTTTGATTTTACTAGACTTTTCAATTTTTAAATTGGCTGCTAATTTTTTCACGTTAGTATAAAATAGCAACAATTTAAATTAGGGAATAGGAAATAGGGAATAGAAGGCAAAAGGCAAAAGTTAATATTCTTTACCTGAACTCCTGACTCCTGACTCCTTTTATGAGAATGTTTGCAAAAAAAATTAATACTGATCAACCCTAAATATTTCTATATCCACCAAACATGGTGATTTACTATGTCTCAAAAAAATGAAACATTGGTTCTTGGTATATCTTTATTGACCACAATATTGCTAATAGGTGGGGGTTTTTGGTTTTTTACTCAAAAATCAAACGTTGATTTGAATAATGTCATTAATTCCCAATCCAATAATAATTCTAATTCCAGTAATCAAACCCAACCCCAGAACACCTCAACACCACCTCCAGGTACAACCTTCTCTGCTGTAAAGAATGTACCCACCGGATTATTTAACTACGGAGGCAGTACATCTTGGGCGACGATTCGGTTGGCAATTGATCCAGTCATTCAGACAACACGACCAGAATTTCGACTGCGTTATGTACAACCCACTAATGCTACTCCTGGCTCTGGTACGGGTATCCAGTCTTTAATTGATGGTCAACTCGCTTTTGCCCAGTCTTCCCGACCGATTTTGGATGAAGAATTAAGTCGCGCCGAAAAGCGTGGTTTCCGACTCAATCAAATTCCTGTAGCCATTGATGGGTTAGCTGTGGCTGTCAACCCAAACTTAAATATCCCAGGATTGACAATAGATCAGCTAAAATCCATCTACACAGGTAAGATTACTAATTGGAATCAAGTCGGTGGTCGCAATTTGCCGATCAAGCCGTATTCTCGTCGTATTAGTGATGGCGGTACTGTTGAACTTTTTGTCCAAGACATTTTGGGTGGTCAAGCTTTCAGTTCCCAAGTCGAGTTTGTCTCTACGACCACCCAAGCCTTAAAAAAGGTGGCTGATAGTCCTGGTGGCATCTATTACGCTTCTGCTCCAGAGGTTGTTCCTCAATGTTCTATTAAACCCTTACCTTTGGGGCGATCGCCAGGGCAATACATTGCTCCTTATCAAGAACCATTTATTCTCCCTAATCAATGTCCTGATAAACGGAACCAATTGAACATTCAGGCTTTTCAATCAGGAAAATACCCGATTACCCGTAATCTGTTTGTGGTGGTCAAACAGAATGGTCAAATAGAGGAAGAAGCTGGCGTTGCTTATGCTAACTTACTGCTAACAGAGCAGGGACAGGAACTAATTACCCAAGCTGGGTTTGTTAAAATCCGCTGACACCTGCTAGTCATAGCTTGGAATATACCAAGAACCAACTCTTAAGCTTCACATTAGCTGTGTGAGTTTGCTTTAGCTAGCTCTGTTGATTGACTCTGCTGGCAAGCAAATCAAATTATCGCCTTGGGTGAGGATGAGTCCACGTTGACGCAATTTACCCATCAAGCGGGTAACGGTGACGCGAGTAGAACCAATGGCGCTACCAATTTGGGCATGAGTGAGCGGGAAGGGTAGGCAATAACCGCGAATGACATCGGGATCAGTTTCACTCATTGACGGCTCTCCATATTCCTCAATTAATAAGGTGAGGAATCCTAGCAGTCGGTCAATTGTGCGTCGTTGTCCCAAGGCACTTAGCCACAATAGCTTGCGCTGGTGTTGATATCTAAAAGCATCCATTACTTCGCGGCGGAAGTGAGGCCAGTTGTCCAAATCATGCCAGTACATCCATAGCACCGCTGTTTGGTCAACGTGAGCGTAAGCTTGGAGTGTAAAAGGAGACTGAGCGACAATTTCAAATGGTTGTCCTGCTCCCACAAAACCCAAAAAGGCTTCTTCTGGGGTTCTGTTGATGCGTCGAGATGTTAGTTGGCTGGCAGTAGCACTTACTTGGGCTGTTCCTACCATGCGGATTGCACCTCTCTGGACTAAATATAGCAATCCGGGTCTGGCTGGAATGCGTTCATCTTTGCTGAAGGTGCGGCAGCGGTAGTGTTCCTGAGCCCAATCAAGAATTCGTTGCCAAGTTAAGAAAGGCCGTGATGCCTCGGAAAAGGAGGATTGAGATTGCATAGGTAACAAAGAGCGTTAGGCTGAAGACAAAGACTAAATAAAAAGGTGCAAGGAGTGTCTTTGTGTTAACAGGGTAGGCTTAACGTCTAGTAGCGTCAGCCATCCAAAGTGTAGAAAGCAATAAAAGCCCTCTACTCTTTTGTTATACTTCTTACTGTACAATGAGGGTAGTAAAGTTTACTAAATCATTCATCGATTATTCATGAAATTTTATCCTACTCTCATTTTTCTTTACTTAGACTAAACTTCTATCTCAAGGCAGATGGAACAGGATAAAATCTTGATAACCGTAAAAGTTTCCTAAATAACTACGTGCATCATTGGCTACTATTTAAGAAGTATATCTCAATTAAACATTTAGTATATATCCATTTTATGAATTTTCTAAGTGTTTATACTAAGGATGAGAAAATTCTATTGATAAAAAATGGAAAAACGCCTCTATATCAAGGTACAGATGGTAAAAAAATTTTATATATTTCTAGCCTAGCTTTGCAAATTTCCGCATCTGATCATGGAAAAGCAATGGCAATTGTCAGAGAAATAGCTGCTTATCTGTCAGCAACTTGCGGCGAAATTTTCAACGTTAAAATAGTTCCTTCTGCTTTGATTCATATAGAACTAACTGATCCTACCTTAGCAGCTTGGTTACATTATCTCACAGCCGGGTTTGACAGCTTGGAGGGGATTGGGGATTGGGAATTGGGTACTGGGGACCAGGAAAAGAAAAATCACAATAAATTCTTTAAAATTCAATATGCCCATGCACGCTGCTGTTCATTGTTAAGATTGGCTGATCGAGAGAGGTTGATTCAACTTGAAGATCATAGTACACAAGTACCTGGGTTTCTGTCTGCCCAACCTATACCTTGGCTGGACTGTGATCAAAAATTGCGTCTTCATCAACCCGATGAGGTGCGTTTGATTCATCAGTTGGTAAAAATGGTAGATGATTTGGTGTTTTCTGATTCTAGCCGTTCAGTTAACTGGGAAACAGCAGCACTGAAATTGAGCGCAGCTTTTGACAGCTTTTGGTGTAACTGTCGGATCTGGGGTGAAGTGAAAATTAATTCTTGGGAATTAGCACAGGCAAGATTAGGATTGCTGATAGCTACTCAGTTAGTGTTAAGGTCTGTTTTAGAAACTAAATTAGGTGTTTTTGCGCCTGTGGAATTGTGATTGGGCATTGGGCATTGGGCATTGGGTACTGGGTACTGGGTACTGGGGACTGGTGACTGGTGACTGGTGACTGGTGACTGGGGAGAATAAGATATTACTTCTTGCCTCCTGACTCCTGACTCCTGACTCCTGACTCCTGACTCCTGACTCCTGACTCCTGACTCCTGACTCCTGACTCCTGACTCCTGACTCCTGACTCCTGACTCCTTTGACTGCAATTTAAAAAATTTGACTATAGGTATTGACGTGATCTGTCTACTGGGATATATTGTCTGGTGTGTGAGGAGCGAACCAGCAAGGACACCGAGACGAAACACGGCCAGTCGTCGGTGTTCTTTCTGATATTTAGGGTATGCTTAAAGTAAAAATTGTTCTATGGCGATCGCTACTCCATCATTTTCTACACTGGATGTCACCCAATTAGATATGGCTTGTACTTGTTCTGGTGCGCTACCCATAGCCACACCAATACCCGCATAATCTAGCATTTCCACATCATTGAAGTTATCCCCAATAGTCATGACGTTATCGCTTTCTATTCCCAGCAGTTCTTCTGCGAGGTAACGAACAGCCGTACCTTTATTCACAAAGGGGTTTGTTGCTTCCAAGAAAGTTGCAACAGAAGTTGTCATATATAATTCTGCGGGTGTGTATTGCAAACGCAAACTACCCATAAGTTCTTGAATTAAATTCGCATCTTCACACAAAGCTAAAACTTTCGTCGGTTCATCAGTTAAAACTTGACGCAGATCACCGACGGGGATAGGATTAACACCACAGCGTAAAGCATAATTCTCTGTGTCTGTAGTAATTTCCCGTACGTAAAGCTGATCATTGATGTAAAAATGGACAGAGAGCAGAGAACGTAATTCAGGTTGTTCAAAATAGTCTAGTAGTTGATGGGCAATTTCCCTGGTGACAGCTAAATGACGATGAATTTTTTGGTTACTGGGATCTTGAATCCAAGCACCTTGATACGCTATCAGTGGTAGAGTAGATTTAATGGCTTGATGAAACCGCCAAGCTGAACAATACATTCTACCCGTAGCTATAGCCACTTGAATACCTTTAGCTTGAACTGTGGTAATAGCTTGCTTAACAGTGTCACTGACTTGGTTGTCATGTCCAGCGATCGTACCATCTATATCTAGTACCAGCAGTTTAATATCATTCCCGATAGTAGATGCTTTGAGCATAAATTCCCCAGAATCGAACTTCCAGTAAAAGGTTAACAAGCTCTAGCAAATAATGGGGAATTTTAGGGGTAAAGAAAATATTTTCCCTACTAACAGCAATTTATCGCATCTGGATAGATACGATAAAGAAAAAATAACCAAATATATTTACAAAATTGACTGTTAAAACCTAAAGTTGATAGCAGGGGTGGAAAAACCACCCATTACAAAAATCTATGACTTTGAGGTGTTAAATTGGCTTTTTTTGCGTTGTGACAACAAACCAAAACCAGCAACTAAACCAAATCCCAGTAAAGTGGAGGGTTCAGGTACTTTAGCTGAATTAGGAGTATCGTAGTTGTATGTCACCGTCAGTTGTCCTTTAGCAAGTGTGCCGATTTGAGAAATAATGTTACCCGATCCTGTAACACGTGATTGTGCTATAGCTGAAAGTAAAAAGTCTATATTTCCAGAACCAATAAATGCTTGTAAGTTACTGGTTAAAGTCCGAGTAGCTACCTCTTCATCTATAATGTTATCAAGTCTCGCTCCAGAAGTACCAGCAAAATCAATCGTGCCATCAAAGGCAGTAGCTGAATATGATTGAGAATTGCTGGGATTGAGTGAAAATAAAGTTGTACCACCCTGAGTTAAGTTTAGTGTTGCGCCAATGTTAGCTGTGATTAGAGATGAAGATGCGTCCAAGCTTTCAAATCCTGCATTTCCGTTGATATAGCCAACAATATCTAAGGTGACACTGTTAAGTGTACCCAGAGAAGAATCAAACTGTTGCAAGCTCAGTGTTTCATTAAAATCTGTGAAAGCAAAATCCCCAGAAGAAGCTGTGTAGCTTAGGGAAGCTGCATTAGCAGTTCCAGCGGCGGTCAAAATTCCTGCTATGGTACTGACGGCTGCTAAATTTTTGAAAATTTTAGAGTTCATGGGTAGATTTCTGTGTACAAAAATTGCAGTTACAAATAATATGTAACGCCAAAACACTGTTCACGGCTTTAGTGAATATACTTAATTTATTTACCATGCTTAATAATGATTACAGTTTAGATGGCATGAATACAAAGTATATACACTGAGAAAAGAAAGGGAAAATACTAGTTATAATAAAGTTATGTCTCTAAATTCTGTTAGCAATTTGAATTCTCCCTCTACAATCACAAATAACCCTACGTTTATTCTCGTAGATGGACATTCTCTAGCTTTTCGTTCCTACTTCGCTTTTGCTAAAGGTAAAAACGGAGGACTCCGTACAAAGGCGGGTATTCCTACTAGTGTCTGTTTTGGCTTTATTAAATGTTTATTAGAGGTAATGACAACCCAACAGCCGCAAGCAATAGCTGTAGCATTTGATTTAGGGTTGCCAACATTCCGTCATGAAGCGGATGATACTTATAAAGCGGATCGGGCAGAAACACCGGAAGATTTTATTCCTGATTTAGAAAATCTAAATGAGTTATTGAGAGGTTTAAATTTACCGATTTTTACAGCACCAGGATATGAAGCGGATGATGTTTTGGGAACTTTAGCACAAAAAGCGTCTGCGGCTGGTTATCGAGTTAAGATTTTATCAGGAGATAGAGATTTATTTCAATTAATTGATGCTGATAAAGAAATTACAGTTTTAAATTTTAGTCCTGAAGCTTTAAAACGTTCGGCAAATAGTATCACGGAATTTCAAGCAGAACAAGTTAAGGAAAAATTAGGCGTATTACCTACACAAATTGTTGATTTTAAAGCTCTTTGCGGTGATAAATCAGATAATATTCCTGGAGTCAGAGGAATTGGGGAAAAGACAGCCGTAAAATTGCTAAATACTTATAATTCTCTGGATGAAATTTATGCAAAATTAGATGAAATCACAGGTTCAACTCAGGAAAAATTGATTGCGGGTAAAGAAGATGCGCTGCATTCTCAATATTTAGCGCAGATAGTTGTGGATGTACCCTTAGAAGTTAATTTAGAAGATTGTCAATTAACAGGTTTTGATACTAATAATTTAATTCCTATTTTAGAGAAATTAGAATTTAAGAAATTTTTAGAACAAATTAACCAAGTGCAAGAGAAATTTGGTGGTAAAGTTCCAGAAACAAAAGCAGAAGAAATTAATAACATTGAATCAGAAGATGATGATGAATTATGGTTTTTTAGTGCTGAAGATACAGCGAATGCAGAAAAATCAGAACATTCAAAAATCCAAATCCGCATTATTGATACAGCAGAAAAATTACAAGAGTTGGTTAGCATTCTCCAAAAATGTACTAACCCAGAAAAACCCGTTGCTTGGGATACAGAAACCACAGCTTTAGAACCTAGAGATGCAGCTTTAGTAGGAATTGGTTGTTGTTGGGGAATAGGAGAAAATGAAGTTGCTTATATTCCTGTTGGTCATAAAATAGGGCATAATTTACAATTAGATTTAGTGCTATCAGCATTACGTCCAATTTTGGAAAGTGCTGAATATCCGAAAACTTTTCAAAATGCGAAATTTGATAGATTAATTTTCAAATGTCAGGGAATTAATTTAACAGGTGTGGTATTTGATCCGATGTTAGCAAGTTATTTGATCAATCCAGATACTACCCATAATTTAAGCGACTTATCTTTAAGACATTTGGGTTTACAGCTAACAGAATATAATGATATTGTTCCCAAAACCGGGAAAAAAGAACCACAAAAAACTATTGCTGATATTGGAATTAATTTAGTAGCTTATTATTGTGGTACTCAGGTTTATGCAACATTTCAATTAGTTGAAAAATTGCGTATTGAATTAGATAAAACACCAGCTTTAGCTAAATTATTGGTGGAAGTAGAACAACCGCTAGAAGCAGTTTTAGCGGAAATGGAATATACGGGAGTAAAAATTAATTCCGGTTATTTGCAAGAATTATCTCAGCAGTTAGAAACTGAATTAGCTAAATTAGAAATACAAGCAACTGAAATTGCTGGAGAAACATTTAATTTAGGTTCTCCCAAACAACTCAGTTATATTTTATTTGAAAAACTGGGTTTAAGTACCAAACATTCCCGCAAAATTCAAACTGGTTTTTCTACAGACGCAGCAACTTTAGAAAAACTCCAAGAAATTGATGATACTGGTTTTGTAGATGCGATTATTGAATATCGGACTTTATCAAAATTAAAGTCTACTTATGTAGATGCTTTACCAGCGTTAGTACATCCCCAAAGTCAACGTTTACATACAGATTTTAACCAAACTGCAACTTCTACAGGTAGGTTATCTTCTTCTAATCCCAATTTACAAAATATTCCTATTCGTACCGCTTTTAGCAGACAAATTAGAAAAGCGTTTTTACCTGAAGCTGGTTGGTTAATGGTTGCTGCTGACTATTCACAAATTGAGTTAAGAATTTTGGCTCATTTGAGTCAAGAACCTATATTACTAAAAGCCTATCAGCAAAATGAAGATATTCACACAGTTACAGCAAAATTGGTGTTTGAAAAAGAAGAAGTAACATCAGAAGAAAGACGCTTTGCGAAAACAATTAATTTTGGTGTAATTTACGGAATGGGTTCGTTAAAATTTTCCCGTTCTACAGGAGTAGATAAGAATACTGCAAATGAATTTATTAAGCGATTTAATGAACGATATCCCCAAGTGTTTAAATATTTGGAAACTGTGAAAAAACAAGCTATTTCTCAAGGTTATGTAGAAACAATTTTGGGAAGAAGACGTTATTTTGAGTTTACTAATAAAAGCTTAAAAGATTTAAAAGGTAGAGATTTAAAAGATATTGATTTGAGTAAGTTAAAAAATTTAGGTGCTTATGATGCGGGTTTATTGCGTTCTGCTGCGAATGCACCAATTCAAGGTTCGAGTGCGGATATTATTAAAATTGCGATGGTGCAATTACATGAGGTTTTAAGGAATTATCAAAAGAACTATCAAGCGCGGTTGTTGTTACAGGTGCATGATGAATTAGTGTTTGAAGTTCCTCATCAAGAATGGTCAGAATTGCAAATACAAATTAAGTCAGTGATGGAAAATGCTGTGAGTTTAAGTGTTCCTTTGGTGGTTGATGTGCGTGCAGGTGATAATTGGATGGAGACGAAGTAGGTTTTAGGTGACAGATGAAGGTAATTAAACGCAGATAAACGCAGATAGTTTTGTAATGAAAATATTAAGGTTGTCGTGAATTAGTATTAGTAAATAACCACGATAGAAGATTAGCAACTGTAGCCGCACCAAAGGAAAACAAAGCGATAATTGCATCACGAGGTAAAACCCCATCTAACCAACTACCTTTGATACTAGAAACGGGAAAATCTTGATCTAATCCGATTTGAATCTGTTTGGTTTTCCCAGAAAATCGCGCTTCTATACCTTTTTTCTCGGAAATTATTTTGAGATTGCGGATAAGTTGAATATTTAATGGTTTATTAGTATCTTCTCCCATGAGAAACTGATTTTCTTTAATTTCTCTATCCTGTTCTGCCATACGAATTTTACCTTCTATAATGGTAGAAATTTCTAAATCATCTCTGAGGTTGCCACCATTTTTATCTATTTGAATAAATTTTACATCTTTAGTTTTGATTTTTCCCCTAAACCATTGATCTGATTCGTACTTTGGAGGTTTGGATAAGGTAATATAAATATCTGTATTTTGGGCTATGTTTAATGTAGTCTGTTTATTATTGGGATTGACAATAAATTCTAATGGTGTTTGATTATCTTGTTGTGTGGGTATCTTTACACCTGGTATTTTATAGCCTTCTACGATAACTTTGATTGGTTGTTCACCTAAGTAAATATCTAATGTATTTGGCTGATTTTGATGAGTTTGAGGATTGGGTAATAGAGAAAAAGCTAGTTGCTGACGATAAAAGTCGTAATTTAGTTTAGCTACTCTGGTTTGGGGTTGTAGTCTTAGTTCCTCAAGATTTATTTCGCTTTCTATATCAGGATTAGCTGGAGTGAGGATGAATTTACTTTCTCTGTCTGTTAGCTGAATTTGTAAAGAGTTTAATTTATTAATTTCTGGTAAAGATTGACTTTGAAAACTGCCAGTAAATGTTAATGTTTGGATTCCTTCATTTTCTAATTCTTTAATGCCTTTGATATTGCTGATAAAAAGTTTTGGCTGTTGTTCATTATACGTAAAACTCATTTCTTTGAAAATGACATTGCCTTCAAATGTATGAGTTCCAGGTGCTATAGCAGCAATAGTAACCAGACAAAAAACCAAAATTAACAACAGCACCAAAACCGATGATTTTTGCTGGACTAGATATTGTTTGAAATTTTGTAATTGTTGAGGAATATTGGTGCAGGATGAACGAATCCAAGCAGCTTGATCAATAATAAATTTTTTCAGCCCATTGAATCTAGATTTATGAGGAGGTTTTTGTCTGGCTTTTTGCCGAGAGTCCATGTTTTATTTCAACCAATTGGGGTTATGTTCAAATACAATGCGGCGTTCAATACGCTCGCTTGGTTCATCTCGTCGTTCAATATTAGCAATATAATACAATTGATAGCGTCCTGGTGGGGCTTTACTTCCATCCCAAGTGAAAATAATTTCACCGCTATTTGGGGTAGTCCGAGATGTGCTATGTATTGGCTTTTCGTCTGGGGAGAGGATTTTCAAACTGGTAAATTTGACGCGATTTTCAGTATAAAAGACAAATTCATACTTACCAGAACTTTTTCCCAGGGTAACGGGAACATAGACATTTTGAGAACCAAGCAGATAGGATGCTATAGCGCGGAGTTTATTTGCAGGTATTTTAGCTTGTCTGAGGACGTAACTATCCCATCTGAAGCGGTAACTTGAAGCATTATTAGATAATAACAAATCATCTAATTGATAGTGATAATTATCATCCAATGATTTCACTACAACTTGAGGATTTTTACCATCCTTGATGCGGGGAACTTGTAAGGTTAAGGTTTTGCCGTAGCTAGATAGATTGCGGGTAGCAATGGAAATTAAACTTAAGCTATTACCGCTTAAAGGTTCGAGTTTAATACCTTCACAACGGTTGGGTGGTTGACGACGGATATAGTCTGTGGAACGGGGATTTCCTTGGGGACAAGATGCCACAGCAGGAAGATGGCTAAAACTAAGAATAAATAGGCTGGCAAGAATAATTTTATAATTCATAATTTGTTGATATTTTGGTCAAATTGGTTAAATTAATTTTCCAGATTGACAGTTGCTTTTTAACTTCAGATATAGGATAGGCAAAGTTTTTGATTTCACCTTTTTTTCGGGCATAAACTATGCCTATTAGCCGATTTTCTGAGTCTAACACAGGACTACCTGAGTAACCAGGCTCAAGATTAATTTGATACATTTCTAATTGTTTGTTGTTGTTACTGCTAATTTGTCCCTCCTTAATCGTCCATGATTCATCTTTACCTCTTTGGGCAGAATGACCAATAATTTTGATTGGGGTAGAGTGATTAATAGTAGTTGCAGACATGGGTAAAGGTTGGATATCTTCTGGCAGTTGATCGGTAACTTCCAAAACAGCTAAATCGAGTTCATCTGTAGGTGTCATTGGCAATAATTTGGCATTGCGTCGCATTCGCACTCTATCTGGTGGTGGTGAACTGAAAAATTCCACTTGAATATCTTTACCCTGTTCATTGCCATCAAAAATTACATGACGATTGGTAATAATTAATGTGCGGTTGGCATCTCTGTGAATGACTACACCAGTACCAACCTCTATTCCTTGACGTTGACTGTTAGAAAACTCAGCAGTGATGCGTACTACAGAACGCTTCACAGGTAAAGTTGGGTCATTTTTAGACAACCATTGGCGATCGTCTTCTACACTGGCTAGTTTATTTTGTTTTTCAGTCCATAATGTTCGTGCTTCTATATTGTTGTTACGGGCATAGATATATTCAGGGTCAACTTCTTCGGCTTTATCGAAATGTTCTATAGCTTCTTTAAATTTCTCTTGTGCTTGGAATACTAAACCCAAACCATTATTAGCACCAGCATGAACAGTGCTAGGACGAGTAGAAGTATCTTCTGGTAATGTCAAGGCTTTTTGGAATGTGAGAACAGATGCATCTAATTTCCTCTCAATAAATAGGGCAACGCCGAAATTGTAATACGCACTAGCATCTTTGGGGTCAAGTTCTATGGCTTTTTGAAAAGCAGCAATAGCTTCATCCAACTTCTTCTGGTCAATTAAGGCATTACCAAGATTGTTGTAAGCTTTAGCATTTTTGGGGTTAAGTTCTATGGCTTTTTGAAAAGCAGCAATAGCTTCATCTAATTTCTTCTGGTTAGTTAAGACATTACCAAGATTGTCGTAAGATTTAGCATTTTTGGGGTCAAGTTCTATGGCTTTTTGAAAAGCAGCAATAGCTTCATCTAATTTCTTCTGGTCGTTGAGTGCAATGCCAAGATTGTTGTAAGCATTAGCATATTTAGAATCAAGTGCTATAGCTTTTTGAATAGCTGCAATGGCTTCATCTAATTTCTTCTGGTCAATTAAGGCATTACCAAGATTGTTGTAAGCATTAGCATTTTTGGGGTCAAGTTCTATGGCTTTTTGGAAAGCAGCAATAGCTTCATCTAATTTCTTCTGGTCATAGAGACCACCACCAAGATTGTTGTAAGCATTAGCATTTTTGGGGTCAAGTTCTATGGCTTTTTGGAAAGCAGCAATAGCTTCATCTAATTTCTTCTGGTCATACAGGGCAATGCCAAGATTGTTGTAAGCAATAGCATATTTAGGGTCAATTTCTATGGCTTTTTGATAATTGGTAATTGCCTGTTCTAACTTCTTCTGGTCAGATAGAATACCACCGAGATTGTAGTAAGCTTTAGCATCATGAGGGTTAAGTTCTACGGCTTTTTGGAAAGCGGCGATCGCCTCTTCTAATTTCTTTTGGTCATACAGGGTAATGCCGAGATTGTAGTAAGCGGTAGCATATTTGGGGTTAAGTTCTACGGCTTTTTGGAAAGCGGCGATCGCCTCTTCTAATTTCTTTTGGTCATACAGGGTAATGCCGAGATTGTAGTAAGCGGTAGCATATTTGGGGTCAAGTTCTACGGCTTTTTGATAAGCAGCGATCGCCTCTTCTAATTTCTTTTGGTCATACAGGGTAATGCCGAGATTGTAGTAAGCGGTAGCATATTTGGGGTCAAGTTCTACGGCTTTTTGATAAGCAGCAATAGCTTCATCTAATTTCTTCTGGTCAGATAGGGCAATGCCAAGATTGTTGTAAGCAATAGCATATTTAGGGTCAAGTTCTATGGCTTTTTGGAAAGCAGCAATAGCTTCATCTAATTTCTTCTGTTCTTTGAGGGCAATGCCAAGATTGTTGTAAGCAATAGCATATTTAGGGTCAATTTCTATGGCTTTTTGATAAGCAGCGATCGCTTCATCTAATTTCTTTTGTTTCTTAAAAATGTAGCCTATAAGATTGTAAGTTTGTGCGTCTTTAGGATTTAGTTGCAGGGATTTTTGACAAGCCGCTATTGCTTCATCTAATTTGTTTTGGTCATCCAACAAATCACATAGATTGAAATAAACGTTAGCATAGTTAGGGTTAACCTGTATAAATTTTTGATAAGCTGCAATAGCCGCATCTAATTTCTTCTGGTCTTGAAAAATTAAACCAAGATTGAGGTAAGGAAAGGCATATTTAGGATCAAGTTCTATGGCTTTTTGGAAAGCAGCAACAGCCTCATTTAATTTATTTTGGCTTCTGAGGACATTGCCCAAACCATTGTAAGCACTTGCTAAATTGGGGTTAAGTTGGATAGCCTTTTGATGAGATGCTAAAGCCTCCTCTTGTTTATCTTGGAAAATTAACACATTACCTATACCAACATAAGCTTCTGCGTCATTAGGATTGAGTTGTAGGGCTTTTTGGTGTGCTGCTAAAGCCTCATCTAATTTTCCCTGTCGTCGTAAAGCATTACCCAAATTGTTATAAGCTTTGCCATTCTTAGGTTCTAGTTGTAAAATTTTACGCCAAATTATCTCCGCTTGAGAGTTGTTACCTGCCGTTTCCGCAGCGTTGCCTTGTTGAAATAGCTGTTCAACACTGTTTTGGGCAACTACAAACTGGGGTGTTATAGTTGAAGATAATGTTAAAAATAAAGCAATAATTATGTGATTTCGCATAATAGCCCCAATACTTACCAAAATTTTGATGCTTTTAAGGACAATTTCCCCCAATTAAGCCAGAAATATGTCTTTGTAGGGTAGCAAATCTCTTGAGTATAACAATACACTATTTTTCGTGATTGAATAGTTAAATTTATCTAAATATGCCTATCTACGGTGCTGATACGATTAATTTCGAGGGTGTAAATGGAGAGCGATACTGGTTTCATGAACCTTATGCTTTCACTGGAGTAGCTGATATTGATGAAAGACTCAGCGGTTTTCCTGTAGTGGTGTTTCTTCCCAGTCATCGACCTGTACAGGATACACCTCTAGTCATTGGTTTACAAGGAATGTGCGCTCCATATCAGTGGAATAATTTTATCATCCCGATGTTAACACAAATGGGTATTGCTGTGGCTTTATTTGATACGCCATTTGCGGGGGAAAGAAGTTTGGTAAGGACATTTAAAGCTGTGGTGGAATATGAAATTAAACCGTTAATTGATCGGGGTATTTCCTTTGATACAGAACTTTTATCAAAAATATTTCAGCAGACTGCTTTAGACATTTCCAGAATTCATCAATTTTGCTGTGAAAGATATGGTCTTAGTAACAAGTTGGGTTTGTTTGGTGTGAGTATGGGGGTTTTATTTAGTGGTTATGCTTTTACTGCTCATGGCATTGGGGAACGATTATTAGGTACAATTGGCCATGCTGATCTTTCAACTTTTGCTAATAGTTGGGGACGAGGAATTTTACCAGATTTAGCAGCTTCACCTTTAGGAACTTTAGCAGAAATTATGTTAGGAAAAATGCAACCACAAATCAAACCTGTGGTGCAGATGCTCAGGTTGGCTAACAATTTGAAATATTCTGATAAATACGCTCAACAGTTTAACCCGATGACGTATATTGAGCAAGTGCAGTTACCGCGAAGAGTGAGATTTTTAGTAGGTGCTAATGACCCAATTGTAAATGTGAAAAATGCTCAAGCTTGCGCTCAATGTTTCCCTGATGGTGATTGTTATGTAGTTCCAGGTTTAGGACATGGAAACAGTAAGTTTGGGCTAAAATTTACTGATCATGTCCGTTATTTTTTGGGTACGCAGTTAGGAGATTGGTAAACAAGTCAAAAAACAGGGAACAGGGAACAGGGAATAGATATTTTTCTCCTGACTCCTGACTCCTGACTCCTGACTCCTGACTCCTGACTCCTGACTCCTGCTGTATTAATTCCGGCAAAATTTCCGCTGGTTATCAAGTTCTGGATGTTGCCAAGAATAAGCAAAATGACTAACTGCATTTATTTGAGGTGCAAATTGTCTTAAAGCTGCCATTTGTTGTTCTAAAGGTGGACGGCCTGTTATTGGTTCTCCCCATTTACCAGCTAAAGCAGGAATAACTTTTGTACCAGGTTGTGCCATACTCAAAACTCGTTGCACTTGCTCCATAATACAACCGGCATTTCCACAAGTTGCATAGGACATAGGATGCCATTCTAAACTATTAGGAAACTTATCCCAAGGTTGCAAACGGGAATCATATCCTTTACCTATTGTTTGATTACCATCTGGGAAAAATACCACCCCAGCAGGAAGATTATTTTGTGTGGCTGGATAACTAGCTAAGGCAACAAAATCTAATATACCTTGCATAGCGTGAGCAACTGCTAAAAGCCATAAATCTGATTGTAAAATTGGTTGTTTATCTTTTGCTGTCAGTAATGTTTTTTGTGTAACTGGAGGAATACGGCCTTCCCACATTGGTTCATCTTCTTGGGGATAAAGTTGATCAACTTCACCTATATCTCCAACGGTGACATATCCTTTATTTAAAAAACGACGGATTAATTCTAGTCCCTTATTATTTTTAGCACGACGCAGAAAAGCTTCTTGAATTGCGGGAGTAAATAACCATAAATCGCCAACTTTTGTAGCTATAGAATCGCTTCCTGCTTGTCGGGGATAGCGTACATAGTCCAATAACAAACCATCAGGACGACGACGCATAATTTCTTGTACCATGCGGTAATAGTCGTCTTTTGCTTGTTGGTTGTAGGGATCAACAAATACTTGGGAACGGTTATCTACAACTTCTATACTATTTTGACCTTTACCATTACGAGCGATCGCATTTTTTCTACTGGGAATCTGACCGTAAGTATAGCCAAAATTCATTGTAAACATCCAAGCATAAACCTTTAAACCTCTTTCTTGTCCTTTTTTAATTCCTTCAGCTAATAAATCTACTTTTTCTTTTCCCGGAGTGCGAACAACAGCAGGCCAAACTGTGGGATTATTTCCTGCTGGTAACAATACCTGACCATCATAAAATGCTTCTAAATAAACTTGGTTATAGCCACTATTAACTATATGATCCATAATTTGATCAATTGCTCCCGGTTGAGAGTCACAGGGATATAATCGTAACCAAATAGCTTGAGTTTGCGGCCAATTTCGACTGCGACAATTTTGTAATTGTTGTGTGTGTTCTTTGATTAGTTTTTGGTAGCGACTCTGAGCGTCTTTATTGCCTTTCTGTGCCGATAAACGTAAGTTTTCTTTTTCTTTAACTGCTTTTGGTGATAATTGACAAAACTCCATTATTTGTGCTGCTGCTGGTTGAGTGTTAAAGTTAGGCATCAACATACTGCTGCTAAACAAAACAGCAAACAGACTGCGACGCAATGATTTCGCTGTGGGAAAGTTTAAAGAAGCTTTGTACATAGTTCTCAATTTATCTATACTTTGGCTACGATGGCGCGAAACAAACCCCTATAAATGTACTTGATATTGATGAAGAAAGCAGGCAAAGCCTGCTATTAAAGATAGTTGGAAATTCCAACTTTTACCTGATAATTAACCACCACGGTTTATGGCTGTTTCGACACGAGAAAACTCTTGTTCTAGGCGATTTTTCAACTTTTCAGGAATGGGACGGTTAGGGTAAGAACTATAGTGACCAGCTAAAGCGTTGAGGGCTGTTCGCATGGTTGTAAAGGAACTCAAACCAGATACGGAATTAGCCCTTTGATAACGTGCAGAAAAGTCATTAATTTTTTGACGTGCTTCTGCTTGAATTGCTGCTTTATTAGGATCATCTGGTGATACTTCTACAGCTTGTTTTAAGACTTTGACCACGGACAAAGTATCTTGACGATAATCTCCTGTTAAGCCATCAGGACTACCAGAACAACCCATTAAGCCAATGGTGACAACTAAAAGTAGTGCCAGCAGACGCGACCAATAACGTTTCATATCCATTCATTAAATACGTAAATCAACGTCCATCCTATCTTGGATTGGTATGCAGGGGATAGGGGACTGGGGACAGAGGATGAGTAAATTACGAATTATTAATTATGAATTATCAATTACCTCATATAATGTATTTCGTTGTTGGTAAGGTCGGTTGAGGGAAGCGATCGCACTTTGCAGGGTTTCTACTTCCATACAAGTACCACCGATAGCCCCGGCCATTGTGGTAATGTGTTCTTCCATTAATGTGCCACCAATATCGTTACAACCCCAAGTTAAGGCTTCTGTCGCCCCACCAAGCCCTAATTTTACCCAACTTGGTTGATGGTTAGGTATGCAGTTTCCTAAGAATATCCGCGCTACCGCAGTGAGTAAAAGAGCATCTGCTAAGACTGGTTGATCTCTGCCTACGCGACGACGTAAGGATTTAGGCGCTTCTTGTCCAACGAAGGGTAAAATAATAAATTCTGTTATTCTGGCTGGGTATCCTTTTTCTAAGGCTGTTTGTTGGAGCGATCGCAATTTTTCTAAATGTCTAATTTGCTGTTCTGGGGTTTCAATATGCCCCGATAACATGGTACTCGTAGTAGGTACACCTAATTTATGTGCCGTACTGACAATTTCTAACCAAGTTTCCGTATCAATCTTTTCTGGACACAATACCCTTCTGACTTCATCATCTAACACTTCTGCTGCTGTTCCTGGCATTGAACCCACACCAGCATCACGCAAAGCTGTAATTACCTCAGTATAAGAAATTCCGTCTAATCTGGCAATAAACTGGACTTCCTGGGGCGAAAAAGCGTGTAAATGTAGCTGGGGAAACTCCTGTTTAATAGTTTCTACCAACTTCATGTAATAAGGTAGGGATTTACCGTTGATTTGCGCTTGTGGATGCAATCCCCCTTGCATACATATTTCTGTTGCTCCTCGATGCACCGCATCTGTAGCCTTTTCCAAAATCTGCGCCCAATCTAACCAGTAAGCATCCGTATCACCATCATCTCGTCGGAATGCACAAAAACTACAATGCTGTTCACAAATGTTAGTAAAATTAATATTACGGTTTATTACGTAAGTAACAGTCTCTCCAGCTTGTTTTTGTCGCAGTTGGTCAGCAGTTTCCCGAATAGTATTTACAGCTTCTGGGTCAGTTTGTTTTAATAAAACTACTGCCTCAGATGGTGATATATTAAACCCTAGCAAGGAACGCTCAAGAGTGGTATCCAATGTTATATTAGTCACAGTTAATCAAAGTTTTATTAATGTATGAATAAATTGAAAGCCAACTTACCATTGCTGATTATTTTATCAGGTGTGATTTTCTCTTTATATTTACTGTCACAGGTTGCAGATGACATTTACTTTAGTGGTGATGGTGGACTCAAAGCATTGTTAGCTAAACAACTTGCTGCTGGTGAATTGCGCTTTGATTTAAATTTACAAGTATCTGAGTGGGTACAAAATGCTTGGAATAGCGGACTATATCCTTTTGAACCTCCATTCAGCTATAAAATTAAGAATCTGTATTATATCACATTTCCCTTTACATTTCCCCTTGTCACCGCACCATTTTACGCCATTTTTGGTTATCGAGGATTTTACATAATTCCCTTAATTTCTACATGGATCATCTGGTTGAATTTTTATCGTCTTTGTCAGGCTTTTAAACTAGATCAATTCATAATTTCCATAGGTTTGATGACGCTGATTTTCGCTTCTCCGCTGACTATGTATAGTGCCATGTATTGGGAACATACATTAGCAGTATGTTTAGCTTTCAGTGGCTTAGTAATTATCTTTTCCCAGCCAGAAAATGAGTTGACTAACAATGAAGCCATATTCAGTGGGATATTAATTGGTTTAGCAGTTTGGTTTAGACCAGAATTTCTAGCATTAGTAGCTATTGTGTTCATGCTATTAATTGCCTCATATCTAACTAAGCTAGATTTATTTACTATAATTGATCATAAACAAATCATATTTTTAGCCAGTTTAATATTAACTGTATTGTGTTTCTTCGCCTTAAATCAATTGATTTATGGACATCCTTTGGGCGCTCATGCTTTCCAAGTTGTAGAAAACTTTTCTCTACAAGAAAGACTATTGAAATCATGGAAGTTTTTTAATGAACTCAAAGACAGCTTGATTAAACATTTTCCGATTATATACTTTGCGCTGGCAATTTGTGTTATTTCCATATTTGGAGCTAACTTGAGATTAAAACCTGCAATCATCCAGATATTATTAATATCAGGTTTATATTTATTGATAGTGCCTATACTTATTCCTAGTGATGGTGGTAAACAATGGGGACCACGATTTTTATTAATTCTCATCCCCTTATTTAATGTCATCGCTATATCTGCTTTAGAGAAAACTTGGAAAATTAAACAATTTGGGATCAGATATATTAGCACGGCAATTTTAGCGATGCTGTTCATCTTAGGATTTAATCTCAATATGATTACAGGTACAGAAACTGCTTACCAAAAAGGTAAACAAGAAACTATGGAAATTCTGGATTTTTTGCGTCAAGATACTAATAAAATTGTAGCTGTAGCTAATCAATATGTTGGACAAAGTTTTGAAGTCACCTTCAAACAAAAAAACTTTTTTCTCACCAAGCAACCTGATGATATTAGTAAGTTAGGTTTGGCATTGGATAAACAAGGATATAAAAAATTTCTGTATATATGTCCTTTTTACGATAAATGCTTTTCTTCCCCCACCATACCAAATAAATTAGAAGTAGCTGCAAAGCCGAAAAACTTAATTATTCAGCTAAAAAAAATTAAAGCAAATAAAAGATACAGAATAGAAGAAGCAAGCATTATTAAAAACTAGAATAAATTCCTACCAATAAAGAAATGAAAATCAATTTATCAATGAACAACGTGAAACAACTGCTATCTATAGAAAGATTAGCCTTGATAACTATAGCTATAGCAGTCATCCTCAGAATTATCAATTTAGGAACTAGAGAATTTTGGTATGATGAAGTTTTATCTTTACTGCTTTCTACCAGTCAAAACGCTGTTTACAAAACTCCTAAAGATGCACCAGTAGTATTAGCAGAATATACATCCCTATTAAGCTTACCCAAAGAAACAAGTTTAGGGGACTTTTTCAAAACTATTGTAGTTCTCCTTAAAAGTCTTTTAGGTGGTGAACCCCATCCACCAATATTCTTTTTAAGTCAACATTTTTGGTTGCGTCTTTTTGGCAATAGCGAAGCAGCAATGCGGAGTTTAAATACATTATTTAGTATAGCTGCGATGGGTGGGGCTTATGGTTTAGGCAAGTTTATATTAGGACATCGTGGCGGACTTTTTTTTGCAGCACTATTAGCTATTAGTCCATTTTATTTATTTCATTCTCTCAATGTCAGGATGTATGCACCTTTGGTATTATGGGTAATTCTCACTACATGGTCGTTATTATATCTAATTGAACAACAAAATTCTGACATTAACCAAAGTCGTAGCAGTCAGTTGTTATGGAATGGACTTTTCATTATTTCCATTACTGCTGGTTTGATGACTTTTTATTTATATGCCTATTGGCTAATAGTTTTAGGAGTATTGGTACTGTATTTAGATAGACGACACTGGTTACAACATGGTTTAAGGTTAGGTACTGGAGTTTTATTAACCATACCTTGGACTTTATGGGGTACAGTCAAACAATTACGTAATGCCGACTTAAATCGCTTTGGTAATAACAGTTCTAACTTACCTCCCTTTTTAAGACATTTACAGGATTTTGCTAACACTTTGGGTACTGACGTATTGATAGGAGACTGGGCTACCAGTTTAGATCCTATCGTTGTCACTTTATCTGGTTGTTTAGTAATCTTGATATTTGTTGGGTTTATTATTCATCTCTGGAATAAAAAGGAACAGAAAAATTTAGGTACAGTTTTAATATTAGGAATTTTGCCTATATTCCTAGCTTTGATAGTAGATGTTGTCAGTAAAAAATTTACCTTGGGTTTTGGCTTTGGTAGAACGATGATTATTATTGTCCCTGGTTGTTTATTATTAATAGCTTTGTGGGTAGAAAAGGCAATTGATAAACAATGGCGTACCTTGGTAGCTGCTGGTATCTTGCTAATCTATCTAACTATTAGTATTGGTGATTTGAGTCTGCGAAATCGTTATGTTTTTCGTTCTGTTGCTGAATTAGTGGCTACAGATAAAAATCAGACTACTTTAATTGCGATGAACTCAAAAGCTTGGGGTCATGTAAATCGTTTAGCTTATTATATTCCCGCTGATTATCCTGTTATGCTTTTATCTCATCACCCCGCAGATTTAGCAACTCATTTAGAAAAAGTTATCAAAGAAGAACCGAATAAATATTCTCGGATTATTTGGTTAAATAGTGCTAATCCTCTATGGTCACGTTTGAAAACAGAAGCGGAAATAAAAGCAGAGGAGGAGAAAATTCAACAAATTTTGTCTTCTGGTTTTAAATTACAAGAAACTCGTAATCTTTCCGGTACTTTTACCTTAGATGAATTTACAGCGAGTCTTTACAGTCGTTGACTATGCTGTAATTTATTGACTGAGGGAGGTTAAATTTTTTGGATAGATAACAACTAAATTTATCTAGAAAGTAAATCCAAAATTAGAAATATGATGAAGTTCCTTTCTTCTGTTGGATTTTTTCCATTAAGATAATTCCACAAAGCTCTAATTCTTGAGATACAACGTCATGAAATATAAAGTTTAGATTAAATATTCAGGAAGATCATGTAAAACTCTTGGCAATAAATTACAAGTAATTCATATTAAAATTATCACTTATAATCAGATACTAAAAGTAGTGTTTTACAATTATTTATTATACCAAGTTGAGCCAAACTATTGTAACCTGTAAATAGTCAAACTTTATACAGGTTATCGGCAGTCTAAAATTTATTACTTTATGAATACAAACTCATCTAACTCTCTGTTGGTTGTTCCCACTGGTCCGTTAAAGATTGCTGAATCTCCACCTAGTGATGTAGCTGAAACCAATGATGTTTTGCTATCTTTGGTGATTCCTACTTACAAAGAGCGTGATAATATCGAAAATATCGTCAATATTCTCAGTGGGTTACTGGATGAAGCAATCCCTGGAAATTATGAACTAATTGTAGTGGATGATGACAGTCCTGATCTTACTTGGCAAGTGGCACAATCACTGATACCCAATTATCCGCAGTTACGGGTGATGCGAAGACAAGAGGAACGGGGGTTATCTTCTGCGGTGATTAGAGGCTGGCAAGCGGCTACAGGACGTATTTTGGGTGTGATTGATGGAGATTTGCAACATCCTCCAGAAGTATTATTACAACTGTTGCAGAAGATCAAAAATGGCGCAGATTTGGCTTTAGCCAGTCGTCACGTAGATGGTGGTGGTGTAAGTAGTTGGAGTGTAATTAGACGCTTTTTGTCTCGTGGGGCGCAGGTATTGGGTTTAATTATTTTACCAGGAGTATTAGGTAGAGTTACTGACCCAATGAGTGGTTATTTTATGGTGCGTCGGAGTGCGATCGCTGGTGCAACAATGAATCCTGTAGGGTATAAAATTCTCCTAGAGGTGATTGGCCGGGGACAGGTGGGGGAGATTGCGGAAGCTGGTTATGTATTCCGCGAACGCACAGAAGGGGAAAGTAAGGTAACGTGGAAGCAATATGTAGAGTATATTCAACACTTAATTCGTTTACGGGTATCTACTGGTAGGTTAGGTAAAATTAGCCGGAAGATTGATTTTCCTTTCGCTCGCTTTATCCGCTTTGGTGTAGTAGGATTTAGTGGCGTTTTTGTAGATTTAGCGGTATTTCGTTTGTTGCGTACTGTGATTGCTTTAGGGTTAACTCGTAGTACAATTTTGTCAGCAGAAGTAGCTATTCTGAATAATTTCCTTTGGAATGATTTGTGGACTTTTGGTGATATTTCCCGCAAACAGAAAGGAAAGCGCCAGCGTTTTAAGAGATTCTTGAAATTTAATATGGTCTGTTTAGCTGGAATTATCATTCAAACTTTAGTAGTTAATTTTCTTTTCAATACTTTGAACATGAATGAGTATTTAGCCAAGTTAATTGCGATCGCAGTTGCCACAATTTGGAATTTCTGGGTTAACCTCAAACTAAGTTGGCGGGTAACTGATGTAAAAAAATAGTCAATTTAACTGATTTTTGTAGTTTGCATATAACGATAAATTGCAGCAATATTTCGGGCATCATCAATACCTCTGTGATGTATGCCTTTTAATTCCATTCCCAAATGTTCCAATGCCTGTTTCATACCAAATTTATTAGATACACCCAAATATTCAGAAAATTCTTTTTTGATATTTCTGTGTTCTGCACCAAAAGGATAGGGGACATGATGAAATTTGCAATCTTGTAAAAATTGTGTTTTATCGTAATTCCCCCAAGAACAAAATATATAATGAGAAAATGAATTCATCCACTCTGTTAATTTTAAGATGACTTCAGGAAAAGTAGGTGCAGCGTCAACTTGTTCTTGGGAAATACTCGTTAAATTTGTACAGAATTCTGTCAATTGAGGATTTCTCACTGGTTTAATAAATTGTTGAAACTCAGAATCAATTTCCCAGGTTTGGCGATTTAGCATCACTGCACCAATTTCAATCATTTCCATTTCATGACGGGGAAATGTACGTTTGTCACAACAAGTAGCTTCAAGATCAATGATCAGAAAGTAGCGATTCATAGAGAATTGGTAATTGGTAAAGTTAAGCAAATACGCGACTTACTAAAGAAGTTTAGGATATTAGTTTTCAGTTGAAGAAAACGGTTTTAACCAACTAAATAAAATAGCCGTATCGAGAACATTAGCTGCTAAAGAAAACCAGAAAATACTTTCTGCTGCTAAGATCAAAAACGGTAAAAGTGTATTATTTAAATTCCAGCCAAATTCTATTTGAGTTAATCCTCGCACCAAACCAAAAGCAAATACAGCACCAGATTTGAGGTGACTATTTTTATCTAATCTGATGATATAACGGTAGGTGACACCAAATAGAAAACCAGAAAAACCTGCAATTACAGCACCCAGTATAAATTGTAAATTAATTTGTGCATTAATGATTTGTAAATTAATTAGCGGGACTTGATGAATATTCAGTATAGGAAAATACTGTTTTAGCAACAACTCATTAACAACAGTTGTGACTAAGAAAGCAGAACCAACAGATAAACCACCAATCGTCCCTGCTTTTAGAGATTCTAACCTTTCTTGCATTAGTTCCATAAACTTGGCCTACCTCCTGTAAACACGAATGAACAATCTACCACCTTTTCCCGGTATGATAAACATTAGAAACCTTTTGCAATTATTTGAAAAGTAGAACTATGATTTTGACACTGGGTTGGGTATCACTTTTGGTTGTGTTCACTTGGTCGATTTCTATGGTAGTCTGGGGACGCAACGGACTATAGAAGAATCGTGGAAAGTCCATTACTGGGTATTTTGGCTTTGATAGCCGCAGTGCTGCTAGTAGGAGTTACAGGTGGTGTAGTTTATTTAACCTTGGCAGATTGGCGCGATCGCCGTCGTCGAGAAGACGAAAGCCGCGAACTTAAACGCAGTACAGCCAAACGTCGCTGATGCTATTACAGCATATATCAGCCTGTTTGTGGGGATAGGATTGAGATTCTATCCTCACATACTTTTTCAGGAGTCAGGAGTCAGGAGTCAGGAGTCAGGAGTCAGGAGTCAGGAGTCAGGAGAAAAACCCTCTTTTCGTGGGAGTTTCATTATACATTGATGTCCTAACCACCTTGTCCACGGCTATATCTGTTAACTGTTAATATCTGCTTCTCCTGGTAGATCCAAAGCGATTAACAAAGCCTGCGCTAAATGTGCCATCACCACCTCAGAAAGTACACCTCGTAACCGCAAAAAGCGCGTTTTGGATAACACACGCACCTGATCTGCCATTGCGATCGAGTCTTTCCTGAGTCCGCCATCTGGTGCTAAAATTAAAACTTGAGTTGGGTAAACCCTCTTCCCGCTTTGATAAGTCGTACAGGGTACTGCCAAAACAACTGGGCTGGATAGATTAATCACGTCACGACTGACAATAATTACGGGGCGAGTTCCTCCTTGTTCTGAACCTTCAGTCATTTCTAGACGCGCATCATACACTTCACCCCTTCTCATCTTGGAGATTCCCCTAGCTGCAACGCTTCCCATTGCGCCGTAGCAAATTCAGCCTCCATTCTTAAAACTTCTGCTTGATAATCTGGATCTCTCGTCATTTCCGCTAAAGCGGCATCAATCTCGGCTCGTTTTTGTGCTGCTAATTCCCTCTTCAAAGCTTGCACTACAAAATCATTCCGATTTTTGGCTTTTCCCTCTAACACCGCTTTATCAGTGGCTTCCAGCAATTCTTTCGGGATGGTTAACGTCGTGCGAATAGTTTCTACTTTCATGGCGCGTTCAGTCTGTGATGTCTGAAGTGATGCCTTATATGATATCGTTTTAGGCATCCATTAGTAACTGTAACTTTGTCATTAGTGATTGATCATTGGTCATGAGTATCATCAAAAAGACAATTTACAAATAGTAGGTTCTGAATAATTGATTACACCAATTTTTCCAGCAGTGATGGTAATATCTGCATAAGGGCTGTTCCCTCTTCCCTATTCCATCCCCAAAAAATTTAAACCCCCCAAACCAAGAATGTCAGGGGGGGTTTATGATATTAAAAACACAGGCTCAATATTCATAAGTTATTCATTGGGAAAAAATCAAGTAACAAAAACATACAATCATCAAAGCTTGAATCTTTATATTTAAGTTTGAATCAAACATTACCACGTTTGAGCGAACCATCAGCATAAAGTTCGAGAGGTACTAATTCAGTTTTGCCATTAACTTTTACTTGGGAGTAAACTACTTTGAGCAAAGGAGCGTGGTTTTCGTTGTAACGTAAAGACATAACATATCCTCTCTTGTCTGTTACAAATTTTTCTTGTCTTTAAAGGTATTGATATATATAATATAAAAATGTGTTTTTGAGTGCTTCGCCTTTGGTAAGTGCTTTTTCTTCTTTTCTATATAATAACAAAAAAAAGCTTAAATTATTGAAAAATAGCCTGGAATATGATAAAGATTTGAACAAGTTACCAAGTAATGATGTAAGTGTAAATTCTTAGATATAATTACTAAAAAGACATCTTAGTGATGTGTAATAAAATATATAAATAAACACCAATCATCAACGGTAATTTCCTCATTATTTATCAATTGATTTCCTACTTTAGCAGAGACATTTACCTGACAGCAACAGGGTTTAATTTCCCCAGCACTTCCCAAGCAACTTATGAAAACACCCACAACACTGCCAACTAGCTTAGATTCTTACTACCAGCAAATCAAGACAATTATTCTCGCTCGTCAAAATCCCATCACTGGTTTGTTACCTGCGAGTACAGCAATTACCGCTCATGGTGATTATACAGATGCTTGGGTAAGAGACAACGTTTATAGCATTTTGGCAGTTTGGGGTTTAGCACTAGCATACCGGAAAATAGACGATGATCAAGGACGTACCTACGAACTCGAATATAGTGTTGTTAAATTAATGCGGGGTTTGCTTTTCGCTATGATGCGACAGGCACATAAAGTAGAAACTTTCAAACACACACAATCTTTACTTGATGGACTGCACGCCAAATATAACACAGCAACAGGTGATATTGTCGTTGGTGATGATGAATGGGGACATTTACAACTAGATGCCACATCTATATATTTGCTGATGTTGGCGCAAATGACAGCAGCAGGATTATCAATTATTTTTACCTTAGATGAGGTGAACTTTGTCCAGAATTTGGTTTATTACATTGGTAGAGCTTACCGCACACCAGATTTTGGCATTTGGGAGAGAGGTAACAAAATTAATCATGGTAATGCAGAATTAAACGCCAGTTCTCTAGGTATGGCTAAAGCTGCACTAGAAGCAATGAATGGACTAAATTTATTTGGTGTCAATGGTAGTCAAGCATCAGTAATTCATGTTTTACCAGATGAAATTGCTAGGGCGAAAATTACCTTAGAATCTTTATTACCAAGAGAGTCTGCATCTAAAGAAGTTGATGCAGCATTGTTGAGTATTATTGGTTATCCTGCTTTTGCAGTAGAAGATGTGCAGTTGCAGCAACGCACACTTAACGAAATTATCAATAAACTGGGAGGTAAATATGGCTGTAAACGCTTTTTGAGAGATGGACATCAAACCGTTTTAGAAGACTCACACCGATTACATTATGAACCTTGGGAACTGAAACAATTTGAGAATATTGAATGTGAATGGCCGTTATTTTTTACTTATTTAATGCTTGATGGAATTTTCCGCCAAGACCAAGAACAAGTTAAAAAATACCAAGAACTTTTAGAGGAATTACTTGTAGAAAGGGATGGTTTACAGTTATTACCAGAACTGTATTATGTGCCAGAAGACAAGATTGAAGCTGAAAAATTAGAACCACATTCACAAACAAGATTACCAAATGAAAATATTCCCTTAGTTTGGGCGCAAAGTCTATATTTTCTTGGTCAAATGTTGAGTGAAGGGTTAATCGCGGTAGGTGATATTGATCCTTTGGGTAGACATTTGCGTGTGGGTAAAAATCGGGAAGCAATGGTGCAAATTGCTTTGTTAGCAGAAGATGAAGAATTACAAGCGCAACTAGAAGTACATGGAATTGAAAGCCAAACACCCAACCAAGTAGAACCAATTCAAGTTAGACAAGCTGGGGAACTATCACAAATTTATACTCAAATTGGGCGGAATGATAAATTAGGTTTAACTGGTCGTCCAGTGCGAAGGTTAAGGAGTTTGACCATATCCAGAATTTACCGGATTCAAGATCAAACAGTCGTCTTTTTACCTTCATTTTTAGATTCACAACAATTTTATTTAACTCTAGATTACCATTTTTTACTTGATCAAATCAGAGGTGAATTAGCATATATTCAAAAATATTGGAGTGATTTAGGTCGTCCAACTTTGACTTTTATGATCACCCGCACAATGCTAGAAACTGGCTCAGAAGCATTATTAGAATTAATGCAAGAACTCAAAGATGGTGTATGTGGTGGCGTGAAAGTAAAATTAGGAAAATTAAATCAATTAATGCTGACTGCTGCTATTCAAAGGATTGATTTTATTCCTGAAGCAGAATTATTTCGTTCTCCTGTAAAAAATGCGGGAATGCGTTGTTATTATCTGATTTTTCATCCTCAAAAAAATTGGCGGTTGGGACATATTCAAGAATTCCAAATTGAATGTGAAACTAACTTAGATGCGTTACTTAGTTATTTACATTCCTCAGAAAATATTTATGGACAAATTGAAGTGCTGCAAACTTTAACCCGGTTAAAAGGGTTAGAATTTGATACTGGTTATGGTAAAGATGGTTATCCAGTGACAGTGGGTGATTTATTGGATGAAGTGTACACCAAAGCCAGTTATTCAGGCTTGTGGGCGGTGGTGCGTCGGGCTGCGGCTTTACGCCAAATGGTGGATATTGGTTTATCGGATGCGGTGACAAGTATTTTGGTAAGAGGTAAGCAAATTGCTGTAGGTAGGGCTTATAGTGAAGCTTCGTTAATAATTGTACCAAAATCACATCATGAAATTGCGGAGAAGATTAATAATTTCTGTCGGGAGGATATACGCGATCGCGTTTTAACCCAAGAAATTCTCATTTATTTAGGTGTGTTAATCAAATCAGAACCAGAGTTATTTAAAGGACTGTTAACACTGAGAGTTGGTTATTTAATACTCTTAATTACTAGCGAATTAGCTCAAGAATTGGGCGTTACTCAAGACGAAGCTTATGATCATGTCATGCAGCTTTCACCTTATGAAGTGAAAATGCGTTTGCAAAAAGTATTAACTAGCTATAGTGGTGTTACTGGATTATTACGTCAACAAGAATCACTACATATTAAGCAAAAAGAAAGTGATATTGCTTGGGTAGTGCAACCTGTAATTAGCGAAGAAGAAGAAATTGAAGTTGAGCCAGAAAATTGGCGTAGATTTCGCCAAGCTGAAGGGGCAATAAATCGTGTTCCCAAAGGCTTTTTTCAACAGGTTTGGTTATTAATGCACCATTGTAAGGGTTTAGTAATTGGTGATAAATTAGAAAGACGCAATCGCTTAGAAAGTGAATTGATGATTTCGGAAATGACAGCAGGTGAAAGGAATTTTGCCCTAAAAATTGAACATTTACTGAATAAAATTGAAGCGCCAGAATATCGCCAAGTTAATGTAGAAGCATTAATGGAATTAGCAGCAATAGCGGCAAATAACCCTAACTTGCAAATTCAAGATTATCTAGTTTTAGATGTATTAATTGGTCACGCAGTGCGGTTAGCGTGGTTAGAAAATCATCCTCAACGGAGCGATCGCTATGATGAAGATAAAGGTTTAGCATGGCCTCATTTTTACAACACTTCACCCAGAGATTGCGCTAATTATATTCTGAAAGCGTTAAGGTTCTTGACAGAATTTGAGAGAGATTTATAAACTCAAAAATAGGATATTAATCCCAATTATGCAGCTTCTACTTGTGGCTGGTAATTGGTAATTGCTAATTGGGAAAATACAAATAATTTCCCCCTGCTCCCTGCTCCCTGCTCCCTGCTCCCTGCTCCCCTGCTTTTCCCCAGTCCCCAGTCCCCAGTCCCCTATTAAAAGGAGTGTAAAAAATACGTGCATATTCATACCCTTGAACAATGGCAACATTCTCACGACTTTTCTGTTAACCAAAATCAAGCAGAAAGAAATACTAAAATAGTGATGCTGCTGACGGCATTAACGATGGTTGCGGAAATTGTCGCTGGCGTAATTTTTGGTTCAATGGCTTTGCTGGCTGATGGTTGGCACATGGCCACCCATGTTGCAGCTTTTGGAATTACAATTTTTGCCTATCAATATGCGCGAAATAATGCCAATAATCCTAAATATACTTTTGGCACAGGAAAAGTCAGCGTTTTGGGAGGTTTCGCTAGTGCTGTTGCACTTGCAGTCATCGCTTTTGTGATGGGAATTGAATCACTAGGGCGTTTTTTTCAACCGCAAAATATTCAATTTAATGAAGCAATTGGTGTGGCTATAATTGGCTTAGTTGTTAATATAGCCAGTGCTTTTTTATTGCAAGATCATCATCACCATGACCATGAAGATGATCACCATCATCATGACCATCATGATCACCATGACCATCAAGATCATAACCTGCGTGCGGCTTATATTCATGTTTTGGCAGATGCACTAACTTCTGTGTTTGCGATTATTGCTTTATTTGCTGGTAAGTTTTTAGGTTGGGTTTGGATGGATGCGGCTATGGGGTTTGTTGGTGCTGCTGTAATTGCCAAATGGTCCTATGGTTTGGTACGTGATACTGGTTCAATTTTGCTAGATGGAACAGTTGATAAACAAACAAAGTTAGCTATTGTTAATACCATTGAAGAAAATGCTGATAATCGCATTACAGATTTGCATATTTGGTATGTTGGTCAGCATCATTTAGCAGCTACAATTTCTTTAGTTACTCATTACCCGCAAACACCAGAATATTATAAAAATCTGCTGAAAGATATTCCGTCTCTTGCTCATGTTTCTGTGGAAGTTAATCATTGTCACGGTGAACCTTGTGTAGATATTCACGGGGTCTAAAATGCTGAATGATGCTGTAAGTTATAATAGTTTTAGTTCTAATTATTCAGGAGGTGAGATGATGGTTATTGCTAATACCAACCCACCAATTATTACCCCAGAAATGACAAAAACTCACTTTACTCCAGATGAGTATAGAGAGATGGAGGAAACCGCCGAAGAACGTCACGAATACCGCAACGGAGAGATTATTATTAGGCCTGGAGGTTCAGAAATTCATAGTGCGATCGCTAGTAATATTTTAATTTATTTGGGATTTTTACTCAGAGATACTGATTTTCGTTTTTATGGTAGTGATTTGCGGGTTTGGATTCCTAATTTTAATCATGGAACTTATGCAGATGTTCTGGTGATTAATGGTGAACCGGAATTTAATAATAATCGCACGGATGAAATTCTCAATCCTCTACTAATTATTGAAGTTCTTTCTCCTTCTACTGAAGGTTATGATAGAGGGGATAAATTCAGAAAATATCGCTCTCTTCCTAGTTTTTGTGAATATGTGCTGGTTAGTCAAACTGAACCTTATATTGAGCAGTATTATAAACAGGAAGATCAAAATAATAATCTTTGGCAATTGCAAGTTTATGATCAGATTGATAAGTCAGTTTTTCTGCATAGTTTAAATGTGGAACTTCCCATTAAAGAAATTTATCGACGGGTTAAATTTTAAAGCTATATTTTTACAACAAATTTATAACTTAGTAATATTTGGTGATAAAAATAGTGCGTCAAATGCTATTAACGCACCACTCATATCATGTTTATAAATTGCTAACAGCTTCCGCAATTTTTCCCGAAACAAAAGGTAAAATTTCCCGACTCTTAGCTTGTGTTTTCCCTTCCGTAAATACAACTAACAAATAAGGACGCTGATCTGGTAATTCAATATAAGCCGCATCATGGCGCACAGAACTTGTCCAACCGGCTTTTGACCAGATTTGACTATTTTGAGGTAAACCACCGCCTAAGAAGCCTGTAACCTGGTCTTCTTCCACATCTTGGGGTAACTCATCAGGGTTAATACTGCGTTTGAGTAAAGACATCATGGATTGCGATCGCCCACTCGACACGGCAACCCCACCCACGATACTATGCAATAACCTAGCCGTAGCATTGGCAGTCAGCATATTGCGATTTTCAAACATTTCACCATAAAATGCCCTTTCTCTTCCATAGGGACCATCACCCCAAGTTTTTTGACAAACATTAATACTCGTCATTTCTTCCCAACCCAAGGACTGATAATAGCGGTTAATAATATTGCGTTGATATTTCCAAGTTTCAAAAGGTCCATTGGGTAACTCAGGTCCAGAAGTAGTACCGCTGATAATATCGACAATTAAACTGGTAGCATCATTACTAGAGTCAACAATCATATCATTCAAAGCACGTTCTAATTCCTTAGAAGTGTTAGTCATGCCTTTTTCTAACCATTCATGAACCGCTACTAAATAAAACAATTTCACCACACTTGCAGGATAAATGCGTTCTCCACCACGATAATTAAATCCTCTCACAGCATGATTCCAAAAAGCATCAGGAGTCAACGCACCACCAGTATTTACAGGAATAGGAGGATCATACACCACCCATGTTAAAGCAATTTGATCACGGTTTAAATTAGGGAAATTAGAAAAAGTAGCTTCTAAGATTTCATTACCGAGATTTTCTAGTTGTTCGTTTTGATTGAAGAAAGCCATTTGTGAATAATTCCTTGATGATATCAAAATGTTAATTTCTCTATTTATTCTAACATTAATTGTATAATAATTATTATGTACAGCAAATTATAATTCATGCGTCGTGATTCCATTTTTTATAAACTCTTTCAACAATATCCATCGCTGTTATTTCAGCTTTTGGAAAATCCTCCTGCAAATGCTGATGCTTACCGATTTGATTCTGTAGCTGTCAAAGAACCGAAATTTGAGATTGATGGTGTATTTTTACCACCGGAAAATCAAAATAGGGGTGCGGTTTATTTTTCGGAGGTGCAGTTTCAGAAAGATGAATTTCTTTACGAAAGGGTATTTGCGGAATCCTCACTGTATTTTTACCGCAACAGTGATAGGTTTAGTGATTGGCAAATTGTTATAATTTACCCATCGCGTAATATAGAACAGAGTAACATTTATCCCCATCGTTCATTATTAAATGGAGATCAATTTCATCGCATCTACTTAGATGAATTAGGAGATATTCGTCAATTACCAGTATGGGTAGCCTTAATGGTACTAACTACCTTAGAGAAAAGTCAAGCACCGGAGGAAGCGAGGTATTTATTAACAAGAACTAAACAAGAAATACCAACATCATCCAGTCAAGTCATAATAGAGATGATCACAACTATCATCGCTTACAAATTTGAAAATTTAACCCGTAGAGAGGCTGAAGCTATGCTAGGAATCACATTTGAGGAAACACGATTGTATCAAGATATCAAAGAAGAGGCAAGAAAACAAGGAATTGAACAAGGAATTGAACAAGGAATTGAACAAGGAATTGAACAAGGAACTGTTAATCTAGTTATCAAACTGTTAAAGAAACGTTTTGGAGAATTATCAGCAGAAAGACGCACTGAAATTTCTGCTTTACCGTTATCTGTACTGGAAGATTTGAGTGAAGCTTTATTAGATTTTACCAGTTTAGCTGATTTAGAAAGTTGGTTAAAAGAGGTGAAAAATTAAAGTATAATTCTGGGTAAAGGTTACAAGCTTACCTTTGCCCTTTTTTCGCTAACAACAATAAATTATCCATCTATCAAAATTAAAAATATGAATTTTATAATGAACTTTGAAAATTATTTACAATCCCTACAAAAAAACTTGCAACGTGGTAGTGAACGCACCCATTACCCTGCTTTAAAAACCTTACTGGATCAACCATCAGCACAAATTGAAGCCACCATAGAAGAAAAAGGTAATAAAGCCGGTATTCCTGATTTTACCATCAGAAAACGAGATTTATTAATGGGTTATGTAGAAGCAAAAGATGTAGGTATAGATTTAGTAAACATTGAAAAAACAGAACAATTAGAACGATATCGAGAATCCCATATTGGGGCAAATTTAATTTTAACAAATTACCTAGAATTTCGCTGGTATGTTGACGGTAAAATGCGGTTAAAAACTATTTTAGCAGCACAGGTAAATCAGAATATTCAACTGCTAGATAGTGAAAAAACTGAGCAATTGATTCAAGGTTTTCTCAACTATCAAGGGGAAATTATTAATAACCCAGAAGACTTAGCTAAACAAATGGCAAGGTTAACCAAAGCCATCCGTTATGCAGTCACAGAAACATTAAAAATAGAAGCAGAAAATCAAGAATTGCATCAACTAAAAAAGGGATTTCAAGAAATATTATTACCCGATTTAGATGAATCTACCTTTGCTGATATGTATGCCCAAACTGTCGCCTATGGTTTATTTACAGCTAGGGTAAGTCATGCCCAAAATCCCCAAACATACCCTTTTGAACGACGTACCGCAGGTTTATATATTCCCGATACTAACCCATTTTTAAAACGGTTATTTAATACTGTAGTTGATACCGATGCTATTTATCAAATAAATTGGGCGGTTGATGATTTAGTACAACTTTTAGCCCAAGTAAATATGAGCAATATTTTAGATAATTTTGGTAAAAATACCAGACAACAAGATCCCGTAGTTCATTTTTATGAAACATTTCTTGCTGCTTATGATGCAGCTATGCGAAAAAGTCGCGGTGTTTATTACACACCTGAACCTGTGGTGAATTTTATGGTGCGTTCAGTAGATTTAATTCTCAAAACTCGTTTTAATTTACCATTAGGTTTAGCTGATTATAGCGAAGATGAAAACACTAAACAACCGAGAGTACAAATTCTTGATCCAGCGACTGGTACAGGAACTTTTTTGTATGCAGTGATCAATCAAATTTACCAAAATTTAGCATCAATGGGTTTAGCAAGTGTCTGGAATGATTATGTGAAAGAACATTTATTTAATCGGTTATATGGGTTTGAATTGTTAATAGCTCCCTATGCGATCGCTCATTTAAAAATCGGCTTACAATTACAAAATTATGGCTATCAATTTACCAGTAAACAACGATTAGGAATTTATTTAACCAATACCCTAGATGAAGCATTGAAAAAATCCGAAATTTTATTTGGGCAATATGTCGCCCAAGAAGCCAATGAAGCCGCAGCAATAAAACGAGATTTTCCCGTAATGATAGTATTAGGAAATCCTCCCTATTCTGGACATTCTGCTAATAAAAGTGAATGGATATCAGGATTAGTAAAAGACTATTATTATGTCGATGGATTACCATTAAAAGAACGCAACCCTAAATGGTTACAAGATGATTATGTAAAATTTATCAGATTTGGACAATGGCGCATAGAAAAAACAGGTTCAGGAATTTTAGCATTTATTACCAATCATGGTTATTTAGATAATCCCACATTTCGAGGAATGCGACAAAGTTTAGCAAAAACCTTTGATGAAATATATATAATGGATTTACATGGTAATAGCAAGAAAAAAGAAGTCACTCCCGATGGTTTACCAGATAAAAATGTATTTGATATTCAGCAGGGAGTCGCTATTTGTTTTATGATTAAATATCCCCAGAAGGAAAAAATATGATCCGCACCCAAAAATTTACAGCAATTATTGAGCGTGAAGGTAATGGTTATGTTGCTTTGTGTCCAGAATTAGATATTGCTAGTCAAGGTGATTCTATTGAAGAAGCAAGAAATAATTTGCTTGAAGCTTTAGAATTATTTTTTGAAGTTGCCGATCCTTCAGAAATCGAAAATCGCTTACATCCAGAAGTATTGTTAAATTAATACTATTCAAAACTAAAAATTGGTACTTTGCAATCAATTATTCGTCAATCAGGATGATCACGTTCTCTGTTTGAGGTGAGGTAATTATCGTAATAATTAAACGCAGATAAACGCAGATAATTTTGTACTTCTTTAAACTAGGAAATGTTATAATGTAAAACTGAGTAAAATAATCTAAAATAAATTATGACCAAGTTTTATCATATTGATATTTGGGGTTCAAGGGAAGATAAATATAGTTTTCTTGATGAAAATGATTTTACTACCATTGAGTGGCAAGAATTTTTTTCTAACTCACCCTTTTATCTTTTCACCCCTCAAAATCAAGATTTATTAACCGAATATAACCAAGGGTGGAAAATTACAGAGATAATGCCTGTTAATTCTGTAGGAATAGTCACAGCGCGAGATTCCCTAACTATCAAATGGTCTAAACAAGAAGTCAAAGAAACAGTCACAGATTTTGTTTCACTTCCTGTAGAAGCAGCAAGGGAAAAATATGATTTAGGAAAAGATGCGCGAGATTGGCAAGTTGCACTAGCTCAAAATGATTTAAAGAAAAATGGTATTGAAGATAATAATATTGTTCCTATTTTATATCGTCCATTTGACACAAGATATACTTATTATACAGGACAAACACGAGGTTTTATTTGTATGCCTCGGTTGGAAGTAATGCGGAATATGTTATCAGATAATCTCGCAATTATTTCTGCTAGAAGCAATAAATCTCAAGACTGCGATCACTTTTATTGTTCTCGGTTTATGACTGAAACAAAATGTGGAGAGTCTACAACTCAATCTTGTATTTTCCCCCTTTACCTTTACCCAGACACCGAAAATGCCCAAGGAACATTATTTATAGAACGCACACCCAACCTATCACAAAAATTCCTCAACGCTATCAAAGAAAAATTAGGATATATCCCCGCACCAGAAACCATATTTTATTATATATACGCCATTTTTCATAGTCCCACCTATCGTCAAAAATATGCAGAATTTTTGAAAATAGACTTTCCCCGTTTACCCCTCACATCCAATGAAAAACTATGGAAAAATCTAGCCATCAAAGGTGAAGAATTAGTCAAATTACATTTAATGGAATCAGCAAAACTCAATCATTTAATTACTCAATATCAAGGAGAAGGAGAAAACAGCGTTACAGAAATAACCTATAAACCAGAAGAGCAGCGAGTTTACATCAATAAAACCCGATATTTTCAAGGAATAACCCCAGAAATGTGGGAATTCAAAATTGGCGGATATCAAGTTTTAGATAAATGGTTAAAAGACCGCAAAAAAGCTAATATAAGTTTATCCTTTGATGATATTCTGCATTATCAAAAAATAGTAGTTGCTTTAACAGAAACATTAAAGATTATGACAGAAATTGATCAGATTATTCCTGAATGGCCAATTACATAAATTTGATTAAATCCTCAGAATGTTGGGTTTATCCACTTACTCTAACCTACAAATAGAAGACTATTTTTTCAACCAAACATGATATAATCCTGTAAATCCTGATTCTGTCCACCAAATTCTGACTTTTGACTTTTGACTTTTGACTTCCCGAAGGGTGTCCTGATTCTGACAAAAATATGTCTTTAAATTTAAATTTACTAATTCCCCATTCCCCTACCAACGAATATCAATGTCTAGCTGACCTCAATTTATATGATGCTCCTGAATGCGTCCGTTTAGCCACTCAAGCTGCTGCTGGCCGCAATTTACGCATCACATCAAATCATCAAGATACAGCAATTCAAGTTTGTTTATGTGAAGATGATTATCCAGGGTGGGTTACTGTTAATGATTTGTCCTTATTACAACCTGCTACCACACCCTACGAACCTGCATCTTTTACGGAATCGGAAATTAAAAAACTACTCCCAGAGGTAATTGAATTTACCCAACAAGCAATGCAGCAAACTAATTATTATTTGTGGGGTGGAACAGTAGGACCAAATTATGATTGTTCTGGTTTAATGCAAGCTGCTTTTGTATCTGTGGGTATTTGGTTGCCAAGAGACGCTTATCAACAAGAAGCTTTTACCCAACCAATTAATATTAATGATATCGAACCAGGGGATTTAATCTTTTTTGGAACTCCCCAAAAAGCAACTCATGTAGGTTTATATTTAGGTGATGGTTATTATATTCACAGTTCAGGAAAAGAACAAGGACGCAACGGTATAGGAATTGATCAACTTTCAGAACAAGGTGATAAAGTTAGTCAGACATATTATCAACAATTACGCGGTGCTGGTAGAGTGATAAAAAGCTATGTTGGTAATTCATAATTACTCGTTCCCATACTCTGTATAGGAATGAATTCTAGAAGCCTCTGCCTTGAATGACACTAAAGGTAGAACCTCTATGATATGATTCCCAGTCAGAGACTGGGAACAAGCTAACTGTTTTAATATCCCTATGACCAATTACCAACTACCCATCACCCATCACCCATCACCAATTACCAATCAAAAATTACTAGATGTATCCGTAGTTTTACCAATTAAAGATGAAGTAGAAAGTCTGCCTTTATTACTAGAAGCCATTTCTACAACCTTAACAGCTAGTAATTTAAGTTATGAAATTATCTGTGTAGATGATGGATCTACGGATGGTTCTCCAGAATTTCTTAAAGAACAGGCACAAATTCGCACTGATTTAAAAGCAGTAATTTTACGCCGCAACTACGGACAAACTGCGGCTATGTCTGCTGGTTTTAATTATGCCACTGGTAAAGCAATTGTTACCTTAGATGCTGATTTGCAAAATGACCCAGCGGATATTCCCATGTTATTAGCAAAGCTGGATGAGGGTTATGATTTGGTGAGTGGTTGGCGGCAAAATCGCCAAGACGGGGCGGTAAATCGGTTACTTCCTTCAAAAATCGCTAATTGGTTAATTCGTCGTACTACTAGCGTTTATATTCACGATTATGGTTGTTCTCTCAAAGCCTATCGTAGCGAATTAGTCGCAGATATGAACCTTTACGGAGAATTACACCGTTTTTTACCTGCTTTGGCATATATCGAAGGGGCAAGAATTACAGAAATGCCTGTGCGTCATCATGCGCGGCGTTTTGGCAAAAGTAAATATGGAATTTCCCGCACTTTCCGGGTGTTAATGGACTTATTAACTATTCTATTCATGAAAAAGTTCCTCACCCGTCCCATGCACGTTTTTGGGCTGTTTGGCTTGTTGTCAATGGTTGCTGGGGGAGGAATAGGAATTTACTTAACTTTCGTGAAGTTGTTTTTTCAGGCGAATATCGGTAATCGTCCTTTACTCATTTTGGCGGTTTTATTGCTTGTAACCGGTGTGCAGTTATTCTGCTTCGGTCTTTTGGCAGAATTGCTAATGCGTACTTATCATGAATCTCAGGGAAGGCCAATATATCGGGTGCGGGAAGTAGTGGCAAAAAATGTTAAGTAACGTAACAATAGAAATACAAAATTACTAAATATTACATTGCATCTGCCGTGAAAGATTTTGATACTTTTGACGCTAATCTGCGGCGCAACCTACTGATATTATTTGCAGCTGGTTTATTATTTTGGTCAAGTTTAGCTTCACTGTTGCCTACTTTACCTTTATATATTGAGTCTCTGGGAGCAACAAAGCAACAAATTGGTATTGTTATGGGTAGTTTTGCCATTGGGATGCTGGTATTTCGCCCTCAAGTGGGAATGTTAGCAGACCGTCGGGGCAGAAAGATTGTATTACTGATTGGGATGGCAGTTGCTGCGATCGCACCCCTTGGTTACTTAGTAGTAAAATCACTTCTACCTTTAATGGTAATTCGTGCCTTTCATGGCATCAGTATTGCCGCTTTTGGTACAGCTTACATCGCCTTAGTAGGAGATTTAGCACCAGAACACCGTCGCGGTGAAGTCATCGGCTATATGAGTTTAGTTAATCCCGTCGGTGTAGCCGTTGGTCCGGCTTTAGGTGGATATTTAATGGCAGTAGCTGGTTATACTCCATTATTTATTTTCTCTGCTGTTTCAGGTAGTTTGGGTTTACTATGTATCTTGCCCATTGTTAATCCACCTGCTGTTGAAAAACCTAAAAATGCCACTGAGGATAGATTTTGGCAACTGCTAATTAGTCCCCGTGTGCGTGTACCTGCCATTGTTTTGTTACTGATTGGTTTATCTTTGGGTACTGTACATACCTTTATCGCCTTGTACATTAAATCAACCGGAGTAGATTTAAATGCTGGGTTGTTTTTCACAGCAGCCGCTATTGCTAGTTTCAGTATTAGATTATTTGCTGGTAAGGCTTCTGATAAATATGGACGCGGTTTATTTGTAACTTTCAGCTTGATTGCCTATACTTTAGCAATGGTATTTATTTGGCAAGCAAACAGCGCCTTAATTTTCTTAATAGGAGCAGTTATTGAAGGTGCGGCTTCTGGTACTGCTATTCCCATGATTTCTGCGATGATGACAGATAGAGCCTTACCCCATGAAAGAGGGCGGATATTTGGCGTATCTTTAATGGGATTCGATGTTGGACTATCTATAGCTGGTCCTGTTGTGGGTTTTGTTGCTGAACAAATCGGCTATCGCAGTACATTTGGTTTTGCTACTGGCTTAACTGTCCTGGCAGTTCTGATTTTTGTCACCCAGTCCAGTCAAAATATCTCCCAGTCTCTCCGCTTTGCCTTTGGTCGTGGTGAAGATGTCTATGCTTTAAAAAGCAGGGTGTAGGTACTGGGGACTGGGGACTGGGGACTGGGGACTGGGGACTGGGTTATTAATCTTCCCCTACTCCCCCTGCCTCCCCTGCTCCCCCACCTCCCCTGCCTTCTGCCTCCTGCCTCCCAAAACAAATTGCACAAACCCGATTACAGAGTTTGTGCAATTATTGTTATTGAACGGGCGAGGAGGGATTCGAACCCCCGACACCGTGGTCCGTAGCCACGTGCTCTAGTCCACTGAGCTACACGCCCTTAACCAACGAGTTTTATAATAACACATACTTCTGGAATGACGCAAGATATTTTTTCAAATTCTTCAAATTCTTCTCAACTGACTCATCTCGACCCCCAGGGAGAGGCGCAAATGGTTGATGTGTCTGGCAAAGTCGCCACTGTGCGGGAAGCTGTGGCTACTGCTAAAGTGCGGATGCAGCCAGAAACCTTTGCGGCTATTGCAGCGGGAAATGCTCCTAAAGGGGATGTTTTGGCAACTGCTAGGTTAGCGGGGATTATGGCCGCTAAACAGACAGCTAATTTAATTCCCCTCTGTCATCCCTTACCTTTGCAAAAAATTACCGTTGATATCACACCAGATGCTGAACTACCCGGTTATCAAATTTATGCCACAGTCAAAACTAAGGCGGAAACTGGTGTGGAAATGGAAGCTTTAACGGCGGTTTCTGTTGCTGCTCTTACTTTATACGATATGGCTAAAGCTTTAGAAAAATCAATTCAAATTGAATCCATTAGTCTAGTCAGTAAGACAGGCGGAAAATCAGGAAATTATACCACTTTAAGAGTTTAGATTTTAGATTGGGTAATTGGTAATTGATTATTTTTCCCAGTCCCCAGTCCCCATTTCCTATTACCCATTACCCATTTCCTATTCTTACTGAATCTCACCTATAGCTTTGTTAAGGTCAACGGGATTATCATACTCCTCATCTTCTGGTAATTGTTCTAGTAATGAAAGCAGTTTTTTATCTGCGCCTTGTTCTCTAGCTTTTTCAATCAATTCGTCCTTAGTGGCAGGATAGTCCACACCTTTCAAGTGTTTTTGCAGTTCAACAGGATTGGCTTTAGTCATTTTTATTCACCTATTAAGGCTCTCATGGTTTTTTCAATCTTCACAATTGACTTGATTTACTACCTCTATCAAAAAGATGAATCAGTGTTAAATTAACTAAATGAAAACCATCCATTTGGTTGATACTAATTTGCTTTAACTTACCTTTGGGGGTGAAAGTCCCCTGCTTCTACAAGCAGCGGGTTTTCCGTCGGGGTAAAATCCCCGTTGCCAAACGTAATTCTAAATTCTAAATTCTAAATTCTTCATTCTTTTAATTGTTGATTTTGTTTGAGTTTTTTCAATCAAAAAGTATGAGTTTATTCCTTTTGTCTGATACTTTAACAATGATCGTAATTATGAATATTTTATGCGAAAATTTAAATTGTTTATTCAACACACCACAACATATAGCCCACAGCCTTTTATTGACTGCTTGTTATGATCAAAGAAAGTGGTAAAACACTTAGAGAATAGTTGTAAAAATGTTTAGTAACAACCCATGTCTACTTTAGGGAAAAATACTTTAGAAGCAGGACGTATCTATAGAGTCACAGGTGGTATTCGTGCTGAGATGTTACGCACAGAAATCTATCGGGCTTGGGAAAGAGCGCACTTGCAAGGGGCTAACCCCTATGCGCTACAAGCTGAAAAACTATCTAGTTTAGAGACAGAACGGTTGATAGATAAACATAGTTATTTAATTAATCTAGTTCGTCCGTATTTTCGTAATTTATCTCAAGCTGCTGGACAAGAACATCATGCGGTGATGTTAAGTGATGCCAATGCAATTCTACTAGATTTAATCGGTGATGAGCAAACTATACACGGTTCAGAATCATTTCCTAGCCCTGGTTCTTTGCTATCAGAAGCTGTAGCGGGTACTAATGGTATTGGTACTACTTTAGCTGAAGAAAATTATGTGGAAATTGTGGCAGCAGAACATTTTATTGAAGGCTTTCATCCTTTTACTTGCCAAGGAATTCCCCTGCGTAACGAAAAACAAGAAATTATTGGTGTGTTAAGTATTTCTCTGCGTTCTCCTCAAGCTAGGCAGCGATTAAAAGAAATATTTTTGTGTGCTTCTAGAGGTATTGAAGCAGAATTTGTGGTAGCAAACTTAGAAAAAAATATCCGCCGTGTGTTAACATCAAATCCTGATGATTATCAGCCATTAGAAGAACTACGTCAGGATATTATCCAAGGACATCATGCAGCACGTTTAAAATTAGAGATTAGTTCTCGGATGTTAGCTGTTAACCGTCTAGACTATGCCATGAAATTAATTCAACAGGCAGAAAAATCAATTCAGATGTTTCGTCAAAGAGCAGAAATTTGGCGCAATTTGGCATCATTTGATGTTGGCACCGTTCAAGTTATATCACTTACTGATAGTCTGGGCGGTTTAGTTGACCTGTTATCAACTGAAGCGGAAATTCGCAAGGTAGAAGTTATCACTGACTGGCAAGAAGCAATTACAGTAACAGCAGATTTGAAAAGTCTTTTTCGTCAATTACTCCGTTATTTTCTGCAAGCTTTTGAAAGTGCTGGTAAAGGAGGAATGGTCAAGGTGACAGCTAATAAGATGCCTAATTTTGAATCAGCCCAAGTTAGTTTTACTTCAATTCCTGGATTAAATAATTCTCAAGCTGAACCAAATAATTACGTTTTTTATATACCCATAAAGTAGAAGATAGGATAACAAAATTGATGATGAATAAGAATTTAAATAACCGTAAAATTGTAATTGCAGATGATGATGATGATAGTCGAGAAATGCTGGCTTTTTTGCTGGAGGAAGAAGGCTGGGAAGTTCAAGAAGCTAGGAATGGAAAAGAAGCTTTAGAAATAGTAGTTAAGTATCAACCTAATTTGTTAATTTTAGATAATAGAATGCCGGAATTAACCGGGGTGGAGGTTTACCAACAACTCCAGTTAGAAGGAATCAATTTAGCTGTGGTATTCGCTACGGCTTATGGTTATTCAGAGGAATTAGCTTCATCTTTAGGCATTTCCCATTGGGTAACTAAGCCCTATGATATTCCTAAGTTACTGGAGACTATTGAGTCTGCTTGGGAAAATTCAGTCACATCATATCGGTTTAAATAGTTATCATATCTGTTGGGCTGGTAATTGGTAATTGGTAATTGGTAATTGGTAAACACCTGTTACTATTAGCATATTCCCTATTCTTTATTCTCAGCCTTGACAAATAAATATGGCTACCTCACTCCAGCTATAGTAATTTCCCCCCCAGCACCGTAAAATAACGAGAATGTGTTAACATCTGTAACAAATTCACAAATTCACAAATATTAATTATTTATGCCTCCTCGTTGGCCACGCAAACCAGATCGTAAAGATCCAGATTTTCGCAAGTTAGATGATCGCATGAATTTTGCTTTCCATGTAGCGGTTGCTGCTACGGTTAATTCTGGGTTGTGGTTTTTCCACATCTTGAAAACAACATCCTGGGAATGGTTGACACCATTAACTCTGGGTTGGGTAGGAGTAATATTGCTGCATTTCATTTATATTAGTGCGATCGCTAATTATTCGGAAACTCCACCCTCATCAACCTGAAGAATGACTGCTGATGCTGGGGCAATTGTAACCGATGGTGGTAGATAAAGCCTAGCTAGATGCGCCATAATGGGAAATAAGCTCAAATATTCTACTATTACTGAGAATGAGGTTATATTTATGGCTACAACTCCTACCACAGAACTACTAGAAGCCCTAGCCGCAGAAATTGGCGAAAATGTCTATATAGATATTGCTAAATGGCATCTTTACCTATCTGATGCCAAATTGCATACAGTTGTTGCTGAAAAATTATATCCTTTAATTACTTCCAAAACCGTCAATGAAGACCGAGTTTTGCAATTGTTAGCATCCATCCCCGTGAAAATTGGTGGTGGTAGAAAAGAACTACCTTTGATTGATTTATTGCCGCTACAATGTCAAGTAAACTTGGTTGATATATTGGAAAAATATCAACGGGAAATCTAATTTAGTGCAGGAGTCAGAAGTCAAGAGTAACACCTGCTTGATTTGATTGTTGATGTAAATGTTGTACTTAATTTACCAGTTATTCCGTGTACTTCTGCGCTTAAAATTCACACTTCCTTCAACATTAAACTAAACAATTAATGGAGGATTTTGGATATGTTTTTACAACTCAAAAATAGCCGTGATTTAGTCAAAATTGTTGATGTTCAAGAACTAATTGATCCTAATAGTCAGATTGTACACGCTAAAGACCAAGAAGGACAGGAAGAACAGGAAACAGACAGCTATAAAAAGGAAGATTTGGTTTTTCCATCAGGAGAGAAATTACCACGTTGTTGGTTAGATGCTAATTATCGAATAGCTCACGCTGCATAATTCAATTAACTATCATCCCCATATTGTAGGGGTTTAGCATTGCTAAACCCTGTTTTTTTGGGATTCTCAATTGTGAATCTAATTAACGGCGGCTTTTTCTTCTACTGTCACACCTTCAGAACCTTTAGAAAATGCTTTAAAAATCCAAGCTGTGAAAATATGAGAAAGTACACCCATTGGACCTGCAAATAAACACAAAGCTATAGAGTGAATTGTCCAAACTCCGGTTTTTTGTCCTTCCCAATATATCCATCTTCCGACAAATAAATCCATTACTAAAAAGTGAATCCAACCTGTAGCAGCAGCAGTTTCATCACTAAAAAACCTAGCTATATCTGCTAACTGAGGATTTGATAAAGCAGCAGCGTTTTCTGGAGTTATGCTGACAACAAATAAATACACATAAGCAGCAGCTAAAACCACAAAAGGTAGATATGATTCCATTACCTTGCGGGTGAAATTCCAGTTAGGTAACAAAATCATTAAAGCCCAAAAAGGTAAAACAAACAAATTGGCAACATTAAACAAATCTGTGATATTCATATTACAAAGCTACTAATTGAGATTCTATTTCTGAAGATTGTAAATTACGACCGATAAAAACTAAACTGGTTTGTTTTGGTTCTTCAACTTTCCAAGGACGGTCATAAAATTTATCAAATCTATTTCCTACACCTTGCATAACTAACCGCATGGGTTTATTCGCAACTGCGACAAAACCTTTGATTCGGTAAATTTCTTGTTGTTCTGCAAGTTTCTTTAATGTTTCTTGCAGTTTTTCCGGGTCAAAGGTACGATCTAAAATCACGTGAGTTGAATTAATTTCATCATCGTGATCATGATCTTCTTCTGTGTCGTGATGACTAGGACGATCATCTAAATTATCTTCAACTGCGGATTCAAATCCTAATAATATTGATGGGTCAAGTTTACCATAATCACTAGAGACTATTTTCACTTCTCTAGGTAATTCGTTTTTGACTAATTCTACTACCTGGGATTTTTGCTGATCATCAACTAAATCGGTTTTATTCAAAATTACTAAATCAGCACAAGCAAGTTGGTCTTCAAACAATTCTTGTAATGGTGTTTCATGTTCTAGACTATCATCTTCTTGTCTTTGTGCAGTTATGGCATCTAAATCACTAGCAAATGTTCCTGATGCAACCGCAGCACAATCTACAACTGTAATCACTGCATCTACTGTAGCAGCATTGCGGATTTCTTGCCAACGAAAAGCTTTAACTAAGGGTTTGGGTAAGGCTAAACCAGAGGTTTCAATGATAATACAATCTATACTATCTCGGCGTTTAATTAATTCCCGCATTGTCGGGTAAAATTCTTCTTGCACGGTGCAGCATAAACAGCCGTTTGTGAGTTCAAATATATTAGTCTTTTCTGGATTTTCTTGTATTTCATCTTCGGGGCAAATTTGGCAAGATTTCAATAATTCTCCATCTATTCCAAGTTCGCCAAATTCGTTGACTAATACTGCTATGCGTCGTCCTTGGTTGTTTTGGAGCAGGTGACGGATAATGCTGGTTTTGCCGCTTCCTAAGAAGCCTGTGATGACTGTAACGGGGATTTTTGTGGCCATGTTTGGTTTGTTGTTTTGTTATTTGATTTTACCACAAGATCGAGATACCTGACTTTTGAGATCAATGTACATTTTATTTACAAGTTTAAAAAGGAAGTCGGGGATCTTATTTTATTGAACCACGAAGGCACGAAGGACACGAAGGAAGAAGAGAAGAAGGAAGAAGTATTAAGAATATCCAATTTCTATCATTTTAAAAAATTCCTGGACTACTTCATCAGGATTGTTATAACATCTTTGGGCATCAAATCTTTCTACAACTTTGATACCGTTTTTCTTGAAAATGCGTTCTCTTTCTTGTTCTTCAACTCTGCGTTCTGCGGTGTGAAAGGGTCCATCAACTTCTAAAACTCCCCATTTACTGTTATAACAAATGAGAAAATCAGCTTCTTTATTTTCTCTACCTTTGGGTGTGGTAAGTCTTGCTGAGGAGTTGGGGACAAATAAAACTCCAGTTCTGTCTAATGCTTCAGCAATTTTGATTTCTGTTTTTGAGCGAAAGCGTAGTCTTTCCCAAGTGTGAATTTTTCGATCTGAACGAAATTGAACTCCCTGGTTATTATAAGTATTATCTACATCAATATTTTCTGGCTTATTAACAGTATTATCATTTTCGGGAGTTTTGGGTAAAATTAAATTTGTATTTTCTATAATCTTTTTATATAAGCTGGCAAATTCTCCAGGGTCAAAATTACCATAGCTAGGTCGTCTTTCTGTTTTTTCATCATCAAGATAAACATATTCACAAATTACTTCGTCTAGGATTGTTTTACTATTAATATGCCAATCTTTGATACAAGCACCTGTCAAAATTGCATTGTCAAAATGTGTATACGTTACTTGGGATGTCGCTAAATCAGCCCCACTCAGGTCAGCCCCTCTCAGGTTAGCTTCACTCAGGTTAGCCTCATTCAGGTAAGCCCCTCTCAGTTCAGGTCTTAATATTACCCACCAAGGATTTTTATCTCTCCAATCATCTCTCCAATTATTCCAAACTTCTACCCCTTGCTTCAGTATTGCTAAATGCTCTGAATTTGCCATAATCTAGTTTTTATACCTAAAATTGCCAATATTCAGATTTTAACCTAATTTCATTAATATCAAACTAAACTCGTTAAAATTTACCGCTAAAAAATCAATTTCTGGTAAGTAATAGCTAAACTATTATTCAGTCTGTTTTCATAAAATCTTGTATCAGTTCCCAGAACCACTAATTATAGAATAGGTTTATAATGTCAAGAAGAGATATCTACCACAATACAGTCAAACTTGCTTTACAAAAAGCAGGGTGGACAATTACTCATGATCCCTTTCCTTTAAAAATAGGTAATAAACGTTTATCTGCTGATTTGGGTGCAGAACGTTTAATTAGTGCCGAAAAAGGAACAGAAAAAATAGTTGTTGAAGTCAAGAGTTTTGTGGGTGAATCTGATGTTAAAGATTTAGAACAGGCTTTAGGACAGTATATTTTATATAAACAAATACTTAATGAGATTGGCGAAAATAGAGATTTATATTTAGCAATTTCTCAACCTGTTTTTAATAGTGTATTTACAGTAGAAATAGGACAGCTTTTAATCAATAACCAAATTATCAAACTGATTGTATTTGATGATAAAAATGAGGAGATAGTACAATGGATACCAAATTAAAATATCAAGAAATCATCAAAAGCATATTAACAGAAACCGCCGAATATCGCGCTTCTATACCTGATGGTTATAACTCCCAAGTTTTATTTGATGATGAACATGAACGTTATCTAGTATTAGATATCGGTTGGAATGATGATCAATATCTACATACCACACCTATTCATGTAGATTTAATTGATAATAAAATTTGGATTCAATATGATGATACAGAAGAAGGTATTGCTAATGATTTTATAGCAGCAGGTGTTCCTGCACAGGATATTGTACTTGGTTTTCGTCATCCTAAAATCAGAGCATATACAAACTTTGCTGTTAGTTAGTACATCATTTTTGCCTTTAGTTTTAGATATTGGTTGGAATGATGATCAATATCCATATATAACAATATAGGACAGCGACTATAGTTAATCGCTGCCCCATAAATGTGTTCTTTCTCTATCTAAAGGCTTGCTTACGCAGGAATCAAAACTGTATCAATGACATGAATAACGCCGTTATCAGCAGCAACATCTGGTGTTGCAACTTTAGCATCATTGATCTTCACACCATTGGAAGCGTCAATTTTCACATCTGAACCCTGTACAGTAGTAGCTGACTTGAGTTTAACTACATCTGCTGCTAACACCTTACCGGAAACAACATGATAAGTTAGGATTTTCTTGAGCTTGGGAATATCATTCAGTAAAGCATCTACCGTACCTGCTGGAAGTTTAGCAAATGCCTCATCAGTAGGTGCAAAAACTGTAAATGGTCCTGGACCTTTGAGAGTATCAACTAACCCAGCAGCCTGAACCGCAGTAACTAAGGTGTTAAAAGAGCCAGCGTTTGCAGCGGTATCAACAATGTCAGCCATGTTTTTTCACTAATGTCTTTACAGTTCCAGACAAATCTAAACTTTTTTATAGTGGATTGTATCTACCCTTAGATATGTACCTAAAAACAACTTTTTGCTGACAATATTAAGCCGATAAAATGTAACTTTTTTATTCACCAAATAGTTGATCTCAAAACTAAAAAACTATTCTGTATCTGCTTTAAGAACACAAATTAACAATCAAGATTCATGATAGATTGTGATAGTAAATACTTAGTAAAAATACTAAATATACGACTCCTCCTAGTATCTTAGTAAGAATTTGGGATTTCCTGAGATATGGATATAGCGAAAAGCTCAGGTTTATCCCCTGATAAAATCTATATGAGCAGCTACAAGCATCTGTGCTTGTCTTAGTACATTGCTAAATAAGTAAGTCGGAATCTGCCAAGCTGCTACTAATCTCTGTTTAGTAATATCCTGTACGCTAATTGCTATTAATTCATGCTCTGATGGTTCTCCTTCAACTGCACCAGACCAAGTAAAAGCTAATAGAAAATCGTCGTATCCAGGTAAGGATGCAACTAAGCACTCTTCTGGTGCTGCTTGGCAATTAATCCCGTGTTCATGTGCAAGTGCTACTAATTTCTGGAAATTCTTTGAATTCATCATTTCTTTTGTGCGTTGTATCAACAGCAGCTATAGCAATCCAAATTCAGATATGAGAAAATACGGAAATTAAAAGTACGTATTTATAACTATTTCACGTGTCTTCTCTCTCAAGAAGGATTTAAGATAAGCTATATTATCAAATTTCCTCGCGGGGTGTGCAAGAATTTCGTCTGCTGAATGAAAAATTTAGGGGTAATCTCCCTCCGGTTGCTTTCATGCACAGAAAACAATCACAGGGAAATTACCCCTATATAATTCGACAATTTTTAATTATAGCCGTAGACAGAGTAGTGAGGACATCAATTGATGATAAAACTCTTACTATGAGAGGGTTTTACTCCTGACTCCTAACCCTCACGAAAAGACTTTCAAGAGCATTCCCTACTTGGCAATTTATCAGCTAGTTGTCGTACCACTTTGAGCTAATAAGCTAAATTCCTTAGACTTCTTTAATTCTATTTTACTTCTGACTTTTGCTCGTACAGGGATATCAATTATAGCATAGAAAAAACATTTAACAGTTAGTAAAAATTGTTTCTGTTTGATGAGAACCAATATATTTTTAAACATTATTACTGCTTCATGCAAATGATGTTTATTGACGATTTTACCCGAATCATGCTTTTTAAACAGGTTTTGAATTGTAAGTATAACTCCTAAAAACAGAGAATAGTAATACATGGGAATGGAATTATTTTCTCGCTTCATTTGATCATAAAGATGATTAAAATCTCCTCCCAAACTTCGCCAAGGTCTATTTTGAGAAGGTGCTTGATAGTGATTTGCTTGGACTGTTTCACCTTTGATAATTTTTGCACCTCCTTTTTGTACCCTTCTGGCGAAATCATGTTCCTCACAAACGTATGTTTTCAAGTAGCGAATATTAGTATCAAATTGAAAATAATCTGCAATTATACTTCTAATAGAAAATAGGCTACCGCTGCCAAAGGTAGGTTTGTTTCTGTCATGTGAACCATGACATTGATAAACACACCCCCAGATAAACATGACTTCTGGATATTGTGTATATACCTTAAGAATTTCCTCTAAACAGTTAGGAAATAAACTAACATCATCATCCATGAAGACAATTATTTCGCCTTTGGCGTTCTCAAGTATTCTATTTCTAGAAAAAGGAGTTCCTTTGTTTCCAGGATTAAGTAAAACCTGTAAATTCTGCAATCTATTTTGATATTCACTCAAAAGTTGTTGGGTTTCATCGGTTGAATAATCATCAACAATTATTACTTCATAATTTTGATAATTAAGATTTTCTATTGAGGGCAAAGTGTAAGCTTTTAAGCTTGCAGACCTATTAAATGTAGGAATGCCGATGGTTATTAATGGTTGTATGGTATTCATATTTCTATACTTTTAACCAATTCTGTACAAATTATACTCTAATCATGTTCAAACTAGCTAAATCTACTCAATTAGGGTTTGCAGCAAAAAGTTATTCAGCAAGCCCTACTAACTTAAAATTTAGCGGTAATCTCCCTCCGGTTGCTTTCATGCACAGAAAACAATCACAGGGAAATTACCCCTATATAATTCGACAATTTTTAATTATAGCCGTAGACAGAGTAGTGAGGACATCAATTGATGATAAAACTCTTACTATGAGAGGGTTTTACTCCTGACTCCTGACTCCTGCTATATTACTCAGCAGTCACCAACTCAGTGCTACCTTTTGTCCGCTTCCGTGTCAAGGTGTTATAAACCATGATACCGATCGCTTTGATCAAATTACCTTCTAACTCTTGGAACATCTTCATGTTCACACCAAAAGCAGCATTTGCTTCTTCTGTGATGCGATCGCCTGTAGCATCATCAATAGGCATTTCATCCAAATTTTGCCGATATTTAGCTTTAAACGCCTTCTCATCGGTAATATCTGCAAACTCATAAAAAGCAGTACCTTCACCTTCACCCAGCTTCATCGCTGTGACTGCAATACCTTTGAGGATTTGTCCACCAGATAAATCACCTAGATAGCGGGTATAGGAATGAGCAATTAATAATTCTGGTTCTGTGGCCGAAATTTCCCGAATCCGGTTTACATACGCTTCACCAGCAGGAGATAATTTGATTTGCTCCCGCCAGTTGTAACCGTAGTAGTAAGCTAAATCTTGCTCTAAAGTATGCTTGCGGTTTAGTTCAGGAAAATAAATTTTACTCACAATGGGATGATTTTTATGTTTTTCCATCTCCTCTTCCATCGCTGAGTAGATGAAATAAAAGTTAGCAACTAGTTTCCGGTAGGAGTTTTTCTCTACCACTCCTTTTAAAAAGCACTTGACAAAACCCACGTTTTCTGCCATAGTGTGCGCTTTCTTTGTCCCTACTCGTAACTTGGAGGCTAAATTGCTGCTCATGTTAAATTTCTCTACTTTAAAAAGTCAACTGCTAGAGTTTTTGACAAATGACGAAAAAATGCCACTAAAACGTTACATTAGAACCATTTGATGAGAATTTATATTAAAATTCGTTAAGTTGTCAGCAATTTGTGTTACATTATACAAAATACTCAAGGAGTCAATAGCATTTTTATACTGAGTATGGGAGCAGATACCTGACTTATCAAAGAAATCGGGGATCTAGAGTAAATTATTAATAACCATCTGTAATTTTACTTAACAAAGAATCGTTAAAATTAATTGTCATTAAGAAAAACGATTACAGGTGTACTGTTGAGAGGCGATTTCGTCAGAATTGTTGAACAAAGTTTAAAGTGTTATTCTCCTGTGTGATGGTGTGGAGTGTTGAAAAATATGGTTTCTTCTATAAGTCGGACTCAAAGCTGTATATCTGAGGGTTATACTGCCAAATCTGAAGAATTGAAAACAGGAATTGAAAGTAGTTTCGCTGTCAACTTATTATCCTTGCCAAAAACACCGTTATTTGGTACAGATGGCATTCGTGGTAAAGTGGGAGAACTGCTGAGTGCGCCTTTAGCCTTGCAAGTAGGTTTTTGGGCGGGTATTGTGTTACGTAATCATGCTGCACACAATGGTCCTGTAATTCTGGGACAAGACTCTAGAAATTCTAGTGATATGCTGGCAATGGCTTTGAGTGCAGGTTTAACCGCAGCAGGGTTAGAAGTTTGGTATTTGGGCTTATGTCCTACTCCCTGCGTAGCTTATCTTACAAGTATTACTGATGCTATTGGTGGCGTGATGATTTCTGCCAGCCATAACCCACCAGAAGACAACGGCATTAAAATATTTGGTGCTGGTGGTGGAAAATTGTCTAAAGGATTACAAGCGGAAATTGAGGCGGGTTTGCGGGGTAAAATTGCAACTCTTAGCGGTGTCAGTAACTGTGGACGGCATTACTCACGGACAGAGTTAATAGCAGATTACGGACAAGCATTGCAACAACCATTACAACCCCAAGTGAATCTTCAAGGGATGAAAATTGTCTTAGATTTAGCTTGGGGTGCGGCTGTGGGATTAGCACCATCAGTATTTACCCAGATGGGTGCTGATGTAATTTGTTTACATAATCAAGCAGATGGCGATCGCATTAACGTCAATTGCGGTTCTACAGATTTAGATATTCTGGCAGCAGCGGTGCAAGAATATAACGCTGATATGGGATTTGCCTTTGATGGCGATGCGGATCGAGTCTTAGCAGTAGATAATACAGGCAGACAAGTTAACGGTGATTACATTCTCTACCTTTGGGGTCGTCATCTACAAGAAAAACAACAACTGCCAGATAACTTGATTATTTCCACCGTCATGGCTAACCTGGGATTTGAGAAAGCTTGGCAAAAACAAGGCGGTAAAATGATTCGTACCGCCGTCGGTGATCAATATGTACAGGCAGAAATGCTCAACACCGGGGGAATGCTAGGTGGAGAACAATCAGGTCATATCCTCTGCCGTCATTATGGTATTACTGGTGATGGATTATTAACAGCATTGCATTTAGCCGCAGTGGTGCAAGCAGCGGGAATTTCTTTAGGGGAAATGGTTGATCAAAGTTTTCAAACCTATCCGCAACTATTACAAAACGTGCGGGTAGAAGACAGAGAAAAACGGTTAGGGTGGGAAAATTGCGAACCAGTGCAAAAAGCGATCGCCCAAGCCGAAGCCGCAATGGGTGATAATGGACGGATATTAGTCCGTGCTTCTGGGACAGAACCTGTAATCAGAGTTATGGTAGAAGCTGCTGATACAGAACTGGTAAACTATTGGACAAAGGAATTAGTTTCACAAGTACAGGAACATATAGCTTAAAGAAGAATACAGGAGTCAGGAGTCAGGAGTCAGGAGGCAGGGGAAGCAGGGGAACCAGGGGAAGCAGGGGAGGAAAGGATTTTTACCGATACCCAATCCCCAGTACCCAGTCACCAATCCCCAGTACCCAATCCCCAGTTATGCTCAAAACCAAGAAAAAAACCAAAGGTGGAAAGAATAAACAGAAAGCAGGAGATAAGCCGGCTTTAAGTCTCAAAGAAGAGTTAGCCTTAAAACGCAAAGCTATGCAAGCGCGAAAAGAATTTACTAGCTTAGTTAGTAAACTTGTAGCCAGTGCTTTCTTCTTAGGATTGGTGCTTTTTTTTGCAGGAGGAATTAAATTAGCCGCCCCTGGTGCATTAGGGATCATAGTCCTCACCCTTTGTTACAAATACCCAAACTATGCTTTATTTGCCTTCGTCATCTACTTGCCGTTTGCGGGTACAGTGGTTTACTGGTTGGGTGGAAGTCCCATCATGCAATTAGCGAAAGATGCTTTTTTTGTCCCAGTAGCGATCGCCGTCTGGCAAAGCTGCAAACAGCAAAAACAGCCCTTTATTGTTCCCAAAACTATTAAGACTCCCTTTTTAATTCTGTTTAGCTGTTGTATGCTGACCCTACTGTTTATTAATGGTGGAGAGCAGTTAAACCCCTCTGGAGGAGACATACCCATAGGATTGGGAATTTTAGGTTTAAAAGTATTTATCGGCTATGTACCATTAATTACTTGTGTCTATTATTTAATTCGTGATCTTAAAGAGTTTTGGTGGTTGTCTCGGATTCAAATTGTTCTGATTATTATTTGTTGCGTTTTGGGATTGATCCAATACATCCTACTTCTCAAAGGAATATGTAAAGGAACTACAGGTGTTGAGGGAGATTTGTTGTTTAAAGCATCTCTTGATTCTCGTTGCTATTTTGGCGGAGCGTTGTTGTATAGTCCAGATCAAGGAGTGATTCGTTTACCAGGAACTTTTGTTGCCCCTTGGCAGTGGGGTTGGTTCTTAATTTCCTCTACTTTCTTCGCCTATGCTACCATTTTCAGCGACAAATCTATTATCTGGCGATTGATCGGTATAGTCGCTGCCGTCTTGGTATTTATGAACGCTGTTGTCTGTGGACAGAGAATAGCTCTAGCTTTGGTTCCAGTCAGCTTTGTAGTTTTGCTACTATTGACAGGTCAACTAGCTAACCTCAAAAAGTTTATACCCTTGGGAGGAGGTTTGCTAGTCATTTTGTTCATTGCTATGGCCGCTAACCCCACTCTCGTTCAAGAAAGAACAGACAGTTTTGTGAGTCGTTGGAATGCCTCACCTCCTCATCAGTTTATTGTTGATCAATTTCACGAAAACTGGAAAAGTGTTGATGATAAACCGCTTGGTGCTGGTTTAGGTAAAGCTACAAACTCCGCCCGTGTCATGGGTTCAACTAAGTTAGTGGAAACCTACTATCCCAAAGTTCTCTATGAAGTCGGAATTGTAGGAGTCTTGGCGTTTCTCATATTTGTTACCTGTATTACAAAAGCTGCTTTTAAGACATATCGCAGTATAAAAAACCGTAACTTACGGACTTATGGTGCTAGTATGTGGGTGTTTGTACTGTTTATCAGTTATAATACTTATTACTATCCTCTGGATGTCGATCCAGTGGCTGTTTATTATTGGTTATGTGCAGGAATCATTTTTAAGTTACCAATCCTGGATAAACAAATAGTTCCAGAAGAAACAACCGACAAAACCAAAGACAAGAAAAAACGTCTGAATAAAAAATGATCTGAATCAGAAGATTGAGGATATGGCTACATCAAATACACCCCAAAAAACAAGATTTCATTGGATTGATAGAACCAAAGGTTTAGCAATATTAGGAATTGTCTTATTTCATTTTTTTCAAAATTATCCAGAACGCACATCCATCATTTCTATTTTAGATAGAAATTCAGCCAGGGTGGGATATGCTGCTGTGGATATATTCTTTCTACTGGCTGGTTTTAACACCAGTTATGCTTTGATTTCTAAGTCAATCAAAGATGGTATAGATATAAGTGAAACCAAATGAAAATTAGTAATTACCCGGCTAGAAAATATGCTGTTAAATAAAAAATAGCTCGATCAACCAGCAAAATTATACAAACATAAATATCAACAAAAGAGTCCCTGTATTATGAATAACCAAATTAACTCAAATCAAAATCAAGAAAGAAAACATCAACTTAAAATAGTGCTTGGAGGTCAAAAACACCTGAGCAATGCCAATATACCTCGGCTTTCTCAACATCATCTGATCCGTCCCAAATTTTTTCCTGTAGGACGTTATCCAATAGCAAATATCTGGTATCCTTTAGGCAGCTTGATTCCTTGGCAACCTGTATGGGGGGGATATGACGTAATTCACTCTTTCAATAGAATTATATATACTAATAAACCTTGGTTTATTACTTTTGAAGATCATCGGTTTTTATATCGAGGACCCAGGAATACAACAGAAGAAAAATTTTACAAGTTTTTAAATCATCGTTTGTCCCTAGATAATTGTCATAAAATAATTGCTATTTCTGATTATGCCAAATTACGTTTTTTAAGAACTGTAGACCAATGGGATGAGTATGAGAAATTAAACCAAAAATTGGAAATCATACATCCCAATTTTTTTATAAATGCTCAACATCCTAAGACCTATCAGAATAAATCAAATCTGCAACTTGTTTTTATTGGCAATCATATTGCTAGAAAAGGTGGAATTGTGGCTTTAAGATTAGCGAAAAAAGCTGAACAATTAGGATTACCTATCACCATCCATATAGTATCAGCATTAGGGCGTGGTCAAGGTGTACCTACTGATTTTCCTGATGCTAATAGGTATCTAGAAGATTTAAAATTGCTGGATTTAAGTAATGTTGTTTTTCACAAACAAATTTCTAATCAATCAGTGCTAGATTTGTTAGCCAACTGTGACTTTCAATTTATGCCAACATTAATGGATACCTATGGCTACAGTATAATTGAAGGCTTTTCTGTAGGTACTCCAGCATTCACAACCAATGTATGCGCTTTACCAGAGATAGTTCAACATGGTAAAAATGGATATGTTTTGGAATTACCACTAAATAAAATAAGGCACTGGAGTAATTGGTTACATGGCGAAAAAACTAGCACTGAAGAATATTGGGGGATTTTGAATACCACCTACAATGATTTAGTAGAAATGTCTTTACAAGAAATTAACCAATTTTTAGATAGAACAGACAAAAAAGAACATTATGAAATCCTGAGTGCAGGAGCGTTGAATCACGTGCAAAATCTCAATAACGCTGAAAAGCAAAATCAGTTATTCGATCACCTCTATACCACAGCAGCAGGATTATACTGAAGTAAAATAACATTAATTATTACTGTCACAGTATCCAACAAGCATAATTTAATAGAGAGTATAAAAATATGAATAATTGCCCGTTAATTTCAGTAGTTATCCCTACATACAGAAGAGAAAAACTGCTACGAGATAGTATTGTTGATGTCTTAAAACAAGATTATCCCCAGTTTGAAGTTTTGGTAGTGGATCAAACCCAAACCCATGAACCAGATACTCAAGCTTTTTTAGATGAAATGGCTACATCTGGTAAAATTAAACTGTTTCGCTTAGATTGGGCTAGTTTACCAGGAGCGCGAAACTATGCTGTACGCAGATCATCCGGTGAGATTATTTTATTTATTGATGATGATGTACAATTAACACCGGGCTTTTTAGCCACTCATGCTAAGAATTATGTGGAAAACCCAGAAATAGGCGCAGTGGCAGGTCGCGTATTTGACAGAATGAAATTAGGTGATTCTGGGGGAGAATTGGAAATTGAATATTTACCTCCGGAAGCAATGGACCCTGGTATTGCTTGGTATCATATTGATTTAGTCCATACTACCAAACCTCAGCAAGTATTAACAGCTAGAGGTTGCAATATGTCTTTCCGTCGGGATGTTTTTACTAAGTACGGGATCAAGTTTGATGAAAGGTTTCGGGGTAGTGCAGTACGGGAAGAATCAGATTTTTGTTTAAGGTTTAGAAAAACTGGGTATAAAATTTGGTACGATCCAGATGCTTATTTAGTGCATTTGGGGGAAGAAACTGGGGGTTGTCATGATATTAGTATGCGATCGCTCGAATATCAATTTACCTTCTATCACAATCATTTTTTACTCGGTTTAAAAAACCTCACCTTTACCCAAGCTTTACGATTTTACGGACGTTTATTTGACTGTCATGTTCTTGGAAACCCTCCTTGTTATAAAAGCGGTTCTCCTATTAAAATTGCCACTCGCGGTATTTTCTATTGTTTAGGTTTTCTCAAAGCTGTGGGTAGCATGATTCAATCAGTATGGAATGATGGACAAATTTACAGTCGTTTAGATCAACAAATTTAAGGAGTCAGGAGTTAGGAGTCAGGATAAGTCAATTGATCTGGAAAAACTATCATGAGAATTTTAGTTGCTAGTCATACCTATATAGTAGACCTGAACTGTGAAAAATTACGGGCTTTAGCCAAACTAGAACCAGGAATTGAAGTCACAGTTGTAGTTCCCAAAAAGTGGCGACCAGGAGGAGTACAAAACCGAATTATTGAAACAGAATATCGTGATGAAGGCACATTTAAAATAGTCCCAATATCTAATTTTAGCCAAAACCATCAAGGACTACTAACTTTCGGTGCTGACTTAATTAGTTTATTACAAAAGTTTCGTCCCCAAATTATTCATGTCGAACAAGGTTCTAGAGGTTTGGCTTATACACAAATGATTATTTTAAATCAATTATTAGGACTAAAAGCCAAAAATGTATTTTTCACCTGGTGGAATTTACCTTATGAATTAAAATTACCAGTTGCACTATTAGAAAAGTATAACTTAAATAATAGTCATGGTATTATTTCTGGTAATCAAGATGGGGCTGATATTTTGCGTCAACGCGGATATGAAGGAGCAATTAAAGTTCTGCCTCAGTTGGGTGTAGATGAAACTCTCTTTACACCGCAACCACAACCAGAATTAGCAGCTAATTTAGGAATTAATCAACATGATTTTGTAGTCGGTTTTGTCGGTAGATTTGTTCCAGAAAAAGGTTTATTAACACTGTTAAAAGCATTGGTAAATATCAAAGATAAACCTTGGAAATTATTACTATTAGGTAGAGGAGAATTACAGGAAGAAATCTTAAAAATAGCCACAGAAAATAACATTCGAGAAAAACTCATAATAGTAGAAAGCGTACCGCATAATGAAGTTGCAAATTATATCAATGTCATGAATACTTTGGTTCTTCCTTCCGAAACTACTTATAAATTTAAAACCCTCACTGCTGTAGGTTGGAAAGAACAATTTGGTCATGTTTTAATTGAAGCAATGGCTTGTAAAGTACCTGTTATTGGTTCCGACTCTGGGGAAATTCCTCATGTTATTGGTGATGCTGGTTTGATTTTCCCTGAAGGTGATACTCAAGCTTTAGCTAATTGTTTATTGCAGTTAATGGAAAAACCAGGTTTAGCTGCTAAGTTAGGGGAAATGGGTTATGAAAAAGCAATGGTTAAATATACAAATAAAGCTATTGCTAAACAACAATATGAATTTTATCAACAATTAATGTCATATCTCGTTCCCAGTTTCTAACTGGGAATGCTATCAAAGAGTCTCTGACTCTGATATAACTAAAGGCAGAGCCTTTAAAAATTCATTCCCATACAGAGTATAGGAACGAGTAAATTAATAACTAAGAATTAATCATGAGAATATTACAAATTGTTCCCTCTATTTCTCTCATCTATGGTGGTCCTAGTCAAATGGTTTTAGGACTAGCACCAGCCTTAGCAAAAGCAAATGTAGAAGTTACCATTTTGACTACTGATAGTAATGGTGATAATGGACAAAAACCACTGGATGTACCTTTAAATATTGCCATCAAAAAAGATGGTTATGAAATTATTTATTTTCGCTGTGCGCCATTTCGTAGGTATAAGTTTTCAGTTGATTTATTAAAATGGTTAAAAGATAACGCTAAAAATTTTGATATTGCCCATATTCATGCTTTATTTTCTCCTATTAGTAGTGCAGCAGCTATTGTTTGTAGACAACAAAATCTACCTTATATTTTACGTCCTTTAGGAACACTTGATCCAGCAGATTTACAAAAGAAAAAAAAATTAAAAAAGCTTTATGTTGCACTTTTAGAACGTGGTAATATAGCAGGTGCAGCCGCAATTCATTTTACAAGCGAACAAGAAGCAAAAATATCAGCAAGGTTTGGAGTAACAACAAAAGATTTAGTAATTCCTTTAGGTGTTATTCCTCCCAAAACTAATAGCGAAGATGTGAGAAATAAGTTTGGTATTCCCAGTGATAAACCTGTAATTTTATTTATGTCCCGCATTGATCCGAAAAAAGGTTTAGATTTATTAATTCCTGCACTAGAAAAATTATTAACAACAGGTTTAGATTTTCATTTTATCTTAGCGGGAACGAATCCTCAAGATCCAATTTATGAACAGAAAATTAAATCTGAAATTGAAAATTCAATTTTAAAATCACATACCACCATTACAGGGTTTGTCACAGGAGAAACAAAAACCAGTTTATTACAAACTGCTGATTTATTTGTGTTACCTTCATACTATGAAAATTTTGGTATTGCTGTTGCAGAAGCAATGGTAAATGGTACACCAGTGGTTATTTCTGATCAAGTGCATATTTATCAACAGGTGCTAGATAGTGAGTCTGGTTGGGTGGGGAAAACGGATGTAGAATCAATAGTGAAGTTATTAACAACAGCTTTATCAAACCCCCAAGAATGTCAAAAACGGGGATTAAATGCTCAAAAATATGCTTTACAGAATTTTAGTTGGGATGCGATCGCACAACAAATAATTCAGGCATATCAAGAAGTTATCAAAAAATAGGCTGAAAATCCTGAATTTTGCTGAATATGGGAAAATGAATTTTCAATTATTATGTTTTAATGTCACCAAAAGTTAAAAAAAATAAAATTTTGTTGCAAGCAGGGAAATCTTGATGGGATAATAGTTGTTTTGTGTCATGATGACACAGTAAAATAGTTATCTTTTCTAATTACAGGGAATCTAGCATGGCTCTCCGTCTTGGTGATACAGTACCCAACTTTACACAAGCCTCTACACACGGCGACATAGATTTTTACGAATGGGCAGGTAACAGCTGGGTAGTGCTGTTTTCTCACCCTGCTGACTATACACCTGTTTGCACAACAGAATTAGGTACAGTTGCGAAGTTAAAACCAGAATTTGACAAACGTAACGTTAAAGCGATCGCTCTCAGCGTTGATGATGTAGACTCTCATAATGGTTGGGTGGGAGATATTGAAGAAACCCAAAGCACCACCCTCAACTACCCAATTTTGGCAGATGCAGACAAAAAGGTTTCTGACCTTTATGATATGATTCATCCCAATGCAGCTGCAAACATCACAGTGCGTTCTGTATTTGTTATTGATCCTAACAAAAAACTGCGTCTTTCTTTCACCTACCCCCCCAGCACCGGACGCAACTTTGATGAACTATTGCGAGTAATTGATTCTTTGCAATTAACTGATAATTACAGCGTTGCTACACCAGCAGACTGGAAAGATGGTGAAGACTGCGTAATTGTTCCATCTTTGAAAGATCCCGCAGTTCTCAAAGAGAAATTCCCCAAAGGTTATCAAGAAATCAAACCTTATTTGCGGATGACACCCCAACCCAACAAATAATTTTCAGTAACATCAATATTTCTCTGCTTAGGGTGGGTTACACAGTCGTTAACCCACCATTTTTTATATATAATAAAAGAAGTTAGATCAGCAAATTAGGATTAAAGATAATGCTGTCATCACCTATAGTTTTTCAGCTACCATCATCAGTTAAAATGACAGATGAACAATTTTTTGATTTCTGTCAAGTCAACCGTAACTTACGCATTGAGAGAAATAAATTTGGGGAAATATCAATTATGTCACCAGCAGGTTCAGAAACCGGAAATAGAGAAATCAATATTCTAGGACAGTTGTGGGTATGGTCAGAAAAAGATGGTACGGGTATTGCTTTTTCTTCCAGTACAGGTTTTAAACTTTGCACAGGTGCAGACCGTTCTCCCGATGCTTCTTGGATCAAATTAGAAAGATGGAATACTTTGACACCAGAGCAACAGCAAAAATTTGCTCCCATTTGTCCTGATTTTATCATTGAATTAAGATCATCTTCCGATAATTTACAACCATTAAAAGAGAAAATGATTGAATATATGGAAGAACCAGGAATACAATTAGGATTATTAATTGATCGTAAAAATCGCCGAGTTTATATTTATCGTCCTGGACAAACAGAAGAATGTTTAGAAAATCCTGAAACTGTAAATTGTGAGCCAATTTTACCAGGTTTTGTTTTGAATATGGCAAAAATTTGGTAGTTTTTATTGTTAATTTAATTTAATTTAATTTAATTTAATTTAAATATTAATCAAACTTTATTTCATCTTCTGGAATTTCGATTCTATTGCTAGATTGCTTTTACAGCATATTTTATTGCTATGAGGTACAAATCATAATAATAAAACTCTTGTGGGGTGGGCATCTTGCCCGCCCATAGTGTACATCATGATACCGGAAAGTGCTGTATCTCTGTAGTCAATTACCCTGTATTATAACCTACGCTTTTTGAACTACTTCCAGGGAATTATGCACAAAATTTCTGACCTGGGGAAGTGTAAAAGATTGTAAATATATTCAGCAATACGGCAAAATTTGAGAAGAAAGAACTCAAAACAATTAACATGAATATCAAACAAGGATTTATCGGCACTATTGGCAACACGCCACTGATTCGCTTAAACAGTTTTAGTGAAGAAACTGGATGTGAAATTTTGGCCAAAGCAGAATTTCTCAATCCTGGTGGTTCTGTCAAAGACCGTGCAGCACTCTACATCATCGAAGACGCAGAAAAAAAAGGCTTACTCAAACCCGGTGGTACGGTAGTAGAAGGAACTGCTGGTAACACTGGAATTGGACTAGCGCACATTTGTAATGCTAAAGGTTATAAATGCCTGATTATTATTCCTAATACCCAATCTCAAGAGAAAATAGACGCGCTGACAACCTTGGGGGCGGAAGTTCGTCCTGTTCCTGCTGTACCCTACAAAGACCCTAATAATTACGTTAAATTATCTGGTAGAATTGCAGCCGAAATGGAAAACGCCATTTGGGCAAATCAATTTGATAATTTAGCTAACCGTAACGCCCATTACGAAACCACAGGCCAGGAAATTTGGACACAGACAGAAGGTAAAATAGATGGTTGGGTAGCAGCAACTGGTACAGGTGGGACTTTTGCAGGTGTAGCGATGTGTTTGAAAGAAAAGAACCCAAATATTAAATGTGTCGTTGCTGACCCGATGGGTAGCGGTTTATATAGTTATGTCAAAACCGGCGAAATCAAAATAGAAGGTAATTCTATTACTGAAGGAATTGGTAATAGTAGAATTACAGCTAATATGGAAGGATCACCTATTGATGATGCCATTCAAATTGATGATCACGAAGCTTTACGAGTGGTTTATCAACTGTTAAGAAAAGATGGTTTGTTAATGGGTGGTTCAACAGGAATTAATGTTGGTGCTGCGGTGGCTTTGGCTAAACAATTGGGACCAGGACATACTATAGTTACCATCTTGTGTGACAGTGGTTCTCGCTATCAGTCACGCATATTTAATCAAGAATGGTTAGCTAGTAAGGGTTTGTCTGTTAGTTAGGTTTTTTTCTTTGATTCATCGTCTCTTGTTGTAAAATGGGGACGATGACAAGATGTATTTTTTTATGAATAACGAACTACTCCAGGCACAGAGTACACAGAGAAATCTGAGTTTTAGAAGATATTTTCAAATTTTTAACTGAATAATATTCACTTGTCAAACATCCTCTAAAATCCAAAATCTAAAATCTAAAATCCCATGAATTCCTACACTATTTTTTCTCAAACTAAACTTCAATGTGTGAGTGATCGCAGTATCAAAGCTTTGTTAGAAAATTGCCAAAGCGCCTCAAAAATTCTCGTTTTAGTATTGCCTCAATTGGGAGATTTTGATAGTCTTGAATATGCTTGGTGGTTACAGCGAGAAGCGCAAAATTTAGCAGATCAAAAAATCTCTATTCGTGCAGTGGGAATTGGTAATCTCACTTCTGGAATAAAATTCTGCGAATATACAGGGTTTCCTAAAGAAAATTTATTTGTTGATGAAAATGCCGAATTACATCAAGAACTGAATCTTTATCCAGGTTTAAAAGTTTCTGTTCCTGGACTTTCTCAATCTCAGAAATCTTGGTTAAATTTAATGTTAATGTGTGCAGGTATTGGTAGTCCGGGAACACTAAAAGAAGTTTTTCGGGGATATAAGGGAGATAAACAAGCACCCCAACTTTTTGGCGATGAGGAAATAATTCAAGGTACTCCTTTACCTGCTTTTAAAGGTTCGTTTTTTAAACTAGCTGGTGGGAGTGGTTTTCAAAGACCTTTTGAATTAGCTACTCTGCGACTGAGAAATATGGTAGAAGTTTTAAAAAATTGGTCAATTTATGTACCATCATCTGCTTATTTAACTCAGCGTGGTGGCACATTTTTATTTAATAATCAAGGTGAATTACTTTATGAACATCGAGATCCGGGAATTTTAGGTTTTGCGGCTAATATGAGTCAACCTCTATCTTTTTTAGATACAGTAGATGACAGGTGACATTGAATAGAAAAGGTGATTTGTTAATGTTAAATCTACCAAATGAAGATCAAGTAGCATCTACTAAATGTGTGCAAATCTGCCAACATCGTAGCTGTAGAAAACAAGGTGCAGCAGAAGTATTAGCAGCTTTTCAGGCGTTACCAGTTGCGGATGTGACAGTTACAGCTAGTGGCTGTTTGGGTCTGTGCGGTAACGGTCCAATAGTGTTAGTGTTACCTGAGATGGTCTGGTATTCTCGCGTTTTACCTCTGGAAGTACACCTAGTGGTAGAAAAACATTTGTTAGGTGGTCAAAGAGTTAAACAAATGCTTTATCATCGGTTTCATCCCCAGGGTTAATTTATAGTCAGCGAAAAGCCAACAATTACTAACTAATTATTACTCACATTAAAATATACTGAATACTGCACTCTTGTTCACTGAAGCGAGACAATTGATGGACATTCAGAAGCTACGTCAATCTTTAAAACTGAAGTGGCTGAGTTACTGCGAGGAAAATCGTCCTTGGCTAGTCAAAATGCGAATTTGGCGCTCTTATGATGGTGTCAGAAGACCGTCATCTGGTTATATTTTGGCAACTCTGTCTGTTTTGGAACCGCAGTTAAAACAAATACTTCCTTTTATTCTGGATTTGAATAATAATCCTGATCAAATAGTTGTGGCTTTGGGTCTTCATTTTAATCCTGATGAAGAGTTACGTCTATTAAAATTACAGCGTTCTTCAGCTAAAAACCAAATTGTTAGTAAACCTGCTGTTGCAAATATTCAGGTATCTGAAAAACGACCTTCCATACCTTCCCAGGAAAGCAAACAGGTTTTATTAAGAATTACTCCGGGTGTTGAACAAAAGCGCCAAGCTGTTTCCGTGCTTGCAGTAGCTACACCAGTACATCACCATTCTGCAACCAAGTCCCTTTCTGAGTTGGAGGAAACACCCAGGCGAACTGACAAGTCAGCACCCCCTCAACTCACTATTACTACAAAAGTTCCCACTCCACATACAGAACTTAATCATAACAGTAAATTTACGACCATCCCAGTTAAAGAAGTTTCCTGTATCTCACCTAGCAGTAATGCCCGTAGTTTACCTTCTTGGATAGATGAGTTTTGTCAGGGTGTAAAATGATAACAGGAGTCAGGAGTCAGGAGTCAGGAGTCAGGAGTCAGGAGTCAGGAGTCAGGAGTCAGGAGTCAGGAGGTAAGAGGGAAAATTAATTTTTCCTAGTCCCCAGTCCCCAGTCCCCAGTCCCCAGTCCCCAGTCCCCAGTCCCCAGTCCCCAGTCCCCAGTCCCCAGTCCCTAGTCCCTAGTCCCCAGTCCCCAGTCCCCAGTCCCTAGTCCCTAGTCCCCAGTCCCTAGTCCCTAGTCCCCAGTCCCCAGCTAAGGATATTCGTGAGAGACAAAGGGAACTGAAACAACTTCCCCTTCGGTTTCTCCTACTTGCACTGTTAAACCTACACCACCGGCTTTAGAGCGAATGTATCCTAGTCCAAAGTGACCATCAGGGGTTGGGGTGTAACTGGTGAGTTTACCGACTTTTTCATCTCCTATAGTAATCACCGTTCCTGGTTCTGCGGAAGCATTGAGGCGAATTCCCCAGAGGTATTGCTTTACACCTTTATAGGTGTTTAGTCTGGCAATGGTTTCTTGACCGATGTAGCAACCTTTATTAAAAGAAACTGTCTGCCATAAACCGACTTCCAGGGGGTTATAATCATCGGTGAGTTCTAAATCTGGTGCAGGACGACCTTGTAAAATTCGCAATGTTTCCCAAGTGCGATCGCTCAATTCTACCGCACCATGATCTAATATTTGCTGCCAAACCTTTTGTTTTTCAGCTACTGGGAAAATGAGAGTATATCCGGGGTTAGTCAAACCACTACCGACAGCAAAAGTTATCCCATCAACCAGGATATGATTACCATAGGGTTGACCAATAAGTGAACCAGCCCCCAATTTTTCTACCATAGCATCGCTTTGGGGTCCAATGAGGCTAAAAGTTGCAGTTTCATCAGTAATATCGGTTAATGTCACTTTATCTGCAAAAAAGATATAGCGATCCAACCATGCCATCAAAAATGCACGACGATGAGGTGAAACTAACAATAACACTGTATCATTGAGAACGTAGGCAGTTACTAAATCTATTGTCCTGGCTGTAGATGTCACCATCACAGTATCACAACCTTCACCTGGTTTGAGGCTCTGAAAATCATTGGTACTTTGGTTGTGTAAAAACCGCAGACGGTCATCATCAGAAACACGGATGCGTCCCCAATGAGAGCGATCGCACACAGCAACCCCTTCTTTAGCTGCATGGAGAGCTGCTGCATCTTTACTGTCAATGGTAGATATTGGCATAGTGATCAAGACTTGCCCTATTTTAATATTTGTTTTTCATCAGAAATATTAACAAATATAGAGGAATTTGATTATTTTAAAAAAATCCCTAGCTATTTACTATTCTCTATTCTCTCACCTATTTTAATCTACCACTCTAATTAATCCTCTTTTTAAAGCATCAAATACTTGATTAATTTGCATAATGTTTTCTTCACTCAGACCTTCTTTAGCCAGAAGACTAGACATCATGATATGTTGATCTTGGCGCGTAATTCGGCGGTTGGCAAATATGCGTTGCAATATTGCTTCTAAATTGCTTGGATCTGAGTTAGCCATAAATTGCATATTTATTCCTCGCAGTTTATATATTTTTGATGCTAGATTGATTATAAAATATCAAATTTTGATAAAGTTTCCATTCGTAGCTTTACGGAAACACCATAAAATTAAACGAATTGCTACTTTGTAGCTTTAGGCTATTCATTTTTTCGGTAAAATAACTTAAATGTTTAAAAATTCACAGGTTTAAGAATATGGCAATAGCTGAGATTGGGATTATTGGTGGCAGTGGTTTATACAAAATGGAAGCTCTTAAAGATGTGGAAGAATTACAGGTAAATACACCCTTTGGCTCGCCATCAGATGCAGTAATTCTAGGGACATTGGATGGAAACAGAGTTGCTTTTTTAGCGCGTCATGGTCGTAATCATACTTTATTACCTTCTGAGTTACCATTCCGTGCCAATATTTATGCCATGAAGCAACTAGGGGTAAAATACTTAATTTCTGCCAGTGCAGTTGGTTCGTTGAAAGCAGAGGTAAAACCACTAGATATGGTAGTACCTGATCAGTTTATTGACAGAACCAAGAATCGCATTTCGACATTTTTTGGTGAAGGAATTGTCGCGCATATTGCATTTGGTGATCCAATTTGCAAAAATTTAGCGGCAATTTTAGCTTCGGCGATCGCTTCTTTAAATTTACCAGATGTCACTCTTCACCGTGAAGGTACTTATGTATGTATGGAGGGTCCTGCATTTTCCACCAAAGCTGAATCAAATCTTTATCGCAGTTGGGGTGCTACAGTCATTGGCATGACAAATTTACCAGAAGCAAAATTAGCCAGAGAAGCGGAAATTGCTTATGCAACCCTAGCTTTAGCCACAGATTATGATTGTTGGCATCCTGATCATGATAGTGTGACTGTAGAAATGGTAATTGGTAATTTACAACGTAATGCGGTAAATGCTCAAAAAGTAATTCAAGAAACTGTGAAGCGGCTAAGTGAAAACCCCCCTACAAGTGATGCCCATTCCGCTTTGAAATATGCGATTTTAACGAACTTAGCAAATGCACCAGCAGCAACTAAGGAGAAGTTAGGTTTGTTGTTAGAGAAGTATTTATAGGGCATTGGGCATTGGGCAAGATCAAGTCAAAAGTCAAAAGTCAAAAGTCAAAAGTCAAAAGTCAAAAGTCAAAAGTCAAAATTAAATAACTCTTTTCTCCCCTGCCCCCTGCCCCCTGCCTCCTGCCTCCTGCCCCCTGCCTCCTGCCTCCTGCCCCCTGCCCCCTGCCTCCTGCCTCCTGCCTCCTCACACCACCTGAAAACTAAAATTCAAACCTGCCCAATTATTCACATCCAATACATAAGAGTCAGTAGCAGTTCCATTCATTTCCGCTTTCACCTTACTAGCATTATGTAAGTCTTGCAGCAAAGCTTGGGCAACTTCTAAGGCATTAACTAGCGAACTAATAGGCTGTTGATCAGCAGTGGGATACTTAGTAGTTCCCAAAGCGGCCAAGGTTTCAGTGAAAGGAGATGTACCCAAAATTAGTTGATGTTCACAAAACAAAGTTCTTGTGGGTAGCAACCAGCCAAAGGTAGCATCGTTTTGGGGAAATTTTAGGGTTTGTCCTGGGGGAATGACTATTTCTTGCAGATGGGGTTTAGTTTCAGAAATATCCGCTTCTGGGGAAATTTGCCAGGGATAAAAAGCGATCGCACTTCTAGTATTATTTAACCCTACTAACATTAAATAAATGGGGCGATCGCTCAAATTTTCTACTCGGTACTGCATCCTACTGCCCACGGGAACTGTAGGAATAGCTGTTCCTGGGGCGGTAAATGCTTTGTTAGTTGTAGTTTCCCCACTGCGACTACGCCATGTCTGACGCTGCATAACTACACGGGGTGAGATTTTACTAATAATTTCTAAACTCGCTTTCACCGCTAACCGCGAAGAACCTTGATTTTCTGTCAGTCGCCATAACTTGGCTGCTAACAAGGTGGAAAATTTCGGTGTTAGTCTCTGCACTGCAATTTTCACCGCTTCCCCAACTTCCCCAGCAGTATTCAGTATTAGCTCACCACCAAGAGAAAAAAGACCATAACGACTAGGGATATTTTGCAGTTTACCAAATACGTAATCAGCACCCTGTTCTGCTGAGGCGATATTTACCATCCGGGTAATGGCCGCAAAGGCACTGGTAGCATCTACACGCTCAATTCTTTCTAATCCCGCATCTAAGGCTACTGTTAAATTAATATTTCGCGGTAACACGCGCACAGCTTCTTGTACCAGTTGCCCAACTTGTAGGGATTTGGTAGCATCTTGACTGGATATTTGTGCTTTTGCAGTTAACCCATTACGGGACTTTAAGATTAACTGTTCTCCCGTCGGTAAAGTCAATCTCGAACCAACGCCATAGTATTGCCAAACCTGTGCGGGTATTCCCCCTAACCATAATTGCGCCGTTTTACCCTCCTCATCCGTAGTTCTCACCACTCCTTCCGCGTCAGTGCTTGCTATGGAGAAATTATCAGTAATTACAGCACTTTGAGGATTTTTCTTCTCACTTAATAACCCTGGTTGCTGTTCGCTACCTAGTTTGTACATGAAACTACTGTTATGGGAGAGCATAACTTGAATTGTTGTGGCTGGGGTAACTTCCCAGAGATATTGAGTCAAAGCATAGGTAAATAAACCCGCACTGAAACCAGAAAACACCAATTCTCCCGCTGGTTGATTTGGCTCTAAAGTTGCTTTTAGCACCATTGCATTGTTAACGGCTGAGTTCTGCGTTTGCAGGTATTGGAGCAACTCCAGTTCTTGAGGTGCTAACTTTGCTGTCGGTGGTTCCGGGCGGGCGCGAAATCGCAAACCAGAGGGCTGTGATGTGCTTTTAGCATAGTAACTAGTATCTAATACTGCCGTTACTCGGTCTGTGGGGAGCGATCGCAATAATAGTAAAAGAGTTTCTTCTAATAAATAGTTGACAACTATACCATTCTGTGTATTTTGATCAACTGGAATCAGAGCATTTTGTACAGTCTCTGGGAAATTCCCCAATTTGACACGACTACCATAGCCGCTAAAGTGGAATATCACCACATCCTCAGCTTTTGCTTGTTTACCCAAGTGATCAACAAAAGCGGACTCAATAAATTCTCGACTGGCTTCTTCCTCAGTTAAAGTGAGAATATCTGAAGCTGCAAAGCCAAAGCGGTTAATTAACAGTTCCCTTTGCAATTCCACATCAGTCAGACAACCAGCAAGGGCGGGACTTTGTGGATATTGATTGATACCTATTAACAATGCCAACTTACGGGAGTTGGGTGCTGCTAAAGCTTGATAATAGCGATTTCCCAAAGTCAACCACTCAGCTTGAGTCAATCCCAAGATTGCCAGTATGGAGCCAATTCGTTCTAAAAACGCACGCCGTTTCATAATTAGCATCAGCCCTCAGTCCATCAGCTAACAGCTTAAAGGGCTGAGGGCTAGAGAGTAAAGTTTGAGATTATACTTTTTGCGACTTTTCCATCAGCTTTAAACCAATGCTGGTTGCGGGATAGACATTGCTCGCGCTAACTCGGCTGCTACTTCAGGACGAGAAAATTCTGGAGGTGGTAACTCACCACGACGCAGCATTTCCCGGACTTTTGTACCCGATAGGTGAACCCGTTCTTCTGGTTTGCTAGGACTGGTTTTAGTTGTTGCCATTTGTTTGGTGCGTGTGCAGTAGAAAGCGTGTTCAAACATCATTGGCACAATGCCCAGTTCTTGCGGCGCAAATTCATCAAATATATATTGAGCATCATAAGTGCCGTAGTAGTCACCTACACCAGCATGATCGCGCCCAACTATAAAATGCGTACAGCCGTAATTCTTGCGAACTAAAGCATGGAAAATAGCTTCCCTTGGTCCTGCATAACGCATGGCGGCTGGGTTGATAGCTAATATTACTCTATCTAAGGGGTAATAATGTTCCATGAGAATTTCATAGCAACGCATCCGCACATCCGCAGCAATATCGTCTTCTTTGGTTGCGCCTACCAATGGGTGTAAAAATAGACCATCTACTGTTTCCAAGGCGCACTTTTGAATATATTCATGGGCGCGGTGGATAGGGTTGCGAGTTTGGAACCCGACGATAGTTTTCCAGCCCTTTTCTCTAAACATTTGCCGGGAAGCGGCGGGATCAATTTGGTAGCTGGGAAACTGGGGATGAGAATCACGTTGCAGTAACCAGATATCCCCAGCCAGATTCACAGAACCTTGGTTATATACTACCTGAACTCCAGGGTGTTTAGCTTCATCTGTGCGATAGACATTGATGGCTTCGCGTTGTTTGTCGTAGGTGTATTTTTCGCTCAGTTCCAAAACCCCAATAAACTCGCCTCTGGGGTTATCCAGACGCACTAAACCACCTATTTGGAGAGGGGTTGCAACTTCTTCTGTGACAGATAGTGTAATGGGGATTGACCACACAACACCGTTAGCCAACCGCATTTCTATGACTACGCGATTATAGTCGGCTTGGTTCATGAAACCAGTCAGCGGACTAAAACCACCAATGGCGATCATTTCTAAATCGGAAACGGCTCGCTCATCAAGTGTCACTCGTGGCAGAAAGTCAGCTTTGGAGAGAAATATTTCTCTTTGTTCTGGTGTAGCAACCCGGTTAATTAGCTCTCCGCCGTGGGGGGCGATCGCATCTGGATGGTAACTCAACGTGATTCCTTCCGTAATTTATAAATATTGTTGCAAACTATGTACTAAGTTATCAAATTGTTGGTACAAATAGTTAAATTTCTATAAAATTTTTTCCTTTGCCGGTCGGGAAGGGTGAGATTGGGAGAATTTTGTATCTGTGTCTGCTGCTGTAGCGTGGGTTAGTATGTTGTATAGCAGGAGTCAGGAGTCAGGAGTCAGGAGTCAGGAGTCAGGAGTAAAACCCTCTCATAGTCAGAGTTTTATCATCAATTGATGTCCTAAATACTCTGTCTGCGCCTATATATTTGTTTTTAATTTCACTTAGGTGTTAAAAAATGAACCCGTTTTTGACATACTACTAGGGATTGTTTGAAAAACTGGGGAGACTCAATCTAATTATAATTAAATTGATATCCACAAAAGTAGAAACACACATTTATCAGTACCTAATCTTTAATTAAAATCCTAATTTTCTGGAAATATATGCACAAAATAGAGAAATAAAGCCATAAAAATTTATTTATTGTCTCTTATCTGTGATTACGAATATAAAAATAGCTTTTTAGGGTTTGTATGACCTGAATTTAGGGTATCTATGCCAAATCAACAGACTTCACTGGAAATCTCATTTCACCTTGGTATTCTCGCTCAGGTTAGTGATGCAGTCATTGCTGTTGATACTGAAGAATGCATCACTTATTGGAATCCAGCAGCAGAGCGGCTCTATGGGTTAATGGCAGAGGATGTATTAGGTCGTAATTTACAAGAATGTTACCAGTATCAATGGCTGAAGCCGGAAGATGAACAAGCTGCACTCAATTCGTTGACAACCACAGGTAAATGGCAAGGCGAAAATATTCATATCAAAAGCAGTGGAGAAGTTATCCACGTTGAATCATCAGTCAGCAGCATGAAAGATGAGCATGGTACTCATACTGGCTGGTTGGCTGTAATTCGGGATATTACTGAACGCAAACAGCAAGATGGAATATACAAAGAAAGTGAGGAACGACTGCAACTTGCGCTCTGGGCTGGTGGTGCTGCCATTTGGGACTGGAATCTCAAGACTAATGAGGTAATTTGGTCAAGTAATCTGTATTCTTTATTTGGCATTACTCCCGATATGTTTGATGGGAGGTATGAAACTTTTTTAAAGTTTGTCCATCCTGAAGACCGAGAATTTTTAAATCAGTCGGTGATGCGGGCTATTCAACACCATGCACCCTATGAAATCGAATTTCGGTTTATGAAACCTGATGGTACAGCGTGCTGGTCGCTCTGTAAGGCTAAAGTCTTCTACGATGAAACTGATCAACCAGTGCGGATGTTGGGCGTGAATATGGATATCACCCATCGCAAGCAAACAGAGGATTTATTGCGCCAAAGTGAAGCCGAGTGTCGTCGCATTCTAGATACTGCCACAGAAGGAGTGTGGTTAATAGATAAAGAAGGAAAGACCTGTTTTGTCAATGAACAAATGGCACAAATGCTTGGTTATACAGTTGATGAAATGCTGGGAAAATCCTTTCTGGAATTTATGGATCAAGAACAGCAAGAATTGGCTTTGCAGCTTTTGGAAAAACGCAAACAAGGAATTAAAGAACAGCACGATTTCCAATTCCGTCATCGAGATGGCTCCAAAATGTGGGCAATTGTCTCAGCCGTTCCCATTTTTGATGAGAACGGTGAATATGATAGTGCTTTGGCAATGGTGACAGATATTACGGATCGCAAACAAGCAGAGGAAAATTTACGAGCCAGTGAGCAACGGTTACAGGCAATTTTAGATAATTGCCCTGCTGTTATTTATGTGAAAGATATCCAGGGTCGTCATATTCTTGTCAACTCGGAATTTGAAAGATTAACTCACATTACACGGGAGCAAGCTAAAAATAAAACTAATCATGATCTATTTCCTGCCAATATAGCTGATATGTTTGTCAGTAACGATCAACAGGTGATTGATACTATCAAACCTTTGGAATTTGAGGAAGTAGCTACTTTTAATAATCAAGTTTATACTTACTTAACTGTCAAGTTTCCTTTGTGTGATGCTTCTGGTAAACCCTATGCAGTTTGTGGTATTTCTACTGATATTACTCAGCGCAAACAGGCAGAGAAGAAAATCCAAGAACAAGCAGCTTTAATTGATATTGCTACCGATGCAATTTTTGTTCGTGATTTAGAAAACCGTATTCTGTTCTGGAGTCAGGGTTCTCAACGCTTGTATGGTTGGACTGCTGAAGAAGCTTTGGGGAAAAAAGTTCATGAATTTTTCTACAAAGAATCCTTAGCTAAACTAGAAGCAGGTTTAAAGACTACTCTTGAAACAGGTTTTTGGAATGGGGAGTTAGAGCAAATCACCAAAACGGGTCAAGAAATTATTGTTGCTAGTAGATGGACATTGGTAAGGGATGAATCGGGACAACCCCAATCTATTTTAGTTGTTAACACAGATATTACTGAGAAGAAACTATTAGAAAAACAATTTTACCGCGCCCAAAGATTGGAGAGCTTAGGAACTCTAGCCAGTGGCATTGCTCATGACCTGAATAACGTTTTTACTCCCATTTTGATGATTGCTCAATTACTGCGGTTACAACTAAAAAATGTTGATGCACGTACTCAAGAATTGTTTAACTCACTAGAAAATAGCTCTAAGCGTGGAGCTAACTTAGTTAAACAAATTCTCACCTTTGCCCGTGGTACGGAAGGAAAACGCACTTTATTACAACCTGAACATTTGCTCAATGCAGTAGTACAAGTTATCAAACAGACATTTCCCAAGTCAATTGAAATTCAGAGTGATATTCCCAAAGATACTTTGTGGATGCTAAAAGCAGATCGCACCCAACTAGAACAAGTTTTGATGAACTTGGCGGTTAATGCTCGTGATTCCATGCCCAATGGTGGCATTTTGAAAATTGCTGCTGAAAATAAGTTTATTGACGAAACATACTCCCGGATGCACCTTGATGCTCATGCGGGAAACTATGTTGTGATTACTGTCTCAGATACAGGGATAGGAATTCCCCCAGAAATTTTGGAACACATCTTTGAGCCATTTTTTACGACAAAAGAGGTTGGTCAAGGAACAGGACTAGGGCTATCAACAGTTTTCGGTATTATTAAGAACCACGATGGGTTTATTAAGGTAGGAAGTGAAGCTGGTAAAGGTACTCAATTTTGCGTGTATTTGCCGATAGCTGAAGGTACGATAACTGAGCTAACGGTAAAAGAAGATTTGCCCCAAGGTCATGGAGAGTTAATTTTGCTTGTAGATGATGAAGTAGTGGTGCTGCAAACTACCAAGGCAGCATTAGAAAATTATAATTACAGAACTTTGATTGCTAATGATGGCATTGAAGCGATCGCTCTCTATGCTGAGTACCAAAAGGATATCGGTGTCGTCTTGATGGATATGATCATGCCTAACATGGATGGGTTAACTGCTATCCGTACTTTGCGAGCTATCAATCCTCAAGTCAAAATTATTGCCACCAGCGGTTTACCCACTGATAATAATAGAGTTATTGGGGCTGGTGCGATCGCATTTTTGTCAAAACCTTACACGGCGAATGAGTTGCTGAATACTTTATCATCCTTGATTGTTACTTAGACTCAATCTGTTTATTTAGTCAATTTGTTATTTATTTGATTCAATAGAGGTAATTTATGTTTCGGAAAGTGCAAGAATTCAGAATTAACCGCAGATATAAGAGGATAAAAGCAGATAAACACAAATAAATTTATACCTTGGTAGACTAACTGCCTTTCTCTCTGTGTCTGAAGCGCCTTTGCTTGCAAATAAAATCCTGTAAATCCTTAAATCCTGTAAATCCTGATTCAGACACTTTTGCGATTCTATACAAAAACAAGAATCTTTCTAAGGATATAGATTGTTTTATTTATAATTTTTGTTACAATTGATGAAATTTTTAGATAAAAATTACCATTATGGCCTTATACGCTGAGTTACATAGACACCTGGGGGGTTCCGTCGTCCCCCGTGTGTTGTGGCGGTATTTTGAGCGCCATGCTACAGATTTAATTGCTCGTTTTGCTGAATATTCGGAATTTGAGGACTTTTACACCCGTCCTCGTAATACTTTAGATGAGTATCTAGAACTGCATACTTTAGTTGAAAGTGTGCAAACTGTGGAAACATTACCTTACTTTATCTATCGCTTGTTGCGTGGTGCGTATATCTTTGAAAACTTGGCTTATTTAGAATTACGTTATACTCCCTATTTACGCACTCCTGAATATCTAAATCAAAACGCAAGAATTGATAAGATGGCGGAAATTGTGGAAATTGTGGGTAAAGCTAGTCGTTCTTTAGAATATCCCATTGTTAATAGTCAAATTCTCTGTATGCACTCCCGTTTACCTTATGAGGTAAATAAGGCTATTGTTGATTTAGCAGCGCAAAATAGAGAGTATGTCTGTGCTGTGGATGTGGCAGGGGGCGATCGCTATTATGCTGAAAGAATGCCAGAATGGATTAGTTTATATAATTATGCCCGTTCTCAAGGTTTGAATACTACCGGACATCTTTACGAAACCAAAGATGGTTGCTATCCAGAACTTTTACCTTATTTAATGCGAATTGGTCACGGTATCCAAATTCCTTTACTTTACCCGGAATTATTACCAGATTTAGCGCAACGGGGGCAATGTTTAGAAGTTTGTCCTACGACTTATTTAAAAACAGGAACTTTACAGGATATTCGCCAATTAAAGTTAGTTTTTGATAGATGTTTTGCAGCGGGGGTTGATATTGCCATCTGTACTGATAACGCAGGTTTACATAATGTCCGTTTACCCTTTGAATATGAAAATCTGTTGACTTACGACATTATTAATTTTCAACAGCTTCAAGCTTGTCAGGATGCAGCTTTTCGTCATGCTTTTGCTTGGCCACATGAACAACGTCCGGCATCTTTATTAAGTGGTTTGTTGAAACCTGAACCTGATAAAGTTTTGGTCTAAATTATAATGAAATTAGATCCCCGAAATTTTTTAGAAGTCGGGGATCTGATTGTTTGTTAACTGTTAAACGCCTTCTGTAGCGCCACCCACTGTTTTCCAAGCAGTCAAACCACCTTGAATGACAAATACATCATTAAACCCAGCAGAGCGTAATATTTGGGCTGCATAGGCTGCTTGGGTATCATGTTCGCCATAAATGTAGATGTGGCGTTCTTTTTGTAAGCTGGTTTTAGCACGGTCAGCCAAGTCATCTAAGGGAATTGACATTGCCCCAGTAATATGACCATGATTGTAGGTATGGCGATCGCGCACATCAATAATTGTAAAAGCGGGTTGACCCCATTCGAGACGCGATTTCAAATCATGAACATCAGCAACTAAACTACTCATAAGCTTTCCCCGCTTACAACCTCACCAGCAATTTATCAAAAATAACTCTATAATTCGGTTTTCTTTAGGATAAATCTCAAATTCTTTAGAGTTGTTAGCTAACAAAATTCCGAACATCAAAACTTGGGATTTATGAGTCAAAATATTGTAAGCTAATTTTCTGCACATACAGGCAATTTTAATTTTTAATTAATTTGTAATTTTTAATTATTCATGATGGCATCTCCTATTCAACCTTTATCTACAGAAGTCGTATATTTAATTACGGCTGGAGAGGTAATTGATGGTTTTGGTTCTGTAGTCCGGGAATTAGTAGAAAATTCCCTAGACGCTGGTGCAACGCGCATTGTGGTTTCTTTATGGCCGCAAAATTGGCGAGTGCGTGTAGCTGATAATGGTTGCGGAATGAATTTAGATGATTTGCAACAAGCCGCAACTGCACATAGTACCAGTAAAATTAATTCTCCTGATGATTTGTGGAAAATTACGAGTTTAGGTTTTCGTGGTGAAGCGTTACATAGTTTAACAACTTTAGCAGATTTGGAAATTTTCAGCCGTGCTGTGGGTATAAATGAAGGATGGCGAGTTGTTTATGGAAATGATGGGGAAGTTGTAAAAAAGGAAATAACTGCGATCGCTCCTGGTACTGTAGTTACTGTTGATAATTTATTTGCTAATTGTCCCGCACGTCGTCAAGGTTTACCTCACCCTACACAGCAAATGAAAGCTGTACAAGGGATAATTCAACAAATTGCTTTGTGTCATCCTCATATTACCTTTCAAGTTTGGCAAAATGATCGGGAATGGTTCACTATTTGTCCTGCATCAAGTGTAGGTAAATTAATACCGCAAATTCTCCCCCAAGTCAAACAAGGTGATTTAAAAGAATTAAAAATAGAAATACCTAATCCGAAATCTACAATTACCTTAGTAATTGGTTTACCAGATAGATGTCACCGTCATAAACCTGATTGGGTGAAGGTAGCAATTAATGGTAGAATGATTAAATCACCAGAGTTAGAACAAACGATTTTTTCAGCATTTCATAAAACATTACCACGCGATCGCTATCCTGTTTGTTTCTTACATCTGACAATTTCTCCTGACCAAATTAACTGGAATCGTAACCCTTATAAATCAGAAATTTATCTCAATGAAATCAATTCTTGGCAAGAAAAAATCAGCGAAACTATTAACCAAGCATTCTACATTTCTGAAGCTAATTTAAAAGAATCAGTTCTCACCACGCGAGTAAGTAACTTACTCAAAGTTTCCGAAAAAAAAGGCAGTTATAACTTTAATTCTAAAAATGCAGATAGCAAAACCCAGAATTACTTAAAAGCAGTTGCCCAAGTTAGCAATATGTATATTATTGCCGAACATTCAGGAGGAATGTGGTTAGTAGAACAACACATAGCCCATGAAAGAGTTTTGTATGAACAACTATGTGATCAATGGGAAATCGTACCTGTAGAAACACCAATTATTCTTTATCAATTATTACCCTCTCAGGTTGCCCAACTACAAAGAATTAACTTAGATATTGAACCCTTTGGGGAAAAACTTTGGGCTGTGCGTACAATTCCCGCGATGTTAAAACAACGGGAAGACAACGCCGAAGCACTTTTAGAATTAAGTTTAGGAGGAGACTTACAAACCGCCCAGGTTGCTGTTGCTTGTCGCAGTGCTATTCGCAATGGTACACCCCTGAGTTTACCAGAAATGCAGCAATTATTAGATGATTGGCAACGTACCCGCAACCCTCTGACTTGTCCACATGGTAGACCAATTTATTTATCTTTGGAAGAGTCTACGTTATCTCGCTTTTTCCGTCGTCATTGGGTGGTTGGTAAAAGTCATGGTATTTGAGGAGTCAGGAGTAATTAATTACGAAAAAATTATGAATTTTCAATGATGATTTTGTATAACTTTCCTGTCTCTACAACAAAGGATGGAAAAATGGAAGCAAGGCTATTTTAGGAAAAGCCACTGAGAAAGAAATAAACGGCTAATACTTAGACTTACAGCTGAATCTGAGGGGTCTGGGTTTTATGTCTTAGTGTTTTTTATCTCAACAAATTAGGTAAATTCTGATAAAACTCCTGAACTTAGATGACTGTAATTACCGCTCTTGCTAATCAGTATTATCTCTACATTCGCAAAGATCAAAAACCTGTTGCTTGGGATATATACGACGTTAAACCACCAATTGAATTCAGTTTAACCACTTATTTCGGTAAAGTATTTCAGGCTATAGAGAAAAGTTCTCTTATCAGTGGTTTAGTCTTTTATGTCACCTGGAATGAAATTGATGAACTGCCATCTTATGGGCAGAATGTTGTAGTTTTTGTCCTCGGAGATGAATGGTATCGCATACCCAAATATGCCCACAAAGTTAGGGCTGTATTTAAGTGTGTTGGTACAAATTCCATCCTGGGATGTAACCCTATTTTGCAACCTTCATTATTAAACTTACTGACACTAATTCAATTTTTAAGAATTTTAGTTGTTGGTGTACCAGGTAGGGTTAATTATCATTGGCATAAACTCAAAAATTGGGCATTAGGTAAAAGTAAAATTCCTCCTATTTATGATATTCCCTTGGGTTATCATAATTCTCAGAATTTGCCTATCAAAAATATCGAATCTCGTCTCTATGATACTTATTTTTCAGGGAGTGTAATTCATCGAGAATATCCTGTATGGTCTTTTAAATCTTGGTTAGGAACTCCTAAAGCATTATCTAGAAAATTGATGTTATCAACTTTAAATAAGTTCAAGGAAAAATATCCACAATTTAAAGTTGAATTATCAATTACTGGTGGTTATCACAATAGAACTCAAGAAGATGAACGCAGCTATTGTGAAATTATGATGGACACAAAAATCTGTGTTGTTCCTAGAGGTACATCTTTTGAAACAACTCGTTTATTTGAAGGGATGAAATATGGTTGCGTTTTGGTGACAGAAGCTTTACCTTCTCGGTGGTATTTAGAGGGTGCGCCGGTGATTAAAGTTAAAAATTGGCAAGAGTTACCAAAGGTGTTAAAAAATCTGTTAGAAAGTAAAGAATTGATGGCGGAAATGCACTATAAATCATTAAATTTCTGGCGTGATAAATGTTCAGAAACTGTGGTTGCAAAGTATGTAATTGAAAAGTTGAACAAAGAATTTAAGGGAAATTTGGGGCTTCATTTAGATCCACCCTAGATTGATTTTAGATCCCCCCAACTCACATTAACAGGGGGGATAATAATAAATATTTTAATTAATTAGGTAAAAAGTCTTGATTTAAACATTCATCTGTATTAAAAGGAGATTCTACAGGAAACATATCCAGTAACAAACCTGTTTCATCACTAGCTTGTTGACGTGCATCTTGATAACATTCCATAAATACTTCTTGAAAATAGGTCTTTAAGCTAGGACTTTCTTTAAAACTTCTTGTCAATCTTCGCCGATGTTCTCTAATAGTTGCTTTCCAACTGTTGGTACGTTTTTCTGGTTGATATTTATATTTGAGCAGGTGCATTAAAAGAATAACTAGGTTACTTTCTAGGGCGTGTTTTTCATTTCTTCCCATGCTTTCAATTTCTTCAATCAGATTTTCTAAATCAATTTCTGCAAATTTACCTGCTTTTAATTGTTTGGCGGTTGTTTCTATCCACAGGTAAAAATCTTGTTCGTAAAGATTAGAATTAGTAGTTACTGTAGGTTGAGGTGCTGTCATATAATTATTTAACCTCTAAAAACTAATAATTTAATTTATCTATAGCGTTTCCTAGTCTGGTGAAGTAAAAAATCATCTGCGTCTATCTGCGTCCATCTGCGTTTAATTATTACTGCTTGTACCTCACTTGAATGGTAATTGCTATATTTGACAATTTTCTCCTTTTTAATATTAACAAAAATTTGAGCAAAGAAAAACAAAAATGTGGTTGATTTGCCAAATCACCATGTATATACAATTTTTAATCTCCCAAACCCTGACGAGCAAAGATTTCAATCATCTCACTGCGAGTTAAGTTATTTTCCTGTGCTAATTCATCTAATTTTGCCCAAGCGGTATCTGTCAACCGGATAGACCTCAACTTTTTCGTCTCATCACCATAGTCAGCCTGAAATTTACCTCCAGATGTGCGTTTACGTCTGGGTGACTTGTGTCTAGTTCCAGAATACCTCTTACCATGTATATCTATTTTGTTACTGGTCATTAAATTTACTAGATTATCAATCAGGCGATCGCGCTCCATCGGTAAAATATCCGCACCATGTAACATATACTGAATAATCGTAAAATACACCAAAGTACCTAGAAAAATCCGTGCTGCTACCTGTGCATCAGGTAACTGTAATTCTTGATGGTTTGCAAAATACTGAGTAATTGCCTGTAAACCAGTTTTATCTAAATTACGGACAAAAATCTGCGCTAATGAGGGAAAACGCCCTGATTCGGCAATAATTAACCTGATAAAATTCAATGATTCCTGGGAACAAGCAATGTTGTTTAAAATATTGTTGGCAATACGACGCAAAACTGTTTCCGGTTCTCCTACGAGAAATTGCGTATCTTGAGGATTATAAACAGCTAAGTATTTCTGCTGTGTTAATCGTTCAATCAGCGCAGTAAATAACCCTTCCTTATCTTGAAAATAGCTATATACTGTTGCTTTTGATACTCCTGCTGCTTCTGTGACTCGATCCATCGTGGTTGCAGCATAACCATGTGTTAAAAATTCCTGCATCGCACCGACAAGGATAGCATCAACTTTATCTGTTTTATCTGTGAAATCTATTTTTTTAATTTTTTTTGGCATATAAGTAACCTAAATCAATTATTTTGGCATTTTTTTGGGATTATTTTGGCGATCGCTCTTGACATTATTGTAATAGACAGTTTAGTTTAGTTATATCACTAAACTGATTAGTTTAGTTAGCATCTTTGAATCTGAGAGGGAAACTCTATGATGCGTGATCTAGCATTTAAACCTAACTCCCGACCACTAATTATGCTGGGAGCAGCGATAATTTTCGGTATTGGCGGTTTACAAGGATATAGAATTTTACAAAGTCAAGCGGAAAATACCAAAAAAACTCAAGTTTCCCAAATCACCATACCGCAAATTAAGACAGTGACGGCATTAGGGAGACTCGAACCCCAGGGAGAAGTCATCAAACTTGCAGCACCTACATCGAGTCAAGGTAGCCGAGTAGAGCAGCTTTTGGTCCAAGAAGGGGATAAAGTCAAAACTGGACAAGTCATAGCGATCTTGGATAACCGTCCCCGACTGCAAGCAGCATACCAAGAAGCACAAGCAGCAGTGAAAATTGCTCAGGTAAACTTAGAAAAAGTGCAATTAGGGGCTAAAAGTGGAGAAATAGAAGCACAGAAAGCCGAAATTGCTAGAATAGAAGCCCAAAAGCTCGGAGATGAAAACGGACAACGAGAAGCAGTAGCGAGATTAGAAGCACAATGGCAAGGTGAGACATCAGCCCAACGCGCAACAATAAACAGATTACAAGCTGAACTGAAAAACGCCCAAATTGAACTGGAACGACATCAGCAACTTTACAGAGATGGGGCAATTTCTCAGTCATTATTTGACAGTAAAAACCTGACCGTTGATACCATTACCCAACAGTTGAACGAAGCCAAAGCAAACCTCAACCGTATTGACAGCACAGGACGTAAGCAAATTAACGAAGCGGAAACAGCCTTAAACCGGATTCAAGCCACTGGTAGCAAACAAGTTACTTCAGCCAAAGCCACCTTAAATCAAATAGCTGAAGTTCGTCCAGTGGATGTATCAGCAGCCAAAGCAGAATTAAATCGTACTATAGCGGCAGAGAAACAAGCAAAGGCAAATTTAGATCAAGTGTATGTGAAGTCACTCCAAGATGGTGTAATTTTTGATATCTATACCCGCGCTGGTGAAGTGGTATCTACTGATGGGATAGTGGAAATTGGACAAACTAATCAGATGTTTGCAGTTGTCGAAGTTTACCAAAGTGATATTAGTAAAATACGTACTCAACAACAAGTAAAAATATCGAGTGTTTCTTTACCAGAAGAATTACAAGGAACAGTAGATAGGATTGGTTGGAAGGTACAAAGACAAAATGTGATTAATTCTGATCCTAGTGAAAATATTGATTCTAGGGTTGTAGAAGTTCATGTCAAGTTAGATCAGGAATCTAGTAATAAGGCAGCAAAATTTACTAATTTACAAGTAAAGGCAGTAATTTCACTATGATAGGATTTATTCAAGAATTGCAAAGACGCACACCGTTGGGATGGTTACAATTAAATCATCAAAAAAGTCGGTTGTTGGTGGCGATATCTGGTATTGCGTTTGCAGATGTGCTGATTTTTATGCAGTTGGGATTTCAAAATGCGTTATATGACAGCAATACTAGATTTCATCGATCTGTGAATGCAGATATAATATTAATTAGTCCGCAGAGTAAAAATTTACAAAATATGTCTACATTTTCCCGTAGGAGATTATTACAAGCTGCGGATGTACCTGGTGTGAAATCAGCCCAAGCCATGTATACTGGTTTAGTAACTTGGAAAAATCCCCAAACAAAACGTAAAACATCTGTACAAGCAATAGGATTTAGTCCTGAACAATCAGCATTAAATATACCAGAAATTAGCGCCCAATTAGATATTATTAAATTACCTGATCAGTTTCTTTTTGATAGAGGTGCGAGGGGAGATTATGATCAAGTTTTTGCTCAAATGGATGCAGGTAAAACTGTTAGTACAGAAATAGAAAAACGGACAATTAATATTAGTGGTTTGTTTAAATTGGGAGCTTCTTTTGGTGCAGATGGAACATTAGTTTCTAGTGATGATAATTTTTTAAGAATCTTGCCTAGAAGATCAGTAGTAAGTATTAACTTAGGTTTAATAGATGTTAAATCAGGATATGAATTAGAACAGGTAGCAGCAGCATTAAAAACACATTTGCAAAATAATCAAGATGTGAAAGTTTTAACTCATGCTGAATATGTAAAACTGGAAGAAGATTATTGGAAAAAAGAAAGTCCGATTGGTTTTATATTTACTATGGGTGTAGGAATGGGATTTATTGTAGGAGTGATTATTGTTTATCAAGTTTTATCAACTGATGTAAATTCTCATCTTAAAGAATACGCTACTTTTAAAGCGATGGGATATAATAACACATATTTATTAGGAGTGATTTTTGAAGAAGCGATCATTTTAGCAGCATTAGGATTTATCCCTGGTTTTATTATCCCATTAGGACTATATAACCTAGCCAGAAACGCCACAAATTTACCCATATATATGACATTAGCTAGAGCATTATTTGTCTTCATCCTCACAATTATCATGTGTACAATTTCTGGTACAATAGCCACTGGTAAACTACAATCAGCAGATCCCGCAGATATGTTTTAAAAGAAGGAGTCAGGAGTCAGAATTTTTAGTATTAAATAATTAGATTGTAGCGACTGTCTTAAATGTCAAGCGACAGCGCAACCCCAACGTTAAACACAAACTTAAAAAATGTTGGGTTTCCTTGCGTCAAACCAACCTACATTTCTTCTTTTGCGTCTTTGCGTGAGAAAAAATCATAACTATGGAAACCAACTTTTTACAACCAGTAATTGATGTCGAAAACCTTGATCATTACTTCGGGTCTGGACAACTCAAAAAACAAGTTTTATTTAATATCAACCTTACCATTAACGCAGGGGAAATTGTCATCATGACTGGTCCATCTGGTTCTGGTAAAACCACATTATTAACCTTAGTCGGTGGTTTGCGTTCTGCACAGTCTGGGAGTTTAAAGATATTAGATAAAGAACTGTGTAACGCAACTGCAAAACAACTCACCCAAGCAAGGAGAAATCACGGTTTTATTTTTCAAGCACATAATTTACATGGAAGTTTAACAGCAATTCAAAATGTGAGAATGGGTTTAGAAGTACATCCCAAAATCTCAACTCAAGAAATGATGATGCGTTCCCAAAAAATGTTAGAAGAAGTGGGTTTAGGAAAAAGATTAAATTACTATCCAGATAACTTATCAGGTGGACAAAAACAAAGAGTAGCGATCGCACGTGCATTAGTTAGTAATCCCAAAATTATTTTAGCAGATGAACCTACCGCAGCACTTGATAAACAATCGGGTAGAGATGTGGTAGAATTAATGCAGAAATTGGCAAAAGAACATGATTGTACAATTTTACTTGTCACCCATGATAATCGGATTTTAGATATTGCTGATCGAATTATTTATATGGAAGATGGTCATTTAATTAAAGATGGTATGGGTGTGATGAGTTCCTAAGTATCATGAATCAAAAATCTTCTATAATATAAACTAGAGAATTTTTTGGAGAAGCAAATGTTATTAAATTATAATCCTCGACATTGCTTACCTTCTGCGGAAGATTTACCAGACTCAGACGACACACCAGTGGATAATCAATTACAACATTTAATACCAGGACTTTTAGAAGCAATTCTCGCATTAATTTGGTCAGAAAAAATGGATTGGTTTTTTGGGGTAGATATGGGAATTTATTATGATCCCTATCAACCTGCAATTGTTCCTGATGGTTTTCTGAGTATCGGAGTTCCGAGAATTATTGACTCGGATTTGCGGTTATCTTATGTTTTGTGGGAAGAACAAAAACTACCGATCATGGTATTAGAAATAGTCTCACAAACTAGGAGAGGAGAATATACACAAAAGAAACAAGAATATGCTGAATTAGGGATTTTATATTATGTAATATATAATCCTTTAAGGAAAAGAAAACCACGTTTAGAAGTTTATAAACTGGAAAATGGAGAATATCAGTTATTAAAAGGTGAACCAGTGTGGTTATCAGAACTTAATTTAGGAATAGGGAGAGAAGAGGGAAAATATCAAGGAATTACCAGAGAGTGGTTATATTGGTTTGATGAAACAGGGAAGAGATATTTAACCCCAGAGGAGAGAATTTTAGCTACACAAAAAGAGTTTGAAGAAAAACTAGAACAGGAACGTCAACGCACCCGACGTTTAGAACAATTATTGAGAGATGCGGGAATAGATCCAAATCAGCATTTTTAGTATTATATCCCCGCTTTCTTGAGGAAGTCGGGGATATGAAAAATTATTTAAACATTCATCGGTATTAATATCTTTTTTAACGTCCTTTAGTGGTAAAGTTTAGTTTTTGTTTCGCGCAAAGGTGCAAAGGAGCAAAGACGCAGCTTTTGTAATTGATGTGTGTCTAAGACGCTTTTTCTCTAATAAAGAAAACATTGTCTTTAATGACAAATCTGGATCACGATCTAAATATCGTCCAACTAACTCCAAACCCAAAGGTAAATAACCCAGCCAACTACATATTTTCTCAGCAATTCCCTTTTTTGTTGTGCGATCGCTCATTCCTTGCAAATCATATTACAGTCATCCCCTCATTTCTCTGTGTCGCGCCAGTTGCGTAAATCCTATTTATGCTACAATATAGTCAAAATGTCTAAAATAGTCATCCTATGCAAACCTATACTCTGACAGATGCTCGCAATAAACATGGTGAGGTTTTTGATAAAGCCGCTATTGAACCAGTATTACTAACCAAACAATCACGCCCCAGTCATGTAATTATTTCCGCCGATAGCTACCAAAAATTAATTAATAGACTGCAAGAATTAGAAGATATGCAGTTAGTTCAAAATGCGGAAATTGCTTTGAGTCAATCAAAAATGGTGGGTACAGAGGCTTTTACATCGGCACTGGAGAATTTAGCTAATGGCGCGGCTTGATGGTTTAGCAACTGTTCTTGATTTTCTCAATGGTTTACAACCTAAAATAGCAGCCCAAATCGCCAAAAAGGTTTTAGCTTTAAATGTTGAACCTTTACCAAATGATAGTGAACAATTATCTGGTTATCAGGGTTTTTATCGAGTAGATAGTGGTGAATATCGAATTGTTTATAGATACTTTCCAGATCAAGATTTAGTGGAAGTAATTTTAGTAGGTAAGCGCAATGATGATGATGTTTATAAAAAATTAAAACGGTTATTAGGATAAACTGAGAAATGGCCAGCTAGATGCTGGCACTACAAAGGTAATATTAATTTATTGCTGTTGTAACCATCCTTCCAAATCTGCCACAGTGGTAAAATCTAAAAGCACATCACATAAATCCTCAATCTGTGCTAAAGATAAACTCTGCACCTGGGACAACAACTCATCAGGAATATTACCCAAACGACGATTTAACAAACGTAGAGCGATAGATACAGCTTCTTCTTCCTTACCTTCTTCTTTCGCTTCTCGTATAGCTTTTGGTTCTTCTAAATCTAATCCTAACATGGTGATAATCGTTTTTTTTGATGTTTAACAAACTATAGCAATCCTAAATAAGATATAAACACCTCTTTTTCTCTACCTCTGCGCTCTCTGCGTCTCTGCGGTATGCCTTACGGCACGCTACGCGAACGTTTAAAAAAATCCGTTCATAAATCAAATAGGATTGCTATACATATCACACAAAACCCTCATCAAATACTGCGTCAAAGTAAAAGCATCAACACCTAATTCTGTCCTTTCCTTTACTGCTAAAATACCCCCTTGAGAATGCCACCAAGACGCAGCAGCTACCACATCTTCAATATTAACTTGTTTATTAACAACTCGCGCCAAAATTCCCCCCATTAAACCAGTTAACACATCACCGCTACCACCACGGGCTAAAGCTGGCGTACTTTCAGGATTGATCCAAACGACACCTTCAGGGTTAGAAATAGCCGTTCTTGCTCCTTTTAACAGCACTACAGCCCCCGTTTGTGATGCTGCTGTTTGTACTGCTTTTACTCTATCTGTGTAATTAATATCAGGAAATAAACGATGAAATTCACCTGTGTGGGGTGTGAGAATTGTTGTAGTTTGTCGTTTTTGTAAAGTAGCAACAGTCCCTAATTCTGCCAAGATATTTAAGCCATCAGCATCTAAAATTAACGGAACTTCACTATTAATTACCTGTTCAATAATTGGGGTAGCATCTGTTGTTAAACCTGGTCCGCAAGCAATGGCATTAAATGAACTTAAATCAGTTTTTGGAGGTAATTGTAAATGAGAAATTGCTCCGGTTTCCGTTTCAGGACATCCGATAATTAACGCTTCTGGTAAATGGGAACCTAACAAAGGTTTAATACTTTCAGGTACGGCAATTGATAACATCCCCACACCAGAAGCACGCGCACCCAAACCCGTTAAAATTGCTCCTCCAGCATAACGTTTTGAACCACAAATTAATAGTAAATGTCCAGATTTATATTTATGGGTTGTGGGGGTAAGCGGTAAAGATAAGGTATCAAATACTGTGGTTTTGGTAATGCGTTTAATTTTGGGAACTTCACCTAAAACAGCATGAATATCTGCTAAGGGAATATCAAAATCAATTAATTCAGCTTGTCCAATATATTCTAATGCTTGTTCTTGCAATAAACCCTGTTTCCATAAACCTAAACAAAAGGTATGAGTTGCTTTAATTGCAGTTCCTAAAACTTCTCCGGTATCTGTATGTAAACCAGAAGGAATATCAATACTAAAAATCGGTTTATTTCCATTATTAAAATGGTTAATTGCTTCGGCAATATTTCCGGTAATTTCTCTTTCTAAACCAAAGCCAAATAAACCGTCAACCAAAACATCACAATTTGGTAATTCTGCTAGTTCTGTAAAACAAGGAATACCCAAACTTTGAGCATATTGTAAATGTTGAGAAGTTAATTCTTTGAATTTAGTAAAAGGTTGATAAATCCAAACTTGATAACCTTGAAAATGTAATTCTCTGGCTACAACTAAAGCATCACCCCCATTGTGTCCAGGACCTACTAAAATTCCCACATTTTGACCTTTTGAGATGATAGAATTTAGGCGATCGCTAATTAATATAGCTACTTTTTCCATCAAAGCTGCAACCGGCATTCCCGCAGCAAATATTCGTCCTTCAATGTCACGCATTTGAGCAGCAGTGACTACAAATTGTTCTTTATTCATTGGTGGTAATTGGTAATTGGTAAAACTTTATTACCCAGTCCCCAGTCCCCAGTCCCGATTCCCCAGTCCCCTATTTACCATAATAAACCCTAGCATTACCGTAACCTAATTTTCTCATATAATCATTCCATTGTTCTGCTTCTGTTCGAGTTCTAAAACCTCCGATAGCTATATGCGGTCCTAGTGGCTGACTTCTCAAGAAAATATTGGCGTTTGTACCTATTTTTCGCTGAATTTCCTGTCCAAGAAAACCTAAACTATTTATATTAGTGGGAATGACTACATAAAAATTTTTAGCCTGTATAAATTGCTGATTATTCCTAAGAATGACAGCATCATTGCTATTGGAATTAAATGGGATAATAGAGGTTTCTTGACCTTGGTTAGAAAACTGAAGAATGCGAGCGCCATTAATACCATTTACCTGTAATTCTCTAACACGTTGTTGGGCATTAGATAGATTGCTAAAAACACCTAATTGGATGATATTACTTCCATTATACTGCCGAATATAAGCACTGCTTTCAATCTGACGAACTCTTTGTAAAATTTGAGAATTATCACTATCAACATAGACAACATATCTTTGAAATGCATTTTGAGAAGGTTGCAAATTTTGATTATTTTGATAAAATTCAACTGCTGGTTGCAACTGTGGGAATGTGGTCTGTGCTAGACTACTTCGGCAAGTTAGCGCCAGAGAGCCAGCGACAAATAAGGAAAGTATGGGTACGGTGGTAATTTGATTTGTGATTAAACTAGGCATATTTTCCAACGTGGTATTTATTGCCAAAATTTTCTCTTAGCCATCATTGTAATCAGGATAATCGAGAATTACGCAAGTGGCTGAGAACCCGAAAATAAAAGTTGCTTACTACCAAAGCTTTTCCATAACTTATGCTACAATGGGACAGTCTCGCTTTTTGTTTAGGGTTGAAAACTATCTCCCAGCAATAATCAGTAGCAAGCACTGTTAAAAGTGTGAATTATGAAAAAAGTTGTCGTTGGTCTTTCTGGTGGCGTTGACAGTTCTGTAGCTGCCGCTATGTTACACAATCAGGGCTATGATGTAATTGGTTTAACCCTTTGGCTAATGAAAGGTAAGGGTCAATGTTGCTCTGAAGGAATGATCGACGCGGCTAGTATTTGCGAACAATTAGGTGTTCCCCACGAAATTGTCGATATTCGCGATGTCTTTCAAGCCAATATTGTTGATTATTTAGTATCCGGTTACAGTGTGGGAATTACGCCGTTACCTTGTTCTCAATGTAACAAGACAGTGAAATTTGGACCAATGGTGGAATATGCACGGGAAAAATTGGGAAGTAATGCGATCGCTACAGGTCATTATGCCCAAATACGCTACGATGAAACCACCGGACGTTACCAATTATTACGGGCTGTTGACCGCAACAAAGACCAGTCATATTTCCTGTATGATTTGTCTCAAGATTTACTAAGTTCTTCTATCTTTCCCTTGGGAGAATTAAATAAAACCGATACCCGCAGAATTGCGGCTGAATATGGTTTAACAACCGCCGATAAACCAGAAAGTCAAGATTTGTGCTTAGTGGAAAGCAACGGTTCCATGCGGGCATTTTTAGATAAATATTTAGCACCCAAACCAGGTGATATTGTGGATACCACTGGTAAGGTTTTGGGACAACATGATGGTGTTCATCATTACACTATAGGTCAGCGAAAAGGCTTAGGAATTGCTGCGGCTGAACCTTTGTATGTGATTGAATTGGATGCAGCTAATAATAAAGTAATTGTAGGCGATCGCACCAAAGGAACACAATCAGAATGTACAGTAAACCGAGTAAATTGGGTGTCTATTGCTGAACCAGCAACCCCCATCCGTGCAGAAGTGCAAATTCGTTATCGTTCCCAACCCGTACCCGTGACAGTCATACCTTTGGAAAATGACAGAGTACGGTTAGTGTTTGATGAACCTCAATTCAGTATTACCCCTGGACAAGCAGCGGTTTGGTATGAAGGAGATAAGGTACTGGGTGGAGGAATAATTGAGCAATTTTAGCATTGTGCTTGATCTTTTAAATAAGCTGATTTTGATGATCAAGATCCCTGTTAATGTTCAAAAGCATAGCGATCGCGTCCCTGTTGTTTAGCATTGTATAAAGCTTTATCCGCATCAGCTATCAGTTTATCTGGTTGAACTTCCAGCGATGGGATGAGTGAAGCAACTCCCAAACTGACAGTCACAATATCCCTAACATGAGACTCTGGATGAGGAATCTCCAGATTATGAATTACTTCTTGAATTCTAGATGTTACCTTAATCGCTCCTGCTAAATCCGTATTCGGTAGGAGTACAACAAATTCTTCCCCACCGTAACGTGCCACCAGATCAATAGGACGATTCATATCATGATGACGAATAAATTTATACACTGCTTGAGCAATTTTTAATAAGCAATCATCACCCGCCAGGTGACCATAATAGTCATTGTATCTTTTAAAGGCATCAAGATCAAATAAAATTAGGGAAAGTGGCTGCTGTTCTCGCGCTAGACGCTGCCATTCGCTTTCTAGGCGATTATTAAAACAGCGCCGGTTAGCCACTTGAGTTAAACCATCGAGATTTGCCAATAGTTCTAGTTTCTGATTTGCATCTTGCAAAGCTATTTCAGTTTGTTTCCGTGTCGTTATATCACGGATCGTAATAGCAAAACCATCACCTAATTTTACTGCCACAAAGTGGTACCAATCAGAATTTCCTGAAGGATAGTAAAAATCCCGTTCTAGAGCTTCTCCTGTTTCCACAATTTCCATAAAGCTATGAAACAGTTCTGAATCAATACTAGCGAGAAATTTTTTCAGTACCAATTTGCCGATCAACTCTTCCCGACTACGTTGAAACACCTTAGCAATTACAGGGTTAACAACTAAACAACGAAAATCTTCAATATCTCCCGTTGCTGGGTTACGAACAGCTTGCAGTGCAGCAATACCATCGAGGGAACTATTCAAAACACTAGACAGCAAAGCCCTAGATTGATAAAGTACCTCTTGTGTTTCTCTGCGCTCATTAATTTCCTTTTCTAGAAGGCGTTGCTGACGTTGAATGATTAACTGATTTTCCAGACGTGCTACTACTTCTTCAATTTGAAAGGGTTTAGTGATGTAGTCTACACCCCCGGAGTTAAAAGCAGTGACTTTATCAAAAACATCATCTAAAGCACTAATAAAAATTACAGGAATGTTACGTAAATCCTCATCTGCTTTCAAAGCTTGACAAACCTGATAGCCATCCATCTCTGGCATTTTGATATCTAAGAGAATTACATCAGGTCGTCTCACTTTCACCGTTTTCAACGCCATGCGTCCACTGGTGACACTACGAACAGTGTAGCCGAGTTTGATAAGCAAATCGCTCAGTAATTGCAAGTTTTCGGGAATGTCATCTACTAGGAGAATATTACCTTTATTTTCTGTTTCAGAATCAAAATTCATTGCTTATCAGGGGTTCGGCTAGGTCAACAAGCTGTTCAAATTCAAATTGACGCGCAAGTTTTGTAAGTGATTGTATCAGATTAATTTCTGTTTCTGGGATTTCTGCTACCAGTTGCAAGACAAGATTAGTATTAGCCTCCAGTGCAGCTGCGTATAATTGAGTAATCCATTCTTCAGACATACAGGTTAAGTTTGCCGATGTCAATGGGGTTTCTACTGCATTATCCCAGGGTGCTGATTTTTTTTCTGCAAAGATGTATCTTACACCTAAATGTTTAGCTAGTGCATCAAAAATTGTATTTTCTGCAAACGGTTTCCGCAAAAAATCATCACAACCAGCAGAAAGCACTATGGCTTTTTCTTCTTCTAACACACTTGCTGTTAAAGCAATTACAGCTGTCGCATTACCTTTTGTAGTAGATTTAATATGCTTGGTGGCTTCATAACCATCCATCACAGGCATCCGCATATCCATCCAAATTAAATGCGGTTCCCATTCATCCCAAATAGTAATAGCTTCCTGACCATCACTAGCTTCTTTCATTTCAAAACCCAAGGGTTGCAACAGCTTAATCAATAATTGACGATTAATAGGTTTATCATCTACTGCTAAAATTTTATATGTAGGTTGTCCGGGAGCAAGTGCCAGCACACGCTGCCGTTCTTCTGCACTATTGCTGATTGTTTCTTGACCTAATTTTGCCTGAATATAAAATTGAAAAGTTGTCCCTTTTCCTAACTCACTTTCTACTGAAATATCACCTCCCATCAATTGTACAAATTTCCGACTGATAGCTAAACCTAAACCCGTTCCTTCTTGCATTTCTCTTCCAGCTTCCGCTTGAGTGAAAGCATCAAATAGTTTTGGTAGTTCCGCTGGGGCAATTCCTACCCCAGTATCACGCACCCAAAAATGGAGATTAAAATCCTCTATTGTTTCTTTTTCTCCTTGAAAGACATAGACATTAATTTGACCCATAGAGGTAAATTTAATGGAATTGCTGAGTAAATTTATTAAAATCTGACGCAGTTTGACTCCATCGGTGCAGATATAACGCGGAACATTTTCATTCCGCTCAAATATCAATTCTAATCCTGCCTCGGTAGCCCGCAAATGCAGCATATCTTCTAAATCATCCAGCAAGCGATAGAGGTCAAAATCTTGTACATTCAGTGTTGTTTTCCCAGCTTCGATTTTCGATAAATCCAGAATATGATTAATCAGAGTCAATAAATAATCACCACTACGATAAATAATACCTGCATTTTCATATTGGTCAGGGGGAAGATTATTAGCTCGTAACATCAATTGTGAAAAACCTATTACAGCATTGAGGGGCGATCGCAACTCATGACTCATATTGGCAATAAAGGCACTTTTGGCTTGGTTTGCTGCTTCGGCTTTAGTAGCTAATTGCTGTGCTTTAGCTTCACTTTCTTGTAAATCTCTAGTGCGATCAAAAACTCGGTTTTCTAATTCTGTATTTGCTAGTTTTAGATTTAACCTATATTGATGGTTTTCTGTGACAATAGCTAACATAACCATAGTAGTCACAGATATTACACCCATAAACAATTGTAATAATAAAATTGAGTCACTTTTCAAAGCTGCATCATAAAAAACTCCCAAGCGATAACTTGTAGCAATAGCAGCTATAGTAGATATAATTGCAACTAATACAGTAGTGATTTTTCCACCAAAACGAAAAGCAGACCAAAATAAAGGCGGTAATAATAAATACTCTAAAGGCTGTGGTTGAATAAAAGTAAAATAACTAACTATAGATAGAGTAATTACTGGCGCTAACATTTCCCTGGTTAGCCAAGATTTAGCTTCAATATCAGGTATATTTCTAGCAAAAGTTAAAATAGGTGGAGCAAATACTAAAATTCCTATAGCATCACCAACCCACCAACTCACCGTGACTTGTAAATATTTATTCCAGGGTTCATAACCTGCTAGACAAACGGTAATTACACCTAATAAAGACTGAAAAATAGTCCCAGTAAATAAACTACAAAATGAAAAAATTACTACATCTCTAACTTGATTAAAAGGGTAATTAGTTCGAGAGAATCGAAGTATTAAAGTCACAGTAATTAATGAGCCAATAGTAGTACCAACACCACCAATAAAAGCTAAAATTATAATTTTCATACCGATAGAATTAGCAAATAAAGCGCCTAATAAGACCCCAAACCAGCGCGATCTACCCCACAGCAGCAAAAAGCCAACAGCAAAACCCGTACCAGGCCAAACAGGAGTACCAAAAGCCGGAACCGACATTTTTTTTAACACCAGCCAAGAGACAACATAGTAACTCATGGCAATAATTAACACATCAAACCACCAACGAGGATTTTGATAGTCAATACCGAGACGTTGAAACATCTTCATAGGAATAGGAATTAATCAAATAATATTACCAGTACCCAGTCCCCAGTCCCCAATCCCCAATTTATTGACAAAAGCTAAAAAATCTGTTAATAATTGATATTTGTGGAAACTTTACCCTTTAATATAATCTCTTGGCTAACGTCATTGTCATAGGCGCTCAATGGGGCGATGAAGGAAAAGGTAAAATAACTGACTTACTCAGCCGCTCCGCAGATGTGGTGGTACGTTACCAGGGGGGAGTTAACGCTGGACACACAATTGTAGTCCAAGGTCAGACATTTAAGCTGCACTTAATTCCCTCTGGTATATTGTATCCAGATACTGAGTGTATTATCGGCTGTGGGACAGTCATTGATCCACAGGTTTTGATAAAAGAACTCGACCAACTTGAAGAATTAAATATTTCTACAGCCAAGCTGCTGATATCGGAGACGGCTCACGTCACCATGCCTTATCATAGATTAATTGATCAAGCATCGGAAGAACGGCGGGGAAGTCATAAAATTGGTACAACTGGCAGAGGTATTGGTCCTACCTACGCTGATAAATCAGAACGTACAGGCATCAGGATGTTAGACTTGATGGACCCGGATGGATTACGTGAACAGTTGGAATGGACGATAAATTATAAAAACACGATTTTAGAAAAGCTGTATGATCTTCCTCCCCTAGACCCCGAAGCGGTAATTGCGGAGTATTTAGGCTATGCAGAACGATTACGTCCTTTTGTGGTAGACACATCATTGAAAATATATGATGCAGTGCAGAAACGACGTAACATTTTGTTTGAAGGCGCACAAGGCACACTGCTGGATTTAGATCATGGGACATATCCTTATGTCACTTCTTCTAATCCTGTAGCTGGAGGGGCTTGCGTGGGTACAGGGCTAGGACCGACAATGATAGATCGGGTGATTGGCGTATCCAAAGCATACACTACTAGAGTAGGTGAAGGACCATTCCCCACAGAGCTAGATGGGAAAATTGGCGACTTGTTAGGCGATCGCGGTGCAGAATTTGGGACAACAACAGGCAGAAAGCGCCGTTGTGGTTGGTTTGATGCCGTGATTGGACGTTATGCAGTCCGTATTAATGGTATGGATTGTATGGCACTAACCAAACTGGATGTGTTAGATGAGCTAGAGGAAATCAAGGTTTGTGTAGCTTACGAAATTGATGGCCAACGCTGCGAACACTTCCCCAGAAACGCCCGTCAGTTTGCCCGTTGTACCCCCATCTATAAAACCTTACCGGGATGGCAGGTGTCCACAACGGAATGCCGTACCTTAGAAGACTTGCCACAGCAAGCACTAGACTATCTTAAATTCTTAGCAGAATTGATGGCAGTCCCGATCGCGATCGTCTCTTTGGGAGCAAGTCGTGATCAAACTATCATTGTCGAAGACCCGATTCACGGACCAAAACGCGCTCTGTTGCAACCAGACGGTAAACCAGTTGGTGTTTAGTCATTAGTCATTAGTCATTAGTCATTAGCAACTAACAACTGATAACTGATAACTGATAACTGATAACTGATAACTGATAACTGATAACTGACAACTAACAATTAACACATTAAAAGTAGTATGGCTCTGACATTAGAATCTCAAAAACGTCCAGAAGGTAGCAAGCCCAAGGCTTTGCGCCGTTCTGGTTTAATTCCCGCTAATTTGTATGGTCACAACGGTACTGAATCAATTTCTTTAGTAATTGATGCGAAAACCGTTGAACGCTTGCTCAAACAAGCTGCTCCCAACAAAACCGAAATTGAACTCAATATTCCTGAACTTCAGTGGACTGGTAAAACCGTGATCCGCGAAGTTCAAATTCACCCAGCTAAGGGTACACCTTACCATCTGAGTTTTTTTGTGACTAAAGACTAAAATCAGGTGTAAATTTTGTCTTGAATAGCACTTAATTTTTGTCATAATTGCTGATTAAACCAGGGTTGAACCCTGGTTTTTTTGTTAAGCTATCAGGGTTAATGAACAGTTTACCTGTGTTTATCTGCGGCTAAAAATCCAACATCCAACATCCAACTCTGGTATAAATCCTATGACAGAAGCAAATCTTCCAGCATTAATTGAACAAATGTTACAACCAGGATTTTATCCTCATGCGGTAACAGAACCAATTGAACTCATTCAAACTCATGTTTCTTATGTGCTGCTAACTGGCAATTATGTGTATAAGCTGAAAAAACCTGTGAATTTTGGCTTTCTAGACTACTCCACTTTAGAAAAGCGACTGCATTTTTGTCAGCAAGAGTTAAGTTTAAACCAACGAGGCGCAGGTGAATTATATTTACAAGTTTTACCTGTGACTTTGACAGGGGAACAGTACCATTTAGAAGGAACGGGAGAAGTTGTAGAATATGCGCTGAAAATGCACCAGTTTCCCCAAAATGCCCTATTTAGTGAACTTTTTGCCCAGGGTAAGTTAAATGAAATGCTCTTGCAAGAATTGGGACGGGTAGTAGCTGATTATCATGCTAAAGCCCAGACCAATGATTACATTCACAGCTTTGGGGAAGTCTCACAAGTGCGGTTGGCTATTGATGAGAATTATGAGCAAACTTTAAAGTATATTGGTGGACCTCAAACACAGCAACAGTTTGACGAAACAAAAGCATATACAGATAAATTTTTCGCTCAACGTCCAGAATTATTTACCAGCAGAATTACTAATAACTACATTCGTGAATGTCACGGGGATTTACACCTGCGAAATATTGCTCTGTGGCATGATAAAATCATGCTTTTTGACTGCATTGAATTTAATGAGCCATTTCGCTTCGTGGATGTCATGTATGATGTGGCGTTTACAGTCATGGATATTGAAGCAAAAGGGCGTAAAGACTTAGGAAATGCTTTTTTAAATGCTTATACTGAGCAAACTGGAGACTGGGAAGGTCTACAGGTATTAGCTTTATATCTAAGCCGTCAAGCTTATGTGCGGGCAAAGGTGACTTCATTTTTATTAGATGATCCTAGTGTACCCCCAGAGGTAAAAGAAGAAGCTGCAAAAACAGCATCTGCATATTATCACCAGGCTTGGGAGTATACTAAACCCAAGCAAGGACAAGTAATTTTGATGTCAGGTTTATCAGGTTCAGGCAAAAGCACCACGGCTAAGTATTTAGCCCGTCAGATAGGAGCAGTTCACCTGCGCTCAGATGCGGTGCGTAAACATTTAGCTGGAATTCCTCTGTTAGAACGGGGTGGAGATGAAATATATACACCTGAGATGACTCAAAAGACTTATGACAGGTTATTGACATTAGGAATTACACTGGCTAATCAAGGTTGGTGTGTGATTTTAGATGCCAAGTATGACCGTCAGGATTTACGCCAGGATGCGATAAATCACGCTACCCAACATCAACTACCCCTACAGATTATCCACTGCACTGCACCACTAGAAGTATTGCAAGAGCGTCTTATCAACCGTACTGGTGATATTGCTGATGCTACCGCAGATTTATTGGTGTCCCAACTCAACCAAGCTGAACCATTCACAGACAAAGAACAACCCTATATTAAAATATTGGATACTACTAAACCACTAGATTCACAATTGCAAGAATTAATTTGAGGCAGAGGAACAGAGGAGCAGGGGAAATTTATTTTTCTTCTTCTGACTCCTGACTCCTGACTCCTGACTCCTGACTCCCTTTTGAATACAAATTATGGCATCTAACAAAAATATCCTCAGCGAAATATTATCCTCTTCACCAAACTTTTTTTCTCAGTTGGTATTTGGGTTTCTCTTAATTCTGATCTCCAGTTTCGCAGGAGCTTCACCCATCCTGAGTTTGTTTGTGGGGATTATGGGTGGTTCTGCTTTAGGTTGGTTCACAACAGTCAATGAAAATAACCCCCAAATACCCGATGTAGCTTCTAATGATGGCATTGATGCAGCACTGAAATACTGGTTATTCTTCATGTTCGGTTTTCTGTTTCTCGGTTATACAGCACCAATAAGTATTTTATTTGGGGGAATAGCGGCTTTAGGTGGTGGTTGGATTATTGCTTGGTGGAGAAGTAAGGAAGCAACTAAAACTCAGCTATCAGATGAAATTATCGCAGAAGCAGATATCGCAGAACCTAATGAAAGGAGTACCAGAAGGCAAAAAAGACTATCTAGCCCTCGTTATCGTCGCGCTTCTGGAAGTTTCAATTTCCGCTTTTGGCAAAGATAAAATTAGGGACTCTTTACTGGGGACTCTTTACTGGGAGCAGGGGAGGCAAGGGAAGCAGGGGAGGTTAATAACCCAATTAGCAATTACCAATTATGAATTATGTTCCTATATCTTTCTAAATTACTGCCTTTGTTTTTTTATCCTCTGGGATTAGCCAGTGTTAGTTTAATAGTGGCTTTGGTAACTTTATGGAAACGTCCAAAAATTGCGGCTATTTGTATTTCTCTGTCTTTAACTTTATTACTGGTTTGTAGTAATGGTTGGGTGGCGAAAAATCTGGTGCGATCGCTAGAATGGCAAAATATCCCTACTACTGAAATACCACAGGCTGAGGCGATTGTGGTTTTGGGTGGTGCTACTAAATCAGGTATTTGGCCGCGTCCGACTGTTGATTTAAGTGAATCTGGCGATCGCGTTATTTATGCTGCTCAACTCTATCGGCAAAAAAAAGCGCCTATAATTATTTTAAGTGGTGGCCGCATTGATTGGCGTGGTAGTGGTTCCCCAGAATCAGCAGATATGGCTACTATCCTCACATCTATTGGTATTCCTTCAGAGGCGATAATTCAAGAACCAAATTCTTTAAACACTTATCAAAATGCTGTAAATGTGAAGAAAATTCTCGAAAATCGGGGAATTAAAAAGGTATTATTAGTAACTTCTGCAATGCACACACCGCGATCGCTGAAAATTTTTCAACGTCAAGGTATTGATATCATCCCTGCACCTACTGATTTTCTTGTTAGTCGGGGTGAACTGGAAGAATTAGTCAGCACTCCCAAAGCCGCTATACTGAATTTATTACCTGACACTAATAACTTGAACCAGTTTACTACTGCTTTAAAAGAATATATTGGTCATTTTATTTATAGCTTGCGGGGTTGGCTGTAAGTGATATAGCGTTTCCCACCTGATTTTGAATTTTGATGCTTTCAATCCTACAGTTGTTGCTGGTACTCAATTTCATGAAAAAATGAACGGACAATCCCAATACTATCGCAATGGTAATGAAATTGCTGCCTCTGCTGATAGTACA